>LJSY01000033.1 GCA_001314805.1 Rhodobacteraceae bacterium HLUCCO18 | reverse complement strand
AGGCGACGGAGGCGCAGCTCGGCACCGCCGAGGCGCTGGTTGACGATCCCGCCCCCGCCGCGCCGCCCCGGGCCGCCGCCTCCACGCGCAAGGCGATCATTCCCGCCGGCCAGCCGCTGCCGCCGCAACCCTCGGCCAACGAAATCTCGCCCGAGGCACTGGCCAAGGTCAGCGAGATCGAGAAATCGGCCAAGAGGCTGACCCTGATGGAGCTGACCGAACGGACCTGCAAATGGCCCATCGGCGACCCGGCCACGGACGACTTCTATTTCTGCGGCCTGCCGGTGCAGCAGGGCAAACCCTATTGCGACGCGCATGTGGGCGTGGCCTTCCAGCCGATGAGTGCGCGTCGCGACAGGCGGCGCTGACGACACCTTGGCCAAGGTGCTGTTCCGGTACGGTGGCATCGATGCCACGGACGGCAGCAACAGCCGTGATCGCGACACGCGGGCTCTGCCCGCTTTGCTCTGACACGGGGGCTCTGCCCGCTTTGCTCTATCGGTCCGGGTCGGACCAGTCGGAGGGCGGGACATTGCGGCGTTGCAGCCGGAATGCCAGCCCCAGCGCGACCCCGATCCCGATGGCGACCGCAAGATCCGCGACAACAGTCAGGATCATCGTCAGGGCCAGAAGAAAGATGTCGGACTTGCGCTCCGCCAGATAGCCGCGCCATTTGTGGGGTTCGCTCATGTTCCATGCGGTGAGGATCAGCAGACCTGCCAGCGCCGGCATCGCCAGATAGCCGATAAGGCGTGATGCCACCAGCATGACGAGCAGGATCGTCACGGCATGAACCAGCCCCGCCACGGGGGTCTTGCCACCCGCCCGAACGTTGGTCGCCGTGCGCGCGATGGCTCCCGTCGCGGGCAACCCGCCGAAAAGCGATGATCCGATGTTCGCCGCGCCCTGTGCCAACAGCTCGGCATTCGGTCGGTGCCGCCCGGCAATCATCCGGTCGGCCACCATCGCCGACAAGAGCGATTCAACGCCTGCGAGAAACGCGATGATGAGAGCGGACGGAAGCAATTCGATCACCCTGCCGAAACTGAAATCCGGCAGCGCGGGCCATGGAAGGGTATTGGGCAGGTCTCCGAATCGCGACCCGATGGTGTCGACCGGCAGATCGGCAAACGCCACGATCGCGGACGTGACGGCCACCGCTGCGATCAGCCCCGGCAATTTCGGCGCGACACGGCGGAAGACGACGATCAGCACCATGGTTCCGAGGCCGATCAGGGCCGAAGCTGCCGAAAACGTCGGACGGGCGGCCCACAGCACGTCGATCTTGTTCAGGAATTCCGCCGGAACTTCGGCCACACTCAGTCCGAAAAGATCCTTCAGCTGGCTTGTCGCGATGATCACGGCGATGCCGATCGTGAAGCCGTTTATGACCGGCTCGGGAACGAGGCGGATGAGATTTCCCGCCCGGAAGTATCCGGCAATCAGCAAGATCAGACCCGCCATGAACGTGGCCATGACCAGCCCGTCATAGCCATGCTCCGCAATCACGCTGAAGACGATGACGATGAATGCCCCTGTCGGCCCCCCGATCTGAACCCGGCTGCCACCCAGAAGTGAGATCAGGAAACCCGCGACGATCGCGGTGACGAGGCCGGTCGACGGATCGGCCCCGGAGGCAATCGCGATCGCGAGGCTGAGCGGCAAGGCCACCATGGCAACCGTCACACCCGCGATGGCGTCTTTCACGAAGAGCGCGCGTGTATATTCAGGCAGCGTCGTGAGAATCTTGGGCTTCATGGCGCACCCTAGGAACATCCCGATCGGTTGTCATGACGGATGCGGGCATCCGCAGCGTCGAATGAACGGGGATCCGATGCGCCGAGCGCAGGTGCAAAGGTGCTTGACCCTAGCGGCAGCCTCGGCCCAGTTCGCGGTCCTTCAGGCCGGTTTGCACCAGCAGGCACCGGTCGCGCGCGGCGTAGTAGTAGCCCCGCGCGTACCACCCCACGGCCTCGTCGATATCGCCATCCGCCACGATCCACGCGCCCCTGAGGTAGCGCCCGGCATAGGTCAGGTTCACCTCCGGGTCGAGCAACTCGGTGGGATCGCCGCGAAACCCCATGGTGCGCGCGGTCTGCGGCAGGATCTGCATCAGGCCCCAGTAGGGTCCGGCCCGCGCATCGGCGCGGTAGTCGCTTTCACGCTGGATCACCCGGTGCAGCAGGTCCTCCGGGATGCCGTGGACATCCGCGTAGCGTTCGATCAGCGCCCGCATCTGCGGTGTCTCACCGGGATAGAGAGACGGCGCCGCCCGCGCCCTGTCGACCGTGGCGTCCGTCCGGCCGTCACCGCCGCAACCCGTCAGGACCGCAAGACACAGAACGAGAAAACCGCGTAAGATCATTCGCTTGCCTCTTCGCTGGAGCTGTCGCCGCCGCCAAGAAGACGGGACAGGACGTTCTCGGTTTCCTCCGACAGACGGTCCTGCAGGGCACCGGCGGCTCCGTCGCCCGCCTCGCCGGTGTCAGTCTGGGTCCCCAGAAGCTCGCTCGCGCGGTCGCGAAGATCTTGCTCCAGCCGCTCCCGTTCCTCGGCCAGCCGTGCCTCGGCCTCTGCAGTCAGACGGTCGCGCTGTTCAAGGAATTCCTGCTCGGCGAGGTATTCGAGATCGGGCCGGAAGCGCAGGCCGGACCATGGCCCTGACACGAGGATCGGCACGGCGAGACCGGCCTCGCCCGCCTCGTTGCGCATCACGGCCGGAATGACGCGGTAGTCGACGCTTCGCGCGCCCAGATCGACGCGTCCCGTCCCTTCGACCCCGCCCCATGGCGCATTGAGCACCAGGTCGTCGTTTCGCAAGACACCGTCGTCGATGGTGAAATTGGCGCTGATGCTGTCATAGACGGTGCGCGCGCCCTCCCCCCTGAACGAGGTGTCGAAGTTGCGGATCATGCCGGCGAGGTCGAAGCCCGTGATCGCCCCCGCTCCAAAGGCGAAATCGCCCTGCCCTTCGAGACCGGACATGATCGTGCCCACGTCGTTTCCGACGCCGAGGAATTGCAGACTTGCGCTTCCGGTGCCTTCCAGCCGGTCGTAGCCCGCGAACTCCGACAGCAGCGGGGCAAGTTGCACCTGCGTCAGGATCAGGTCGCCACCCACCGAAAGCCCGCTCCGTCCGTTGACGACGAACTGGCCGGCCAGCCGCCCGCCATAGGCCTCGACGCGGCCGATCTCGAAGACGACCCGCCCATCGTTCAATGCGGCGTTCAGCTCCACCGCGCCCAGCTGCGCGGTGTCGAGCCGGACCCCTCCGAGGCGCAAGGCGATCTCGGCGTCCGCCGCGAAGAGGCCCGAGACGTCGATCCGGTCCGAGGGCCAGCCGGCGGGGCCGGTCGCGCTTCCGCCCGAAGCGGAGCCTTCTGCTCCGGCCGCGGTGGCCGAAGCGACCGTGAGGACGCCGCCCGACACGCTTCCACGGACCGTTGGGCGCTCCTCCCCCGGCTGCATGTCCAGCGCGACGCGAAGCTCGTTGTCGTCGAGCGACACCACGCCGTCGCGAAGATGGACCGTCCCGGCATCGGTGAGCGTGATCTGCCCCTCCGCGGCGATACGGTCCCGCCCGGCACCTTGGGGTAGCGCGGGCATCGCGGCCCCGGCAATCGCCAGCAGCGGGTTCAGATCCGTCGCATCAACGGCGAAGGTCCCGTCGAGCGCCGGCGTCAGCGACAGGCGTCCCTCGAAGGAGGCCTGTCCACCATCCCATGACAGCGCCGCCGTGGTGGGCCGCACCTGTCCGGCCAGAAGCGGCGCGACACCGTCGACGGCCAGCGCGGCCTCCAGCCTGCGCCCGTCCAGATCGGCCGAAGCCTCCAGCGTGGCGCGGGAGGTGCCGGAGGGGAGCGACAGCACAGCATCGAGTCCCGTGACCGTGACGGTCTGCGGTGCCGCCTCGTCGATCCAAAGCAACTCCCCACCCGAGATGACCGCGCGGTCGAAACCGATCAGGAACGGCCCGGGCGCCCGGTCGGACGCCCCGGGCTGCGCGCCGTCGACGGACGCCGCGGGCGCCTCGCCTTCCGCGAAATCCCAACTGACCCTTCCGTCGGCGGCGCGCACCAGCGTGATCCGGGGGGCCACGAACTCGGCCCGGTCGAGGCGAATCTCGCCGCGCAGAAGCGGCGCCCATTCGACGCTGACATCCAACCGCTCCGCCGACAGGAGCGGCCCCGCTTCCACCCAGTCGGGATTGCCGATGCTCACATCGCCAACCCGGATGCCGAGGCTGGGGAACAGGGTCGGCCGAAGCTCTCCGTCCATGGTGACGGCGCGGCCGGTCGCAGCGCTCAGCCGGTCGGCCACAAGCCCGGCGACTCGTTCCGTCGGCACGGCGACAAGCGCGCCGAGTCCCAAGACGACGATGACGGCGATGAAACCCGCTATCCTGATGATCCAGCGCATGTCTGCCGCGCCCGCGTGCGCGCCCCGTCCCGTTTTTCCGCACTTAGCCACAGATTGCCGGCCAGTGCACCCAAAAGGCGATCCCGCGGCGACGCTTGGGCGACGGATCGCCGTCGCGCGCGACGCGGTGGCTTTCCACACCACGCCGGAGGCGCTATGCCGCCGGCCATGACACAGAACCCGCCAGACCTTCGTCCCGACCTCGCGCCGCGCGCCCGCCTCACCGAAGACGCGCGCCCGGGCCAGCCCCGGATCGGCATGGTCAGCCTCGGCTGTCCCAAGGCGCTCGTGGACAGCGAGCGCATCCTGACCCGCCTCCGGGCAGAGGGCTACGCGATCTCGCCGGATTACGCGGGCGCGGACGCGGTCATCGTGAACACCTGCGGGTTTCTCGACAGCGCCAAGGCCGAAAGCCTCGAGGCCATCGGCGATGCGCTGACGCAGAACGGGCGGGTCATCGTCACGGGCTGTCTGGGCGCGGAGCCCGACTACATCACCGGCGCGCATCCCAAGGTTCTGGCCGTCACCGGACCGCAGCAATACGAGCAGGTGCTCGACGCGGTCCATGTCGCGGTGCCGCCCGCGCCGGATCCGTTCATCGACCTCCTGCCGCCCGCGGGCGTGAAGCTGACGCCACGGCATTACAGCTACCTGAAGATTTCCGAGGGCTGCGATCACAAGTGCAAGTTCTGCATCATCCCGTCCATGCGCGGGGGGCTGAATTCGCGCCCTGCCGATGCCGTGATGCGCGAGGCGGAACGTCTGGTGGCCTCGGGCGTGAAGGAAATCCTCGTGATCTCGCAGGACACGTCGGCCTATGGAACGGATTGGAAGGGGCGCACACAGAAGTTTCCAATTCTCGATCTATCCACAAGGCTATCCACCCTCGGATGCTGGGTTCGCTTGCACTATGTCTACCCCTACCCGCATGTGCGTGAGTTGATCCCGCTGATGGCCGACAGGTCCAACGGGCTGCTTCCCTACCTCGACATCCCGTTCCAGCACGCCCATCCCGACACGCTGAAGCGCATGGCGCGCCCGGCGGCGGCGGAGCGGACGCTGGACGAGATCCGGGCGTGGCGGCGCGACTGTCCGGAGATCATCCTGCGCTCCACCTTCATCGTGGGCTACCCCGGCGAGACCGAGGCGGAGTTCCAGACGCTGCTCGACTGGATGGACGAGGCGCAGCTCGACCGCGTGGGCTGCTTCAAATACGAGAACGTGGACGGCGCGCGCTCGAATGCGCTGCCCGACCACGTTCCCGAAGAGGTGAAGGAAGAGCGCTGGCACCGGTTCATGGCAAAGGCGCAGGCGATCTCCGAGGCGAAGCTGGCGGCGAAGGTCGGACAGCGGATGGAGGTGATCGTCGACGCGGTCGACGCGGAGGGCGCGACCTGCCGCACCCGCGCCGATGCGCCCGAGATCGACGGCAATCTCTTCATCGACGAGGGCTTCGACCGGCTGGCGCCGGGCGACCTGATCGAGGTCGAGGTGGACGAAGCGTCGGATTACGACCTCTGGGGCCGGGTCGTCGCGGACCGGACAGGGTGACGCCATGATCCACGTCTCCACCACCTGCGACAGCCTCGAAACGGCCCAGATGCTCGCCCGCGCGGCGCTCGAGATGCGCCTCGCGGCCTGCGCCAACATCGTGCCGGGCGTGGTCAGCCTGTTTCACTGGCAGGGTGGGATCGCCGAGGAGGCGGAGGTCGCGGCGACGTTCAAGACACCAGAAGCAAAACGCGACGCTCTGGTCGCGCTGATCGCGGAGCTCCACCCCTACGATCTGCCGGTCATCACATGGGAGACGGTGGGCTGCAAGCCCGAGGCGGAGCGCTGGTGTCAGGAAGAGGCGGGCGGCTCGTCCGTCTGATCGGCGACGCTCAGCACGGCCTCGAAGAACGCGGCGTTGGGACAGGCCTGCGGCACGGATGCCGGCGCGCCACAATCCTGCCCGGAAAGCCAGCAATCGCAGCCCTCCGTCCAGGCGCAGCCGCGGCAGCGTGTGACCACCTCGGCCCAGTCGCCATGGGTGATGCGGCCCTCCTGCAACGCGCGCTGCAGGTCCGCGCCGGAGGCTTGCGCCATGCCCAGCGCAAGCCAGTAATGCCGCTTTTCGTCGCCCAGCGGGCGCACGTGGTGATCTTTCATGGGTTCATCCCCCGACCAGCGCTCAATCGAAGCGCGCAAGCTCCGCGATCCGGTCCGAGTTGCGGCAATAGCCCGGCGCCGCCTCGGCCGACGGGTGCGTGTCGAGCCATTTCTGACACCCCTCGGGGTCGCTGCATCCCGTGCAGGAGAGCAGCATCGAGAACCGCTCCTCTGGGGGCAGGTCGCCGCGAAGCTCCGCCTCGTCCAGATCCGCGCCCAGCGTGCTGGCCATGCGGCTCATGAGGTTTTCGTGTTTCTTCAGCGTCTTGTCACCCTGCATGGCAAGCGGCCCTCCGTGTCAGGTGGCAGTCGGTCGATACTGAGGCCAGCCTGCGCCGGCGCGAAGCGACCCGCCTTGACGCAGATCAAGGGGCTAGCCGCCGCCGCGAAGCGCGGCCAGCGTCCGGCGCACGACCCGCATACGCTCGGCGTTGGGCGGGTGGGTCGACAGGAACCGCAGCTCGGGTTCCGGCAGGCGCGTGAACAGCTGCGCCCCGGCGACCGGGTCGTAGCCCGCGCGAAACGCGATCAGCGTCCCGATGGCATCGGCCTCGAGCTCGGCGCTGCGCGAATAACTGCGCGCTCCGACCGCCGCGCCCAGCTCGGCGGCACGGGCGACCTCGCGCGCATTACCGCCGCCGGCCATGGCGATCTCACCGAAGACGCGTGCCCCCTCGGCGGCGGATTGGCGTTGCTGCGGGATGTGCCGGGCGATGTGGTGGCCGGCCTCATGGCCAAGCACGAAGGCCAGTTCGTCCTGCGATTCCAGAATGGCCACCAGCCCGAGCGTCAGGATGATGATCGGCCGACCCGACCGGTCGATCGTCTGGAAGGCATTGGCGCCCACGCGCGGGTCCCGGTCCACGAGGATCGCGAAATCGCAGTTCTGATCGGGGGTTTCCGCGCGGCACACGGCCTCGGCCACCGGCTCCACATCTTGCGCGACGGCGAGGAACTGATCGGGCGAGACCGCGGGAAAAACCGACTCTCCGGGTTTCGGAGGGGCGGCAGGCGGCGTTGCACAGGCCGCAAGCGCAAGCATCCCCACAAGGAGGACCGCCACAGGGGTCCGTCTAAGGATCATCGCCATGCCTCTCGCAGCCACGGAGCCAGCCTTAACGCTGGCGCACCGCAGGTCCAGCGCCGATCGCCGCCATGTGACCGCGCCTGCGGCACTTTGCCAAGCGGCTGGTCCGGCCGGAAACCGGACCTACGCTTTCGTCCATGAGCGACGTTCACATCCTCTACAACGGTGCCTGCCCTGTCTGCCGGGCGGAAATCCACCACTACAGGGGCAGTGCCGAGGCCGCAGGCGCGCCGCTACGCTTCGACGATCTGAACGCCAGCGACCTTGGCGGCTGGCGGATGACGGACGATGAGGCGGCCCGGCGTCTGCACGCGCGGCTGCCGGACGGGCGCATCGTATCGGGGGTGGAGGCCTTCGCCCTCATCTGGGAGCGGCTGCCGCGTTATGGCTGGCTCGCGCGGCTCGTGCGACTGCCGGGCGTGCGCGGCCTTGCCGGCTTCGCCTACAACCGGCTCGCCGCGCCCTTCCTCTATCGGCGCCACAAGCGGCGCATGGCGCTTGAAGCGGCGGAGACACGCCCGTAGGCTCGAAGGCATGTTCACCATCGAGCACGATTTCGACGCCACCGTCATCACCCTCGTCGACGAGAACGAGACCCCGCTGCAGGAGGACGTGACGATTGCGGCCTTCGCGGAATGCGTGACCCTCGAGCAGCTCGACGCGCGCACCGACCGGGTTCAGAAGATCACGTTGTCGCTGTCGCAGATCCAGGATCTGGCCGCCGCGCTCGACCTGCCCGAGGGCGTCTACCGCCTGACCCGCGCGCGCGACTAGGTCCCCACCCCGGCGCAACACGAAGGGTTGACCATTCAACCCTCCGGTGCCGTCCTGCGCGCTGCGACGTCCGGAAACGGCTGCCAGCGCGCCGTAGGACATGCATCCGTCCCTGCGGTCATGGGGCGAAGCCGACCGCCCAGCCCCCCGATGACAAGGCCCCGCGGGACTGACATAGTCCGGCGGACAGACGGGCGAGGGATGACGACATGGCGACGGGGTTTTTCTGGGATGAACGCTGCTTCTGGCATTCGGGCGGCAATTTCACGTTCCTCCTGCCGGTCGGCGGGCTGGTCCAGCCGGCCGTGGGTGCCGGCCTGCCCGAAAACCCCGAGACCAAGCGGCGCCTGAAGAACCTGATGGAGGTGACGGGCCTCTGGCGCGAGCTCGACACGCGCGGCGCCGCGCCCGCGACCGAGGCGGACCTGCTGCGCGTTCACACCGCCGATTACGTGGAGGCCTTTCGCGCCATGGCGGCCGAGGGCGGCGGCGAGCTGGGCCTGCGTGCGCCCTTCGGCCCGGACGGCTACGACATCGCCTGCCTGTCGGCCGGTCTGGCGAAGGAGGCGCTTTTCGCGACGCTCCGGGGCGAGGTGGAAAACGCCTATGCCCTGTCGCGTCCGCCGGGGCACCACTGCCTGCCGGATTTCCCGAACGGGTTCTGCCTGCTCAACAACATCGCCATCGCGGTCGAAGCGGCCTTCGACGCGGGCATGCTGGAACGGGTGGCGGTGCTGGACTGGGACGTCCACCACGGCAACGGGACCGAGGCGATATTCTACGACCGCGACGACGTCCTGACGATCTCTCTCCACCAGGAGCGGAACTACCCTTACGACACCGGCGATACCGGCCAGCGCGGCACCGGCGCGGGCGAGGGCTTCAACATCAACGTGCCGCTGCCGCCGGGCGGTGGGCATACCTGCTACCTCGAGGCGATGGAGCGCATCGTGCTGCCGGCGCTGACGGCCTACGAACCGGACGCGATCGTGGTCGCCTGCGGCTTCGACGCATCGGGGGTGGACCCGCTGTCGCGCATGATGGCCAGTTCCGGCACCTTCCGTGCGATGACCGAGATGATGCTGGAGGCGGCCTCGGATCTCTGCGAGGGACGCCTCGTTCTTGTCCATGAGGGCGGCTATTCCGAGGCGCATGTCCCCTTCTGCGGCCATGCCGTGATGGAGGCGCTGTCGGGCAGTGCGATCCGGGCCGCCGACCCGCTGGACAGCCGCATCACAGCACAGCAGCCCGGGGCGCGCTTCGACGCCTTCTGTTCGGCCCTGATCGGGGAAATGGCGGCCGACCTCGGCTATTGACGTCGCGCGCGCCGCGTCGCGGCATCTGCGTTGACTTCCCCGCCGCCCCGCGCCACGGTGCCCGCGGTTTTCGCAACGGGGAAAACGACCTCATGAAGAAAGTATACGGCTCGGCCGAAGAGGCGCTGGACGGCGTTCTGCAAGACGACATGCTGATCGCCGCCGGCGGGTTCGGCCTGTGCGGCATTCCGGAGCTTCTGATCGACGCGGTGGTGAAGAGCGGCGTGAAAGGCCTGACCATAGCGTCCAACAATTGCGGCGTGGACGGGTTCGGCCTCGGCAAGCTGCTCGACACCAAGCAGATCGCCAAGATGATGTCCTCCTACGTGGGCGAGAACGACGAGTTCATGCGCCAGTACCTCTCGGGCGAGCTGGAGATCGAGTTCAACCCGCAAGGCACGCTGGCCGAGCGGATGCGCGCCGGCGGCGCCGGTATCCCGGGCTTCTACACAAAGACCGGCGTCGGCACGCAGGTGGCCGAGGGCAAGGAGCACAAGGAGTTCGACGGCGAGACCTACATCATGGAGCGCGGCATCTTCGCCGACCTCGCCATCGTCAAGGCATGGAAGGCCGACGCGACGGGCAACGCCATCTTCCGCAAGACCGCGCGCAACTTCAACGTGCCGGCAGCGATGTGCGGCAAGCTCTGCGTGATGGAGGTCGAGGAGATCGTGCCGACCGGTTCGCTCGACCCCGATGGCATCCACCTGCCCGGCATCTACGTGCATCGCCTCATCCAGGGCGAGCACGAGAAGAGGATCGAACAAAGAACCGTGCGCAAGCGGGAGGAAGCCTGATGCCCCAGGAAATCAAGGGTTGGGACCGTAATCAGATGGCCGCCCGCGCCGGGCAGGAACTGGAAGACGGGATGTACGTCAACCTCGGGATCGGCATCCCGACGCTGGTGTCGAACTACATCCCCGAGGGAAAGACCGTGATCCTGCAATCGGAGAACGGCATGCTGGGCATGGGCCCCTTCCCCTATGACGGCGACGAGGACCCCGACCTCATCAACGCCGGCAAGCAGACGATCACGGAACTGCCCCATACCGCCTATTTCGACAGCGCGACGTCGTTCGGGATGATCCGCGGCGGCAAGATCGCCATGGCGATCCTCGGCGCGATGGAGGTCTCCGAGAAGGGCGACCTCGCCAACTGGATGATCCCCGGCAAGCTCGTGAAGGGCATGGGCGGCGCGATGGACCTCGTGGCCGGCGTGGGCCGGGTCGTAGTCGTGATGGACCACACCAACAAGCACGGCGTGTCGAAGGTGCTGAAGGAATGCACCCTGCCCCTGACCGGCAAGGGCGTGGTGGACCGGATCATCACCAATCTCGGCGTGCTCGACGTGGCGCACAAGGGCCTGCAGATCGTCGAATGCGCGCCGGGCGTCTCCCATGACGACCTGCGCGCCGCAACGGAAGCCACGATTGTCTGAGATCACGCGGGAGGTGCAGGGATCGAAAGGCCGCTAGGTGCTGCGCGAGCATGGCGCGGAGGCCGAACTGACCTGGTCGATCCTCTCGCCCACGCACATCATCTCCGATCACACCGGTGTCCCGGACGCGATGCGGGGCACGGGCGCGGGTCGGCGACTGGTGGAGCGGGTCGTCGCCGATGCGCGCGCCGAGGGGGTGAAGATCACGCCGCTCTGCCCCTTCGTGCGCGCGCAGGCGCAGCGCCATCCCGAATGGGCCGACGTCTTCGCCTGACGGGGCGGACGCCGGAAAGCCTAGTTCACCGCGATCGGCTGGAACACGCAGCCGTCCGAGACGAGATCGGGGCGCGTGAGGCACAGCGTACGGGCGACCTGCCATGCGGCGAGAACGCGGGGCACGTAATTCCGGGTCTCGGTGTAGTCCGGCACCCCGCCCGCGCGGCGGACGGCGCCTTCGCCGGCATTGTAGGCGGCCAGCACGAGCACGGGGTCGCGGTCGAACTCCTCCATGAGCCAATCGAGATAAGCGACGCCGCCGCGGATGTTCTCGGCCGGGTCGAACGGGTCGGCGACGCCGAACCGCTCCGCCGTGGCGGGGATAAGCTGCATCAGTCCCTGCGCGCCCGCGTGGCTGACGGCCTCGCTTTGACCGCTGCTCTCGACGGCGATCACCGCGAGGGCGAAGGCCGGAGACACCTGTGTGCCGACCGTCGCCGCCAGGAGATACCGTCCGTAGGTGTCGGCAATATCGGCCACATGCGACAGGCGCGGGACAAGCGCCTGCGCCTCGCTCGGGAGGTCGGCGAACAGCGCCTCGGCCGTCCAGTAGCGTGCCGCATCGGCGGGAAGCGCGTGGTTGACGCTGGACCAGAACCATGCGGACGGCGCGGCGTCGTCAAGAGGCTCGACAGGTGGGCTCGCCGCCACGGCGGGGGTCGGGGCGACGGCGTTGGGGTCCGGCGTCATGAAGTTGTCGCCAGGTTCGATCCGGATTGTGATCCGCGGACCGGCATGGTCGGGCGCCGGCACGCCGATCAGGCGGATGGCGGTTCTGTCGGTCCCGACCCCGCTGCCCCCGGTCGTCTGCGCGGCAGCGGGCAGGAGGCCCGCGAAAGCCACGGCGAATGCCGCCGCAACAGCGCGCGCATATCGTTCGGTCCTGCACCGTATGTGGGTCATCGCCTGTCCTGCCCGCGTTCCCGCAGTCCCACGCGATGTCTGTGCATCGTTCAAGGGATCCGCGCCTCTGCGCCGGACGATGATGCCACAAAGGTCGCCTGACAAGGCCCCGCGCAGCGATCGTATCGAACCGCTGGCGGCGCGGCCACACACACGCTACCCCGGAAACGCTTGCGTGAATCGGGGGTTTGTCTTTGATAAACGGCCAATGCGTGCGGATCGCTGCGGTTGTCCACGCTGCCACAGGGAAGGCTGCGCTGTGCAGAAATTAAAACGAATTCATTTCAATTCAGCGCCCAATTCCCGCCCCAGTCCTCCAGCATTCCTTTCGACATCACGGAACGCGGCGTCACCCAAGTGTGCCCCCGGGGACCGGATACCACCACGTCGTAAGACCTATTCCTGGAGTGACTGAAATGGAAATGATCAAGAGCTTTGCAAAATCCGAATCCGGCGCCGTCACGGTTGACTGGGTCGTTCTGACCGCGGCCATCGTCGGCCTCGGCCTCGCCGTCATGGCTGTCGTGTCGGGCGGTATCGAAGACCTGTCGACCAACATCTCGGACACGCTGACCGACACCGATCCGCTGACCGATCCGTTCAACGAGTAAGTCGTTACGGGTTTCCGAACGGATGTCTCGCCAACGACTGCTGGCGTAGACACGCAACTTTGAACGGAGCCGCATCGCACTGTGCGGCTCCTTCTTCTTTGGGGGCAACACTGCCGCCAATGACCGGTATCTGACGACGGTCCATTGAAACGCTCATGCGCGACCGCGACCGAAGGAAAGAAGCCGCCTCGCCCGAGGCGGCATTTCCGCCTTCCAACCCCAGGTCCCGTCCTGAAGCGCGCGCATGGGGCGAAGACGATTCCCATTCGAAGCGACTTGGAACGAAACGGGCGCTTGCCGACGTTCCCAAGCCACATTCCTGCCCCGGGCCGTGGCCTTATGTCCATGCGCGCCTAGACGCGCTGGTGCAGAACGCACTCGGCCCGACCTGTCCCCTGAACCAGGCAAAGCCCGTCGTCCGTCCGGACGCACGACACGGTGCCAGACGGGTCGTCTTTTTTCATGCCACCAAAGCATCAGGAGTGCTCTCATGGCCTTTTCGAAGTTCAATACCTTTCTGTCGGACGAATCCGGCGCCGTCACCGTCGACTGGGTGGTTCTGACTGCCGCCATCGTGGGGCTCGGCCTTGCGGTCATGAGCGTCGTCTCGGGCGGCATCGAGAGCCTGTCGGGCAACATTTCCGACACGCTCTCCAACACCGACCCGCTGAGCGATCCCTTCGAAAACTCCAACCAGCAGGCGGCCGACGGGATCGAATGAAGGAGATAGCGTCCGCAGCTTGCGGGCGTTGCGGCCCTGGCACACCACCGGGGCCGCACCACTCCGGGCTCATGAATTTCCGGCCACCACCAAAATTTTGCCAGATTTGTCGGCAAATGCTCGCCGATGGGTGAGGGTGACGTGCGTTCTTCGGGGCGCCGGCATCCTTCAGGGGCCGCACGCGGCCTGAACAGAAAAGTGAGGATGCCGAGATGCGTATCATTTTCGTGTTGGTCCTGATTGCCGGTGTCGGGCTCGCCGCGTTCGCGGTGTCCGTGGCGATGGACCGTTTCGACCAGTACCAGACCGCGATCGCCGAGCAGCGTGACGCCATCGTTCCCACCACCGACGTCTTCGTCGTCACGCGGCAGGTCCGCTACGGCGAACCGATTCGGCAAGGCGATGTGAAGGCCATTCGCTGGCCTGCCGATCACGTGCCCTTCGGCGCGTTCACGAGCATGGAAGAGCTGTTTCCGTCGGGTTCGGACGAGCCGCGGATCGCGCTTCGCGTGATGGAGGCCGACGAGCCGGTGCTGATCTCCAAGGTCACCGCGCCCGGCGAGGATGCCGGCGTCGCCTCGCGGCTCGAGAACGGGATGCGGGCACTCGCCCTGCGGGTCGACGTGACCTCCGGCGTGTCGGGCTTCCTGCGTCCGGGCGACCGCGTGGACGTCTACTGGACCGGCGCCGGTCGCGACGGCGACCGCATCACGCGACTGATCCGGTCCAACGTGCAGATCATCGCGATCGACCAGATCACCGACGAGGACCGCAACAATCCGACCGTTGCGCGCACGATCACCGTCACGGCGGCCCCCTCCGATATCGGGGCGCTGACGCAGGCCCAGGCCAGCGGCAGCCTGACGCTGGCGCTGGTCGGTGTGTCCGACGAAACGATTTCCGATTCGGTGGAGATTTCCACAAGCGAGCTTCTGGGGGCCGAGGAAATCGTCCAGAACACCGCGCCGGAAATCTGCACCGTGCGCGCGCGCCGCGGCGGTGAGGTGATCGTCACTCAGGTGCCCTGCACCAACTGATCCGCGCCACGCCCGGAAGCGGCAAAACCGGCCGCAACCACGTGCAAGACCAAAACGCCCCGATACGGTTTCATCCCGTTTCGGGGCGTTTCCTTGTGGAAAACCCCCCGGCCGACCGCGAGATCTGTCTGTGGATAACCTTATGCGTTGTCGAATCAACACATAAAGAAAGCCTCGCAACATACGGAATATTGCGCGAAAACTAGTTTTCAGTCACTGTGGACAAAACGGGCGGCCATTCGGACAACGCCCGAACAGAGGCATAGAGGCAGGATTATCATGCGTATGACACGAATCCTGGCCGCCGCAGCCATCGGGCTTGGAGCGGTCTTTTCGCAGGGAACGCCGGTTACGGCACAGACCCTGCGCGTTCTCGAAGGTGAGACGTCGGCCACCCTGCGGGTGCCCATGAACCGGGCGGTGGTGGTCG
Source organism: Rhodobacteraceae bacterium HLUCCO18 (assembly GCA_001314805.1). GTDB lineage: Bacteria > Pseudomonadota > Alphaproteobacteria > Rhodobacterales > Rhodobacteraceae > Roseibacterium. The sequence continues at coordinate 31,543 of LJSY01000033.1, read as the reverse complement.
AGAGCGACATGCTCTTTGCCGAGCTTTCGGTCGCCAACCCCGCAATCGCGGATATCGCCACCCTGTCGGAGCGGTCGATCTACATCCTCGGGCGCGCCCCGGGGCGGACGACGATGACGCTGCTCTCCGCCGAGGGTTCGCTGATCGCCAACGTCGAGATCCAGGTGGTGCCCGATGTCGCCGAGCTGCGCGAACGTCTGGGAGAGATCCTTCCCGGCGAAGCGGTCGAGGTGCGCACCGCCAATGACGGGATCGTCCTGTCGGGCACCGTCAGCTCGCTTCAGGCGGTCGACCGGGCCATGCAGCTTGCCGAACGCTACACCCCGGGCGGCGTGTCGAACATGATGCAGGTGGGCGGCACCCAGCAGGTGATGCTGCAGGTCCGCTTCGCCGAAATGCAGCGCAGCGTGCGGCAGGAGCTTTCGTCGTCGCTGAACATCGGCAACAACGATGCGATATTCGGATCGAACGGCCTGGCAAACACCAACCCGACCGGCGTACCGACGATCGTCCCTGACGGATTGGACAACCGGAACGGCGCACTTTCCATCGCCTTCGGGTCGGGATCTCTCCAGATCGGGCTCCTTCTGGAGGCCCTCGAAACGAACGGCATGGTGCGGACGCTCGCAGAGCCGAACCTGTCAGCCCTTTCGGGTCAGACAGCTGAATTCCTCGCCGGCGGCGAATACCCGATCCCGGTGCAGGGCGAGGATGGGATCGGCGTCGAGTTCAAGCCCTTCGGTGTAAACATGAACTTCACGCCAACGGTCGTGGAAGGCGAAATCATCAACCTGAACCTCACTGCGGAGGTTTCCTCGATCGGCGAAATCCAACCCGGAACGAACATTCCGGTGCTGAACACGCGTCGTGCAGGCACCACCGTCGAGCTTCGCGACGGCGAGAGCTTCGCGATCGCGGGCCTCCTGCAGGACGACTTTCGCGACTCTATCGGCCAGGTCCCGTGGCTCGGCGACCTGCCGGTTCTCGGTGCGCTGTTCCGCTCGGCGAACTACTCGCGCCAGCAGACCGAGCTTGTGGTCATCGTCACGGCCCACCTCGTGAACCCGGTCCGCGGCGAGGCGCTGGCCCTGCCCACCGACCGCGTCACGATCCCGACCGAGGCCGACCTGTTCCTGCACGGCCGCACCACGGGTCGCCCGCGTCAGGGCACGGCAGCAGGCGATGTGGCGGACCAGGATTTCAGCGGGTCCTACGGCTACGTGATGGAATGAGGAGCGGAACGATGCGGACTGCAACCATGACCCACCCCGGTTCCCGGCTCCGCCAGCGCATCGTCGCGGGTGGCCTGGCGCTCGGCCTGACGATGACGCTTGCCGGCTGCGAGGACCTCTTCGACGTCACGCAGCCTCTGGGCTCGAACCTCGACGAAGGCAACTTCGGCAACCCGACCATGACCAACATCATGCTGCACAACGGCGAGCTTTCCTACGCCGAGGTGCTGGGGGACCGTTTCGCCGAGACGGTGCCGACCACGATCAACTTCGCCTTCAACTCCGCCGAACTCGACGAGCAGGCGCGCGCGATCCTGCGTGAACAGGCGGCGTTCATCCGGCACTTCCCCGAGGTGCGCTTCACAGTCTACGGCCATACCGACCTTGTCGGCAGCCGGGCCTACAACGAACGCCTCGGCCTGCGCCGTGCGCGTGCGGCGGTGAATTACATCATCAGCCAGGGCGTGGACCGCTCGCGGCTTCAGGCGCTGGTGTCGCGCGGCGAGCTTGAGCCCGTCGTGCCCACGGAGATGGAAGAACGGCGCAACCGCCGCACCGTGACCGAGGTGACCGGCTTCGTACAGTCCCACCCGCTGGTGCTGGACGGCGAATATGCCCGGATCGTCTACCGCGCCTATGTCGGCGGCGGAGGCGGCGAATAGGCCCACGCCATCACTGCATCACGTCGAAAGGGCCCGTTTCGCGGGCCCTTTTTCATTGGCGGCAGGCCTGTCGCAGGTCGGCGAAATACCCTCCCAACGTAAACGTAATCCCGCTTTTTGGTCCTATTGTTGCCCTTTTCTATGGGCACCTTCGCCGGCGGTGCGATGCGTGGGGCGGCCTTTGGGCAAGTCATGCGCGGCCCGCGCCCGGGTGACGACCGCGTCGCCCGCCATGACATCACCACCCGACCGATCGGGACAACGTGGGGAATGAGGAATGAGTAGCGGACTTGCCCTGCAATCCGAATCCGAGCCATCGGCCATCGTCGCCTGCACTGTCTCGCGCAATGTGCATCGCTTCGACCTTCTGATCGAGGACATGGAAGCCGAGCTTGGCGAAGGCTGGGGCGATCTGGGCTTTGACGAGGCGCGCGCTTTCCTGGGCCAGCCGGAGGCCGATGAACTGGTGTTCATCGCGCTGGCCATCACGACCGATGACGAAGCCGATGTCGGCATGCTGGGCGAGCTGATCCGCACCGCCAAGCTGCGCGGCACGCGGGTGATCATCGTCGCCGATTCGGTCTCGCCGGGCACGCTGCACCAGCTCCTGAAGCTCGGGGCCGACGACTTCCTGCCCTATCCGCTGTCGGATGGCGCGCTTCACGATGCCGTCGAGCGGATCAGGAAACTCGCCGCCGACGCCGCGGCGGGCACGCCGAGCGCGGAAGGCCCGGTCACCGCCAAGCCCACCATGGGCGGCAAGGGCGCGATCTTCGCGGTTCAGAACCTCGCGGGCGGCACGGGGGCGACGACGCTGGCCGTGAACCTCGCCTGGGAACTGGCCAATATCGACAAGAAGAAGGCGCCGAGCGTCTGCCTGATCGATTTCGATCTGCAGTTCGGCACCGTGGCGACCTATCTCGACCTGCCGCGCCGCGAGATCGTTCTGGAATTCCTTCAGGAAGCCGAAACGATGGATGTCGACTCCTTCCGGCAGGCGCTGGTGACCTATGGCGACAAGCTGTCGGTCTTTACCTCGCCGCCCGAGATCGTGCCGCTCGACATCATGAGCGCGAACGAACTCAACGCGATCCTCGACCTGGCGCAGCAGTGCTTCGACATCGTGATCGTGGAAATGCCGCGCACGCTCGTCGTCTGGAGCGAGGCGGTACTGAACCGCGCAGACATCTTCTTCGCCACGCTGGAGCTTGACCTGCGCTCGGCGCAGGACGCGATGCGCTTCATCAAGGCGCTCAGGGCCGAGGACCTGCCGCTGGAGAAGATCCAGTACGTCATGAACCGTGCCCCCGGAGGCATGGACCTGACCGGAAAGAGCCGCGTCAAGAAGCTGGCCGAAAGCCTCAGCGTGGAGATCAAGACCCTCCTCCCCGATGGTGGCAAGGCCGTGCAGGAGGCCGGCGACAACGGCCAGCCACTCGCCGAAGCCGCCCGCAAGAACCCGTTGCGCAAGGAAATCGCGAAGCTGGCGCTGGGCCTGCATCAGGCGATGAGCGCTGACGCGACTGCAGCCAAGTAAGCCGGAGCACCGCAATGTTTTCGAAGTATCGCAAGACCGACGCCAAGTCCGACACGGTGGCCCCCGAGCCGAAGGTTGCTCCCAAGGCGTCGGCCGAAACGTCGAACACGTCCGCCGGGCCGGGCGAGGCACCCAAGGCCACACGCCGTGCGCAGGAACTCGAGGCCGTTCCGAAGGCCGAGATCGGCGTCAGTGACGAGAAAGAGGCCAAGCGCCGGCAGCGTCTCGACGAACTCAAGACCGAGATGCACAACCGTCTGCTCGACAACCTGAACCTCTCGGCGCTCGAGTCGGCCAAGGAAAGCGAACTTCGCGCGGAAATCAACGCCATCACCAGCGAACAGATGGCGGAGATGGGCGTGGTCCTGAACCGCGAAGACCGCCAGATGCTCAACGTCGAGTTGTTCGACGAGGTGACGGGCCTCGGTCCGCTCGAGCCGCTTCTCAAGGACGAGACGGTCAACGACATCCTCGTCAATGGTCCCAATCGTATCTTCGTGGAACGCAACGGCCGCCTCGAACTGACCGATGTGCGGTTCAAGAACGAACGCCACCTTTTGCGGATCATCGACAAGATCGTGTCCGCCGTGGGCCGTCGGGTCGACGAATCGAACCCCTATGTGGACGCCCGCCTCAAGGATGGCTCGCGTTTCAACGCCATGGTTCCGCCGGTAGCGGTGGACGGCAGCCTCGTCTCCATTCGTAAGTTCAAGAAGGAGAAGCTGGGCATCGACGACCTGGTGGGTTTCGGCGCCTTCTCCGAGGAGATGGCGGCCTATCTGCAGGCCGCGGTTTCGACCCGCCTCAACGTCATCGTCTCGGGCGGTACCGGTTCGGGCAAGACGACCACGCTCAACGCGCTGTCGTCCTTCATCGACAACAAGGAACGCGTGCTGACGATCGAGGACACGGCGGAACTTCAGCTTCAGCAGATCCACGTCGGCCGGATGGAAAGCCGCCCGCCGAACGTCGAGGGCAAGGGCGCGGTCACCCAGCGCGACTGTCTGAGGAACGCACTTCGGATGCGCCCCGACCGCATCATCGTCGGCGAGACGCGCGGCGAGGAAGTGATCGACATGCTACAGGCCATGAACACGGGCCATGACGGGTCGATGACCACGATCCACGCCAACTCCGCCCGCGACGCCTGTTCGCGTCTGGAGAACATGGTCGCGATGTCCGGGATCGAGATGCCGATCAAGGCCGTGCGCGCCCAGATCGCCTCGGCCGTCAACCTCATCGTGCAGGCCAGCCGCCTTCAGGACGGCTCGCGCCGCATGGTGTCGATCACCGAGGTGACCGGCATGGAGGGCGAGGTGATCTCGATGCAGGAGGTCTTTCGCTTCCAGCGCACGGGCCTGAGACCGGACGGAAAGATCATCGGCCATTTCACGGCCTGTGGCGTCCGCTCGCACTACGCCGAACGTTTCCGCCAGTGGGGCTACGACCTGCCGGCGGCCATCTATGAACCCGTTGCCGCGGAGTAAGCCGTCATGGATCTCTCGATCGAACCGCTCATCTACATAGGCATCTTCGTCGGCGTCCTGCTGCTGGTGGAAGGTGTCTATCTTGCCGTGTTCGGCAAGTCGATCAGCCTCAACGCACGGGTGAACCGGCGGCTTGCGATGCTCGAACAGGGCGCCAGCCGCGAGGACGTGCTGGCGCAGCTCCGCAAGGAGATGGCGCAACACAAGGGGCGCGTGCGCGTTCCCTTCTACTCGCTGATCGCGGACAAGGCTCAGAAGGCCAATATCGCCTTCTCGCCCGAGCAGCTGATCCTGGTGATGATCGGACTGACGGTGGTGGTCTTCCTGGCGCTGTCCGTCCTCACCACGGCGGCCCTGCCGATCCGGGCGCTGGTGTCTGTGGTCATGGGTGTGGGCGGAGTCTACCAGTGGGTGGCCTCCAAGGCGAAAAAGCGCATTGCCAAGCTGGAGGAACAGCTTCCCGACGCGGTCGAACTGATGGTGCGCTCGCTGCGTGTCGGCCATCCTTTCGTGTCGGCCGTGCACACCGTGGCGCGCGAGATGTCGGACCCGCTGGCCTCGGAGCTCGGCATCATCGCCGACGAGGCCGCCTACGGGCGCGATGTCTCGGAGTCGATCCGGGCGATGGCCGAACGGCTCGAAATCCAGGACCTTCGCTTCCTTGCCGTGGCCGTCGGCATCCAGCAGACGTCCGGCGGCAACCTCGCCGAGATCCTGCAGGGTCTGGCCAACGTCATCCGGGCGCGTTTCAAGCTCTTCCGGAAGGTCAAGGCAATCACGTCCGAGGCGAAGTTCTCGGGCACGTTCCTGTCGTTCTTTCCGATCATTTGCCTGATCGGCATCAACGTGATGCAGCCCGATTACTATGCCGACGTGATCGACACGCCGGCCTTCATCCCGGCCTGTGCGGTCGTGGCCGTCATGCTCGCCGTGAACATGATTTTCATGCGCATAATGGTCAACATCAAGGTTTGAGCGAGGCGAAAGACCAATGGAAACGATCCGCGCATATTTCGACTTGGGCAACGAGTGGCTGACCAGCCAGTTCGGCGACCTCGCCCCTATGGTCGTGGCGGGCCTTCTGGGCGTGCTCTTGATCCTCGTGGTCCTGCCAGCGCTTCTCAAGCCCAACAAGGACCCGTTCAGCCGCCTGAAGCGGGAAGGCGACGGCGAGCAGACATCCGCCGGCGCCAAGCCGCGCGGGTTGCGGGTCGGCGGCAAGGACGAACGCCTCGACCGGTTCTCGCAGTATCTGCAGCCTCAGAACCAGGATGAACTCTCCGCCTCGCAACTGACCATGATCCGGGCCGGCTACCGGTCCAAGGGCGCAGTGCAGATGTTCCACTTCCTGCAACTCGTCGGCGGGATCGGCGGGCTCGTGCTGGGCACGATCTATCTGCTGATCGCGGGCGGCGGGTCGGCGCAGGCCTCGATCCTGACGGTGCTCCTGCCCGGTTGCGTGGGCTACTACGCCCCGAAATACTGGGTGCAGCGCCGTTTGCAGGTGCGCCAGGAACAGATCATCCAGGGCTTTCCCGACACGCTCGACCTGATGCTGGTCTGCGTGGAGGCCGGCCAGTCGCTCGATCAGGCCATCAATCGCGTCGCCAAGGAGATCGAAACCTCCTACCCGTCGCTCAGCGAGGAATTCCAGATCGTCGCCTACGAGATGAAGGCCGGCAAGGAAAAGAGCCGCGTTCTGCGTGACATGGGCGAGCGTGTCGATGTTCAGGACATCAACAGCTTCGTCACGACGCTGATCCAGTCGGCCACCTTCGGCACCTCCATCGCCGAGGCGCTTCGGGTCTATGCCGAGGAAATGCGTGACAAGCGCGTGATGCGGGCCGAGGAAAAGGCCAACAAGCTGCCCACGAAGCTGACACTCGGCACCATGATGTTCTGTGTTCCGCCGCTGCTGATCATCCTCATCGGACCCTCGGTCTATGGGATCGCCACAATGTTGGGCGGCGGCTGATCCAAAGGGGAGACAGACCCGCGCGAAGCGGGCTAAGGTTGCTCCAACGATACGTGTCACGACGGCCGGGAAAACCGGCCGCGCCGGAGCAGCCAAGCCTTGGGGGAGCGTCGTGCCATGCGGCATGCACCCGTCCTGCGATCCTTCCTGATCTGCTGTTGCACGGCGCTCGTCGCCGGCTGCATGCCCACGAGCTTTCTGTCCGGCACCGATGCCGCCGTGAGCGACCCTCTCCGCCCGGGCATCGACCCGGGTGCGGCATCGGTCGACGGGCTCATCGTCGGGCATCGCCTGATGGCATCGAACGAGCCTGAACTGGCGCTCAGGGCCTATTACCGGGCCGCGGGCGAGCTCGGGCTCAACGCCGATGTGCTCTCCGCGCTCGGCTCGGCCAATCTCAAGCTCGGTCGCATCGGGCAGGCGGAGGCGCTGCTGCGCCAGGCGCTGGACGAGGAAGAGGATTTCGTGCCGGCCCTCAACAATCTGGGCGTGGTCCTCATGGAACAGCGCGAATACGGCGAAGCGCGGCGGGTCTTCCAGAAGGCCTTTGCGCTTGACAGTGGCCGAACGGACGCGATCCGCGAGAACCTGAGACTGGCTATCGCGCGGATGCAAGATACCGTGTATGATGCTGTAAACAACGAGCGTCAGCTCGACCTGATACGGCGCGGTCCGGGGGTCTATGAACTCCTCTCCACGTCCGGCTGAGGCGGGCAAGGCGAATAACGAGCAGATATGAGGCAGACCATGTCCCCAATTCTCCGGACCTTTCCGGCGGTGCTGGCCGTCATCGGCCTTGCTGCCTGTGACCAGACCGTCGGCGCCGATGTCGACCGCGCCCTCGACCCGCTGAACGTCATCGACGAGACCAATCTCAGCGACGTGATGCTGACCGCCGCCTCCCCCGATGAGGCCGTGGCCTATTTCCAGCGCACGCTGAGCGAACAGCCCGACCGCATCGACCTGAAACGTGGCCTTGCGAAGAGCCTCGTGCGCGCGGGCCGCGCCACCGAGGCTCTGCCACTCTGGACCGATGTCATCGACGATCCGGGCGCGACCCATGACGACCGCATGGATTACGCGGACGCGCTGATCCGCAACGGCGACTGGGACGCCGCCGAGGCGCAACTCGACCTCATTCCGCCCACGCTCGAGACTTTCGAACGCTACAGGCTCGAGGCGATGATCGCCGACAGCAACCGCGAATGGGACCGCGCCGAAAGCTTCTACGAGACGGCTGCCGGCCTGACGACCCGCCCGGCGAGTGTCCTGAACAACTGGGGCTTCTCGCGGCTGACGCGCGGCGATCACGGTGGCGCGGAAGAGTTGTTCCTCGAGGCGATTTCCTACGACCCGAACCTGTTCACGGCCAAGAACAACTTGGTTCTCGCCCGCGCCGCGCAGGGCAATTACCAGCTTCCGCTGGTGCGCATGACCCAGGTGGAGCGCGCGCAGCTTCTGCACACGGCGGCTCTGGCGGCCATCCGGCAGGGCGAGGTCAGCACCGGCCGCCACCTTCTGGCCGAGGCCATCGACACGCATCCGCAGCATTTCGACGTCGCCGTGCGCGCGCTCAGGGCGCTCGACGAGGACGCGTGACGCCAGATCACCGACGGCCAGGGTGCGCGGCGAAGGAGGACTGTCGCGCGCCCTGAAACATTCTCCATCCTGCCCCGCTTCGGCCCGATTTGCTGAGCAATCTCAGCCCCGACCAGACAGGAAACGGGGCACGGGTGATGAACCTCGAAGTGACTTTGACCGCGATGCAGGCATGGATCTTCCTGCCTCTGGCGCTGCCGATCGCCCTATGGGCGTGCTACACCGACATCACGGAATTCAAGATCAAGAACGTCACGGTGCTGGCCCTTCTGGCCGGTTTCATCGTGCTGGGGCCCTTTGCGATGGGCTGGGACGAATACGCCTGGCGTTTCGCGCATTTCGGCGTGGTGCTTGCCGTGGGCTTCGTCCTGTCGGCGGGGATGGGCATCGGCGCGGGTGACGCGAAATTCGCCGCCGCCATGGCGCCCTTCGTGGCGCTGCCCGATGTAGGCACCGTCCTTGTCGTCTGGACGCTGGTGACGCTGACCACAGTGCTGCTCTACGCCGTGCCGCGGTTCATTCCGATGGTGGCCAATGTCGGCATTCGCCGCGCGGCCAAGATGCCCTTTCCCTTCGGCATCGCGCTGGCCCCAACGCTTGTCATCTACCTTGTCCTCGGCATCACCCAGGGAGGCGCCTGAGCCATGAACACCCAAGCCGGATTGCCCGAAAGCTTCGCCCCGCCTCCGCTGCGCAAGCTCGGCGACACGGGCCTGACCGTCGTCATGATGCGCGACATCATGCTGAAGACCGTCTTCCGCAAGAATGTCGAGCATGCCTCGGACATCGCAGCCGCGATCTGCCTGCCGACCCCGCTCACGCAGGAGCTGATCGACATGCTGCGCGAGATGGGGCTGATGCAGGCCACCGGCACGCTGCACGCCACCTCGTCCAACGAGATGGGCTACCAGCTGACCGATGCGGGCAAGGCGCGCGCGCTCGACGCCCTGTCGCAGTCGGAATATTACGGCGCGATGCCCGTTCCGCTGGAGGATTACAAGGCTCAGGTCAAGCGCCAGTCGATCAAGAACGTGCGGATCACGCGCGATCTTCTGGAGGCGTCGATGGGCAACCTGATCCTGCCCGAGGGCATGATAGACCAGCTTGGGCCGGCGGTCACTTCCGGCCGTTCGGTGCTGATGTACGGCCCTCCGGGCAACGGCAAGTCGTCGATCGCCGAAGGCATCCGGGCGGCCATGGGCGATCACATCTACATCCCCCACGCGCTGAGCTATGCGGGCCAGGTGATCACCATGTTCGACCCGATCGTTCATACCAAGGTGGAAGGCACCGAAGCCCCCGGCGCGCTCAGCCCGCTGAGGAAATCCACCTCGCGCTCCGACACGCGGTACCTGCTGTGCACGCGGCCCACCGTGATGACGGGCGGCGAGCTGATGCTCAAGATGCTCGACCTCAACTACAACGCCGTCAGCCGCACCTACCAGGCGTCGCTACAGCTGAAGTCGACCGGCGGCGTGTTCATCGTCGACGACCTTGGCCGCCAGGAAGAGCCGCCGCAGGCGCTGATCAACCGCTGGATCGTTCCGATGGAGGCCGGCTACGACATCCTCGCCCTGCAATCGGGCGAGAAGTTCGAGGTGCCCTTCGACACGCTCGTGGTGTTCTCGACGAACTTCCACCCCAACGAGATCTTCGACCAGGCCGCCCTTCGCCGGATCTTCTTCAAGGTGAAGATCGATGGGCCGACCCAGAGCGAGTTCCTCAAGATCTTCGCCATGGTCGCCCGCAAGAAGGGCGTGGCCCTGAACGAGGACGCGCTGATCTACATGCTCAAGAAGAAGTATCCGGCCGTCGACAACCTCTATGCCAACTACCACGCGCCGTTCCTGATCGACCAGATCAAGGCGATCTGCGATTTCGAGGGCATCGAGTACCAGCTGCGCCCCGACCTGATCGATCGCGCCTGGGAAAACCTCTATGTGAGAGACGAAAAGATCGTCCACTGATCGGGCCGAAAAACTGCAGTTTTTCGTGAGGGAAAACTGCAGTTTTCCCACCCGTTTTCCTCGAGGAAAACGGCGCCCTTCCCGTGCGCGCCCCATGGTCAGCCGCGCAACGCGCGCCTATCTTGCGCCTCATGACGGCGCTCCCCGCAGAGATCACAGGCTGGTTCGACGCGCGCGGCTGGGCCATTCACCCCCATCAGCGCGCGATGCTGGAGGCGTCGGATCGTCCCTGCCAGCTCCTGATCGCGCCCACGGGCGGCGGCAAGACAATGGCGGGTTTCCTGCCGACGCTGGCCGAGCTTGCGGACGGCGATCATGCGGGCCTGCACACGCTCTACATCTCGCCGCTCAAGGCGCTGGCCGCCGATATCCGGCGCAACCTGACCGGGCCGATCACCGAGATGGGCCTGCCGATCCGGGTCGAGGACCGAACCGGCGACACCCCATCGTCGCGCAAGAAGCGCCAGCGCGCCGACCCGCCGCATATCCTGCTGACCACGCCCGAAAGCCTCGCGCTCCTGACCTCCTACGAGGATGCGGGGCGCACCTTCGCCGGCCTCAAGCGCGTGATCGTCGACGAGATCCACGCGCTGGCCGAAAGCAAGCGGGGCGATCAGCTGATGCTGGCGCTCTCGCGGCTCTCGGCGCTGGCGCCGGGTCTGCGCCGCGTGGGGCTGTCGGCCACGGTGGAGGACCCCGAGGCCATCGCCCGGCTGCTGGCGCGCCATCCTGATCCTTGCGAGATCCTGCAGGCCGATCCCGGCCCGGACCCCGATATCTCCATGCTGGTCACGGACGAGCCCCCGCCCTGGTCCGGCGGCGGCGGGAAATACGCCATCCCCGCCGTGTTGGAGGCCGTGAAGCAGCACCGCACCACGCTGATCTTCCACAACACCCGCGCGCAGGCGGAGCTGTTCTTTCACAACCTCTGGCTCGCCAACGAGGACCAGCTGCCGATCGGCATCCATCACGGCGCGCTGGCGCGGGAGCAGCGGGAGCGCGTCGAACAGGCGATGACCGACGGCAGGCTCCGGGCCATCGTGTGCACCGGCACGCTCGATCTGGGCATCGACTGGGGCGATGTGGACCTCGTGATCCAGGTCGGCGCGCCGAAGAACGTCAAGCGCCTTGTGCAGCGGATCGGCCGCGCCAACCACCGCTACAACGCGCCGTCGAAAGCCCTGATCGTGCCCGCCAACCGCTTCGAGGTGATCGAGTGCGTCGCGGCGCTGGCGGCCGTCCGCGAACACGACCTCGACGGCGACCCGCGCGGGCCCGGACCGCTCGACGTGCTGTGCCAGCATATCCTGATCCGTGCCGCGGCCGGACCGTTCCGCGCCGACGACCTCCATGCCGAGGTCATCACCACGGGCGCCTATGCCGACCTTCCGCGCGCCACCTTCGACCGCTGCCTCGATTTCGTGGCCACCGGCGGCTACGCGCTGCGCGCCTATGACCAGTGGCAGCGGCTGATGCAGCGCCCCGATGGCCAGTGGCAGTTGCGCGACCCGCGCGCGGCGGCGCGTATCCGCATGAACATAGGCACCATCGTGGATGCCGACAAGATGGCCGTGCGCCTGCACAAGTCGCGCGGCGGCAAGCCGCTCGGCGAGGTCGAGGAATACTTCGCCTCGATGCTGCGCAAGGGCGACACCTTCCTGATCGGTGGCGAGATCGTGCGCTACGAGGGCATGCGCGAGATGGTGGTGGAGGTCACGCGCACCCCCTGGCAGAAGCCCAAGATCGCCACCTTCATGGGCACGAAATTCGCCACCTCCACGCAGCTTTCCGACCGCATCCTGACGATGTTCCGCCGCGACGACTGGCCCGAACTGCCCGGTCACACTCGCGACTGGCTGAAGCTGCAGCGCGCGGTCAGCCGCCTGCCCGAACGCGACCGGCTTCTGGTGGAAAGCTTCCCCCATGACGGGCGCGAACACCTCGTGGCCTATGGGTTTGCCGGCAAGAACGCGCAGCAGACACTGGGCCTTCTGCTGACCCAGAGGATGGAGGCGCAGGGGCTGAACCCGATGGGTTTCGTCGCGACGGATTACGCGACGCTGATCTGGGGCCTCGATGCCGTGGGCGACGCGGTGCCGCTGTTCTCGCGCGAGAACCTGATCCGGACCATGGAGACATGGCTTGCCGATAACGCGGTGATGAAACGGACCTTCAAGGGATCGGCCGTCATCGCGGGGCTCATCGACCGCGCCATGCCCGGCGGCCGGCGCAAGACCGGGCGGCAGACGGCGTTTTCCACCGACATCCTCTATGACACGCTGCGCAAATACGACCCCGACCACGTGATGCTGGAGATCACGCGCGCCGAGGCGATGCGCGGCCTCGTGGATTTCGGCCGGATCGAGACGATGCTCGAGCGGATCGGCGACAGGATCGACCATGTGCGCCTGACCCGCGTCACGCCGCTGGCAGCACCCCTTTTCCTCGAGCCCGGCCGGGTTCCCGTCGACGGGCTCGCCAACCAGCGCCTGATGGAGGAAGAGGCCGAAAGGCTGATGCGGACGGCGGGGCTGGAAAGCGCCTGACCGGGCAACGACAGGCCTTGCGGCCCGGCGCGGGGGCGTGGCATGGAACGGATCATGAACGCCCACAGCTTCGACTTCCGCGGCGAGACTTTCCAGGCCCTGCCCTCGGGCGCGCTCTTCTGGCCGTCGGAGCGGCTTCTGGCCGTGTCGGACCTGCATCTCGGCAAGGCCGAGCGCGCGGCACGGCGCGGAGGCCCCATGCTCCCGCCCTACGAGGGGATCGACACGCTCCTGCGGCTGTCGGCCGACATCTCCGCCACGGCGCCGCGAACCGTCGTCTGCCTCGGCGACAGTTTCGACGACGCGGCCGCGGCCCATGCTCTGGACGAGGTTACGACGGGCCATCTCACGCCCCTGATGGCCGGCCGGTCCTGGATCTGGATCGAGGGCAACCACGACCCCGGCCCCCTCGGCCTTGGCGGGACGCATCTGGCGGCGCTGCGCACGGGCCCCCTCACCTTCCGCCACATCGCCGGGCCGGACGCGACGGGCGAGGTCTCGGGCCACTACCACCCCAAGGCACGCCTCTCCGGGCGGGGGCGCGGCATCACGCGGCCCTGCTTCCTGGTCGACGGGGTGCGGATCGTGATGCCGGCCTACGGGACCTACACCGGCGGGCTTCAATGCGACGGCCCGGAGCTTTCGGCACTGATGGAACGCGGCGCGCGGGCCATTCTCCTCGGCACGCCGCCCGTCGAGATCCCTATGCCCCGTCGTCCGACAAGAGGCCGGCGGCGCGAAGGTCCGGCAGGTGGGAGCGACTGACCGGCACCTGCGCGCCGCAGCGCAGGACCGCAACGTGGCGCCGGCCCTCGGGGCGCACCGTGACCACGGCAGCGATGGCGACCCAGTGCGAGCGGTGGACCTGAAGCCCCGGCAGGTGCGACAGCTCCTTCAGGGCGTCGCGGAAACGCATCAGCACCCGCGCGCTGCCCGCCTCGGTATGGACCCGGAGATAGTGATCGTCGGCCGCGATCCACCGGAGGTCACGGCCGATCTCCTCCTCCACGTGCGTCAGGAAGGCGGGAAGCTCCTGTGCACTCTCGGACCCGAGATCATCGGCGTCCTCGGCGCGGGCATCCACCGACGCTGCGCCGCTGTCCGGGACAGCCGGCGCCACGCCGACCTCCGGGGGTGCCGACGCGAAGGCGATACGCGCATAGAGCCTTATGAGGACCATGCCGAGTGACACCACGAGCACCACGAGGATATGTTGCAGCATCATGCCCAGGCTGAGGACCTCGACCCCGAGGATGAGGGCATTGAACAGGCAGATCGACGGACCGAGCGTGGCCGCGATCGCCACGGCGCCCGAGATATCGGCATTCAGCGAATCGCCCATATAGGCGAGGACGCCCTTGCGGACGTAAACGGCGACCAGCAGCGCAACGCCGATCAGTCCGCCCCAGTAAAACAGCCGTTCCTCGAAGGACATCGCGGTGAAGGTTCCGAACGGGCCGATCATGGCCGCCAGGACGCTCGAAAGCATCCAGGCCGCGACGCGAAGGACGCGGCGACCGGCACGTCCCGACCTGCTGAATTCCTCGATGGTGGTCATGCGTCGCGGGGCCCGGTTGGTGTCCCTTTCCTCTTAGATGGACGATTTGGCAAATCAAGCATGTTGATCCACACTTGACAGAGGGAGTCTCAGCGCTTTGGGAAATGGAATGGACAATACGGGACTTGCTCCCGCGCGAGAGGCGGCCATCCGCACCAGTTTCAAGCGGCAGGGCATGATGCGGACGATGGAGGCCCGGATCGACCGGATCGCGCCCGGACGGGTGGTCCTGTCGATGCCGGTCACCTCCGCCATCGACCAGCAGCACGGCTTCGCGCATGCCGGTGCCACCTTCGCGCTGGGCGACAGCGCCGCGGGCTATGCGGCGCTCAGCCTGATGGAGCCCGGCACCGAGGTCCTGACGGTGGAGATGAAGGTCAACCTGATCGCGCCCGCCGCGGGAACGCGTCTGATCGCCGAGGGCGAGGTGGTGAAACCCGGACGACGGCTTTTCGTCGTCCGCGCCACCGTGCGCAGCGAGGCCGCCGACGGCACGCTCCGCGACGTGGCCTTGCTGCAGGGCACGATGATCCCGGCCTGACGCTCAGACCGTCAGCCCCTGCGGCTCCGGCAGACCATGCGCGCGGCAGCAGGCGGTTACCGTGTTGGCCAGAAGGCAGGCGATCGTCATGGGACCCACGCCGCCCGGGACCGGCGTGATCGCGCCCGCCACCGCCACGGCGCTGTCGAAATGGACGTCGCCCACCAGCCTTGTCTTGCCCGACCCGTCCGCCCGGCCCACACGGTTGATCCCGACATCGACCACCGTTGCACCGCGTTTCACCCAGTCGCCGGGGATCATCTCGGGCCGCCCGACCGCCGCGACGAGGATATCGGCGCGCCTGCAGACCTCGCCCAGGTCCCGCGTCCGGCTGTGGGCGATGGTCACGGTGCAGCTTTCCCCCAAAAGCAACTGCGCCATGGGCTTGCCCACGATGTTCGACCGGCCGACGACGACCGCCTCCATCCCCGAGAGATCGCCGTGATGGTCGCGCAGCATCATCAGGCAGCCCAGCGGCGTGCAGGGCACCAAGGCCTTCTGCCCCGTCCCCAGCAGCCCCACGTTGGAGATGTGGAACCCGTCCACGTCCTTCGCGGGCGATATCCGGTTGATCACCTTGTCCGCGTCGCACTGCGGCGGCAGTGGCAACTGCACGAGGATCCCATGCACCGCCGGGTCGGCGTTCAGCCGGTCGACCAGCGCAAGGAGCTCCGCCTCGGGCGTCGCGGCGTCGAGCTTGTGCTCGAAACTCGCCATCCCGGCCTCGGCGGTCTGCTTGCCCTTGTTGCGTACATAGACCTGGCTCGCGGGGTCCTCCCCCACCAGAACGACCGCAAGGCCCGGCACGATGCCCTGCGTCTCCTTCAGGGCCGCGACCTCCTCGGCGACGCGCGTGCGCACCGTCGCGGCAAAGGCCTTACCGTCAATGATCGTGGCTGTCATGGCGCCCTCTTCATTCTGGCGAAAAACTCCGGGGTCCGGGGCAGAGCCCCGGTTCCGCCGTGGCTCAAAGCCCCGCCCGGCGCGGACCCGTTCAGAACAGGCCCTCGATCAGGCCCGCTTCATTGAGACGAATGGTCTCGGAGGCCGGCACCCGCGGCAGACCCGGCATCGTCATGATCTCTCCGCAGATGACGACCACGAACCCGGCCCCCGCCGAGAGCCGCACCTCGCGTACGGGCAGCGTGTGCCCCTCCGGCGCGCCGCGCAGGTTCGGGTCGGTCGAAAAGGAATACTGGGTCTTGGCCATGCAGACCGGCAGATTGCCGTAGCCCTGTGCCTCCCACTCCTTCAACTGGTCGCGCACCTTCTTGTCGGCGATGACCTCGCTGGCGTGGTAGATCGACTTCGCGATGCGCTCGATCTTCTCAAAGAGCGGCATCTCGTCGGGATAAAGCGGCGCGAACTGCGCCTGCCCGCTTTCGGCAAGTTCGGCCACCCGGCGCGCCATCTCCTCGATGCCGGCGCCGCCCTCGGCCCAGTGACGGCAGAGGATCGCCTCCGAGCCCTGCTCGGCCACATAGGCCTTCACCGCCGCGATCTCGGCTTCGGTGTCGCCCGCGAAATGGTTGATGCCGACGACGACCGGCACGCCGAAGCCTTTGACATTGCGGATGTGCCGGCCGAGGTTCGCGCAGCCCTTTTCGACCGCCGCCACGTTCTCGGCGCCGAGATCGGCCTTGGCCACCCCGCCGTTCATCTTCATCGCCCGCACGGTCGCCACGATCACCACCGCGTCAGGCGCCAGCCCCGCCTTGCGGCACTTGATGTTCATGAACTTCTCGGCGCCGAGATCCGCGCCGAAACCGGCCTCGGTCACGACGAAATCGGCGAGCTTCAGCGCCGTCTTCGTCGCGATCACCGAGTTGCAGCCATGGGCGATGTTGGCAAACGGCCCGCCATGGACGAAGGCGGGGTTGTTTTCCAGCGTCTGCACGAGGTTGGGCTGCATCGCGTCCTTCAGCAGCACGGTCATCGCGCCATCCGCCTTGATGTCGCGGCAATAGATGGGGGATTTGTCACGCCGGTAGGCCACGATCATGTCGCCCAGCCGCCGCTCGAGGTCCTGCAGGTCCTTGGCGAGGCACAGGATCGCCATGACCTCGGAGGCCACGGTGATGTCGAACCCGGTCTGCCTTGGGAAACCGTTGGCCACACCGCCAAGCGAGGTGACGATATCGCGAAGCGCCCGGTCGTTCATGTCGAGCACCCGGCGCCACGCCACGCGGCGTTCATCGATCTCGAGTTCGTTGCCCCAGTAGATGTGATTGTCGATCATCGCCGACAGCAGGTTATGGGCCGAGGTGATCGCGTGGAAATCCCCGGTGAAATGGAGGTTCATGTCCTCCATCGGCACGACCTGCGCGTAGCCGCCGCCGGCCGCGCCGCCCTTCATGCCGAAATTGGGGCCGAGCGAGGCCTCGCGGATGCAGATGGCGGCCTTCTTGCCGATCCGGTTGAGCCCGTCGCCCAGACCCACGGTCGTCGTCGTCTTGCCTTCGCCCGCGGGCGTCGGGTTGATGGCGGTCACGAGGATCAGCTTCCCGTCGGGACGGTCCTGCAGCCCCTCGATGAAGTCCTGACCCACCTTCGCCTTGTCATGGCCGTAGGGCAGGAGCGCCTCGGACGGGATGCCGAGCTTGGCGCCGATCTCCTGGATGGGCTTTTTCTGCGCGGCACGCGCGATTTCGATATCTGTCTTGAAGGCCATGATCAGCGGCTCCCCTCCCGCGCGGTGTCTGATGTCGGTTCGCCTATAACGGGTGCGGCGCATGCTGAGAGGACCGATTGCGACACTTCCCCGGAGCTTCCCGTCACATGGGTTTCCGAAAAGAAATCGGTCTTCAGGAAAGGCAACTTTTCACGAGGCCCGAAAGGCCGTGTTAAGATTTCCGTGGGACACCGACCGGCAAATCAACCTGTCGGGGAAGGACGGTCCGGTCATGCTGCACTCAACAACGGGGATTCTGGTGTTCTGGGGATTGTTCGTCGGTATGGGGGCGGCCATCGGTTTTCTCAGCGTCGTCTAGGGTGTCGCGACCCGCGCCGCCTCGGCATGGGGCCAGGGCGGCTGATCGGGGATATGCAGGCGCAGGCGTGCACCCAGCCCGATCTCGCCCTCTCGTTCCACCCACGCCGTGACGCCCCGCCGCCCGGCAGCCGCCATTTTGAAAGCCTTGCCGAAACCGGCATGCGCGGCCTCGATCTCGCGCGAGACGAGGTGACAGGGCCGGTTTTCCATGTCCACGGTCAGGGTCGCGCCGCTCGCCTCGTCCTGCAGGCGCGAGGAGGGCGGGATGCGCGTGAAATCGGGGATGCCGCGGACCACCATCGTGGCGCCGAAAACAGCAGGCGGCAGGCCCGGCAGGCCCATCTTCGCGGCAATGGCGGCGATATCTTCCTCCGACAGGATCGACAGCTGCCGCACGTTCCGGATCTCGGTGTCGCGCGGATACTGCGCCAGAACGCGGCTGTCGGAGGGCCGGGTCAGTCCGGCGTGATCCTCGCCCTCGGGTCCCGCGAAGGACAGGCGCAGCACCTCGCGCGGCGTGCTTTGCAGCTGCGCCGCGCGGTCGGCCGTGACGCCAAGCCAGACGATTTCGGCCACGTGGTCGGTCGGGATGAGGGCGGGCATGATCGGACCTTTCACATGCGGGGCGGCGCGCAAGGGCGTCGTCCCCTCTTTGGCAGCAGGCTCGCCCGATGCTCAACACGAAACCGTCCGGAAGTGCCGCAGTTCCTCGCGCAACCCGCGCGCTTTCGTCGCCGCAAACTCAACCGGAACGTGTTAGGCTGGGGCCACGGACACATCCAATGGAGGAGCCCCCATGGCCTCACAAGACGATTATGTCGCCGAAGCGAAAGCGCAGCTCGACAAGTGGAATGCCGAAATCAAGAAGATGCAGGCGGAGGCCGAAAAGATGTCGGCAGACGCGCAGGCTCAGTTCAAGACCCAGATGGAGGCGATGGAAGCGCAACGCCAGCAGGCCGCCGAACAGCTCGAGAAGATGGGCAAGGCCAACATGGCGGCCTGGCAGGACATGCAGTCGAGCTATCAGTCCGCCTGGAAGGCCATGGAAAAGGGCATGGAGGACGCGCGCAAGCGCTACATGAAGGGCTGAGGGCCCGGGATCAGCTGCCGGTTCGGACGCACCCCTTGGCAAGGTGCGTGTTGACGGTCGTAAAGGTGGACGGCATGAACCGGCCCTTTTGCTAAGCCTCCGCCCACCATGCGCGACCGCCGGGCGTGGTGAGCACGTCGATGAACATGTTCGTCACCGCATCCTCGAGCCCCTCGAGTTTTCGCGGCAGCGAATTGTTGTGCTCCAGGAAGTTGCCGATGATGTGGATGCCCTGCTCCAGACAGAAGCCGTAGCGCCTCCGGTCGGTGGCGCCCGCGTGATGAAGGCCGCGCGTTCGGGGTCGTGGGTCAGCCCCTTGTGGTCGACAAGCGTCTGGAGAAGCTCCCGCCGGTTCGATAGCTCGGCCTGCGTGCGGTTCTGGTGCCGCTCGCAGGCCACGAAGATCAGCGACAGGATGATCGCAAGGGCTGCGAGAATATCGGCGAAATCGGCCAGAACGGAGACTGTCGTCAAGGCGCCTTTCGCGGTCCAGCCTGATGGGCATGAAAGCGATGTGACGGGACCGACGCCAGCCTGAGGAACAAAAAAGGCCCCGCCGAAGCGGGGCCTTGAACCGTGTTGCGTCACTCCGCCGGGGTCGGGTCCGGCTCCATTCCGCCGTCATCCGGGTCGGATTTCGGCTTGCGCGTCTTGGGCACCGAGGTGATCGACGGCGTGCCGCCCGAGGCCGAAGCGTCGTCGCTGTCGTCGCCCCGGTTGAGCGGCTCTCCGTTGATGACCTTCTGGATCTCGGACCCGGTCAGCGTTTCGTATTCCAGAAGACCCTGCGCCAGCCGCTCGAGGTCATCACGCTTTTCGGTGAGGATGCGCTTGGCCGTCTCGTAGCCGTCGTCCACCAGCTCCTTCACCCTGGCGTCGATGCGCTTTTGCATCTCTTCCGAGTGGTTGGTGCCGCCGCCATATGCGCCCAGATAGGACTGCTGTTCGTTGGCGTAGTCGATGTAGCCCAGATCCTCGGCATAGCCGAACTGCGTCACCATGGCGCGCGCGATCTTCGACACCTGCTGAATGTCAGACGCCGCACCCGAGGTCACGTTCTCCTTGCCGAAGACAAGCTCCTCGGCCACGCGACCGCCCATCGCCATCGCGATCTTGGACGTGTACTTGCGATAGCTCACCGACAGCTGATCCCGCTCGGGCAGGCTGAGCACGAGACCAAGCGCGCGCCCACGCGGGATGATCGTCGCCTTGTGGATCGGATCGTGATCCGGAACGTTCAAACCGACGATGGCATGGCCCGCCTCGTGATAGGCGGTCAGCTTCTTCTCGTCCTCGCTCATGACCATGGAGCGCCGCTCGGAGCCCATCATGACCTTGTCCTTGGCGTTCTCGAAATCCTCCATCGTCACGAAGCGACGATTGATGCGCGCGGCCATCAGCGCCGCCTCGTTCACGAGGTTGGCGAGATCCGCACCCGAGAAACCCGGCGTACCGCGCGCGATGATGCGCAGGTCCACGTCGGGGCCCAGCGGCACCTTGCGGGAGTGCACGCCCAGAATACGCTCGCGTCCGCGGATGTCCGGGTTCGGCACCTGCACCTGCCGGTCGAAGCGACCGGGACGCAGAAGCGCGGGATCCAGCACGTCGGGACGGTTCGTGGCCGCAACGATGATGATGCCTTCGTTGGCCTCGAAGCCGTCCATCTCCACCAGAAGCTGGTTCAGCGTCTGCTCGCGCTCGTCGTTGCCACCGCCGTAGCCCACGCCACGGGACCGGCCCACGGCGTCGATTTCGTCGATGAAGACGATGCAGGGCGCGTTCTTCTTGGCCTGTTCGAACATGTCGCGCACACGGGATGCGCCGACGCCCACGAACATCTCGACGAAGTCGGAGCCCGAGATGGTGAAGAACGGCACACCCGCCTCACCCGCGATGGCCCGCGCCAGCAGCGTCTTGCCGGTGCCGGGGGGGCCGACCAGAAGCGCACCCTTGGGGATCTTGCCGCCGAGGCGCGAGAATTTCTGCGGGTTGCGCAGGAACTCGACGATTTCCTCGAGCTCTTCCTTGGCCTCGTCGATGCCCGCCACGTCGTCGAAGGTCACACGGCCATGCTTTTCCGTCAGCAGCTTCGCCTTGGACTTGCCGAAGCCCATGGCCCCGCCGCGGCCGCCACCCTGCATTCGGTTCATGAAGAAGATCCAGATGCCGATCAGGACCAGCACGGGAAGCCAGAGGCTCAGCACGCTTAGGAAGCCCGACTGCTCCTGCGGCGTCGCCTCGATCCTGACGCCGTTGGCCAGAAGCGCCTCCGTGGTGTTGGCGTCCGAAGGCGCGACCGTCGCGAAAGCTCCGTCGCCTGTCGTGAACTGGACCCGTTCACCATCCAGCGTCGCCGATACGACCTGGCCGCTCTCGACCTGCTGCATGAAATCGGAATAGGCCACCGACCGCTCGTTCATTTGCGATTGGCCACCCGAGAACAGGTTGAACAAGGCAAGGATCAGCAGGAACAGGATGACCCAGAATGCGACGTTTCTCGCGTTGCCCAAGGGAAGTCTCCTCAAAAAACCGGAGCGGAGCATCGAAATGCCCGCCTCCTCATAAGATAGAGAAGGCGGCCGGGACTTCAATGCGCATTTAGCCCTGCAAGGAAATGTCCACGGGGCGTGCAAAGCTCCGCCGTGACCCCCGATCCGAAGCCCGCGGCGGGGCAGGCGACAAGCCGTTCGCCAACGAAAACGGCAGGCATCGTGCGCGCGATGGCATGGCGCGGCGCCTCCGGCCTCGGAACCGGCAGCTGGGCCCAGCCCGCGTCGCCGAGCGCGCGAACGCGCATGCCCGCCAGCCCGGCCCCATGGATGCGCCAGCGCCCGTCCCAGAGGGTTGCGATGCCCCCCGGAACGTCCAGCCCCGCGAGCGCGGCATACTCGCGAAAGATCTCGATATGCGCTCGCGTGACCTCGACCTGCGCGCCATGGAGCGTACCGCCGCCGCCTGCAAGCGCACGGTCCAGCAGCGCCTCGAGCGGCGCGGCACGGGGCCGGTATTCCGCGCCGGCGACCCATTGCAGCCCCGCCGCGAGAAGCCTGAGCTGCGTGTCGCGCTCGACGTCCGCGAACCCGTCGCGGTCGAAGCGCAGGACGCCCAGATCGTCGGCGCGGGCGACCTCTTCGGCCACGCTGCGGGCCCGGGCGGCGAGTGCGTCGCGCGCGCGTGCGAGGCGCCGCGCGGTGGCGGCGATGTCGGCCGCGTCGATGCCGAGCTGGGCGAGCGCCGCGCGTGCCCTGGCCCTGTCGAAGCGCGGATCGGCATTGGACGGGTCGTCGACGAAGGGGAGATTCAGCGTCTGCGCAAAATGACGCAGCCCGGCGCGGCCCTCGCCCAGAAGCGGGCGGATGACTTGGAAACCGGGAGCTGCACCTTGGGGCGCTGGCGGCGGTGGCGCGGTCTGGGTGACCTCCGCGTCCGACAGCGTGGCGACGTCACCGCCCTGGGCCCGAACCAGCCGCCGCTCCGCCATCGCCGACAGCCCTTCCACCCCCGAGCCACGTGCAAGGCGCATCAGGAAGGTCTCGGCCACGTCATCTTGCGTGTGCGCGAACAGCACATGCGCCAGCCCCCCACGCCACCGGTCGATCAGGGCAAGGCGCGCGCGCCGGGCCGCGTCCTGCAGGTTGCCCTGCCCGTCCCAGTGCCAGCGCAGCGTGGCGTGAGGATGGCCGAGCGCGGCGCATTCGGCGGCCACCATCGCGGCCTCATCGGCGCTTTCCGGCCTGATCCCGTGGTCGACCGTCACGACCCAGAGCCCCACGCCCATGGGCCGCGCCCATTCATGAGATAGCGCCAGCATGACCATGGAATCCCCGCCCCCCGATACGGCCAGCGCGATATCCTTGGGAAAATCAGGCCCCAGAAGCGCACCCATCCGGGCCGCGAAACGGTCGGTCAGGGTGTCATGCGTCACGTACAGCCGAGGTTGAAGCGCTCTGCCTCCGCCTCCGCGACCGCCGGGTCGCCGGGATAGCGAACCGCGACTTCCGCCAGCGTCAGGCAGGCCTCCTCGACCTGCCCCAGCCGGCCAAGAGAGGTGCCAAGCGCCGTCAGCGCCGCCGGTGCGCGCTCGCCATCCGGCGCTGCGGAAAAACTCTCGAGATAGGCACGCGCCGCGGCGCTCCAGGCGTTCTGGCGCGCCTCGGCCTCGCCGCGCATGAAATGCGCCTCGGCACTGAGTGGGCCGCCGGGATAGGTCTGGGTGAAGGCCATGAACGCGGCGGAGGCGGCGGCATAATCGCCGGCCTCGAAGGCCGCGAGGGCGCGGTCGAAATCGTCCTGCTCGGCCACGGCAAGCTGCGGCCCGGACCCGCTGTCGTCCGGGCCGACCGAGATGCCGGGGGCGGCACCGGACGGCTCGACGCCGCCGAGACTTGGGGTTTCTCCGAGGTTCGCGATGTCGCAATCGGCCTCGAGCTCACACAGGCGGAACTCCAGATCGCCCACGCGGTTGGTGCCGTCGCGGACGATATTGTCGACCTGGATCTGAAGGGTCTCGGTCAGCGACGAAAGACGCCGGATCTCGGCCTCCATGGCGTCCATGCGCTGCAGAACGGAGCCGCTTGCGCCGGTGCCCGTCGCGCCGCCCGTGGTGTTGAGTTCCCGGCCGAGGCGCTGCAACTCCACATAGAGGACGGACAATTCCTGCCGGATATCGGCAAGGGTCTGCGCGCGGTCCTGTGCCGCAACGGGCGCAACCGCAGGCGCCGCGAGGATCGCGCAGACGAGAACGGCACAGAGACGGCGCATGGGATCAGACCCCCGGACCTGCGGAGATCACCGTCACCGCGCGGCGGTTCTGACGGTAACAGCTTTCGTCGGAGCAGATTTCCAGTGGACGCTCCTTGCCGTAGCTGATGGTCCGCAGCCGGTCGTCGGGCACGCCCGCGGCGACGAGGTAGTCGCGCACCGACGAGGCCCGCCGCGCGCCCAGCGCGAGGTTGTATTCCCGCGTCCCCTGCTCATCGGCGTGGCCCTCGATCAGGGCGGTGTATTCGGGATTGCTGAGCAGCCAGCTGGCCTGATCGTCGAGCGTTGCCATCGCATCGGCGTTCAGCGTGGACTGGTCGACCTCGAACAGCACACGATCGCCCACGACGGTGTTGAAATAGGCCGGGCTTCGCGGGTCGGAGGCCGCGCCGTCGAGACCCTCGGCCCCGTTCGCGCCCGCGCCGCCCATCATGCCGCGGGAACAGCCCGTCAGCGCCAGCGCGGCGCACAGGATGATGACGCCGGTCTTGGAGAAAGAAAAAAGAGACATGTGCTCGGTGTCCTCGGATGTGTGTTTTGACATAAGGTATCACGGCGCACCGGTGCGCGTCCATCTGCGCCCCGGTGCGGCGGTTTCAATTTATTGCAAGGGCGACCATGCCGGGTCGGAGGCCATCCCGGGCGTCGCCACCCGCTGCAGGTTCCGGCCGGTCAGATCGACCGAATAAACCGCCGGCGCGCCGTCGGTGCCCGCCGTCTCGCGGGTGAACATGATGACGCGTCCGTTGGGCGCCCATGTCGGCCCCTCGTCTAGGAAGGAGGCCGTCAGCAGCCGCTCCTCCGAGCCGTCCGTGCGCATCACGCCGATGTGGAAGCGCCCGGCCTCCTGCTTGGTGAAGGCGATATAGTCGCCCCGCGGGCTCCAGACCGGGGTGCCGTAGCGTCCCGTGCCCCGGCTGATCCGCGTGGCCTCGCCGCCGCTGGCGGACATGACGTAGATCTGCTGGTTGCCCGTCCGGTCGCTTTCGAAGACGATCTGGCTGCCATCGGGCGAGAAACTCGGCGCGGTCTCGATCGACGGCGCGTTGGTCAGCTGCGTGCGCTGGCCCGATGCAAGGTCAAGCATGTAGATGTCGCTGTTGCCGCCCTGCTCCAGCGAGAAAACCACGCGGTTGCCGTCGGGGGAGAACCGTGGCGCGAAGGTCATGTTGCCCGCCGGGATCTCCTCGAGTGGGCGGCGGGAAACGGTGGCCACGTCCATCAGGTAGACCTGTGGAAAGCCGCTTTCGTAGCTGGTGTAGAGGATGCGGTCGCCCTGGGGACTGAAGCGGGGCGCCAGCACGAGAGAGCGCGAGTCGGTCAGGAACTGCACGTTCGCGCCATCGTAATCCATGATCGCCAGACGCTTGAGGCGGGCGTTCTTGGGCCCCTCCTCGTGGATGAACACCACGCGCGTGTCGAAATATCCCGTCTCGCCCGTGATCCGCTCATAGACCTCGTCCGCGACCGTATGGGCCATGCGCCGCCAGCTCTCGGCCTCGCCGACGAATTGCAGACCCTCGCCAAGCTGCGCCTCCGAGAACACGTCGAACAGCCGGAACCGCACGACGATCTGTTCGCCGCGCGTCTCGACCTCGCCGGTGATCAGCGCCTGCGCGTTGATCGCCTGCCAGTCGTTGTACTGCACCGGGCTGTCGAAGCTCGTGACATCGGAGATGTAGGCATCCGGCGGGATCTGCCGGAACAGGCCCGTGCCGCGCAGGTCGGCGGCGATGACGCGGGTGATATCCTGCGCCACGTCGCTCGCGCCGCCATCGGCCGCGATGAAACTCGGCAGCGCGAAGGGCAAGGGCTCGATCACGCCCTCGGTGATCTCGAGGCGCAAGGGCTCCTGCGCGCTGGCCGGCATCGGCGTCAGCACCACGAGCGTGGCCAGGATCAGGGTCAGGTATCGTTTCAACACATTTCACCTCCTGCCGCGTCGGCGGCGTCGGTCCGGTTAAACAAACGGGTGGGCAAAGCCGTCATCTCAGACGCATCCCCTCGGGGTTGAAGACAAGTTCCACCTGCCGCCAGCGGTCATAGCTTTCCTCGGGAAGATCGTATCCGTTCACGCCGCAACGGATGATCGCGCGGCGGGCGGCATCGTAGGCCTGTTGCGCGGCGGCCTCGGAACCGCCGGAGAACTCCAGCAGCCGCAGAGACGAGCCAACCGGCACGCCATCGCGGCCCATCTCGAAGGCCACCACGACCGTCGTGCCCAGCGCCTCCGTGGACAACGCGCCGACGTTCCAGCAGGTCTGCACGGCGATGCGGAAGCCGTCCCGCGCGCCCTGCGTGAGCGGCGGACCGGACGGCGCGGCAGGCTGCGTGGTTTCGGTCGTGTTGGCATCGGCCACGGCGCCTGCGATGGCGTCGGCCAGCGGGTCTCCCTCGGGTTCCTGCTCGGGCTCCTGCTCCGGCTCCGGCTCCGGGGCGTCTGCGGTCTCCTCAGGCTCTGCCGGCGGCGTCGGGCGCGCGGGGCGCGGTGGCGGGCGGAGCGAGGCCACCGGCGCGACCGGTCCGCCCGATGGCGTCTCGGCCTCCGTCACGATCTCGGTCGTGGCCTCCTCGGGCGCGGTCTCGGGCGCCTCCTCGGCGGGCGCGTCCGAGGTGTCGGGGTTCACCGGCTGATCGAGCACGTCCGGCGCCGTCTCCATTTCGGGCTCAGGCGCGGGGGCGGGCACCGGCGCGACGCGCGGCGCCTCGCGGGGGGTCGGCGTGTCCGACGGCGGCAGGTCGGGCGCGCCGGACGGGGTGGGCAGGGCCGCGATCTGGTCGGTGACCTCGGCCTGCGGTGCCTCGGGCGAGGGCGGCTCTGGCTGCGTGTCTGGCGCGGGCTCGGGCGCTTCCTCGGGCTGTTCCACCGGGGGCGGCGCCTCTTCCGGGGTGGGCGGGTCGGGGGCGGCACTTTCCTCGGCCTGCGGCGGCGCGACGGGCGTTTCCAGCACGTCAGGCGTGGGCTCAACGCCTGCGGTCAACGCCTCGAACTCCGACACCGAGAGGATGGTCACGCCGGTCACCTCGAACTCCGTCTCCGGGCTCCCGCGGAACAGCGATTCGCCGAACGCGACCCACAGAAGGATCGCGGCATGGATCGCCGTCGATGCATAAAGCGACCGGCGCATGGCCACTCACTCCCCGGACCCGTCAAGACGGGGACCGCCGCTATCCGTCACCAGACCGATCTCGCGGAAACCGCCGGCGTTCAGCGCGCCCATGACGGTCATCACCCGCTCGTAGGGGATCGCCCCGTCGGCGCGCAGGAAGATCCGGGTCGAATCCCGTTCCGACGCTACGGCCTGAAGCCGCGCGACCAGCTCGTCCATCGCCACCTCGGTCGTCTGCACGAGGACCCGGCCATCGGGCGCCAGCGTCACGGTCAGCGGCTCCTCCTCCTCCGAGGGCAGCGCCTCGGCCGAGGTGTCGGGCAGGTCGATGGGCACGCCTACGGTCATGAGCGGCGCCGCGACCATGAAGATGATCAGAAGACACAGCATCACGTCCACGAAGGGCGTGACGTTGATCTCGGACATGGGCCGCGTGCCGCGGTTGCCGCGCCCGCGTCTGCGGCGTGGGCCGTCGGATTTTGCGACCGAGGCCCCCATCAGTCGAGCTGCCGCGACAGGAGGGTGGAAAACTCGTCGGCGAAGCCCTCGTAACTGCCGATCAGGCTGTCGGCGTCACTGCTGAGCTTGTTGTAGAAAATCACCGCGGGGATGGCCGCCAGCAGGCCGAGACCCGTGGCCAGCAGCGCCTCGGCGATGCCGGGGGCCACGACCGCAAGCGACGTGTTGCCGGAGATCGCGATCTCCTGAAACGAACGCATGATGCCCCAGACCGTGCCGAAGAGGCCCACGAACGGCGCCGTGGCGCCCGTCGTCGCGAGGAAGTTCAGCCCCTTGGTCAGCCGCTCGTTTTCCCGCGCGATGGCCACGTCCATCGACCGGTCCACCCGCTGCTGCACGCCGGGGATCAGCGCCCCGTCGTCGCGCAGGGACCGGCGCCATTCTGTCATGCCGGCCACGAAGACACGCTCGGAAGCGCTGCGCGGGGCGACCGCGACCTTGTCGTAAAGCTCATCCAGCGGCTCACCCGACCAGAACGCGGCATCGAAAGCCTGCGCGTTGGTTCGCGCGCGGCGGTACAGCGCGTATTTCGAGAAGGTGATCGCCCAGACATAGACCGACGCCACGATCAGCGCGATCATCACGAGCTGAACGGTCAGCGACGCACGGAAGAACAGCGCAATGAGGGTAAAATCCGCCTCCTGCGCTATCGCAAGCGTTTCAGTTTCCATTCCTGATCTGCAATCCTCTGGCCCGGCCTCGATAATGGGCGCACCGCGTTACAGCGTGTTTTTCGCACCTCATTAAGGTGCAGTTTACCAGCTTCCAATGGGGTTGGCGAACACTTCTCGGTCACACACCGTCATTCGCCGTGATCGCCGTCAGTTTTGCGCGAATATCCGCCGGAAGGCGCGTGGCTCGGCCCTTCGCGTCCAACACCACCACCTTGACCAGCGCCTCGAGCAGCACCTCCTCGCCCCTGAGCACCCTTTGCGGCATGTCGAAGCTGGCCCCTTTCAGGCCGCTGGCGCGGGTCTCGACGATCAGTTCGTCCTCGAAACGGGCGGGCCTGAGGTAATCCGCCTCGACCCGGCGCACGGCGAAGACAAAGCCCCGCGCCTTCATGTCGAGCTGGCTGATCCCGGCCTCGCGCACCATCTCGGACCGGCCGCGTTCGAGGAAGCGCAGGTAATTGGCGTAATAGACGATGCCGGCAAGATCGGTGTCTTCGTAATAGACGCGGACGGGATGGCGATGGACCTTCATGGCCGCGACCATCGGGGGCGGCCGCGCGGGGGTCAAGCCCGGGTCACTGCGGCTTCGGCAGGCGTGCCGCGAGCCGCAGCGCGTGGGCGGCGTCGGTCGCCGCGACGGGCAGGACAGGATCATAGGCCGCGCGGATCAGATCGGCAATCTCGGGCTTCAGAAGCGCGGGGCCGTCCCGCGACACCGCCGCCAGCGGTGAGGACCCGAGGAACGCGGTGTCCGACCACAGAACGATCGTCTGCACCGCCTGGCCCAGCGCGATCGTCTCGGCCGGGACCCTGGCGAGGTCGGCATCCATGCGCACGAAGACGAAAGCCGCCTTGATCCCGCCATCGGCGTCGAAGCGGAAGGCGCGGTACTGGTTGGCTCCCGCCCCTTCGAGTCGCGCGACGAGATCGGGAAGGTCCGGCAGCAGTCGGTCGAGCCCGGGCGTCTCGCTCAGTTCGGACCAGTCGCGGATGAAGAAGACCAACAGGTTCGCGCCCAGTTCGGGGTCGGTCTCGGACATGCGGTGACCGGCAAGTGCCACCACCGCCTCGATCGCGCTCTTGAGAATGGGCACGGTCGCATCCTGCACCCCGAAGACCACGGGCGCGATGGGCCTGCCCCAGCGTGCGAACAGGAATTGCCCGTCGGCACGCGTGAAAAGCGCGGAGATGTCATCGGGGGAAAGCGGAGCGGGCGCGTCGGTCATGTCAGGCCCACATGTCGCCCGCAGGTCACCGACGGTCAAGCCGGGCCGGAAAACTCGAGTTTTCCCTGCAGGAATTCTCGGGAATTCCTGCTCGAAAGACGGGCCGCCACGCCTAGAACAGGCCGCCCTGCTCCGGCCCGCCGGGTTCCGGCAGGCCCAGATGGAGCCACCCTTTCCGCGCCAGCATGCGACCCCGTGGCGTGCGGGCAATCAGGCCCTGCTGCAACAGGAAGGGCTCGATCACTTCCTCAAGCGCATCGCGGGGCTCGGCAAGTGCCGCGGCGATCGTCTCGATACCCACGGGGCCCCCGCCGTAATTCTCCGCGATCAGCGTCAGGTACCGCCGGTCCGCCGCGTCGAGGCCGAGCTTGTCCACGCCCAGCCGGGTCAGCGCCGCGTCCGCGATGGCCTGCGACAGACGCCCGTCCCCCTCGACCAGCGCGAAGTCGATCACCCGGCGCAACAGCCGCCCGGCGATCCGGGGGGTGCCCCTCGCGCGCCCGGCGATCTCCATCGTGCCGGCCGGTTCCGCCTCGATCCCCGCAAGGCGCGCGCCGCGGCGCACGATGTGGTCGAGTTCCGCGACGGTATAGAAATTGAGCCGCGTGGGAATTCCGAACCGGTCCCTGAGCGGCGTCGTCAGGAGCCCCAGCCGCGTCGTCGCCCCGATCAGCGTGAAGGGCTGCAGCTCGATCCGGACGGTCCGCGCGGCAGGCCCCTCGCCGATGACGAGGTCGAGCTCGAAATCCTCCAGCGCGGGATACAGCACCTCTTCCACCGTCGGGTTCAGGCGGTGAATCTCGTCGATGAACAGCACGTCGCGCGTGTCGAGATTGGTGAGGATCGCCGCCAGATCGCCGGCCTTGGCCAGCACCGGACCGCTGGTCATGCGGAAATTCACGCCCAGCTCGCGCGCCATGATCTGCGCCAGAGTGGTCTTGCCCAGGCCCGGAGGCCCGTGGAACAGGACGTGGTCCATCGCCTCGCCCCGGCGCTTGGCGCTTTCCGTGAAGACACGCAGGTTGGCGCGCGCCTCTTCCTGTCCGATGAAGTCGTCGAGCGTCTGCGGCCGCAGCGCGCGGTCGGTATCCTCCGGCAGGCGGTCGGGGCGCAATGTGGGGTCGGGATCGGTCATGTTGATCCGTTATGCCGCAGGCGCCGGGGCGCGGCCAGTGGACTGACGGGTTTCATTCGCGCGGCGCGAGCAGGCGCAGGGCGGCGCGGATCATCCCGGGCGTGTCCGCCTCGGGTGCGGCGCCCGCCACCTCGGCCACGGCCCGCGCGGCATCGGCGGGGGCATAGCCGAGGTTCTGAAGCGCAGACAGCGCCTCGGCCTGCGCCGCACCGGAGAGCGCCCTTTGCGGTGTGGTCGTCGTGGGGCCGCCATCGGGCACCACGAGATCCTGCGCGCCCGGATCGCCACCCAGCGCCATGGCCGACGGCGCCTTGTCCTTCAGCTCGTTGACCACCCGCTGCGCCAGTTTCGGGCCGACGCCCGGCGCCGCGCGCACGGCGCTCCAGTCGCCCAGCGCCACGGCACGGGCCGCCCCCTCCGCGCCCAGCGTGCCCAGGATCGCCATGGACGCCTTCGCGCCGACCCCTTGCACCGACACCAGCAGACGGTGCCATTCGCGCTCGTAAGGGCTGAGAAAGCCGAAAAGTTGCAGCAGGTCCTCGCGCACCAGAAGCTCGGTATAGAGCGAGACCGCCTCCCCCTTCGGCGGCAGCGCGGCAAGCGTCCTGTCGGAGCAATGGACGACGTAGCCTACGCCGCTCACATCCAGCAGCACGTGATCGGACGCGATGTAATCCAGACGCCCCGAGAGCTTTCCGATCATCGGCCTGCCCCTCCGGCGGCGACGGCCTGCGCGAGGCGGTTCGAACTGCGGGCATGGAACGCGTGGCACAGCGCGATGGCCAGCGCATCCGCAGCGTCGGGGCCCACCGGATCGGCCCCGGGCAGCTGCATGCGCACCATGTGGTCGATCTGGCGCTTTTCCGCATGCCCCGCGCCCACCACGGCCTTCTTCACGGCGTTGGGCGCGTATTCGGCAACGGAAAGGCCGG
>LJSY01000041.1 GCA_001314805.1 Rhodobacteraceae bacterium HLUCCO18 | reverse complement strand
GATCCGGTCTCGGCCATTCCCCATCTCGCGGGCGCGGCGCGGGCCGGCAATGACGAGGCCGCGCGCGACCTCGCCCGGCTTTATGCCACCGGCGCGCCGGGGCTGAACCCGAACCCCGCGCGCCGCTTCCGCTGGACCGAGTTCCTCGCGGACAAGGGTGACGCACCGGCGATGGCCTTGCGCGCCTTCTTCATCGAACAGGGCATCGGCACGGAGCGCGACCCGGAGCGGGCGGCCGCCGAATACGTTCGAGCGCTGGAAACCGGGGGCGTGGACCCCGAAAGCATGCGGGGCACAGTGAACGGCGTGGTGCCGCCCTGGGACACCGAAACCGCGCTTGCCTTCCAGCGCATCCTGCAGGAACGGGGGCTTTATCTAGGCGCGCTCGATGCGCAGGTCGGGCCGGGCACGCTGGGCGCGGCGCGCGCGCTCTCGCAGCAGTAGCTAGTCCTCGGCACGATCCATGGCGTGGTATTCCGGGTTGGGCATCATGTCCGACGCGATGGCGAAGCGGTTGGACATGTTGAAGAACCCGATGACGTCGGCGAGGTCGAAGATCTCGCCCTCGTCCAGCCCCGCGGCGCGCAACGCCTCGCGGTCGGCCTCCACGATCTCGGCCGGAGCGGTGGTCAGCTTCCACGCGAAATCGAGCATCGCGCGCTGGCGCGGGGACAGCTCCGCCACGCGGTAGTTCATCACCAGCATCTCGCCCAGTTGCGGGTCGCCCGAGAGCCGCCGCACCGCCTGTCCGTGGGCCACGAGGCAGTAGAAGCACCTGTTGGCCGAGGACACCACGACCGCCACCATCTCGCGCTCCAGCTTGGACAGGCCGGAGGGCGCGAGCATCAAGGTGTTGTAATACTGAGTGAAGGCCCGAAGTTTTTCGGTATTGCGCGAAAACGTCCTGAGAACATTGGGCACGAGGCCCAGTTTCTCGACGCAGATCTCGAAATAGCGCTGCGTGTCCTCGTCAAGCTCCGCGAATTCCGGAAGCGCGTAGATCGAGATATGGTCTGGTTGCGGCATGGTCGTCTCTCCCCGTCCGTTTCGCGCAGCGTGGCGGTCAACGCGCGCCTGCGCAAGCGCCTGACGCCTCACGCCTCGGACCGGCCCCTGCGGACATGACGCAGACGGTAGCCGCGCGGCGTGCTGCCGTATTGATGGCGAAACAGCCGGTGGAAATAGCTGAGGTTCTCGAAGCCGCAGTCGCGGGCGACCCCGGCAATGTCCCGGTCCGTGCCGGCCAGCAGCATCGCGGCGTGCTGGATGCGGATGCGGTTGACGTATTGCGTGGGGCTGAGGCCGAGATGCCGGCGTGTCTGGCGGCAGACATGTTCCTGGCTCCGCCCGGCAACTGCGAGGAACCCCTCCGCGCCCTGCCGGAACACGCGCGGCTCGCGGGCGGCGCGGCAGGCGCGGATCAGCCATGCGGGGGCGCGATCCTCGACGATGGCGCCGGTGTCCAGCACGTGCGTCATGACCGACAGCAGGAAATGCTCGATCCGCGTCAGGCTGCGGTGGGCGGTGTCGAGCGTGAGCATGGCGTTGACGGCCCTTTCGCGCTGCGGCCCCTCGAGGTGGAGCGTCATGGGCAGCGCGCGCTCGGACCAGAAGAATCGCCCGCCCAGATCCCGCCCGTAGCGCTCGACCAGATGTGCGGCGGTGTCGGCGCGGAACATCACGTTGAGAATGCGCGCCGTCGCCCCCGGCACCGATTGCAGCGCGTGCCGGTCCGAGGGGCGCAGGAACACCAGCGTGCCCGCCTCCAGCCGTTCCTCGAGCCCGTTGATCCAGTGATGCACCGCGCCCTGTTCGACCATCAAAAGCTCGAAGAAATCATGGCTATGTTCGATCAGGGGCGGGTCGAGCGGGATTTCCTTGCGGGTGAAATGATAGGCCTCATCCGGCGCGATATAGGTATCAATCTTGAATATCTTTTGTGGCAATCGCACTGGTTTCTGACCTTTCGCAGGTGCAGCATACGAATGCAAAAGATCAACCAAGTGCATGTTTTCGTCAAGTCCGGGTCTCCGCCACCGAGATTTCCGGGGCTAGTCTGGCCCGAGCGGAGGACAGGACATGACCGTTCAGGATATCGACCTCGGGTTCCGGCCCGCGCCCGAACGTGACGGAAAGCGGCTGCGCGCCGACCAGATCGCCCATTACAACGCGAGGGGTTTCGTGCAGCCCTTCGACGTGTTCGGGGTGCAGGAGATCGCCCGCATCCGTGCCTATTTCGACCGGCTGATGGCCGATCTGGGCGAGGCGGGCGATTACGGGATCAACTGCTATCAGGCGCGCATGGCGGGGATCTGGGACATCGCGACCGACCCGCGCATCCTCGACCACGTGGAGGATATCGTCGGCCCCGACATCGTGTGCTGGGCCAGTGCGATCCTGTCGAAGAAACCCGGGGACACGCGCGAGGTGCCGTGGCATCAGGACGCGAGTTTCTGGAAGCTCACCCCCGCGCGGACGGTGACCGTCTGGCTCGCCATCGACGACGCGGACGCGGAAAACGCGGCCATGCGCTTCATCCCCGGCACCCATGGCAAGGGCGCGATCGCGACCTCGGCGATGGGCGAGGCGTCGGTCTTTCACAAGGGGATCGCCGACGCCGAACGCTACGGAGATCCCTTCGTCAACGCGCTGAAGGCCGGGCAGATCTCCCTTCATGCCGACATGCTGGTCCATGGCTCGGGGCCGAACCGCTCGGCCCGCCGGCGCTGCGGCCTGACGCTGCGTTACTGCCCGCCCGAGGTGCGCATCATCGATCCGGACTGGGCCCGCGGCGTGGAGGCGATCATCGCGCGCGGCGGCGACGCTTCCGGGCACTGGCGCCACCATCCGCGCCCGGACAACGACGACATTCTGGCGACACGCTCGCCCCATGTCGTGGGCAACAACTGACGTCGCGGCGGGGGAGGGACGCGGATGCAGATCACTTGGCTGGGCCACGCGGCGTTCAGGCTGACCGACAGCGCGGGGCGGTCGGTCATCACCGATCCCTATACGCCCGAGGGCGTGGGCTACGCCCCGATCACCGACACGGCGGACCTCGTCATCATCTCGTCCGATGACGACGACGCCCATTGCCGCGCCGACCTGATCCCGGGCGCGCCCGAGGTGGTCAACGCGCTGGAGGTGGCGCAGGCGGGCGGCGAGGCCCGGGCGCAGGGCTTCACCATCCGCGCCATCGAGGCGGCGGAATGGGACCACCATCCCGAACACGCCGTGCCCGGCCAGAACGGCATGTACCGCTGGGAGATGGACGGCCTGACGGTCGCGCATATGGGGGATGTGGGCAATCCGCTGACCGACGCGCAGATCGCGTTCTTCGAGGATGTCGACATCCTGCTGGCGCTGGCGGGCGGCTACCTGACCATCGAGCTGCCGGACCTGATGAAGATGATCCACCGGGTGCGGCCGAAACTGGTCATCCCGATGCATTTCCGCACGCTGACCTACAAGCCGCGCAACACGATGTGGATCGAGAGTTTCCTGTGCCATTTCAAGGAAGAGGATATCGATTTCGCCTCGCACCACACGGTCACGCTGACGCGCGACGACATCCCCGCGGAGGGGCCGCGGGTGCGGGTGCTGGACTACGTGAGATGACCTTTCCCGCGCCTCCGGTGGGGGCGGGCAATGACGGGCGGCGGCACGCCGTGGCCAGTGACAACGACAGAACAGACATCCAGGGAGGACTATCCACAATGACACGCATGACACAGGTGCTGATGACCACCGCGGCGGTGACGCTTGCCCTGACCGGGGCCTCGGGCGCGCAGGACGTGCCGCGCGAGGACACGGTGATCTTCGATCTCGACCGCACCATCCGCGATCCCGAGAACTTCAACTGGATGACCGACGGCACCGGCATCCGGCGCATGCATGGAGCGCATCAGACCATGTGGGAACCGCTTTTCATTCTCAACTACGGCACCGGCGAGCTGGACCCTTGGCTTGCCACGGGTTTCGAGGCCAATGCGGACTCCACCGAGTTTACCGTGACGTTGCGCGAGGGCGTGACGTGGTCCGACGGCGAGGCTTTCGACGCCGATGACGTCGTTTTCACCACGCAGATGGCAATGGACAACGAGGAGCTGAACGCCCGCGAGGTCGCCACGATCCGCGGCCAGGTCGCAAGCGTCGAGAAGATCGACGACCTGACGGTCCGCTTCACCCTGAACGCGCCCGACCCGCGCTTCATGGTCGAGAATTTCGGCGTGCGGATCTTCGGCTCCTTCCTGATCATGCCGGAACACATCTGGTCGGCCGCGGAGAACCCGGCGACCTTCACCTTCAACCCGCCCATTGGCACGGGGCCCTACGAATTCACCTCGGCCGCGTCCAACCGTGCGATCTGGGACCGCCGCGACAGCTGGTGGGGCGCCGAGACGGGTTTCATGGAGATGCCAGAACCGCTGCGTGTCGTGTTCCTTGAATCGGGAGGCGAGGAAAGCCGGGCGCAGCTTCTGGCCAACAACCAGTTGGATGCGGGCCAGAACCTCTCCGTCGGCACGTTCGAGGCGATCCGGGCCCAGAATCCCGACACCATCGCGTGGTATGCCGACTACCCCTATGCCGTGGCCGACCCCTGCGCGCGGCAGCTCGAGATCAACACGACCGTGGCGCCGTGGGACAATGCCAACATGCGCCGGGCGGTGGCCCATATCATCGACCGGACGCAGATCGTGAACATCGCCGCTGAAGGCGCCACCACGCCCTCGCGCACGATGTTCCCGGAATATGGCTCCATGGCGCCCTTCATCGACGCGGTGGTCGAGGCGGGCCACGGCCTGCCGGCCACGGCGGACGTCGAGGCCGGTCAGGCGCTGATCGAGGCCGAGGGCTGGGTGCGCGACGGCGACTACTACACCAAGGACGGCGAGACGCTGGCGGTCGAGATCCACGTGAACTCCGCCTCCACCGAATACACGCGCACCATCGACATGGTGGTGGAACAGCTTCAGCGCGCCGGCATCGACGCGCGGTCCGTGCCGGTCGAGAACTCCGTCTTCTGGGGCGAGGTCCTGCCTTTCGGCGGCTACGAGATGACCTATTCGTGGCTCAGCTGCGGGTCGGTGAACGAGCCCTGGGCGTCGATGGGCCGCTATACGGTCGCGGATGTGGTGCCGGTGGGCGAGCGGTCTCCCGGCTTCAACAACACCGCGCGCTGGGACACGGCTGCGGCGGAGGCCTATTCGGCCATCGTCAACGAGATGTCCTCGATGCCGCTGGGCGATCCGATGATCCCTCAGATGGTCGCAGAGGCCTACCAGTATCTCGACGCGGAAATGCCCTTCATTCCGCTCGTGCAGGCCTTCAAGCTGCATCCCTTCAACACGACCTACTGGGAGGGCTGGCCGTCGAACGACGATTACTACAATCATCCCTTCTTCCACTGGAACTCGGGGCACCAGATCATCCACAACCTCGAGCGCGCCGAGTAAGAAGGGCGGAAAACGGTAGTTTTTCCTGACGGTTCTCGTGCGAAAATCGATCCCGCCGGGCCGCGATCGGTCGGCCCGGCGGGGGCATTCAAACCAGCGGCCAAGGGAGGGTAGCCGATGGGACGCATACCCGCATCCTACATGATCAACAGGCTCCTGACGCTGTTTCTGACGGTGTTCATCGCCGCGACGCTGATCTGGATCATCCCGCGCCTCAGCCCCATCGACCCGGTCGATGTCATGCTGGGCCGTATGGCTGCCGGCGGTGGCGCCATCGAGAATTCCGGCGCGATCCTGACGCAGCTGCGCGAGAGCTTCGGGCTCGATCAGCCGCTGATCGTCCAGTATCTCCTTTACATCAAGAACACCCTGACGCTCGATTTCGGGCTCTCGACCGCGTCCTTCCCGACGCCGGTGGCGCAACTCATCGGACAGGCGCTGCCCTGGACGCTGGGGCTGATGCTGGTGTCTCTCATCATCACCTTCATCATCGGCAACCTCTTGGGCGCGCTAATGGTGTGGGAGAACACGCCGCGCCTGTGGAAGGTCGCGATCCCCTCGGCCATGGTGATGACCGCGATCCCGCCGCTCCTGTCGGGGCT
The DNA here is from genome assembly GCA_001314805.1 of Rhodobacteraceae bacterium HLUCCO18. Lineage (GTDB taxonomy): Bacteria > Pseudomonadota > Alphaproteobacteria > Rhodobacterales > Rhodobacteraceae > Roseibacterium. Next base: position 26,234 of record LJSY01000041.1, on the reverse strand, counting down.
GTTGCTCATGTATGTCTTTTCCAGCCAGCTGGGGTGGTTTCCTCTGACCGGCGCCTACGGGCTGAACGTGGAGCCGGGATGGGACACGGGGTTCATCGGCTCGGTGCTCCATCACGGGTTCCTGCCGGCCATGTCCATCGTGCTGGTGACCTTCGGCTTCTGGGCGCTGGGCATGCGGGGCCTGATGATCACCGTTCAGGGCGAGGATTATTCCGTGCTCGCCAAGGCCAAGGGGCTGAGGCCGCGCTACATTCTCTACCGCTACATGATCCGCAACGCGATCCTGCCGCAGGTCACGGCATTCGCGCTGCAGATCGGCGGGCTCGTCGCGGGGCAGGTGCTGGTGGAGCGCATCTTCGCCTATCCGGGCATGGGCAAGCTGCTGTATGACGCGATCCTCGATCAGGATTTCCCGGTCATCCAGGGGCTGAGCTTCGTCATCATCCTGATGACCGCCATCGCCGTCTTTCTCGTCGATCTGGTCTATCCGCTGATCGATCCCCGCATCCGCCACGGGAGGGACTGAGCCGTGGTCGAGCAGAACCTTGGCGACAAGGCCCATCCCGGCGCCACGCGCCCGCCGGGCGCGCCGCCTCCGGACCTGACCGCGCGGCAGGTCCGGCGCATGAAGCGTTTCGACAACCCGTGGCGGAACCCCAAGCTGATCTGGGGCGCGGGGCTGCTTCTGTCGATCGTGGCGCTGGGTATTCTCGGGCGCCTCTTCTGGGACACCGATCTTGTCTTCACCGGATCGGGCATGCCGCGACAAGCGCCGGTCGGCGTGGAAAACATCCGCGGGCAGATCGGGTCATGGGCCCATCCGCTGGGCACCGACGTCTCGGGCAAGGACCTGCTTGCGCTGCTGATCGTGGGCGCGCCCAATTCGCTTTACGTCGGCGTCCTGGCATCGCTCATCGGGATGTCCACGGGTATCTTTCTTGGCTTCACGGCGGGCTTCGTGGGCGGGCGCACCGACGACGTGATCCGCGTCTTGTCGGACGTGATGATCACCATTCCGCCGCTCCTGATCCTCGTGGTGTTCCAGGCGGCTTATGGCGATATCAGCCTGACGCTCATGGCGCTCCTGATCGCGGCCTTCGTCTGGCAGTCGCCCACGCGGCTGATCCGGGCGCAGGTCCTGTCCATGCGGGAGGCCGGTTATGTCCAGATGGCGCGGCTGTCGGGGGCCTCGACCGGGCACATCATGTTCCGCGAGATGATGCCGAACCTGGTGCCCTATCTCTTCGGCTCCTTCATCGCGAACGTGACGACCTCCATCGTGACGGCGGTGGGGCTCGAGGTGCTGGGCCTCGGACCGCAGCGAATCCCGACGCTGGGCCGGGTGATCTACGACGCGATCAACTCGGGCGCGCTGATCCAGAACCTCTGGTGGTGGTGGGGCATCCCCACTCTGCTGCTGGCGGTGATGTTCATCGGGCTTTTGCTGATCAACCTCGGCCTCGACGAGGTGTCGAACCCACGGCTGCGGAGGTTGTGAGATGACCGTCCTCGATATCCGGAACATCTCCATCGACTTCCCGACGTCCAAGGGCGTCGTGCATGCCGTCTCCGACGTCTCGCTTTCGGTGCCGCAGGGCCGGCGCATCGGCTTCATCGGCGAAAGCGGGTCGGGCAAGACGACGACCGCGCTTGCGGCCATGCGCATGCTCGCCGCGCCGGGCTTCGTCTCGGAGGGCGAGATCCACCTCAACGCGCTGGGCGACACCGATATCCTGTCGCTGTCGGAGGAGGAGATGCGCCGCGTCCGCCTGCGCAAGATCAGCTACATTCCGCAAGGCGCGATGAACTCGTTGAACCCGGTGATGCGGGTCGAGACCCAGATCTGGGACGGCATCCTCGCCCATGAGGCGGGCGTGACCCAGGCCGAGCTTCAGCGCCGGTCCGATGCCGTGCTGGAGGGCGTGGGGCTGGACCCGAAGATCGTCGGCCGGCTCTATCCGCACGAGCTGTCGGGCGGCATGAAGCAGCGGGTCTGCATCGCCATCGGCGTTTGCCTGCAGCCCGACCTGATCATCGCCGATGAACCGACTTCGGCGCTCGACGTGATCACCCAGCGCCACGTGATGCAGACGCTCCGCGAGGTGCAGGCGCGGATCGGCGCGGGCCTGATCCTGATCGGGCATGACATGGGGTTGATGGCGCAGTCGGTCGACGACCTCGCGGTGCTGAGGCTGGGCGAGCTGGTGGAGTTCGGGCCGGTCCGGCAGATCCTCGAAAATCCGCAGCACCCCTACACGAAGGAGCTGATCTCCTCCGTCCCGCTGGTGGGCGGCGAAAGCTTTCTCGATCCCACGCCGGCCGAGGTGCCGAAGGGTTTCACCACGCAGGACGGCACGCCGCTTCTGGAACTCAGGGGCGTGGGCAAGACATATGGCGCGGTCACGGCGCTCCATCCCATGAGCTTCACCCTCGACGGGGCGGTGCCCAAGATCATCTCGATCGTCGGGCAGTCGGGTTCGGGCAAGTCCACCATGGGCAGCCTGATGCTGGGCTTCAGCCCGCCCTCGACCGGCGAGGTCCTGTTCAAGGGCCAGGATATCAACCGCATCGGCAAGGCGGATCAGCTGACCTTCCGCAAGCAGGTGCAGGCGGTGTTCCAGGACCCCTACGCCTGTTTCAACCCGTTCTACCGGGTCGATCACGCGCTGAAATTCCCCTTCAAACGCTTCGGCCTCGCCCAAAGCGAGGATCACGTGCGCCATGCCATGGAGGAGGCGTGCCGCGCCGTGGGCCTCGACCCGTCGCTGGTGCTGAGCCGCTACCCCCACCAGTTGTCCGGCGGGCAGCGTCAACGCCTGATCGTGGCGCGCGCGCTGATGCTCAGCCCGAACCTCCTGATCGCGGACGAGCCGGTGTCGATGGTCGATGCCTCTCTCAGGTCCTCGATCCTGAAGAACATCCACGACCTGAAGGACCGGCACGGCATCTCGATCATCTACATCACCCATGACCTCGCCACGGCCTACCACGTCAGCGATTACGTGATGGTCCTCTACAAGGGCCACGTGGTGGAGGCGGGACCGCCCAAGGACGTGATCGGCGACCCGAAGCATACCTATACGCGGCTTCTGATCGACTCGATCCCGTGGCCCGAGGTGGGCCGCGACTGGGGCTCGGCGGACGATGCGCGCGCGGCCCTCGATGAGCTGGCGCGCATCGGCGGAACGCCCCGGACCGTCTATCGCGGGGACATCCCCGGTTTCACCTTGCGGCAGGGCTGAGCCATGAGCCACAGATTGCGCCTGACAGCCGAGAAGGTGGCGCAGCGCCTGCGCCTGATCTCGGGACAGGTGGCCTGCGCGCGCGTCCCCGTGGACCGGTTCCGCATGGAGGTTCTGCCAGATGCCACCGCCACGCCGGACCTGTCGATCCGGGCCTGCGAGGCGCAGGGGCCGTTGCTGGACTGGGACAGCTACTGGGGTGAGCAGAACGTGCATTTCGTGCTGCGCTCGCGCTTTACCGTGCCGCGCGGCTGGCGCAACCCGGCGCTGCACCTGCCGCTGGGCACGGCGGGCGATATCTTCACCCATCCCGAGGCGCTGCTTTACATCGACGGGTGCGCGGTGGCCTCGGCCGACCGCTATCACCACACCATCGACCTCGACACCGCGCTTGCGGACGGTCGGCCCCATGACCTGCTGCTGCACGGCTGGACCGGGCTGACCGACTGGCCGCCCGATCCCGGCGACCGGTCGCGGCTTTTCATGCGCGAATGCGCGGTGATCGATATCGACCGGGCGCTGCAGGGGTTCCTCACGCTGGCGGGCACGGCGCTGGAACTGTCGGCGGAACTGCACGACGACCGCCCCGAGAAACACGGGCTGCTCTCGGCGCTGGACGCGGCGTTCCTCGCGCTCGACACCCGCGATCCGATGGGCGAGGCCTTCCGCGCCAGCGTGACCGAGGCCACGGCGCGCCTGACCGAGGGGCTGGGCCGCGCGGGCCCGCCGCTCGACATCAGGCTGCACGCGGTGGGGCATGCCCATATGGACGTGGCCTATCTCTGGCCCGTGGCGCAGATCCGGCAGAAGAACGCGCGGACCTATTCCAACGTGCTCAGGCTCATGGACCGGCACCCTGAGTTCCGTTTTTCCCATTCCCAGCCGCAGCTCTACGCCTTCACCGAGGAAGATTACCCCGAGATCTTCGAGGGCATCCGCGCCCGGGTGGCGCAGGGGCGCTGGGAGATCCTCGGCGGCATGTGGGTGGAACCCGACGCCAACATGCCGGGGCCCGAGGCGCTTGTGCGTCAGATCCAGCTGGCCCGTGACTATTGCGACAGCCGCTTCGGGGAGGGGGCCGAGACGCCTTGCCTGTGGCTGCCCGACACGTTCGGCTTTCCCGGCTGCCTGCCGCAGCTGATGAAACAGGCGGGCCTCAAGTGGTTCGTCACCAACAAGGTGAACTGGAACCAGTACAACCAGATGCCCGCCTCCACGACATGGTGGGAAGGGATCGACGGCTCCCGCGTGCTGGCGCAGTTCCTGACCACCCCGCGCGATGTCCAGCACCTGCCGTTCCCGACCAACTACAAGTCCGACCTGACGGCGGAGGAGGTGCTTGGCACGTGGACGCGCAACACCGTGAAGGACCGGGTGCACGAGCTTCTGATCTGCTACGGCTATGGCGACGGCGGTGGCGGGCCGACCGACGAGCTGATCCGCAAGGCCGGTGCCTATCGCGCCATGCCCGGCGCGCCGCAGGTGGTGCCTTCGACCGTGCGCGCCTATTTCGAAGCGCTGGAGCAAAAGGCGCAGGGCCTGCCCGTCTGGCAGGGGGAGTTCTACCTCGAAGGCCATCGCGGCGTCCTGACCAGCCAGGGCTGGATCAAGCGCGCCAACCGAAAGGCGGAGGTCCTGCTCCATGACGCCGAGCTGGCGCAGGCACTCGCGGCGCTGAACGGCCGGCCGGCCGAGACGCTGACCGAGGCGTGGCGGCTTTTGTGCCTGAACCAGTTCCACGACATCCTGACCGGCACCTCGATCGGCGAGGTCTTCGACGACGCGCGCAAAGATTTCGCGCGGATCGGGGAGATCGCGGCCGCGGCGCTGGAGGCCGCGGGCGCGGCGCTGCTGCCCGAGGGGGCGGCTTGGCTCGTGCTCGACGGCGCGCAGCTGCCGGGGGTGCGCTACGTCACCTTGCCCGCCGGGACCGACCCCATGCGGGAGCGCGGCGGCGCGGAGGCCCTGCCGGTGCAGCAGGTCGCGGATGGCGTTCTGGTGGAACTGCCGGAGGCCGCGCCGCTTTCGGCCCGCGCGCTGGAGCCTGCGGCGTCATGGGGCAAGGCGGATCACGCGGTCATCGCGGAACCCACGGTAAATGGCGGCGCCGTGCTGGAAAACGAGGCGCTGCGCGTGGTGATCGGCCCCCATGGCATGCTGACCTCGATCCACGACAAGGGCGCGGGCCGCGAGGTGCTGAAGCCCGGTCAGATGGGCAACAAGCTGGAACTGTTCGAGGACCGCCCGGTCAGCTGGGACGCCTGGGATATCGACATCTTCTTCGAGGATCGCGGCGAGGTCGTGGGCGGGCTGACGCGGATCGAGATCGTGGAGACCGGCCCATTGCGCGCCGTGGTCGAGATCGAACGCGCCTTTCGCCGCAGCCGGCTGACGCAGCGCGTTGTACTGCACCGCGCCTCGATGCGGCTGGATTTCGACACGGAGGTCGACTGGCACGAACAGCATCTTCTGCTCAAGGCCGCCTTCCCGGTGGATATCCGCGCCGCCCGCGCCGATTTCGACATCCAGTGGGGCCAGATTGACCGCCCGACCCACCGCAACACCAGCTGGGACGCGGCCCAGTTCGAGGTGCCGGCGCAGAAATGGGCCGATCTCAGCGAGGGCAATTACGGCGTCGCGCTGCTGAACGACTGCAAGTACGGCTATGACGTGCGCGGCGATGTCTTGCGCCTGTCGCTGATCAAGTCGGCGACGATGCCCGACAGCGGTGCCGATCAGGGGCACCACCGATTCACCTATGCGCTCCTGCCGCATGAGGGCGACACACGCGTAACGGTGCGGGCGGCGGCGGCGGCGCTGAACGACCCGCCGCGGCTGATCGCGCGTGGACCGGAGGCGGGAAGCGCCGCGCGGCTCGGGCCGATCGCCCGGTGCCTGAGCCAGCGCGCGGTGATCGAGACGGTCAAGCCCGCGCAGGACGGGCGCGGCGTGATCCTGCGGCTTTACGAGGCGCACAACACGCGCGGCGCGGTCGAGATCGAACTGGAGCCCGATATCGTGGCGGTCGAACGTGTGGGTCTGCTGGAGGACGGGGGCACGCCGCTTCCGGTCGAAGACGGGCGCCTGGCGCTCGACCTGACGCCATACGAGATCGTGACTCTGAGGCTGATCGGCGCGGGGCAGGGCGCAGATTTTTGAGAAAAATCTGGCCCATTTTCCGTTGGAAAATGTCCCCCGGCGTCACTGCGCCGCGCGCAGGGCCGGATCGGGTTTCGCGCCCGTAAGCGCGCGCCATGCGTCGTACTGGCTGAGGAAGACCTCACCCGTCAGCTCGTCGAGGAAATGCGACCGTTTCAGCCGGTCGGTCACGGGACCCTTCACCTCGGACATGTGCAGTTTCACGTCCATGCTCCGGAGCCGTTCGTTCACCGCCTCGAGGCTTTCGAGCGCGGACATGTCGATCTCGTTGACGGCCGAGCACATCAGAACGACGTGTTTCACCGGGCTGTCCGCAGTCACCCTGTCCTGCACCAGGTCCTCGAGAAAGCGGGCATTGGCGAAATAGAGCGACTCGTCGATCCTGAGGGTCACGACCTCGGGGTGTGTCTCGACCTTGTGGCGCAGGATGTTGCGGAAATGCTGGGTGCCGGGGACAAGGCCCACCTCGGCCACATGGGGCTTTGACGTCTTGTAGAGGTGCAGGCCGATCGACAGGATCACGCCCGCCGACACGCCCGCCTCGACGCCGAGGCCGAGGGTCAGCAGGATCGTCGCGGCCACGGCCACGAAATCGGCCTTGGCGTAGGTCCATGTCTTGGTCAGGATCGAGAAATCCACGAGACTGAGGACTGCCACGATGATCGTGGCGGCAAGCGTGGCCTTGGGCAGGAAGAAGATGAGCGGCGTCAGCGCCAGCGCGGCGAAGGCGAGACCCATCGCGGTGAAGGCGCCCGCGGCCGGCGTCTCGGCGCCCGCGTCGAAATTCACCACCGACCGCGCGAAGCCGCCCGTCACCGGGTAGCCGCCGGTGAAGCCTGCGCCGATATTGGCCGCCCCCAGACCGATCAGTTCCTGGTCGGGGTCGATGCGCTGGCGTTTCTTGGCCGCAAGCGTCTGCGCGACGGAAATCGATTCCACGAAGCCGATGATCGAGATCAGCAGCGCCGGGATGAACAGCGCCGAGACGAGGTCGAGCGACAGGCCAGGCATGGTGAACGGCGGCAGGGACTGCGGAACCTCGCCCACGATGGCCACGCCGCGACCCGCGAGGTCGAGGCCCCAGACGGCGAGCGTCGTGACGACGACGGCGGCCACCGGGCCTGCCTTCTGCGTGATGTCGGCGGCCCTGGGCTTCATCCCGCGCGCGATCAGGAAGGGCTTCAGCCCCTTGCGGACCCAGAACAGGAATCCCGTCGCGGTCACGCCGATCACCAGCGTTATCGGGTTCACGTCCGGGATGTTCCCGACCAGCGTCGAGAGCATCTCGGGCAGGCTGTGACCATGCGCCTCGACGCCGAGGATGTGCTTGAGCTGGCTGACGGCGATCAGGACACCCGATGCGGTGATGAAGCCCGCGATCACCGGGTGGCTGAGGAAATTCGCGAGGAAGCCCAGCTTCAGGAGCCCCATGGCAAGCAGGATGCCCCCCGACAGGACCGCGAGCGTCAGCGCCGCGACGGCATAGCCCGCCGTGCCCTGTTCGGCCACCTGGCCCACCGCCGCCGCCGTCATCAGCGAGACCACGGCCACCGGTCCCACCGCGAGCGCGCGCGAGGTGCCGAAGATCGCATAAAGGATGATCGGCAGGATCGAGGCGTAGAGCCCCGCCTCGGGCGGCAGGCCCGCAAGCAGCGCATAGGCCAGCGATTGCGGGATCAGCATGATCGTGACGATCACGGCCGCGATCATGTCGTTCTGGAAGGCCGTGCGATTGTAGTCGCGGCCCCAGTCGAGCATGGGAATGTAGGAGCGCAGCCTATTCAGCATGTCGGGTCGTCTTTGCTTGTTGCCGGGTGAATGGCCGGCGGAAAAAGGGGGCGCGGTCCCGCGGGGGAAGTCGGCCATGCGGGCCGCGCCATGTGGGCCGGACCGGGCGGTTCCGACCGGGTCGGTGTCAGCCCCGGATCAGCGCGTCTTCAATTCGGGGCCGCGCCGGCGGGCGCCGGTGCCCGCGTGGCGAGCCGCGGGATCAGACCGCTTGCGTCATAGCCCGCGGCCTGCGTGGCAGCGAGGATATCCGTCAGCGGCTTGGCCTCGGCCACGGCCAGCGCCCAGAGCATCGCGGACCGCGTGCCGCTGCGGCAATAGGCCAGCACGGGGGCGGGAAGGTCCTTGAGCATCTGGCGGAAGGCGGCCGCGTCGGTGTCGTCGAGCTGTCCGGGAAAGATCGGCAGATAGCGCGTCTCGATCCCGGTCGCCTCGGCCGCGGCCGCGATCTCGGAGAAGGCGGGCTGGTCGCCGGCCTCTCCGTCGGGGCGGTTGCAGACCACCGACCGGAAGCCCTGATCTGCAAGGGTTTCGATATCCTCGGCCGTGATCTGCGGACTGACCGACAGGTCAGCCGATAGTCTGCGGGCGTCCATGGCGGAGCCTCCTCATGTGTCTTGCCGTCGATTGGGGCGCGGGGCAGGCGAACCGCCCCGCGCCCATCGCGATCACAGTGCGTTGACCGGGACCTTGAGCATCGGGCGCCCGTCCTTGTCGGTCGGCACCTCGCCCGCGCGCATGTTCACCTGCAGCGAGGGGATGATCAGCTTGGGCATGTCGAGCTGCGCATCGCGTTCGGTCCGGAACTTCACGAAGTCCTCCTTGGACTTGCCGCCGCCGACATGGATGTTGAACTCCTTCTCCTCGGCCACGGTGGTCTCCCACTTGATGTCGCGGCCGTTGGGTCCGTAGTCGTGGCACATGAAGAGCCGCGTGTCGTCGGGCAGGTCGAGCACCTTCTGGATCGAGTCGTAGAGCGTGCCCGCGTCCCCGCCCGGGAAGTCGGCGCGCGCCGATCCACCATCGGGCATGAAGAGCGTGTCGCCCACGAAGGCCGCGTCGCCCATGACATGGGTCATGCAGGCGGGCGTGTGGCCCGGCGTGAAGATCGCGAAGGCGCGCATGCCGCCGATCTCGTAGGTGTCTCCGTCCTTGAACAGCGCGTCGAACTGGCTGCCGTCACGCTGGAACTCGGTGCCTTCGTTGAAGATCTTGCCGAAGGTGTCCTGCACGGTGATGATGTTCTCGCCGATGCCGATCTTGCCGCCCAGCTTTTCCTGGATGTAGGGCGCGCCCGACAGGTGGTCGGCATGGACGTGGGTCTCGATCAGCCATTCGACCTTGAGCCCCTTCTCCTTCACGTACTCGATGATCTTGTCGGCGCTCTCGTAGCTGATGCGGCCGGCGGCGTAATCGATGTCCATGACGCTGTCCACGATGGCGCAGCTGTCGGAATTGGGATCCTTCACGACATAGGAGATCGTGTTGGTGGCGGGGTCGAAGAAGGGCTCGACCTCGGGGTGGATGTTCATGTTCACGGGATAGCTGTTCATGTCTCTCTCCTTTGGCGAATGGGTCAGGTCGTGGCCTTGGGGCTGGGCCGCGACAGCGATTGCAGGTACCGGGCGCCGAAGATGCCGGCGAGCATGGCGGCGACGAAGATGAAGACCTCCGGCTTGCCGGTGCCCAGTGCGGGCAGGGCGCCGCCGGGGCAGAAGCCCGAGATGCCCCAGCCGACGCCGAAGACGGCAGAGCCACCAAGCAGGCGGGCATCGAGGTTGCGCGCCGTGGGCAGGTTGAACCGGCCTTCGAAGATCGGGCGCTTGCGGCCGAAGACGAGGCGGTAGCCGATCGCGGTCACGATGAGCGCACCGCCCATGACGAAGGCGAGCGAGGGGTCCCAGCTGCCGGCGACGTCGAAGAAGTTGATGACCTTGGCCGGGTTGGCCATGCCCGAAAGCACGATGCCGGTGCCGAAGACCACGCCGATGAGGTAGATCAGGACAAAACGCATGGAATCAGCCTCCGATCACGTGGCGGACGACGTAGACGGTCACCGCGGTGGTTGCCATGAAGGTCAGCGTGGCCGCGATCGACCGCGGCGAAAGCCGCGCCATGCCGCAGACGCCGTGACCCGAGGTGCAGCCCGAGCCGTAGGTGACGCCGACGCCGACGATGAGGCCGCCGAGGATCAGCATCGGCGTCGAGGCCGGCACGATCACCTCGGGCATCGCGCCTGTGGCGAGCCAGTAGACCGCCGGACCCGTGATCATGCCCAGCAGAAGCGCCGCGCGCCAGCTGAAGTCATAGGTCGAGGCCGGGGCGAAGACCCCGGCGAGGATGCCCGTCGCGCCCATGACGCGGCCGAGGACCAGCATCAGCAGCACGGCCGCGAGGCCGATCAGCACGCCGCCGCCCAGCGAGGCCCATGGTGTGAAAGCAGTTTCGTACATCTGGTATTCTCCTGGCGGTCGCCCGCCCGTTTCCGGTTTCCACGGTCAAGCGACGTGACCGCTGCCTGTTCGTGGGATGATGTCTACCGATTCTCTCCCCGCCTATCAGTGATCTAGTCACACAAGCCGAAAGACGGCTCGCAAAGGCTGAAAAGCTTCGGTTTTCGAGGGGGTGAAACTCGAGTTCTGCCCATGGAAAAGCGCATTTCGCTATTCTTTTCCGTGTCGGAATACGCCCGCGCCTCAGCTTTCGGCCAGACGCTCCAGCGCGTTGGCGTCAAGAAGGGTGACCGTTCCGCGACCCAGATCGACCCAGCCGCGGCGCTGAAACTCCGCCAGTTGCCGGGAGATCACCTCGCGCGCCGTGCCCAGTTCGGCGGCAAGCTGCGCGTGGGTGGCGCGGACCGTGCCATCCTCGGCGCGCTCCGCGATCTTCTGGGCGAGCCGGATGTCCATGCGCCGGAAGGCGATATCCTCGATCACGTGAAAAAGGTCGGTTATGCGCCGCGAATAGGCCGTGAAGACGAAGGTGCGGAAGTCCTTCGACGTCGAGATGAGTTCGTCGAAGACGGCGCGCGGAACGGCGGCCGCGACGATATCGGTCTCCGCCACGCCCTCGGCGGAATAATCCTCGTAGGCCAGCATGCAGGCGGTGGTCATCACGCAGCTTTCGCCCGCCGTGACCCGGTAGAGCACCACCTCGCGGCCGTTCTCGGCCAACTGCTGGACGCGCACCGTCCCCTCGAGCAGCAGCAGCATGTTCTCGGGCGACTTGCCGGGGCCGAAGATCACCGTGCCTGCGGGCATGCGGATCACCTGCGACCGGCCCGTCAGGATGTCGCGGATACCGGGCTCGAGCTGTTTGAGCCCCTTGAAGCGGTCGATCCAGTCCCCGGCGGTCGCGGTCGCGGTCAATTCGATGTCTCCGGCATGCGGCGTCGTTTGCACAGTGCATGTATTCGAGGCAGCGACGGATTGCATCCCCCCTGCGGACCTTCTCGGGGAGGAACCTCGGCGCTTTCGCCTCACCTTGACGCGGAAAGTCCTTGCGGGACGGCTGGACAAGCGGCCAATCCCGGCCATACTCGCCCGAGGAAAAAAACCAAGACAGGGAGCCTTTTCATGAATACCCGTTATACCGCCTTCGGTGCGGCGCTGCTGGCCACGACCGCGCTGACGGCCTCGGCCGTTTCCGCCGAGACGCTGCGCTGGGCGCGCGCGGCCGAGGCGCTCACGCTCGACCCGCATTCCCAGAACGAGGGGCCGACCACGACCCTGATGCACCAGATCTACGAGCCGCTCATCATCCGCAACATGGAAGGTGAGATGGAGCCCGCGCTCGCCACCTCGTGGGAGCCGTCGGCCGACGATGGAAACGTATGGGTCTTCACCCTCCGCGAGGGCGTCACCTTCCACGGCGGCGAAGAATTCGACAGCGCCGACGTGGTGTTCTCGCTCAACCGCGCGATGAGCGAGACCTCGAACTTCAAGGAACTTCTGTCCTCGGTCAGCGAAGTGCGCGCCGCCGGCCCCTACACGGTCGAGATCGTCACCGACGGACCCAACCCGCTGCTGCCCAACAACCTGACCAACATCATGATGATGGACGAGGGCTGGGCGATGGCCAATGGCGCCGAGGCCGTGCAGGACTACGCCGCCGGCGAGGACACGTTCTCGGCGCGCAACACCAACGGCACGGGGCCCTACGTGCTGACGAGCCGCGAGGCGGATGTGCGCACGGTGCTGACGGCGAACTCCGATTACTGGGGCGTGGGCGAGTTCCCGCTGGCGGTCACCGAGATCGTGTTCACGCCGATCCAGAACCCCGCGACCCGGGTCGCCGCACTTCTGACCGGCGAGGTCGATTTCATCCAGGACGTGCCGGTGCAGGACCTCGCGCGCGTCGAGGAGGCCGATGGCATGGGTCTGGCGACCGCGCCGCAGAACCGCAACATCTTCTTCGGGCTGAACGTGGGCGCCGAGGACCTCGGGAACGACAACGTGGAGGGCGCGAACCCCTTCGCCGATGTGCGCGTGCGCGAGGCGATGAACATCGCGATCAATCGCGACGCGATCCAGCAGGTCGTGATGCGCGGCCAGTCCGATCCGACAGGCGCCATGCTGCCGCCGCCGGTGGCGGGCTGGACCGAGGAGCTGGAGGAATATCCCGCCTACGACATCGAGGCGGCCAACGCCCTGATGGAGGAAGCGGGCTACGGAGACGGGTTCGAGGTGCAGCTCGACTGCCCCAACGACCGCTACATCAACGACGAGGCGATCTGCCAGGCCGCCGTGGGCATGTTCGCGCAGATCGGGATCACGGTGAACCTCTCGGCCCTGCCGCGCGCGCAGCACTTCCCGCTGATCGCCAATGGCGAGACGGATTTCTACCTTCTGGGCTGGGGCGTTCCGACCTATGACAGCGAATACGTCTTCAACTTCCTCTACCACACCCGGACGGAGGGTCGCGGGTCGTGGAACGGCACCGGCTTCTCGGACCCCGAGATGGATGAGATGATCGTGGCCCTGTCGTCGGAAACCGATCTGGACGTCCGCGACGCCGCGGTCGCCGAGCTCTGGGCCATGGCCGAGGAGGCGCGGATCTACCTGCCGATCCATCACCAGGTGCTCAACTGGGGCATCTCGGATGACTGGTCGACCGTGGTGGATGCCGACGACCAGGTGAAGTTCAAGTATTTCGAAGCCGACTGACATCGTTCCGGAATGACAGGCGGGGGCCGGACGGACAGACCGTCCGGCCCCTTTCTCTTGGTCGGCCTGTTCCTGATTGAGAACCATCACGGCCAAGTGAGGGGTCCGGTTCTGGCCACGGCACCGCTTATGCGTCAGCCTGCGGCAAATCGCGCGGCGCAGGTCCGCCCGCGTTCGCCGGAACCGAAAGGATATCTCATGACCCGCTTCCTGCTCTTCACCTCGACCGCCGCGCTGCTGGCGCTGCCGGCCGCCGCCGAGACCTTTCGCTGGGCCGGGACGACCGATCCGCAGACGATGGACCCCCATGCGGTCAACTCGACCCCGGTGCTGGGGTTTCTCAACAATGTCTACGAGGGGCTCGTGCGGCGGGGCCGCGACATGGCGATCGAGCCTTCGCTGGCCACCGCATGGGAGCCCATCGGCGACGGCGCGGGCTGGCGCTTTACCCTGCGGGAGGGCGTGACCTTCCATGACGGATCGGAGTTCAACGCAGAGGACGTGCTGTTCTCCTACCGGCGTGCATCCTCGGAAGAGGCCGATGTACGCAGCTGGTTCGCGCCGGTGTCCGACGTGGTCGTGGTCGACGAGCACACCGTGGATATCCTCACGAGCTCGCCGCAGCCGCTTTTCCCGGACTCGATCGCCAACTGGATGATGATGGATGCGGGCTGGGCCGAGGCCAACGGGGCGGAACTGCCGTCGCGGGACACCGAGAACTTCGCCATGCGGAACGCGAACGGGACCGGGGCCTTCATGCTGGAGAGCCGGCAGCCTGACCTCGAGACGGTGCTGGTGCCGTTCGAGGGCTGGTGGGGCGAGGCGGATCACGGGATCACGGAAGCGATCTTCACGCCGATCCAGAACTCCGCCACCGCCGTCGCAGCACTTCTCTCGGGCGAGGTCGACATGATCAACCCGGTGCCGGTGCAGGATGCGGAGCGGGTGGACGCCAACGAGGGCACGCGCGTCATCCGCGGGATCGAGAGCCGGGTCATCATGCTGGGCTTCGCCCATGACCACGAGACGCTGCGAAACGGCGCCGAGAACCCGTTTGCCGATCTGCGCGTCCGGCAGGCCGTGGCCCATGCGGTCAACGTGCCCGCGATCCTGCAGACGAACATGCGCGGCTCGGCCGAGCCCGCGGCGCAGCTGGTGGCGGCGGGAACCTCGGGCTATTCGGACGCCAACGGGGAGCGCCCCGCCTACGACCCCGAGGCGGCGCGCGCGCTGCTGGCCGAAGCCGGTTACCCCGACGGGTTCGCCTTCGACTTCTCCTGCACCAACGACCGTTATCTCAACGACGAGTCGGTCTGTCAGGCCATCGTGGGCATGCTCGCGCAGGTGGGCCTCGACGTGACGCTCGACGCGATGCCGGTGTCGAACTACTGGCCCCAGCTGCGCGAGGACAATTTCGACATGTACCTGCTGGGCTGGTCGCCCGGCACATTCGACGCCGAGCATCCGATCCGCTTCCTCGTGCATACGTCCGGCGACCGGCTGGGAACCTGGAATTTCGGGGGTTATTCGAACCCGCGGATCGATGCGCTTCTGCCGGTGATGCAGTCGGAGATCGACCCGGTCGCGCGGCAGGCGGCCATGGACGAGGCCGCTGCCATCATCCAGGATGACATGGCCTATGTGCCGCTTTACGTGCAGCCGCTGCTCTGGGGCGTGCGGGACGGCGTCTCGGTCACCCAGCGGCCGGACGATTTCTTCATCCTGCGTTGGGTGGAGCTGGAGTGAACGGGGCCGGCCGGGCCGGGGCCTTGCAGACCCCCGCCCGGCCGCGCCTGTCGGCGGTGCGTATTTCCGGAAAGATGAAGGGGATCGGGATTTGGGTGTGATGATCGCGGGCGCCTATTCGGCCGAGGACCCGGGTCCCGACACGGTCGAGGGCGGTGAATTCCGGCGGTCGAAGACCACGATCCGCAATTGGATCACGCGGGACGGGTCGAGCGGCTTTCCGGCCGAGGCCGGGCGCTTTCACCTCTATGCCGCGTGGAACTGCCCATGGGCGCATCGCGCGCTTCTGATGCGGGTCGAGAAGGGGCTGGAGACGGCGATCGGCGTGTCCTACGCCCGGCCCCGGCGCACGCCGGAGGGCTGGGTCTTCGACGCGGAGGGGCCCTATGCCGATCCTCTGAAGGGGGTTTCCGCGCTCCATGAAGTTTACGCGCAGGACGCGGTGCCCTACACAGGGCCGGTGACCGTGCCGCTTTTGTGGGACAAGGTGGCCGACCGGGCGGTGTCGAACGAAAGCGCCGATATCGTGCGGATGCTCAACGACGCGTTTGACGGGCCGGACCTCGCGCCGCCCGATTTGCGCGAGAAGATCGACGCCTGGAATACGCGGATCTACGCGCAGGTCAACAATGGCGTCTACCGGGCGGGCTTCGCACGCACGCAAGAAGCCTATGACGCGGCGGTGCGCGAGGTCTTCGCCGCGCTCGACGGGATCGAGGCGCACCTGGCGGGCCGGGACTGGCTGTGCGGCGCGAGGTATACGGAAGCCGACCTGCGCCTGTTCCCGACACTGGCGCGCTTCGACGTCGCCTATCACTACGCCTTCAAGTGCAACATCCGGCGGCTGATGGACTATCCGAGGCTGTGGGCGTATGCGCGGGCCATCTACCATCGGCCCGGCGTGGCGGGTACCGTGGCCTTCGATATCTACAAGCAGGGGTATTTTTCGCCGTCGGAGCTGCGCAACCCGCTCGGGATCGTGCCGGCCGGACCAGAAATCGACTGGAGCTTGAGCGACGCGGCCGGCGCGGTGTCGCGGGTGGGATGAAGGCTTGACCGCGGCGCGCTGACCGGGCAGCACCGTCGGATGCGAAAAAGGATGCCAGGCGCATGCTCAGCTATATCCTGAGACGGGTGTTTCAGTCGGTGCTTGTCCTGCTGGTGGTGGGGCTGGTGGCCTTCGCCATGTTCCGCTTCGTGGGCGACCCGGTCGACACGATGCTGGGGCAGGAGCGCACGATGCAGGACATCGAGCGGCTCAGGGAAAGCCTCGGGCTCAACAAGCCGTTCTTCATCCAGTACTGGGATTTCCTCGTGCGTGCGGTGCAGGGGGATCTGGGCATCTCCTACCGGCAGGGGCGGCCCGTGGCCGAGATCATCGCCGAGCGCCTGCCGGCCACGCTGGAACTGGCCGCCGTGTCCGGGGCCTTCGCGCTGATCTTCGGGATCGTCTTCGGCATCTTCACCGCGATACGCCGCGACGGGTTTGCCGCAAACGCGATCATGACGCTGAGCCTGATCGGCGTGTCTCTGCCGACCTTCCTGATCGGGATCCTGCTGATCTACGTCTTCGCGGTGGAACTCCGCTGGCTGCCCAGTTTCGGGCGCGGGGACGTGGTGGATCTAGGCTGGTGGTCCACGGGATTCCTGACGCAATCGGGGCTTGTCGCGCTGATCCTGCCGTCGATCACGCTGGGGCTTTACCAGATGACGCTGATCATGCGGCTTGTGCGCTCGGAGATGCTGGAGGTCATGCGCCAGGACTATATCCGCTTCGCGCGCGCCCGCGGGCTGAAGGATCGGGCGATCCATTTCCGCCACGCGCTGAAGAACACGCTGGTGCCGGTGATCACGGTGACGGGTCTGCAGCTGGGCTCGATCATCGCGTTTGCCATCATCACCGAGACGGTGTTCCAATGGCCGGGGGTGGGGCTCTTGTTCATCAACGCGATCCAGTTCGTGGATATCCCGGTGATGGCCGCGTATCTGATGCTGATCTCGGTGATGTTCGTGGCCATCAACCTGATCGTGGACCTCCTCTATGTCGCGATCGATCCGCGGCTTCGCACCGACGGGAAGGGCGCATGACCGACCAGCCGAACACCGTTCAGGCCGAGCGCGCGCGCTCGCGCATCGCCTTGGCATGGGAAAGCGACATAAGTTACGCGTTCCGCCACTCGCCGGTTGCGATGGTTTCCGCCGCCGTGACGCTGATCCTGATCCTGTCGGCGGTCTTCGCGCCGCTCATCGCGCCCCATGATCCGTTCAGCCCCGGCACGCTGAACCTGATGAACGGCTTCACGCGCCCGGGCGAGGCCAACATGTTCACTGGCGAGACCTTCTGGCTCGGCACCGACGACCAGGGGCGGGACGTGTTTTCCACGATCCTCTATGGCCTGCGCATCTCGCTTTTCGTGGGTTTCGCGGCGGTGGCGTTGGCGCTGGTTCTGGGTGTCACGCTGGGCCTCGTCGCGGGCTATGTGGGTGGCTGGGTCGAGACCGTCATCATGCGCGTGGCCGATGTGCAGCTGACTTTCCCGGCGATCCTCGTGGCGATGCTGATCTTCGGGATCGCAAAGGGAATCACGCCGCCGGAATACCGCGACCAGATGGCGATCTGGGTGCTGATCCTCGCCATCGGCCTGTCGGACTGGGTGCAATTCGCGCGCGTCGTGCGGGGCGCGACTCTGGTCGAGAAGTCCAAGGAATACGTGCAGGCCGCCCGCCTGATCGGGCGCTCGCCATTCGCCATCATGGCGCGCCACATCCTGCCCAACGTGCTGAGCCCCGTTCTGGTGATCGCCACGATCAGTCTTGCGCTGGCCATCATCGCGGAGGCGACGCTGTCCTTCCTCGGCGTGGGCGCGCCGCCGACCGAGCCGTCGCTTGGCACGCTGATCCGGATCGGGCAGAGGTTCCTCTTCTCGGGGGAGTGGTGGATCCTGTTCTTCCCGGCCCTGACGCTGCTGGTGCTGGCGCTGGCGGTGAACCTCCTGGGCGACTGGCTGCGCGACGCGCTGAACCCGAGGCTTCGGTGATGGCGCTCCTCGAGATCGAAAACCTGACCGTCGAGTTCCCGACCCGCCACCAGACCTTCGTGGCGGTGGACAGGGCGAACCTGACGGTGGAGCCGGGGCAGATCCACGGGCTGGTGGGCGAGAGCGGGGCGGGCAAGTCCACCATCGGGGCCGCGGTCATGGGTCTGCTGGAGCGGCCGGGGCGGATCGCGAGCGGCATCATCCGGTTCCGCGGCGAGGAGATCTCGGGCCTCGATGCGGCTGCGATGGAGAAGCTGCGCGGCAAGAAGATCTCGATGATCTTCCAGGACCCGCTGACCTCGCTCAACCCGCTCTTCACCGTCAAGCAGCAGCTTGTCGAGACGATCCAGGCGCATCTGGGCCTCAGCGATGCGGAAGCCGACAAGCGCGCCGTGGACCTGATCCGGCGGGTGGGCATACCCAACCCGGAGGCGCGCGCGAACCAGTATCCGCACCAGTTCTCGGGCGGGATGCGCCAGCGCGTGGTGATCGCCTTGGCGCTCTGTTCGGAGCCCGACGTGATCATCGCGGACGAGCCCACCACGGCGCTCGACGTGTCGATCCAGGCGCAGATCCTCGACCTGATCAGGGAGCTCACCCGCGAGCGGCAGGTGGGCGTGATCCTCATCACTCACGACATGGGCGTGATCGCGGACACGACCGACGTGGTCACGGTGATGTATCAGGGCGCCGTCGTCGAAAGCGGGCCGACAGGCGATGTGCTGGGCCACCCGCAGCACGCTTACACGAAATCCCTGATCGCGGCGGTTCCACGTCCCACGGTCAAGCTCCACCGCTTTCCGCTGATCGGTTATGGCGGGCGGTTGACGGGCTTCGCCATCGAGGACCTCGCGCGCAGCTGGCCCACCGACACCTCCGAGCGCGGGCAGATCCTGATCGCGGCGGACGGCATCACCAAGAGGTTCCTGTCGAAAGGTGCCATCCTGCCTTCGCGGCGGGAGTATTTCACCGCAGTCGATGCCGCGACCTTCCAGATCCGGCAGGGCGAGGTCTTCGGCCTCGTCGGCGAAAGCGGGTCGGGCAAGTCCACCATCGCGCGGATGATCGCGGGGCTATACCCGGTCGATGGCGGGACCGTGCGCTACCGGGGGCAGGACGTGACATCGGGGCCGCGCGGCGTGCCCGACTGGTACCGGCGCGAGATCCAGATGATCTTTCAGGATCCGTATTCGTCGCTCAACCCGCGCATGCGGGTGGACGCGATCGTGGCCGAACCGGCGAGGCACCACGGTATTCTGTCCGGCGCGGCGCTGTCGGCGCGGGTCGATGAGCTGCTGGAGCGCGTCGGCCTCGGCGCGGCGGCGGGACTGAAATACCCGCACGAGTTCTCGGGCGGCCAGCGTCAGCGGATTTCCATCGCGCGTGCGCTCGCCACGCAACCGAAGTTCCTGATCTGCGATGAGCCGACAAGCGCGCTCGACGTGTCGATCCAGGCGCAGATCCTGAACATCCTGAAGGACCTGCAGGACCATCTGAATCTGACGATGCTGTTCATCAGCCACGATTTGCCGGTTGTCCGACAGATGTGCGACCGGGTGGGCGTGATGAAGGATGGCGTTCTGGTGGAGGTGGCCGAGACCGAGACCCTCTTCGCCGATCCGCAGCATCCCTACACCCAGCACCTCCTGTCGCTGATGCCGCGCCTCGACGGGCTGAGCGACGAGGGGCTGGCGGTGGCCTGAGTCAGATCACTCCACCACGCGGAGCGCGGGGGCACCGTTCTCCATCGCCCGTTCCTGGGCGTCGAAGAAGGTGATGCTGCCACCCTCCGCCGCAAAGCTCAGCGTTTGGCCGACCGAGGCGCGCGTCTCATGGCTGGCGCGCAGGATCATCCGGTCGCCGCCCACCCGCAGATGGATCAGGCTCTCGGCGCCCAGCGCCTCGACGAGCATGACCTCGCCCTCGGGGCCATCGCGCGCGATGCGCAGCGACTCGGGCCTGATACCGGCCATGACCGCGCCCGGCGGCGCGCCCCCGGCCAGCTGCGCCAGCGCTTCGCCCCCGGCGGAGGCGAGGGGATAGACGTTCATCGGCGGCGCCCCGATGAACTCGGCCACGAAGCGGCTGGCGGGGCTGCGGTAAAGCTCCATCGGCGTGCCGATCTGTTCGACCTTGCCGTCGGACATGATCACGATCCGGTCCGCGAGGCTCATCGCCTCGACCTGGTCGTGGGTGACGAAGACGAAGGTGGCGCCCAGCCGCGTGTGCAGGTCCTTGAGCTCGGCCCGGAGCTGCGTGCGCAGCTTGGCGTCGAGGTTCGAAAGCGGCTCGTCGAAGAGGAACACGGCCGGTTCGCGCACGATGGCCCGGCCCATGGCGACGCGCTGACGCTGGCCGCCCGAGAGCGCGCGGGGCTTGCGGTCGAGATACTGCTCGATCTGCAGCATGCGCGCGGCCTCGGCGATGCGGCGGGTGATCTCGTCCTTCCGCATGCCCTGGTTGCGCAACCCGTATTCCATGTTCCGCCGCACCGACATGTGCGGATAAAGCGCGTAGTTCTGGAACACCATGGCGATGTCGCGTTCGCCCGGCTCCAGCCGGTTGACGACGCGACCCGCGATGGAGACCTCGCCCGTCGTGATCTCCTCCAGCCCCGCGATCATGCGCAGGATCGTGGACTTGCCGCAGCCCGAGGGGCCCACCAGAACGATGAACTCGCCGTCGGCGATGACGAAATCGGCGCCGGTGACGGCCGTCACGCCGCCCGGATATGTCTTGCCCACATTGCTCAGCGTCAGCTCGGCCATGGTCTTACTTCTCGCTTTCCACGAGGCCCTTCACGAAGAGCCGCTGCATCGCCAGCACCACGAGCACGGGCGGAACCATCGCGAGGATCGCAGTGCCCATGGTCAGGTGCCAGATCGGCAGGCCCTCGCCCACGTTCACCATGCGCTGGATGCCCATGACGATCGTGTAGAGGTCCTGATCGGTGGTGATGAGGAACGGCCAGAGATACTGGTTCCAGCCGTAGATGAAGAGGATGATGAAGAGCGCCGCGATGTTGGTTTTCGACAGCGGCAGCAGGATGTCCCAGAAAAACCGGATCGGCCCGGCCCGGTCGATGCGCGCGGCCTCCACCAACTCGTCCGGGATCGTGAGGAAGAACTGGCGGAAGAGGAAGGTGGCGGTGGCCGATGCGATCAGCGGGATGATGAGACCCGAGTAGCTGTTGAGCATGCCGAGCGATGCCACCACGTCATAGGTGGGCAGGATGCGGACCTCGACGGGCAGCATCAGCGTGATGAAGATCAGCCAGAAGAACAGCATCCGGAAGGGGAAGCGGAAATAGACGATGGCAAAGGCCGAGATCAGCGAGATCGCGATCTTCCCCACGGTGATGCCGATCGCCATGATGAAGCTGTTGAGCAGCATGGTGGACAGGTCGACGCCGCCCACCGCCGGCGAGCCCTCGGTGAGCAGTTGCGCATAGTTCTCCCAGCCTTGGTCTCCGAACCACAGCGGGATGGGCGACCGGCTGAGCGCCTCGCCCGGGTGGGTGGAGGCCACGAGCGCCATCCAGACCGGGAAGCACAGGAAGGCCACGCCGAGGATCAGGGTTGCGTGCGTCAGCACGCCAAGCCATGGGCGGTTTTCGACCATCAGTACTGCACCCTCCGTTCGATATACCGGAACTGCACGAAGGTCAGGCCGATGACCAGCGCCATGAGCACGACCGACTGCGCCGCGCTCGACCCGTAATCCTGACCGACGAATCCTGTGGAATAGACGCGGTAGACAAGGATCGAGGTCGCGTCCGCCGGTCCTCCGCTCGTCGTCGCGTGGATGATCGCGAAGGTGTCGAAGAAGGCGTAGACGAGGTTCACGACCAGCAGGAAGAAGGTGGTTGGGCTCAACAGCGGAAAGACGATGGTCCAGAAGCGTCGCGTGGGGCTCGCACCATCGATGGCGGCCGCCTCGATCATGGATTTCGGGATCGACTGGAGGCCAGCCAGGAAGAACAGGAAGTTGTAGGATATCTGCTTCCACGCCGCGGCGATGATCACCATCATCAGCGCCTGGTTGCCGTTGATGTAGTGGTTCCAGTCATAGCCCCAGATGGATTCGAGCATGTAGGCCACGATCCCCAGTGACGGGTTCATCATGAAGAACCACAGGACACCGGCCAGCGCCGGCGCAACGGCATAGGGCCAGATCAGGAAGGTGCGATATGTCGTGGCCGAGCGGACCACGCGGTTGGCCGCGACCGCCAGCGCCAGCGCCATCGACATCGACAGGAAGGTGACGGTCAGCCCGAACACCAGCGTCGTCCAGAAGCTACGCAGGTAGCCTGGGTCGCTGAAAAGGCGGGTGAAGTTCTCGAAGCCCACGAAATTGCGGGAAAAGCCGAAGGCGTCCTCGATGAAGAACGACATCTCCAGCGCCTGGTAGGCGGGCCAGATGAAAAAGACCAGCGTGATGACGACCTGGGGCGCCACCAGCAGGTAGGGCAGCCACCAGTTGCGGAAGAAGACGCGCTTTTCCATGAGGTTCGTGAGGTCCGTTCGCAAGCAAAAGATGACCGGGCGGCGATCGGCGCCGCCCGGCCTTGAGGGATCAGCCGATCAGTTGGCGGCTTCGAAGCGGCGCAGAAGCTCGTTGCCACGCTCCACGGCGGCGTTCATCGCCTCCTCGGCGGTCTTGTCGCCCGCCCAGACGGCCTCCAGCTCTTCGTTGATCACGTCGCGGATCTGCACGAAGTTGCCGAAGCGCAGGCCGCGGCTGTTGGACGTGGGCTCGTTCAGCGTCAGCTGCGCCACGGCGACGTCGGTACCGGGGTTGTCGGTGAAGAAGCCGCGCTCTTCCATCAGGTCTGCCGCGGCGAGCGTGATCGGAACGTAGCCCGTGGACTGCGCCCAGTCGGCCTGCACCTCGGTCTGCGACAGGTACTCGAGGAACTGCGCCGTGCAGGCGTATTCGGCATCGTCATGGCCGCGCAGGACCCAAAGCGTCGCGCCGCCGATGATGGAATTCTGCGGCTCGGAGCGGACGGCGGGATCGTAGGGCATCGGCGCCTGGGTGAACTCGAAGTCCTGGATATCGGCCACGAAACCGCCGTAATAGGCCGAGGAGTTGATCCACATGGCCGCTTCGCCGTTGACGAATTGCGGGCGCGAGTCGCCCTGACGGCCGCCATAGGCATAAAGCCCTTCCTCGGCCATGTCGGCGAGACGCTGGATGTGGTTCACCACGTGCTCGTTGTTGATCAGAAGCTCGGTCTGCGTGCCGGCAAAGCCGTTCTCCATCGTGCCGATCGGCAGGTCATGCCATGCCGAGTAGTTCTCGATCATGGTCCAGCTCTGCCAGCCCTGCCCGAAGGGCGAGGTGAAGCCGGCATCCTTGAGGACGCGCGCCGCTTCGACGACCTCGTCCCAGGTGGTCGGGATCTCGAGGCCGTTCTCCTCCAGGGCGGTCACGTTGATCCACATGACCGGGGTCGATGAGTTGAACGGAAGCGACAGCAGGTTGCCCTCGGTGTCGGAGTAGTAGGAGATAACGCCGGGCAGGTAGGAGCTTTCGTCGAAGTCCGTGCCTTGGTCGGCCATCAGCTCGTAGACCGGGTAGACCGCGCCGTTGTCGGCGGCCGACATCATCGTCGCGGTGCCGACCTCGAAGACCTGCACGATATGGGGCTGTTCGCCCGCGCGGAAGGCGGCGATGGCCGAGGTCATCGTGTCGGTGTAGTCGCCCTGGTAGATGGACGTGACGGTGCACTGGTCCTGCAGGGCGTTGAAATCCGTCGCGAAGGCATCGGTCTGCTCGCCCAGCTGACCGCCCATGGCGTGCCAGAACTGGATTTCGGTACGGTCCTGGGCATGCGCGGCCACGGCAATGACGCTGACAGCCGTGGCTGCCGCGAGAACTCGGAAGGTCATCTTGTCTCTCCTCTGACCGGTCGACTTTTGCGGCCGGCTGTCCTGTCGGTTACAGTTTCCGGGTACGGGCAGCAGCCGCCCCCGGGGGCCTCGTTATCCTTGTTCTGTGACGGAAATGTTACGGCGGCTGCAAAGGATTGCAAGACTTGATGCTCCGCTACGCCTCAGCCCAGGACCGAGAAGCTCGACTCCCTGTTGATCTCTCGTTTTCTCGAGAAAAAACCGGTATTTATCTCGTGGTCGATATGCCCGAGCCGGAAGGTCAGCGGATCGGTGTCCTGGTCCCCGCCGCTCTCGCAATAGGCGATGAGCGCGGCCATGAGCCGTCCGGCCACGGGGGCGTTCTTGTACTGGTTCCCACTGGTCCCGCAGGCCATGTAGAAGCCCGGAAGGCTCGAGCGGTCATAGATCGGGATCCAGTCGGTTGCCGCGTCATACAGCTCCACCACGCCCCTTGTCCGGCTGGGAATGCCAAGCGACGGCACCCGCTGTGCGTAGCGCAGGGCCTGCGTGGTCCACTGGTCGCTGAAATCGGTGCTCCAGTCGCGGTCGTCGACCCATTGATGATCGTCGCAGGGCGGATCCTCGGACCCGATCAGGATATTGTTGCCGCGCTCGGGGCGGCAGTAGCAGGCGATGTCGCTGTCCGAGACGATCAGCCCGTCATTGTAGAAATCGAACCCTTCGGGCGCGGGCACATGCACCACCTCCTGCCGCAGGGGACGCGTCTCGATGGTCATGTCGCCGGTCACGCTCGCCATCTCGTTCACCCTCCGGCTCGCGGGGCCGGCCACGTTGACGACGACGGGCGCGTGGATCTCCTCGCCGCTGGCCAGCCGCACGCCCGCGACGCGGCCGCCTTGGCTCAGGATCTCCGCCACCTCGGCATTGTAGCGGAACCGCGCGCCGGCGCGCCCGGCCGCCGCCGCGATGTTCTGAGCCGACAACGCGGGGTCTGTCACGTAACCGGCGGTGGGCCAGTAGACGCCCCCTGCGAGCGCGCCGCCCGTGGGCTCCCCGAAGCTCGGATCGTCGATGCGCTTGGCCGGCGCGAAACGGTCCATTCGGTAGATCGGCAGACGCGCCGTGATCTGCTCCGTGCTCCATTCCTCGTAGGGACACCCAAGCGCGTCGCTCATCTTCATGTGCCGCGAGAGCTGGTCGTTGGCGTCGGTCTTCATCACCAGACAGCCGGTCTGCCGGAACTCCGCGAGCGTCTCGTCCGCCGGCGCGCCGAGATAGTCGCGCCAGCCCGCCCAGTCGTGGAACCCCTCATAGGCCATCGCGCAGCCTTCCAGCGTCGAATAGTGCACCCGAACGATGGCGCAGGACCCGGCCGTCGATCCGTGCCCTGCCGCACCGTTGGCATCGAGGCTCAGGACATGACGCCCCGCCCTGGCAAGTTCGTAGGCCACGGCGGCGCCGATCACACCGGCGCCGATCACGATCGCGTCTGCGGTCTCGGTCATCGTCGGGCTCCCCTTCGCCGGATCAGGTCATCACGAACCTGCCCGCTCGACGCACCGGCCGCAAGCGCGCCCCGATCCCCTTCATCTTTCCCAAAATACGCGCGGGGGAGCGCGAGGGGGCGAAGGGCCCCCTCGCATCCGGTCGGCGCCGAAGGCGTCGACCGACACGGGACTCCGCCACGCTCAGGCGGCGAGGTCGATCCAGACCGGCACGTGATCCGACGGCTTCTCGCGTCCGCGCACATGGCGGTCTATCCCCGCGTCGGTCATCAGGTCGGCGGCTTGAGGGCTCAGCAGGAGGTGGTCGATCCGGATGCCGTTGTCGCGATCCCACGCCCCTGCCTGGTAATCCCAGAACGAGTAGAGCCCCCTGGCCGCCGTGCGGGCGCGGATCGCCTCGGTATAGCCCAGGTTCAGGATGCGGCGAAACGCGGCGCGGCTTTCGGGAAGCGCCAGCGCGTCCTCGCGCCAGCTTTCGGGATTGGCCGCGTCCTCGTCGAGGGGGATGACGTTGTAGTCGCCGGCCAGAACGACGGGCATCTCGCTTTGCAGGAGGTCCTTCGCATGGGCGCGCATCCGCGCCATCCAGGCGAGCTTGTAGTCGTATTTCGGCCCCGGCGCGGGGTTGCCGTTGGGCAGGTAGAGGCCGCACAGGCGCACGCGCCGGCTCTCGCCCGCCACCGTCGCCTCGATCCAGCGGGCCTGTTCGTCGGCCTCGTCGCCCGGCAGGCCG
>LJSY01000040.1 GCA_001314805.1 Rhodobacteraceae bacterium HLUCCO18 | reverse complement strand
CTACGAAGAAGCGCGGTGGCCGCCAGTACGGCCGCGCGCTGCGCTACGCCAAAAGGCTCCGCGCGCGGCCTCCTACACCACCCGGTGGGGCACTACCGATGTACTCCCAGACTTCGCGCCAATGCTCTTTTTCTGAAGGCGTGCCAGCGGCCATCAAATGCAATCCGGCCTCATGGTAGCTATCCAGCCCCAGCCGCTCACAGCGCGCTTCGAGCTCCTGCGCGGCGCGGTAGGCGCTGGCCGACATGGTGACAACGTAGGTCTGCGGACCCTGATCAAGTTCGCTCATCGATGTTCCCCCTCTCAGAACGGCTCATAGTCATCGGACGCACACGGTGGCCGCTTCGCTGCACTCGGCTTGAACTCGGGCACCAATACATCGGGCTTTTGCCGGAAACGCGCATGTGTGAGCCGGATGGCAAACCGCGCCGTGTCTTCCGCCGACAGGCGGAAATGCGTGGACAGGTCATCCAGCAGCTGCGCGTGCCGGTCGTCGAGGTTGAGCATGAGTGTGTGTCTCATGATGGTTCTCCTTTCATAAATCTGGGTCGAAGCCCGGACCGTCAGGCCGCCGGTCTTTGCGGCGGCTGCGGTCCCTGGTCTTGTCGTTGTTTTTGCTCTGGCGCGGGCGCTCGTCGGTAAGCTCGAGCGCAGGCAACTCGCCGCGCTGCATACGCAGGTATGTTGCGATGTCCTGCCTGATCCCGAAGAGCTCGCGCGCGAAGGTCTCGCGCTGCTTGCGGATTGAAAGCTGAAGGTGCCGCCGCTCATCGAGCTGGCGAACAATCATGTTTTCCCGCTCTTCACGGTCCCGCAGATGGCTGCGCCAGGTCTCCAGCTCGTTCTGCGCCCTGATCCTGGAATAGCTCCCGGTCAGCCGTGACCAGAGCCCACGCACCCCTTTGGGCAAGCGCGCCGCGCGAACGGCGTTTTCCTGGTCACGGCGGCGCTCGTGGCGCTCGGTCAGCTCACGGCGTTCCACGCGTTGCCGGTCCACCATCTGCTTGCGCCGAAACTCAATCGAGGGACGCTGCTTCGCATGGGCCGTCTTGATCTCGGCCTCGAAGCCCTTGAGCCGGTCCCGCATCAGCCCAGCAATCTCGGCGCTGCGTTCCTGCACCGACGGCAGCTTATCGGCATCCGGAAGCCGTTCTTTCACCTCCTTCGTCTTGACCCCCGCCCAACGGGCGAGGGCGTAGACGTCGCCGCGATAATCGAGAACAACGACACCGCGCCGGTCGCCGCGCGCCAGATAGAAGCCCTTTTCGGCCAGCGCCGCCTTCAGGCTGTCCGGGTTGTCCGAGCGTTGCCATGCCTCCTGAAACAGCGCCTTTACCAGCCGCGGATCGCTGCCGAGGCGTTTGGCCTGCTGATACTCGGCGCGGCTAAAGTTGAGCGGATTGCGGAGCGCGCGGTCGATCATGCCGTGCGGCATGTCCCAGCCATGCTCCAGATAGAGCTCGCGCGATATCTCCATCAGCCGGTTCTTGAAGAACGGCAGGTTGATCGCCTTCATCTCCTGCGCGTCGATCCGGCTCCAGACGGCATGGCAGTGCCTGCGCCCGTCCTTCTCGTGGAAGACAATGGCGCGCGGCTGATCCTCCAGACCGAGCTTTTGCTCGATCATGGCGATGGCGGTTTCGAAGGTTTCGATGGAAACGTCTTGGTCTTGCGGCGGGCTTAAGGAAATCGAGAACAGGAATTGCTGGCAGCGCGTGCCCCTGGCGATGCACTCGGCTTCCTTCAGCGCCCCGTCCAGATCATCGGCCATGAAGCCCCGCAGATCGTGGAGCTCGACGTGTTCGTTGTCTTTAGCGTTCAGCAGGTGGCGAGACAGGTTCGCGGCATTGGCCCGCTGGGAAGCCTTCAGGATCATGGCTCACCCCCTGAAGGTCTGGAGCCAAGAGCCTTGAGCAGCGCTTCGCGCATCTCGGCGACTGCCCTACAGGCGTCCCGAAGATCGGCTTCGACTTCAGGCGAGACCGGCAGCGAGCCGGTGTTCACCGCCCGCGCCAGCTGGTTCAGGTTCTGCGACAGCCGGGAATTGCCAAGCTCAGCAAGGACCCGGCCCAAGGCCTCTTCATCCTTGACCGGAGTCCGCACCCGTCTCTTGCGCGGCGCAGCATCATCCCCGAGCAGTTGCTCGCGGATGTACTGTCCGAGCGGCATGTTGCCCCGCAGCACGTCCAGCCTGGCCCTCTCCTCGAAGGTCAGGCGCAGCGAGAAGGGCGGCGGGTACTTGCCGACCTTCTGGCTTGCTAAGGCATTGAATTGGTTATGAAGGGTGCTCATGCTCGCACCCATGATCAGTCAGATCATAATGTGCGAGTTGGTGGCTCCAGTCCTCTAACGCCTCGAAGAATCGGTTCGATTCTTCTGCCGTTAGGTCCACCAATCCTCCTCTTTCGGGAGTAAGATCAGTAACCAGCTGATTTTCCATGGTTTTTCTCGAGCGCTGTTACGCTGAGGTGTTACAGTGAGGAGCCTTGAGACAGTGCCTGGACACGCTCGTCTGTATCGTCGCGGGGCGGTCTGCTACCACCGCGCAGCCGTCCCACGGGACATCGTCGCCAGCAGCGGGAAACGGGAGAGATCATTTCTCAGCGGAGGCCCGGCGTTGCAGAGCCTACTCCCACAAGTCAAACCGATGCATCGTGCTGTCCTGCGATGCCGAAATCGCCATTTCCGCCAGGGCTTCCAGCAGATCGGGCGGTACGTAGCGCCGGTCGGTCATCAAGACCCGGATGCCGAGCCCCTCGGCCATGGCACGGCGCGCCGCCGGTGACAGGGCGGTGTCGAACAGCGCGTCGGTCATCTCCTGCCGTTCCGCAAGATCGGTGATACCCGGCTCCGGCCACGGTACCGAGAGAACCCGCTGGCCCGCCGCGACCACCGGCCATGCCGTGAGCCCGAACGCCGCGACCTGCTCATCGTCGGGAATGTCCGATGTCAACCTTTCCGCTGCGATGTAGACGTCCGGCGCCGCCGCGTAATGCAACTCGAACCGTGCCTGGAACTGTATCGTTTCGATGGCCGCCAGCGTCATGACGCCAGTAGCCGCCAGCCACGGCGCCGACTGGCGGAGGACGGGTCGTCGGAGCCTGACCCAGGTCATCGCTTCAAGAAGGAGCCCGGCCAGCGCGACATGCAGGACCAGCACGACGGGCATAAGGAAGCGGGCCGCAATCTGAACGCCGAACAATCCAAGCAGATAGAGGCCCAGATAGAGCCCAAGGGCCAGCGCAAGTGGACGCGCCTTGCGGTGTCGCAACCAGAGCAGCCCGATTGCCGCCGGCAGCAGGATTCGAGGCATCCATGGTGGCGAATAGAAATTCGGCCCACCCACCCAGGCGGAATCGCTTCCCTGCAGCATCAGTTGGGCGGGATTGAAATACGGCCAGGCAAGGGCGACCACCAACCCGATCAAGCCGGCCATCAGGGCGCCCAGGCGGCGCATGACCGGCGCACCGGGTTGCGCCGCGGCAAAGGACAACGCCCCGATGAACCCGATCACGGCGCCAAGCTGATGGGTGGCCAGCATCACGGCGCTCAGGAGGACGAGAGCAGGCAGGTATCGGGGATCGCCGAGCGCTCTGATCACCATCGCCCATAGCAGGAGCGACAGCGCGATCATGAAGGTCGCAGGGTAGGCGGCGGCATAGAGCAAGGTCCAGAATGAATGGAGCCCCGTGTGCTCGTAGGGGCCGGACCACGCGAAAAGCATGACGCATAGCAGGACGGACGGGGCCCAGGGCGACTCGAACACCGTGCGTGCGAAAAAATGGATCGCGAAGGCCAAGGTGAGCATGATCGCGAAGGTCGCCACGGTTACGGCCTGCCAGACCGTCAGGTTCAACGCGTTCCCCACCACTGCCGTGGCGACCCAGAGCGGCTGGAAATGGCGGCTCGGCTCCGGGCTCACGACAAAGGGGTTCCGAGGCTCCGACAGGTTCTCCATCAAGGCGCGAACCGCCGCGACGTGCTGCCAGATGTCCTTGTTCGGCTGATCCGCGATCATGTTCGTACTCGCCGTCACGGCAGCAAGGCCGAGGGTCGCCGCCGCGATCAGGAGATAGATGACGAGCGGTACCCAGTCGGGGATATGTCCGGACCGCGATGCCGGTCCCGCAGGGTGCTCGGCTGAACCGGGAGACGTCATGCCGGCCAACCGTCATCCATGCCGAAATCGGCAAGCGGTGGGCAGGTCAGGACATTGGGCGACGGCCATTCCGCCTGCAGGCCGTGATATACCTGCGGCCGCATCTGCGGATCGAATGCAAACCCCGTCGAACTGACGAGGTGAGAGGCCACGAAACCGGTGAAGGGGGCGACCGGACCCTCCGCCTCGGCCCTGGCGCGGTTCAGGGCCGCCTCATCGAGACCTCGGACCGCGCCGGGATCGAGGCGCCCGACCCAATCCCGGCATGATCTGAGGTAGGCGTCATCGAAGGTCACCAGAAGCTCGGGTTCCAGGTCCCGCGCGAAACGATCCAGATCGGTCTCCGACAGGATATCGGGCCCGAATGCGACATGCACGACTGCCTTCACCGCCTCGTTCAGGCCGGGGCGGTTCGCAAGGCGCCAAAGCACGATGCCGCCCGGCAGGCCAAGGGCCGCCACGCTCGCGAGAATGTGTCGCCTGGTCAGTCTCATCGACGGGTCCCCGTGCCGAAAATGCGGTCAGCCGCACGCAGGGACAGCGCGGCGATCGTCAGGGTCGGGTTCGAACCGGGTGAGGTCGGGAAGGCGCCGGACCCGAGAACGGCGAGATTGCGCACCCGATGATGCCGCAGATCCGCGTCGACGACGCTCGTCGCGGGATCGGAGCCCATGACGGTGGACCCTTCGATATGGGAGTGCGTGCTGACCTTGTCGTAATCGGCGGTGATGCGGTCGACCCCGAGCGGGGCCAGGAAATCCCCGATGCCGGCTTCCACATGCGCAAGTCCGGCCCGTGCGTAGGATGTCCAGTCCCGGAAGGTGACCAAGGGTCGATCCGGCATGTCGGGATCGATGGTAACGCGGTTTTCCTCGTCTCTCAGATCGCCCAGCAGAAAAACGGCAAATGCGTTCCTGTTCCATTTCCCGGCATTGGGGCGCACGCGGAAACGGCTCGAGATTTCAAGGAAACCACCGCTGGCATGCGCCCGATGCGGGCCGTCCGCGAACGCGTAGTTCACCGCGCCGATCAACGAACTGTAGCCCTGGTTGCCGGCGGTCGCGAAATCGACGCTGAGGTAGATCGGGATCTGCTCCGTCACGCCCCGCCCGACGGGACCGTCGTCGATGCCGGATTTCAGCAAGAGGAAGGGGTTGTATATGCCGTTCGCGGCGAGGGCCACGAACCGTGCAGCCGCGCGGTGTTCGACACCGTCCTTGCGGTAAAGAACGGCCGACGCCTGACCTGCCTCGGTCTCGATGGCTGTCGCCTCCGCCTCGAGGACGAGGGTCACCCGGGGGTCGTCGAAGAGATAGGCCATCTCCTCGACAATCGTGAATTTCGCGACGTTCGGGCAGAGATCGCACTGCCCGACCGCGCAGCACACGCCGCGCTTGTCGTTGGCGACGCGCGCGCGCGTCGTCGGCATCGCGAAGGTTGTGTCGGGATAAGCCGCCTTGAGTGCCAGCCCGATATCCGAATAGCGGTGTCGCGGCTGCGGAAAGGGACGCGACCGCGGAAAGATGACCTCGGAGGAGTTGTCGCCGGACACGAGCATTTCGTCTTCGGCGTCGCAGTAATACGGTTCGAGATCCTCGTAGCTGATCGGCCAGTCGGCGCCCACGCCGTAGCGGCTTTGCAACTCGAAATCCGCGGGATGGATGCGCATCGCATTGGTCCACCAGCAATTCGAGCCGCCACCGAAACCTATGTTGTAGTTCCACCACTTGCCGGGGAGACCTGTCTCGCGATGCGGGCGCGGCTCGGAGAGATCGTTGTGGCGTCCGTTCCGAAGCTGCCAGTCATAGCTGTGCCGTTTGCCCCGTTCGAGCACGATGACACGCCCGACCTCGGGCGATCCAAGCGCATTCTTCAGGAAGAACGCCGCCGCGAAGCCGGTCCCGACAATGGCAAGATCAAAGACTTCAGTGTCCTGCATGCGATGTCCAGAACCTGCTAGCGTTGCTCGAAGGGCGCTTTTCGATCGCCTGTCCTTCTCGTGCCGGTACCCTAGGAGAGTAGCGTCAAATCGCAAGGGTGGTTTGGCGGGGCGCATGTACCCGTCATCCGCGACGATCAGCGATCATGCGCGGCGGTCTTGCCGTGGACGGTTCAACAACTGCGCACGGCGCGCCGCCGCCGCTTCGGATCGTGGCCGGATCGGTGCGGTGTGGTCCATGACGGCGGACGCCTGCTGCCGTCCGACGGGTCCTCCGTCACCCCATTCCGTCCCATGAGTGCCGGAACCGGACACGGGCCGCCGCCAGCTGATCTGTGCCGGAACGTGAGGGGACGGAGTTCGACGAAGAGCGCTTCGGTCTCGGCGCGCGCGAATCCCGTGCAGGACGGGGTTCCGGACGCGCGCGGCACGTGACAGGCCGCCGGTGCCGGTGTGGGCGGCCGCTTCGCTCCTCTGCCCGGAAAACGAGCATTGCACCGGGGCGCCGCCGGATTTCCCGGCGTTCGCGGCCGCAGGCGCCGGCGACCTCTTTGATCGTTGACAGGCGGTTCGGTCGCAAAAGACGGTTGAAGCGCACAGAGCATTTAGGGTTCCGCCTTCCGACGCCGTCCGAAGGGTCTGGTCCGAGAAATGCAGCCGGTCGGCAAATTCCGCCCGGTCCACGGCGGGCCAAAATCCCGGGAGAGCTCTGTCGCAGATGGTTCGGCCCCTCCCCGACATCCTTTCCGGTCGGACCACACTCATGATCCGATCGGAGGTATCGCAGATGCTAAGAACCGCCCTTGCCGCCACCACTGCCCTCGGCCTCGCGCTGAGCCCCGCCACCGCCACGGCCCAGGACCGCACCGAGTTCCGCGTCGCCTGGTCGATCTATGTGGGCTGGATGCCCTGGGGGTATCTCGAGGAAAGCGGGATCATGGACCGCTGGGCCGAGCGCTACGGCATCGACGTGGAGATCGTGCAGATCAACGACTACGTGGAGTCGATCAACCTCTATACCTCGGGCGAATTCGACGGTGTCACCGCCACCAACATGGACACGCTGTCGATCCCGGCGGGCTCGGGCGTGGACACCACGGCGCTGATCGTTGGCGATTTTTCCAACGGCAACGATGCGGTGATCCTGAAGGGGGAGGGCGGCATCGCGGACCTTGCCGGCATGCCGGTGAACCTCGTGGAGCTGTCGGTGTCGCATTACCTGCTGGCCCGCGCGCTGGACTCGGTCGGGCTCGCCGAGCGTGACCTCGACGGCGTGGTCAACACCTCGGACGCGGACATGATCGCGGCCTTCCAGACCGAAGATGTGCAAGCGGTGGTGACGTGGAACCCGCTGGTCTCCACGATCATGGAGACACCCGGGGCCAACATGCTCTTCGACAGTTCCGATATCCCCGGCGAGATCATCGACATGATGGTCGTGAACACCGAGACGCTGGAGGCGAACCCCGATTTCGGGCGCGCGCTTGTGGGGGCTTGGTATGAACTGATGGCCATCATGTCCTCCGACACGGAGGAAGGGATCGCCGCGCGGACCGCCATGGCCGAGGCCTCCGGCACCGACCTCGCCGGTTACGAGGCGCAGCTTGCCTCGACCCAGATGTTCTACGATCCCGCCGAGGCCGTGGCCTTCGTCGAGAGCGAGGCCCTGCCCGAGACCATGGTCACCGTGGCCGAGTTCCTGTTCGAACAGGGTATCCTGGGCGAAGGCGCGCCGAGCGCGGATTTCGTCGGCGTCGAATATCCCGGTGGCGCGATCACGGGCGATCCCGACAACGTGCAGCTGCGCTTCGACACGACCTACATGCAGATGGCCGCCGACGGGTCGCTCTGAGCCGGGCGAGGGGGGCACGGCGATGCGATGGATCAACCGCATGCCGGGGCGGGCGGGCCATGCGACGCTCGCCGCGCTGCCCTTCGTGCTGGTCTTCCTCGCCTATTCCGCCGGATCGGCGGCGCGGCTTGCGGAAAACCCGCAGGACCGGGTCCTGCCGTCGCCGGCGACGCTGGTCGAAACGGCGGTGCGGCTTGTCAGCGAGCCGGACCGCCGGTCGGGTGACATCCTGTTCTGGGGCGACACGGTATCGAGCCTCACGCTGCTGGGCGCGGGCGTCGGCATCGCGGCGCTGATCGGGCTGGTCTTCGGGCTGGCCATCGGCCTTGTCCCGGTGATCCGCAGCACGTTTCAGGGGTTCGTGGCGATCCTGTCGATGATCCCGCCGCTCGCGGTCCTGCCGATCCTCTTCATCACGCTGGGCGTGGGGGACACGGCGAAGGTGGCGCTGATCGCCATCGGCATCACGCCGTTCCTGATCCGAGATCTTTCGGCACGCACGCTGGAATTGCCGCAAGAGCAGCTGGTCAAGGCGCAGACGCTGGGCGCCTCGACCTTCGCCATCGCGGTCTCGGTCGCGCTGCCGCAGATCATGCCGCGCCTGATCTCGGCGGTGCGCCTGTCGCTGGGGCCGGCGTGGCTGTTCCTGATCGCGGCGGAGGCCGTGGCCTCGGACAGCGGTCTGGGTTACCGCATCTTCCTCGTGCGGCGCTTCCTTGCGATGGACGTGATCCTGACCTACGTGGCGTGGATCACGGTGCTGGCCTTCCTCATCGACTGGGGCCTCGCGCGGTTGTCACGGTGGCTTTATCCGTGGGCGGAGGCGCGGGCATGAGCTTCGTCGAGGTCCGGGACATCTTCCAGAGCTATGGCGGACGGCCGATCCTGGAGCGCGTCTCGCTGGACGCGACGGAGGGGGAATTCGTCTCCATCGTCGGCGCCTCGGGCTGCGGCAAGTCCACCTTCCTGCGGCTTCTGCTGGATCAGGAGCGGCCCACGCGCGGCGGGATCACCGTGGACGGCATGCCGCTCAAGGGAGAACCCGACCGGTCGCGGGGCATCGTGTTTCAGCGGTATTCCGTCTTTCCGCATCTGAGCGTGCGCGACAACATCGTGGCCGCCGAGGGGCTGTCCCGCCCGCTTGGGCGGCTTTTCGGCAGCGTCAAGCGCGCCGCACGGTCGCGCGCCGATGCCGCGCTGGAGCGGATCGGGCTCGCCCATGTGGCCGACCAGTATCCTTCGGCGCTGTCGGGCGGCATGCAGCAGCGGCTTGCCATCGCGCAGACGCTGGCCGCCAAGCCGCGCATTCTGCTGCTGGATGAACCTTTCGGCGCGCTCGACCCCGGCACGCGGGAGCAGATGCACGAATTCCTGAAGGACCTGCGCACGGAGACGCGGATGACCGTGTTCATGGTCACCCATGACCTGCCCGAGGCGTTCAAGCTGGGCGACCGGGTGCTGGTCTTCGACAAGGTGCGCTGGGACCCGCACGACCCCGCCGCCTATGGTGCGACGATCACATATGATTTCGACGCCCGGAACGGCGGCATCCCGTTCCAGCTTCGGGAAGACACGCACCCCGCGCAGGTGCTGGCCGCAGCCGTCCCGAGCGTGGCCTGACCATACCCGTCAAGCGAAGGAGAGACCGCATGACCCCTCTCGAGCGTTCCCGCTCGCATCACCCCGCCGACCGGCCCCTCAGGGACCGTCGGCGCCATCACCCCGACCTCACGAAGCTCCAGGGGTGGCGCTCCATGAAGGCCGAGGCCGACATCCCCGGGGACCGCTGGGACGAGGAGCGGCGCTGGGCTCTGCGGATGGGCCTGACCGGTGCGGACACGATCGAGGACAAGTCGATCCCCACCTTCGCGCGGGGCGAGCTGCCGCATTATGCCGGCATCAACACCTTCCTCAAGGCGCCCTATGCCGAGGACGTGACCGAGGTCGGCCATTACGACGCGACCGTGCTCGGCATCCCCTTCGACGGCGGCACCACCTACCGCCCCGGCACCCGCTTCGGGCCGCAGGGCCTGCGCAGGATCTCCGCCCTCTACACGCCCTACAACTACGAGATGGCCGTCGACCTGCGCGAGCAGATGACGCTCTGCGACGCGGGCGACGTCTTCACGATCCCGGCGAACCTCGAAAAGAGCTTCGACCAGATCAGCCGCGCGGTCAGCCACGTGTTTTCCTCCGGCAGCTTCCCGGTGATGATCGGCGGCGACCATTCCATCGGCTTTCCCTGCGTGCGCGGCATCGCGGAATGCACGTCCAAGACCATCGGCATCGTGCATTTCGACCGCCACGCCGACATCCAGGAGAAGGACCTCGACGAGCGGATGCACACCACGCCGTGGTTCCATTCGACGAACCTGCCGAACGTTCCGGCGAAGAACCTCGTGCAGGTGGGCATCGGCGGCTGGCAGGTCCCGCGCGAGGCGGTGAAGGTCGCCCGCGAGCGCGAGACCAACATCATCACCATGTCCGACATGGAGCGGATGGGCATCGACAGGACCGCCGAGATGGCGCTCGAGATGGCGTGGGACGGGGCGGACATGGTCTACATGTCCTTCGACATCGACAGTATCGACTGCGGCTTCGTTCCCGGCACCGGCTGGCCCGAACCCGGCGGCTTCCTGCCGCGCGAGGCGCTGGCGCTTGCGTCCAAGGTCGCGGCCGAGGGGCTCTGCGGGATGGAGCTGGTGGAGGTCTCGCCGCCCTACGACACCTCCGACATCACCGCGCTGATGGGCACGCGGGTGATCGTGGACGTTCTGGGCTCCATGGTCGCGGCGGGCAAGATGGGCGCCCATAAGGCCCATATCGACAAGCCCGTCACCATCCCTCACGGGGAGTTCGAAGGAAGGCGCTGGTCCAATGCCCCATGATCATCCGCACCATCATTACAACCACCACAACCACCACCACGCCGATCACCTTCATTCCCACCTGACGCCCGAGGATGCGGCCGCCGACCTGCAGGTTCTGACCGCGCAGTTCATCGACGGTTTCGTCGCGGCGAAGGACAAGCAGGCCTATCTGCGCCTTGCCGGCGTGCCTCTGGAACGCCCCGGCAAGGCGGGGCCGAGTGAGCTGAAGCTGGTGGACGTGGAACTGAAGACCGAGTGGCAGGTCGGCACCGCCTCGCCCTCCTTCGGCACGCGGGAGTTGTCTTACCTCCCGTTTCCCGGCGAGATGATCCGCGAGCGGACCAACATGGCCCTCGTCTACGTCTCGATGGACGAAAAACACCTGATCGACATCCGCGATTTCATCGCCGCGAAAGAAAGGACCTGACCCATGGCCCGTATCCTGTTCCCCGCCCTCCTGATGCTCGCCACCCCGGCAGTGGCCCATGAGGATGCCGGCTTCTTCCACTTCCATCCCCATGGCATCGAGACCGCGGTCGCGGCCGTGGTCCTGACGGTGGCGGGCGCGGTCGTGCTCTGGCGCGTGCTGCGCGGACGGCGCTGAGACCGCGCTGCGTCAGGCCTCGAGCGGGTGGTGGCAGGCGGCCGGGTGCCGCCCGCCCTCGCCCGTCAATGGGGGCACTTCGGCGGCGCAAAGCGCCGTCGCGCGCGGGCAGCGGGCGCGGAAGGCACAGCCCTCCGGCGGGTTTTCGGGGTCCGGCAGTTCCGTCTCCCGCCCCTCCGGTGCCTTGAGCGCGCGGCCGACCACCGGCGCGCTGTCGGCCAGAAGCTTCGTGTAGGGATGGCGGGGGTTGGCGAAGATCTCGACCGCCGGGCCCACCTCCACCACCGCGCCGAAATAGAGCACGGCGATCCGGTCGGACACCGCCTCCACCACGGCGAGATCGTGACTGATGAAGAGGTAGGTCAGACCGAACTGCGCCTTGAGGTCCGCCAGCAGGTTCAGCACCTGCGCCTGCACCGACACGTCGAGCGCCGAGACCGGTTCGTCGAGGATCAGGATGCGCGCGTCCGCCGCCAGCGCGCGGGCGATGCCGATGCGCTGCGCCTGCCCGCCGGAGAACTCGTGCGGATAGCGGTCGAGGAACTCCTCGCGCAGGTTCACGGCGGCGAAGATCTCGGCGATGCGGTCGGCGCGGGCGGCGGGGCCCATCCGGTGAAGGTGCTTCAGCGGCGCTTCCATGATCTGGCGGATCGTCTTGCGCGGGTTCAGCGAGGAAATCGGATCCTGAAAGACATACTGGATCTTCTTGCCGAAGACGGCCGGGTCGGCGTTGTCCAGCGGTTCCCCCTCGATCTCGATCCGGCCGGAGGACGGTTCGAGTAGTCCCACCAGCATCCGCGCCAGCGTGGACTTGCCGCAACCGCTTTCGCCGACGATGCCCAGCGTCTCGCCCTTCTGTACGACGAGGTCCACGGGCTGAACCGCCCGCACCAGCGCGCGCGGCGGCCCGAACAGCCGCTTTCCGACCGGGAAGGCCTTGGAAAGACCGGTGAGCTTCAGCGCCTCGGTCATTGCGCGGCCTCCGTTCTCGGGGCTTCGACGGGATGGATGCAGCGGACGCTGCGCTCGGCCCCGTGCGGCTCGAGCGGGATCGCGCGTTCGCGGCAGGCCTCCGTCACGCGGTGGCAGCGGTCGGCGAAGGCGCAGCCTTGGGGCAGCTGGTCGACCCCCGGCGGCAGGCCCGGGATCGCCTCGAGCCGCCTGCGCCCTTCGCCCAGTTCCGGCACGCAGGCCATCAGCTTGGACGTGTAGGGATGCGCCGGCGCGTTCAGGATCGCGTCGGTCGGCCCCTTTTCGACGATGCGGCCGGCATACATCACCGCCACCCGGTCGCAGAGCTGCGCCACGACGCCGAAATCATGGGTGATGAACAGGATCGCCAGCCCCCGGTCGCGCCGCAGGTCGTCCAGCAGCGTCAGGATCTGCGCCTGCACGGTCACGTCGAGCGCGGTCGTGGGCTCGTCGGCGATGATGATCTCGGGGTCGTTCGCCAGCGCCATGGCGATGCCGACGCGCTGGCGCATGCCGCCCGACAGCTCGTGCGGATAGCTGTCGATACGGCTTTCGGCGTTCGGGATGCGCACCTGTTTCAGAAGGTCGATGGCATGCGCCCGGCCTTCGTCGCGGCCGATGCGGCGGTGGCTCGATACCGCCTCGATCAGCTGGTCGCCCACCGTATAAAGCGGATGCAGCGTCGCCTGCGGATCCTGGAAGATATAGGCCACGTGGCGGCCGCGCAGGCTGCGCAGGACTTCGTAGGACGCGCCGACAAGGTCCTCGCCCCTGTAGTGGACGGCGCCCCCGGTGATGACCCCGGGCGGCGAGGCGACAAGCCCCATGATGCTGAGGGCCGTTACCGACTTGCCGGATCCGCTCTCTCCGATGAGGCCCACGCATTCGCCGGGCTTGAGGCTGAGGTCCACGCCGCCCACGGCCTTGTAGACGCGGTCCTTGACGTGAAACTGGGTCTTGAGGTCCCGGACGGCGAGCAGGTCGCAGCCCTCTGGCTGCGGGATCGGGCCGGTGCGGCTGACCATCGTGGCGGGCATGGGCCGCGAGAGCGCGCCGGATTTCAGCCGCGGGTCGAGCGCGTCGCGCACCCCGTCGCCCAGCAGGTTGATGGCCATCACGATCACCAGGATCATCAGGCCCGGCACGATGGAGGTGTGCGGATTGGTGATCAGCGCCGAGCGCGCCTCGCCCAGCATGGACCCCAGATCGGCCCGCGGCGGCTGGCTGCCGAGGCCCAGGAACGACAGCCCCGCCGTCTCGAGGATCATCCAGCCCACGGTGGTGGACATGGCGATGACGATGACCGGGATCACGTTGGGCAGGACCTCGGTCACGATGATCTTCGCGTCCGACATGCCGGCAAGCTTGGCCGCGTCGACGAATTCCTTGTTGGCGATGCCCACGGTGACCCCGCGGATGTTCCGTGCGAAGAAGGGGATGTTGACGGCGGCCACCGCGATCAGCGCGTTCATCAGCCCGGGGCCGAGTGCTGCGACGATGGCCAGCGCCAGCAGGATGTAGGGAAAGGCCATCAGCATGTCGACGCCGCGCATGATGACGTTGTCGGTGCGCCCGCCGTAATAGCCCGCGATGATCCCGATCGCCGCTCCGATCGTGGCCGCGATCACGGCGGCGGCGAAGCCCACGGCGAGGCTGAGCCGCGTGCCCCACATCAGGCGGCTCAGCAGGTCGCGGCCGAGGTGGTCGGTGCCCAGGATCGCGCCTTCGGAAAACGGGGGCAGGAACCGGTTGGGCGTGTCGGTGACGTTCGGCGGCTTCAGCGGCAAAACCGGCGTCAGCAGCGCGAGGATGACGACGATCACCAGCACGATCAGCCCGCCCAGCGCAAGGCGGTTGCGCGACAGCAGCCGCAGGAACGCGCTCATGTCTTGATCCTCGGGTCGAGCAGGCTCTGGGCCACGTCCACCATGATGTTGAACATCACGTAGCAGGCCGCGACGAAGACGACGCCGCCCTGCACCAGCAGGAGGTCGCGGCGCAGGATCGCGTCCACCAGCATCCGCCCCACGCCCGGCCACTGGAACACCATCTCGATATAGACGGCCCCGGACAGCACGAAGCCCGCCTGAAGGCCGAGCACCGGGATGATCGCGACCATCGCGGCGCGGAGCGCATGGCCCCAGATCACGCGGCGTTCATGCACGCCCTTGGCGCGCGCGGTGCGGATGAAATCCTGCCGCAGCACCTCCAGCATGGCCGAGCGCGAGAGGCGCGCGACAACGCCCGTGGCCACGACGGCCAGCGCCGTCGCGGGCATGGCGAGGTGGTCGAGCAGGACCCAGATCGTCCGGTCCCCGAAGATCGGCCACATGCCCGAGACGGGGAACCACCTCAGGTTCACGGCGAAGACGAGGATCATCATCATGCCGAGGAAGAAGGACGGGATGGAGATACCCAGCAGAACAAAGAAGGTGATCGCCTTGTCGGCGAGACCGTACTGGTTCGCGGCCGAGATGACCCCGGCGGCGATGCCGAACACGGTGCACAGGACGAATGCCGATCCGGCAAGCACCAGCGTGGCATTGAAACGCTCCGTCACCTCGTCGAGCACCGGGCGGTTGAGCGCGAAGGAGCGCCCGAAATCGCCCTGAAGCATGTTGCCGAGCCAGATGAAATACCGCTGCACCAGCGGTTTATCGAGGCCGAGATCCTCGTTCAGCGCGGCCACGTTTTCCGGCGTCGCGAAGGAGCCGAGGATCGCCGTCGCCGGATCGCCGGGGATCATCGCCATGATGAGGAACACGATGACCGAGATGCCGATCAGCACGGGCACGGCGGACAGCAGTCGTTTCAGGATGTAGCCAGCCATCAGCCCCCCGGAGCGACGGTTTTCCTTGTGTAAAACCGCGCGGAACTCTCGAGAATTCCGGTCGGCCCCGGACGCGCGCCCGGGGCCGACGGGTTCAGTTCTTCACCACGTCATCGAGCAGCAGGAAGAAGGAGGGTTCAAGCTGGAACCCTTCCACACGGTCGCTCGTCACGGCGTTCTGCACCCAGTTCGCCACGAAGACCCAGGGCGCGTCTTCCTGCACGATAACCTGCATCTCGCGATAAAGCTCCGCGCGGCGGTCCTGGTCGGTTGCGGTGCGGGCCTCCTCGAGAAGCGCGTCGACCTCGGGGTTGGAGTAGTAGCCCGAGTTGAAACCGCCCTCGTCCGGCCATGCGGCGGTGCGCAGCGCCAGATAGGGCAGGGTGTCGGGGTCGTTGGTCATCCACGACATCTGCGCGGCGTCGGCCTTGCCCTCCAGCCCGGGGTTCACCTCGCCGAGGAAGGTGTTCCACTCATAGGTCTCGATCGTCACCTCGAAGCCCACGGCTTCGAGGTCGGCCTGCATGGCGGTGCCCATGGCGATGGGGTCGAGCATGCCCGATCCGCCCTCGGTCACGTAGAAGGTGATCTCGGGGTTCTCCATCCCCGCCTCGGCCAGCAGTTCGCGGGCACGGTCGGGGTCGTAGGGGTAGGGTTCCAGTTCCTCGTTATAGGCCCAGGCGAAGGCGGGGGGCGTGGGGCCCGCGGCGACCTCGGCCGTGCCTTCGAGCACGTCGTTGACGATGGCCTCCTTGTTGATCGCGTAGTTCGCGGCCTGACGGACGCGGACATCGGCGAAGGGACCTTCGAGCGCGTTCAGGATCAGGAACCAGACATGGGGTCCGGCCTGTTCGTGCACGGTGAAGCCGTCGCCCTGGAACTCGCCGAGGGCCACCGGGGGCACTTCCACCATCACGTCGATCCCGCCGGCCAGCATCTCGGCGGTGCGGGTGTTGGCGTCGGTGATGGGGCGGAAGATGACCGCCTCAAGCTCGGGCGCGCCGTCCCAGTAGTCGGGATTGGCCTCGACCACCACGGCCTCGTTGGACCGCCACTCGGTGAAGGTGAAGGGGCCGGTCCCCGACGGGTTGCGGCCGAAGTCTGACCCGTGGTCCATCACCGCCGCCGGAGAGACGATCAGGCCCGTGGGATAGGCGAGGTTCGACAGGAACGGCGCGTAGGGTGCGTTGAGCGTGAAGGTCACCTCCATCTCGCCCGTCGCCTCGACGCTTTCGACCGCCGAGAAGAAGAACGACAGCGGGAAGGGACCGGTGTCGTGATAGGGGTGATCCTCGTTCAGCATGCGTTCGAAGTTGAACACAACGGCCTCCGCGTCGAAGGGGGAGCCGTCGTGGAAGCTCACGCCATCGCGGAGCGTGAAGGTGTAGACCGTTCCGTCGTCCGAGATCGTCCAGTCGCTCGCGAGCGCCGGTTCGACCTCCAGCGTGCCCGAGGCGTAGCGGACGAGACCGTCGTAGACGTTCATCAGGATGCGGAAGTCGTTGACGGCGGTCACGGCATGTGGGTCGAGCGCCTGCGGTTCCGCGATCTGGCCCACGACCAGCACGCCAGGGGGCGTCTGCGCCTGGGCCGCCGTCAGGCCGCCGAGCGCCAGCGCCGTCGCGGCGGTGGCCGCCAGCATCCTGCGCCGTGTTAGGGAGAGCAGCGTCATCGGGTGTCCTCTCTGACAAAATTTATCATGATGAATTGCAGTGAGACAAATGATCATGATAAATTCAAGAAAATTGTTTCGCGGATCCACCATGACCTTTTCGCTTCTTGCCCGTGATGAAAAAACAGGCGCTCTGGTTGCCGCCTCGGCGACCGGATCGCTCTGCGTTGGGGGCTGGGTGATTCGCGGCGCGCTGGGCGCCGGGCTGGTGGCGTCGCAGGGCACGGCGCCCTCGACGCTGTGGCGCGACGAGGTGCTGGCCCGCATGGCCGACGGCGCCCCGGCCGACACCGCTGTGGGCGATGTGACCGGGGTCGATCCGCAGCGCGGGCACCGGCAGATCGCGGCGCTTGGTCGGGACGGGCATGGCGCGGCCTTCACCGGGTCGGCCTCCGTCGCCGTGGCGGACGCGCTGAGTTGGGCCGACGGCGTCTGCGCGGGCAACATGCTGGCCAATTGCGACGTGCTGCCCGCCATGCGCCGCGCGTGGGACGCGGCGGCCGGCACGGATCCCGCAGACCGCGCTCTGGCGTCGTTGCGTGCAGCGGACCGAGCGGGTGGCGACGCGCGGGGGCTGAAATCGGCGGCGCTTCTGGTGCTCCGTCCCGACGCGCCGCCGCTCGACCTGCGTATCGACCTGAGCGAGGCGCCGCTCGACGACCTCGAAAGCCTGCTGGAGGCTGCCCGCACGCCGCCCTATGCGGACTGGCTCAAGGTCGTTCCTGTCGCGCGCAATCCGCATCGCGGCCCGGATGCCGCCCCCGGTGCCGCCGAGTAATCGCGCCTCAGCGCGCTGACATGAAGCGGCGCATCACGCGCGCCTCCTGCCTCTGCATCATATCTTCCGCGCCCTCCATGTGAGAGCGCATGATGGCCCGCGCGCCTTCCGCGTCGCCGCGCTCCAGCGCCGCGACAAGGTCGATCTGGTGGCTGCGCCCGCGCGCCCAGAGCTCTTCGTTGTGGGGTTCGTAAAGACGCCGGTAGACGGTGAGATCGGCCAGCATCCGCGCCATGAACGACACGCAGAACGCCAGGAGAGGGTTGGCCGCGTAGCCTGCGAGCTGCTCGTGGAATCTCAGCGACGTCACGTGCTGTTCGCGTTCTTCCTCGGGCGAGGCGGCGGGTCGATCGTAGCGCGTCGCGATCTCGCGCAGCGCGGCCAGCTGGCCGGCGGTCAGTCGTCCGGCGAGCCCTGCGGCAAGCTCGGGCTCCAGCAGTTTCCGGAGCCGGTAGATGTCGGCGATCGACAGTTCCTGGAAGTAGAAGTAGTTCGCCAGAAGCGCCTTGGCCTTCTCCGCCGTGACCTCGCCCACGAAGCTGCCGCCACCCGGCCCTGTGCGCGTTACGATCAGGCCCTGCGCCTCCAGGATGCGCATCGCCTCGCGGACCGTGCCCTTCGACACGCCGAACTGGGCGATCATCTCGGCCTCGCTGGGCAGGCGCGCGCCTGTTTTCAGGTCACGCTCCACCACCCAGTCCTTGATGCGGTCGGCGACCTGAAGGGGGCGGGACCGGCGCGGTGTCGGGGTTGTACTGTCCTCGGGCATTCTGGTTCCGTGAAATTTCTCATGATAGATATGACGGGCGGTCGATTGGCGGTCCAGAGCCAATCCGAACGGCTTGCGGTTCACGCGAATATGCACAGCCCGCCTGCGTCGATGTGCATTGATGCGAAGCCGTCTCCCGACGATGTGATGAGGCGAATGCAGCACGGAAATGTGCTGTCCCGATGAGAAGGAATGGAGCCATGCCCCGCACGATCCCCGGCTTGCATCACGTC
The DNA here is from genome assembly GCA_001314805.1 of Rhodobacteraceae bacterium HLUCCO18. Lineage (GTDB taxonomy): Bacteria > Pseudomonadota > Alphaproteobacteria > Rhodobacterales > Rhodobacteraceae > Roseibacterium. The sequence goes on along the minus strand of LJSY01000040.1, from coordinate 14,687 downwards.
ACGGCCATCTCCGGCCCGCCGCAAGCCAATGTCGATTTCTACGCCGGCCTGCTGAAGCAGCGTCTGGTGAAGAGGACGGTGAATTTCGACGATCCCGGCACCTATCACCTCTATTACGGCAACCAGACCGGCGCGCCGGGCACGATCCTGACCTTCTTTCCCTTCGCGGATGCGGGCCCTGGACGGGCCGGGCCCGGCATGGCGTCGGCCTATGCTTACGCCGTGCCGAAAGGCGGTTTCGACGAGTGGATGCTGCGCCTCGCGGAGGAAGTCGTGGATTTCGCCGGCCCCGTGGACCGCTTCGGCCAGCGTGTCATCACGCTGAGCGATCCCGACGGCGCGCCGGTGGAGCTGGTCGAGACCGACCGCGAGAGCGGCGATGCGCTGGACGGGTTCCATTCGGTGACGCTCTGGGAGCGTGACCCCGGCCCCACAGCGCGCCTTCTGACCGACATCTTCGGTTATGAGCAGGTCGGCCACGAGGCGGCGGATGGCGTCGAACGGCTCCGCCTTGCGGCGCCCGGTGACGCGCGGGGCGCGGTCGTGGACCTGATACGTTCCGACGCGCCGTCGATCGGGCGGCAGGGGACCGGGACGATCCATCACGTGGCCTTCCGCGCCGAGGATGACGCGGTGCAGGCCGAGTGGCGCGAGAAACTGGCCTCTGCCGGTCACGGGGTCACGCCGGTGTTCGACCGGCAGTATTTCAACGCCATCTACTTCCGCGAACCCGGTGGTGTTCTGTTCGAGATCGCCACCGATCCGCCGGGCTTTGCCGTGGACGAGGATGCCGCCCATCTGGGCGAGGCACTGAAGCTGCCCGCGAAATACGAGGCGCTGCGCGACCGGATCGAGGCGGTTCTGCCGCCCCTGAAGGTGGCGTGATGGGCGGGAACGAACTGCGCCACGCCGGGGCCCGTCCGCGCGATGCGCGCATGGGCCTCGTGCTGGTCCACGGGCGCGGGGCGACGGCCGAGGGCATCCTCGACCTCGGCCACGCGCTTGCCCTGCCGGACCTCGCGCTGGCGGCGCCACAGGCGCCGGGGATGAGCTGGTGGCCCACCTCCTTCCTCGCGCCTGCTGCGCGGATGGAGCCTTACGTGGAGCGCGGCATGGCGGCCATCGACGCCGCGATCGCCACTCTAGTAGAAGAAGGCTTGAGCCGGGACCGCATCGCGCTTGCCGGGTTCAGCCAGGGCGGCTGCCTCGCGCTGGAGTATGCCGCGCGGCGTGGCGGGCTGGTGGCGGTCTTCGGGCTGTCGGCGGGGCTGGTGGGCACCGGCGACGCGGATGGCCCCGCAACCGAAGCGCTCTACGGTTTCGGCCCGAAGGCCTTCGACTACGCCACGAGGCTCGACGGAGTTCCGGTGGAGATCACGGTGCACGAGCAGGACCCGCATATCCCGCTGGCCCGTGCGCGCGAGAGCGTGGCCGTGTTCGACCGGCTCGGCGCCAGCGCGCGCCTTGCGGTGACGCCGGGCGCAGGCCACGGGATCGGACCCGAGGCCATCGCTTCGATGCGGGGGCACCTGAACGTCTGACGCAAGGCGCCGCCGATGGGAACGGCGGCGCCGTCAATACTTAGCCCAGCACCTCGGCAATCGCGTCGGTCGTGACCGAAACGACCGTATCGGCCTCTTCCCGGCTGAGGCTGAGGGGGGGTGCGTAGCCGATGATGTCGCCCTGTGGCATGGCCCGCGCGATGACGCCGCGGCGGCTCATGGCCTCGGCGATGCGCGGCACGACCTTGTCGCCGGGGTCGAAGGCCTCGCGGGTGTCGCGGTTCTTCACCAGTTCAACCGCGCTCAGCATCCCTTCGCCCCGGACCTCGCCCACATGGGCATGCTCGCCCAGCGCCTCGCCGAGAGTGCGCGTCAGGTAGGGCCCGACCTCGCCAGCGTTGGCGACAAGGCCCAGACTGTCCAGAAGCTTCAGGTTCGCCACGCCGGCCGCAGCGCCGATGGGGTGGGCGGAGTAGGTCCAGCCATGACCCAGCGGGCCGTTCTCGTCCGTTCCCTTCTCGAGCACCTTCCAGACGCCTTCGGACACGATGCTGCCCGACAGCGGCGCATAGGCCGAGGTCAGTCCCTTGGCGATCGTCATGATGTCGGGCGTGATCCCGTAGAACGGGGAGCCGAACATCGACCCGAGGCGACCGAAGCCGGTGACGACCTCGTCCGCGATCAGCAGGATGTCGTGGCGGCGCAGGATCGGTTCGATCGCGGCCCAGTAGCCCGCGGGCGGGGGCACGATGCCGCCGGTGCCCAGCATCGGCTCGGCGATGAAGGCGGCGATGGTGTCCGCGCCCTCGGCCTCGATCAGTGCCTCCAGATCGGCGGCGCATTGGGCGGTGAACTCCGCCTCGGACTGCGATGCGTCCTCGCGCCGGAAATAGTAGGGCGAGGTCGTGTGCCGCACGGTGTCGAGAGGCAGGTCGAACTTCTTGTGGAAGAGCGTCAACCCCGTCAGCGACCCGGACATCAGCCCCGAGCCGTGATAGGCCCGCCAGCGCGAGATGATCTTCTTCTTCCCGGGCCGGCCGAGAATGTTGTTGTAATACCAGACCAGCTTGATGTTGGTCTCGTTCGCGTCCGACCCGCCGAGGCCGAAATAGACCCGGGACATGTGATCGGGCGCGCGGTCCATGACCATCTGGGCCAGCGTGACCGAGGCCTCCGTGCCGTGGCCCACATAGGCGTGGTAATAGGCCAGTTCCCGCGCCTGTTCCGCGATGGCTTCGGCCACCTCCTGCCGGCCGTAACCGATGTTCACGCAGTAAAGCCCCGCGAAGGCGTCGAGAAAGCGGTTGCCGTCGCGGTCGGTGATGAAGGACCCCTCGGCGCTCTTGATGATCCGGCTTGGCGTGTCGCCGCGCGCGTGCTGGGCGAGATGGGTCGAAGGGTGCAGGAAACTGTCCCGGTCCCATTTCGCGAGTTGGTCGTTCGTCAGCATGGCACGCCGCTCCTTCGAATCGTTCCCGGCCAGACTATCGATATGCGCGACCCGACCCAAGTCGCCCCGCGCGGGTGATCAGCAATCTTGATTCAACCCTGGTTCGGCATCGCAGCAGCATCTGCCGCACCGCCTGCCCCTCGCACAAGGCGGCGGGTGCGGCTAGGCTCCGGCCCATGTCCGCGCAATCGCTCGCCTTCTCCGACGAACAGGCCGAAGCCCATGACCGCATCGCCGAGAGCCTGCGGGGCCATGGCGTGGATATCGACCGCGGCACGATCACGCCCATGGCCGAGGGCAGGTCCGAGGTGCTCGCCGTGATCGGCAAGGCGGGCTCGGGCAAGACGCTGCTGCTGGCCGAACTGGTGCGCGCCCTCGAGACGGCAGGCGTCGAGATCGTCTCGGGCGACTGGGAGGGACGGCGGCGCAAGGACCGGCGGACGATGGCCATTCTGGCACCCACCAACAAGGCCGCGAGCGTTCTGCGCGCGCGCGGCGTGCCCGCGACCACGATCCACCGCATCCTCTACACGCCCGTCTACGACCCGGAATTCGAGAAGGTCGCCGAGTGGCTGGCGGGACAGGGAGAGCGGCCCGTGATCGAGGCGCTGACCGACGCCGCGCTCGACCGGGCGAAGGTCGTCTACGAGGCGCATAAATCCGTGCCCGCCGCGCTCGCCTCCGCGGGCCTGCGCGGGTCGGATTTCATCACCGGCTGGAAGCGCCGCGAGAGCCCGCTCGATATCGGTCTGGTGGACGAAAGCTCCATGCTCGACGAGCGCCAGTTCGACGACCTGACCGAGATCTTCCCCGCCCTCGTTCTCTTCGGCGATCCCGCCCAGCTCGCGCCGGTGGGACAGTCCGGCGAGATGGTGTTCGACAAGTTCAAACCCGAACGGCGGCTTGAGCTGAACCGTGTCCACCGGCAGGAGGCCGACAACCCGATCCTCGATCTCGCCCACGCGCTGGGCGACCCCGACCTGACCTTCGAGACCTTCGAGCGGATGGTGGAGGATGCCGCCGCGTCCGATGACCGGATCGAGCTGGCCCCCCGCGCCGACAGCGACATGATGGCCCGCTCCCCCGTTCTGGTCTGGCGCAACGCCACGCGCATCCGCCTGATTGCCGCCTTCCGCGCCGCCCATGGCGCGCCGGACGACGAGCTCATCCCCGGTGAGCCGCTGCTGTGCGACGGCATCGAGTTGCCCCTCAAGCATCGCAAGCGGCGCATCGACCTCGAGGCCCGTGGTCTCATCAAGGGCGCGCCGGTGATCTATCTCGGCCGGGGAAGCAAGGACGGTTTCTCGCGGCTCCACGTCCTAGGTGCCGAAAACCCCCGCCTTTCGGCCGCATCCATCGTGAAGATCGAGAAGCCGGGAGAGGAGGAACCCTTCATCCCCTTCGCGGCGCGCATGGGCGCCACGTTCCTGCATGGCGCGGCGGTCACGATCCACAAGGCGCAGGGTTCGCAATGGCCCGCGGTGCAGGTCTTCGCCCCCGACCTCTATGCCGCCGCTTGGTCTGGCCGGATCGAGGCCGGGCAGGCGCTGTGGAAACGGCTGGCCTATGTGGCGATCACCCGCGCCGAGGAGCGGCTGATCTGGGTCACGCGCTACATGCTGTCGAAACCTCAGGCGCCGCTCGGGATCGAGGACCTGAAGGTGCCGGCCGCGCCGCTGGAACTGGACGCGCAGGAGGAAAGCGAATGAAAACCGCCATCGTCACGGGCGCGAGCGCCGGTATCGGGCGCGCCGTCGCCGAGCGCATGCTGGCAAACGGCTGGTATGTGGGCCTCGTGGCGCGCCGCGCCGATCCGTTGCACGAACTGGCCGACCCCTACGGCGACCGGGCCGTGGCCCTGCCACTCGACGTGACGGATGCAGATGCGGTGCAGGTGGCCTTCCATGATTTCGCCGAAGGGGCGGGGCGGATCGACTGTCTCTTCAACAATGCCGGCATCTTCACGCCTGCCGCTCCCATCGACGAGATCGCGGTCGAGGACTGGCGCCGCGCGGTCGAGGTGAACCTGACGGGGATGTTCCTCTGCGCCCGCATGGCCTTTCGCATCATGCGCCGCCAGGACCCGCAGGGCGGGCGCATCATCAACAACGGCTCGATCTCCGCCCATGTCCCGCGCGAGGGTGCAGCACCTTACACGGCCACCAAGCACGCCGTCACAGGGCTCACGCGCCAGATCGCGCTCGATGGTCGGCCATTCGACATCGCCTGCGGCCAGATCGACATCGGCAACGCCGAGACCGACCTCCTGCGCGGCATCGCCGAGGCCGCCCGCGCGGCAGGCCGCGAACCGCCGCCGATGATGGATGTGTCCCACGTCGCCGACGCGGTGCTGGCCATGGCCGATTTGCCGCTCACGGCCAACGTGCTCTTCCAGACGATCATGGCGACCAAGATGCCCTATGTGGGCCGCGGCTGATCCCCTTCATCTTTCCGAAAATACGCCCGCCGGAGGCAACAGCGCCGCGAGGGGCTCGAGGCCCCGAGCGGCGCTCACCCCCTGAGATACCGGAACACCGCCGAGGCCAGCCAGCCCGCCGCGATGGCGATGGCAAGCGACAGGATCCCGTAGGCCAGCGGCTGGTCATGGGCGAGGTTGTAGATCCAGCGTTCAAGCCCGACCTTGCGGACGGTGATGTTCTGGGACAGCGCGTCGATCACCTCGCCGTCACGAGTCAGGAAGATCCGGGTCCGGTAGTCACCCTCGACGAGGTTCGCCGGAAGCCGGATCGAGGTGTCGAAAAGCGTCTGGTCGCGAAGCGTCACGCCCCCCTCGTTGAACTGATAGAGCTCCGCGGCCGTTCGGATGCGGACGAGCGCCTGGATGAAACTGTCCTGGTCGCCGACATTGGTGCCGACGGCTCTTATGGCCGTGGGGATCGAGACGCGCCGACGCAGGTCCTCGGTCGCCGTCATGACAGTGGCGAAGCCCGCCGTGGAAGCCACCGCGTAGAAGGTCGGCGCCGCATCGACCTCGATCGCATCGGTGTTGACCCAGATGCCAAAGCGCCGCGCCTTGCGCCGAACCGTGACCGGCCGGGGCGGACCTTCCACCGTCACGATCACATGAAGCTCGCTGTCCGGCGGCGGCGGCGCCGTGCGGCTGACGGCGCCGAAGATCAGGATCTCGGAGCCTTCGAAATTCGTCGTGATCGAGATCGCGTCACGGCTCAGCCCCGCGACCACCGTCTCCGCCGCCGCCTGCGCGCTCAGGACCGCCCAGGTCAGAAGTATGGCCGCCGCGCGGATCAATGCGCCGCCCCGGGCGTGCCCAGCGAATAGAGCTCGGACGGCATCACCAGAAGGTCGAAGGCGAGCTTGCCGCAGACGGCCAGCACCATGATCGCCAGCAGCACGCGCAGCTGTTCCGCCTTGAGGTAGACCCCGATCCGCGCGCCGATCTGCGCGCCCAAGACGCCACCCACGAGAAGCAGGACGGCCAGCACCATGTCGACGGTGAAGTTGGTCGTCGCGTGCATCAACGTGGCGAAACCGGTCACGAAGATGATCTGGAACAGCGACGTGCCCACCACGACCTTGGTCGGCATGCCCAGAAGGTAGATCATCGCGGGCACCATGACGAAGCCGCCGCCCACCCCCATGATCGCGGCCAGAACGCCCACGAAGAAGCCCACCAGCAGCGGCGGGATCACCGAGATATAGAGACCCGAGGTCCGAAAGCGCATCTTGAAGGGCAGCGCGTCGATCCAGCCGCGCTGCCGGCGCGGGGCCGGCACCGCCTCGGGATTCGCGCGGGCCCTCTGGATCGCGCGGACGCTCTCGACGAACATCAGGCTGCCGATGATGCCGAGGAACACCACATAAGACAGCCGCACCAGAAGATCGACCTGCCCGATCCGGGTGAGCGCGGCGAAGATCTGCACGCCGATCGCCGCGCCGACAAGACCGCCGACCAGCAGCACCGTTCCCATCCTCAGGTCCACGGTCTTGCGCCGCAGATGCGCTAGCACGCCCGAGAAGGAGGAGGCCACGATCTGGTTGGCCTCGGTCGCCACGGCCACGGCCGGGGGAATGCCGATGAAAAACAGAAGCGGCGTCATGAGGAAGCCGCCGCCGACGCCGAACATGCCCGACAGCACACCCACGATCCCGCCCAGCCCAAGCAGCAGAAACGCGTTCACGCTGACTTCGGCAATGGGCAGGTAGATTTGCATGGGTGTCCCGGGGGCGTCCTGTTGCCGATACGCTTACAGAAGACACCCGCGCGCGGGTATAGTCTAGGGCTGCGTCAAATCGGATCGGTCAGCGTGTCGCCAGGAACCGCCGCAGGATACGCTCCAGTTTTCCCGCGCCCAGCGGTGCCATGGCCTTGGTGTGCTCGTGGCTGATCTGCTCGTCCGAAAGGCCCGCCGCCTTGTTGGTGATCGTCGATATCGCGGCGACCTTCAGGCCGAGGAAACGGGCGAGGATGACCTCGGGCACGGTGGACATGCCCACCGCGTCCGCGCCCAGTGTGCGGATCGCGCGAATCTCGGCCGGGGTCTCGAAGGACGGGCCGGAATACCAGGCATAGACGCCCTCGGGCAGGGGCACGTCCTCCGCCTCGGCGGCGGATTTGAGCGCCGCGCGAAGCTCGGGGTCATAGGCCTCGGTCATGGGGACGAAGCGGGCGTCCGTCGGCTCCCCGATCAGGGGGTTGAGCCCTGAGAAGTTGATGTGATCGGACAGCAGCATCAGGTCGCCCGGGTCGATGTCGGGATGCATGGACCCCGCCGCGTTGGTCAGGATGAGCCGGTCGGCCCCCAGCGCCCTCAGCACCTCGAGCGGCAGGCGCATCGCGTCACCCCGGCCGCTTTCGTAGTAATGCGCGCGACCGCCGAAGACGGCGACGCGGGTGCCCTCCAGGTCGCCGATCACGAGTTTCGGGTTGTGGCCCGAGACGCCCGCATGCGGAAAACCGGGCAGGTCGGTGTAGTCGATGGCGACGCCGTCCACCGCCCCGGCCAGATGCCCCAGCCCCGAGCCCAGCACGAGGCCGACCTTGGGCGCCGTGTTCCCCGCCCGGTCGCGGATCAGGGCCGCGAGCTCCTCAGCGTTCCTTGACATAAGGCTCCCCTCCTGCGCGCGGCGGAATGGCCCTGCCCACGAGCCCCGCAAGCACGATGACCACGAGGATGTAGGGCAGCGCCTGCATGAACTGCACCGGCACGACGATCTCGCCCACCGTGATGTTCTGGAACCGGTTGCCGACCGCGTCGAAGAAGCCGAAGAGCAGGCAGGCCATCAGCGCATACCAGGGCCGCCACTTGGCGAAGATGAGGGCGGCGAGCGCGATGTAGCCGCGGCCCGCGCTCATGTCCTTGACGAAACCCGCATTGAGCGCCGTGGCCAGATAGGCGCCCGCCAGTCCGCACAGCACGCCGCAGATGATGACGGCGGCATAGCGCATGCCTACGACCGAGATGCCGGCGGTATCGACGGCGGCCGGGTTTTCGCCCACGGCCCGAAGGCGCAGGCCGAACCGCGTGCGGAACAGCACCCACCAGGTAAGCGGCACGATCAGGAAGGCGATATAGACGAGGATCGAGTGGCCCGAGATGAGTTCCGAATAGATCTGCCCCAATGGTCCCAGCTGCGCGATTTCCCGAATGGTACTTTCCGCGCCGGGCAGCACGATGTTGCCGAACCGCGCCTCCGAGGGCAGTTGCGGTGTGCGCCCGCCCTGCGAGAACCATGTCTGCGCGATGACCACGGTCAGGCCGGCGGCGAGGAAGTTGATCGCCACCCCGGAAATCAGCTGGTTGCCGCGGAAGGTGATCGACGCCGCGCCATGCAGGCCGGAAAGGAAGACCGACGCGCCGACCCCCGCGAAAAGGCCCACCCAGACGGAGCCCGAGGTGAAGGCGAAGGCCGCCGAGAAGAAGGCGGCCGCCAACATCTTGCCCTCGAGCCCGATGTCGAAGATGCCCGCGCGCTCGGAAAAGAGGCCCGCAAGGCAGGCCAGCAGGAGCGGTGTGGCAAGCCGGATTGAACTGTCGAGGATCTGCAGGACGGTCAGGAAATCCATTCTGTCACTCCGCCGGGCTCTGGCTGCCGGATTCGCGGCTGCGTCTGATCGACAGGAAGATCTTTTCCATCGGCATGCGCACCATGTTGTCGAGCGCGCCTGTGAACATGATCACAAGCGCCTGGATGACGACGATCATCTCGCGGCTGACGGCGGGCATCTCGAACTGAAGCTCCGCGCCGCCCTGGTAGAGCGCGCCGAACAGGAGCGCGGCAAGGACCACGCCCACGGGATGCGACCGGCCCATCAGCGCCACGGCGATGCCGACGAAGCCCGCCCCTTCGGTGAAGTCGAGGACAAGACGCTCGGCCTCGCCCATCACGACGTTGATCGCCATCATCCCCGACAGGCCGCCCGAGATCAGCATGGTTATCATGATGATCCGGGTCGGGTTGATGCCGGCATAGACCGCCGCCGTTTCGGAATGGCCGAAGGCCCGGATCTCGTAGCCCAGCCGCGTGCGCCAGATCAGGATCCAGACGAGGACGCAGCAGACCAGCGCGACGAAGAAGGCGAAGTTGAGCGGGGTGGAGCCGCCAAAGCCCAGAAAGCCCGCGAATTCGGCGGCGCTGGGCAGGTGCACGGCCTCGGCGAAGCGCGCACTTTCGGGCGCCATGGAGCCCGGCACGCGGAACACGTTGACCAGAAGGTAGACCAGCAGTGCCGAGGCGATGAAGTTGAACATGATCGTGGTGATCACGATGTGGCTGCCGCGTTTGGCCTGAAGATAGGCGGGCACCGCAGCCCATGCCGCGCCGAAAAGCGCGGCGCCGAGAATCGCCGCCAGAAGCGCGATGGTCCAGTGCGGCCAGCCGAAGCTGAGAAGCACGATGGCGACGCCGAGGCCGCCGAGTGCTGCCTGCCCCTCGCCCCCGATGTTGAAGAGCCGCGCGTGGAAGGCCACCGCCACGGCAAGGCCCGTGAAGATGAAATTCGTGGCATAATAAAGCGTATAGCCCCAGCCATAGGCGGACCCGAAGGCGCCGCGCACCATGATCTGCATGGCCTCGATCGGGTTCTCGCCGATTATCAGCACCACGAGGCCCGACACGATCAGCGCCAGAAGGACGCTGATCAGGGGGATCAGGATCACATCGGCCCATTTCGGCATCTTGTCCATTACGCGGCCCCCCCGACCCTGGTTTCCGTGACGCCGGCCATCAGGAGGCCAAGCTCGTTCTCGTTGGTCTCGGACGGCAGGCGTTCGCCCATGATCTTGCCGTCGAACATCACGGCGATGCGGTCGCTGAGCCCCATGATCTCGTCAAGCTCGACGCTGACCAGCAGGATCGCCTTGCCCTCGTCGCGCAGCCGCAGGATTTCCTTGTGGATGAACTCGATCGCGCCGATATCGACGCCGCGCGTGGGCTGGCCCACCAGAAGGATATCGGGTGCGCGGTCCATCTCGCGGGCGACGACGATCTTCTGCTGGTTGCCGCCCGAGAAGTTCCGCGCAGGCAGGCGCGGGTTGGGCGGGCGCACGTCGTAGCGTTCCATCTTGTCGGCGCAATCGGCCTTGATGGCGGCGTTGTCCATCAGCATCCCGTGATTGTATTTCGGGTCCTTGTGGTAGCCGAAGGCCGTGTTCTCCCAAGCCTCGAACGGCATGATGAGGCCCTCGTCCTGCCGATCCTCGGGCACATGACCGATCCCGCGCGCGCGCCGGGTCTGGCCGTTCGAATGCTTGCCCGAGACGTCGATCTGCTCGTTCCTGACCGTCACGGTACCGCCTGTTGCCGGGATCATCCCGCCCAGAACCTCCAGCAGCTCGGTCTGCCCGTTTCCGGCCACGCCCGCGATGCCGAGGATTTCCCCCGCGCGGACGTGAAGCGAGACGCCCTTGAGCCTCTCCACCCCGTCGCGCACGACGCGCAAGTCGTCGACCTTGAGCATCACGTCACCCGGTTTCGCAGGCGACTTCTCGACCCGGAGCAGGACCTTTCGGCCGACCATCATCTCGGCCAGTTCGGCCGGAGAGGTGGAGGCGGTCGCGACCGTGTTCGTCATCTCGCCGCGGCGCATCACGCTGACCGTGTCGGTGATCTCCATGATCTCGCGCAGCTTGTGGGTGATGAGGACGATGGTCTTGCCCTCTTCCCTGAGCCGCTCGAGAATTCGGAAAAGCTGGTCGGCCTCGGCGGGCGTCAGCACGCCCGTGGGCTCGTCGAGGATGAGGATGTCGGCGTGGCGGTAAAGCTGTTTCAGGATCTCGACGCGCTGCTGGTGGCCAACGCTCAGGTCCTCGATGATCGCGTCGGGGTCCACCTTCAGGCCGTATTCCTCGCTGAGTTCCTTGAGCGTCCTGCGCGCCTTGGCGATGGAGGGGTTCAGCATCGCGCCGTCTTCCGCGCCGAGGATCACGTTCTCGACGACGGTGAAATTCTCCACCAGCTTGAAATGCTGATGAACCATTCCGATGCCGGCGCGGATCGCGGCCTGGCTGTCGGGGATCTCGGTCTTTTGCCCGTTGATGAAGATTTCGCCCCGGTCAGCCTTGTAGAAGCCGTAGAGGATCGACATCAGCGTCGACTTGCCCGCGCCGTTCTCGCCCACGATGCCGTGGATCGTGCCGCGCTTGACGGACATCGATATGTCCTTGTTGGCCTGCACGGGGCCGAAGGCCTTGGAGATGCCCCTCAGTTCGATGGCGGCAGCGTCGGTCATGTCGGATGTTCCCGGATGCGTCGGATGCGGAACGGGCCGCGGCAGCTCTCGCACCGCGGCCCGCGCCTTTCTGGTATCAGAGGATCACTGCATCTGCACGGGGCAGGTGCCGTCGGACATGTAATCATGAACGACAATTTCGCCCGCTATGATTTGCTCCTGTGCCGTCTCGACGGCCAACTCCATCTCCGCGGTAATCAGTTCCTCATTGTACTCATCGACTGCGTAGCCCACGCCGTCCTCCGCGAGGCCGATTTCGATCACGCCGGTTTCTACGTCCTCGCCTGCCATCATCGCGTTGTACACGGCGGTATCGACACGCTTCAGCATCGACGTGAGCACAGAGCCGGGCTGGAGGTAGTTCTGGTTGGCATCGACCCCGATCCCGAAGACGCCCTCGTCGGCCGCAACTTGGAGGACGCCAGTGCCCGTGTTGCCCGCAGCAGCATAAACAACATCGGCGCCCTGAGCGATTTGACTCCGCGCGATCTCGCCTCCGCGGACGGGATCGTTCCATGCCGCCGGGGTGGTTCCGGTGAAGTTCGAGATGATTGTCGCGTTCTCGTTCACTGCCTTCACGCCTTGGGCATAACCGCAGCCGAAGCGGGAAATCAGGGGGATGTCCATGCCGCCCACGAAGCCGACCGTGTCCGTTTCGGTCGCCATGCCCGCCAACATTCCGACAAGGTACGAGCCTTCGTGTTCGCGGAAGACGACTGAACGAACATTCGGCTCGTCAACCACACCGTCGATGATCACGAAACGCGTGTCGGGGTAGTCCGGGGCGACATCGGACAGGGCTGTCGTCTGGCTGAAACCTGCCATCACGATCGGGTTTGCGCCGGCCTCCGCGAGGCGGCGCATCGCCTGCTCCCGCTGAGCGTCCGACTGGAGCTCGATTTCGCGATACTCGCCTCCGGTCTCCTCAGCCCAGCGCTCGGCGCCATCGTACGCCGACTCGTTGAAGGAGCGGTCGAACTTGCCGCCCAGGTCGAAGATGATCGCGGGCCCGTCGGCCAGCGCGCCGACGGCCGACATGGCCAGCGCCGCAGTGGCACCCATAAGGGTTTTCATCAGTTTCATAGGTCTTTCTCCCGGTTGGACAGGCCCACGTGCCGGTGCATTCTGGCCGCGGTTGCCATGTCGAGCTCAGATCGTGGCTGATCCCCGGTCCAAATAAGCGCTAAGCGCCGCGTTGCGGTCAACCGGATTCTGCACCTGCGCGGGGCCGTCGGGATTGACCCTGGGTCAACTGTCCGACCGTTCCGCGCGTTGCGCCCGATCCGTGTCGTCGCTGCCGAAAAAACGGGCCATCACAAGAGCATCGCCCCATGTTCCGTCCGGTTTGCGGTAGTAGCGCTTGCGCGTCCCACGCGTGACGAAACCCGCGCGGTCATAGAGCGCAAGGGCGGCCGCGTTTTCCGTATCGACCTCGAGGTAGACCTCGCATGCGCCGCGGGCCTGCGCCTCGTGCAGGGCCTCGCGCAGGATCTCCGATCCGAGGCCCCGCCGTCGCGCCTCCGGCAGCACGTCGAGCGACAGAAGCTCCGCCTCTTCGCCCGAAACCCGCAACAGGGCGAAGCCGTCCGGTCTGCAGACCGCGAAGGCGTTGTCCGAGGCGAGCAGCGTCTCGATCATCGCGGGGGTCCAGCGGTCCGCGCCGTCGGGCCAGCAGGCGCGCGCGATCTCGGCCATGCGCGCACTGTGCTCGACGGGCCCATCGGGCAGGACATTCTCGCGCAGTTCGACGATGTCGGGCTGAAGGCGCTGGCCTGAGGCGAACAGGGATTTCGCCACATCACCAAAAATCGCAACCAGATCGGCCGTTGCTGCGCCTGTGTCACCGGCCCGAGATCGTGATGAGTGCGCCGATGCCCGCGGAGGCCGCGACCATCGCGCTCGCGCCCGTTGCAGGACACCGGGCCGGATACATGTCTCGCCTCCATCTCGCCGCCACCGGACGGGCGCATGCCTGCATCCTCCTGGCGGCCCGCCGCGGCCGCCCGGACCGCGCGCGGTCCCGGCGATGGACGGGGCCGCCGCGCGGGCCGACTTGCCGGGGGCGGCGTGCGATGCGAGAAGGTGCCCTCGCCGAACGGGGCCGTCAGGACGGAGACGAGAGCCATGACCCATCGTGTTGCGATATCCGCCGCCGCGGCCCTGCTCCTCGCCGCGTGCGAAGCCCCTGTCGATGCCGATCGCGAGAGCGGCGGGGCCACGCGCGCCGTCCCGGACGCCGTGCGGGAGCTCGCCGCCCCCCACCAGGACGTTTCGACCGCGCGCGTGCTGGAGGAGGACGGCTGCTACTGGTACCGCCATGTCGGCCCGGTCGAGACGACCCTTCTGCCCTTGCGGACCGCAGACGGAAGGTCGATCTGCGCCCGTCCGCCCGAAGAGGGCGCGCCCCCGGCCCAACCCGTGGCCCGCGCAGACCTCAGCTTCGCGCGGTGACGTATTCCTCGGGCGGATAGAGAACCGCCGTCGCCCCGGTTTGCACACGCTCGTACAGGCCGATGATATGCGCCATCACCATGCGGACGCATCCGGCGCTCGTCCGGCCCCCGACCGAGCGCGGAGAGGGCGTGCCGTGGATCCGCAGGTAGGTGTCGCGCCCGCCCTCGTAGAGATAGAGCGCTCGCGATCCCAAAGGGTTGTCCGGCCCGCCATCGACACCATCGGCGAAGCGCGCGTAGCTTTCCGGGTCGCGCTCGATCATGCTGTCGGTCGGCCGCCAGCCCGGCCACCTGGCCTTGCGCCGGATCGTGTAGGTGCCGGGCTCGTAGAGGTCGCCGCGGGCGATGCCCACGCCGTAGCGCATCGCCGTCCCGTCCTCCTCGATGAAGTAGAGGTAGCGCGCCACGGCATCGACATGGATGTCGCCCGGTGTCAGGCCCGGATTGGCCGCGACCCGTTGCGGCAGCAGGCGGGGATGCAGCCCCCACGGGTTCGACGTCGCCGGATCGTAGTTCGGCGGTGTCACCTGCGCGTCCCAGGCCGCCCATTGCGCGGCGCGCGACTGGGCGAA
>LJSY01000039.1 GCA_001314805.1 Rhodobacteraceae bacterium HLUCCO18 | reverse complement strand
AGGTGGTCGGACATGTATGCAGCCTGTTCAGCGACGAGGAATGCTACAACTTCTTCAGAGCAGCAGGATACCAAACCGATTAAACGCGACACGCTCTAACGCCTCCGTAAAGCAGTTTGTCGCTGCCCGAGCCCGCGTTTACGGACTGGAACCGCATCACGGCACCGATATCATCTGAGTCATCATTGAACGCAGCGAGATAGGCGCTTTCCAGTGTCGCAGCAGTGTAGAGGCTGCCCACATTGACTATGGCCTTGAGCCCGGTGTCGATCTGACCTTCTGGCAGTGCTCCGCCCGGGCCGCCGCCTTGGAAGTTGGAATTATCGCCCCAAGCCACATCGAAACTGCCGAAAGGCGGCAGGGACACAGCAGAAGCAAACGCGTAGTCAAGAAAGGCCCCGGTCGTGCTGATCGACGCGAGGCTGGTTCCGGAAAGCAGACTGAACGCGAAGCCGGTAAGCTTCGAAACAGTCGCACCCGCCCCGAACGTAGACGCATCGGTCGTGTTTTCGACGGATACATCAATCTGCGCTTGGTTCGTACCGACATCCGAAAAGGCCAGCGTTGCAGTGCCAGACGCACCGGTCGCCGGAGTGTTCGACGATGTCGCGGACGAGTCGAATTGCAACGTGATGGCAGACGCCGCGCTCGCGCCGAGAAGCAGCGCGACCGTAGTAACTGCAATGATATTCCTAATCATGTTTCCCCCTTCCAAGGATAATTCCGACGCCCGTCAGCGACAACGGTCCGCCAGGTGCTTATCGCGGTCAACCGATAGCAATCGGACAAGCCGCCTATTGTCGGATCCTATCAATGTCACAATTCTGCCAAAATCGGATAATTGCTTTTGAAGCGCGTTTTCGGGCTTTTTCTGAGCCTGATCCGGCCCCTTTGTTGCGAGGCTGAGAACAGTCAGCGCTAACACCGAATTTTCGTTTCACCCGCGTCCTTTCCGGTCCGCAGCGGACCCGCAGGCCGTGCCACGAAAATGCCCGAATCATCCCAAGCGGGAGCGCGTAGCACTGGCCTCGCCGGACCGGGAGGCGCGGCGTGCAAGCCCCCTCCACCACCTTCGCTCCGCCCTTGCTTCGGATGCGGCGGGGCGTTAATTAAACGAGCGTTCATTTCCACCGTCGGCAGGCAGGGAGGGCTGGCCCATGGATTTCGCACTGAGCGAGGAACAGGAGGCCATTTTCGACATGGCCCGCGCCTTCGGCGAGGCGGAGATCGCGCCCCATGCGCGGGACTGGGACCGGGCGGGCGAGATCCCCAAGGACCTCTGGCCGAAGCTGGCGGAGCTCGGCTTCGGCGGGCTTTACGTGGGCGAGGAGATGGGCGGCTCGGGCCTCACGCGGCTCGACGCGACGCTGGTCTTCGAGGCGCTCAGCCGCTCCTGCGCCTCGGTGGCGGCGTTCCTGTCGATCCACAACATGTGCGCGAAGATGCTGGAAAGCTACGCCGCGCCTGCGCTGCGCGACCGTCTGCTGCCGCCCGCTCTCAGGATGGAGATCTTCCTGTCCTATTGCCTCACCGAACCCGGATCGGGCTCGGACGCGGCGGCGCTGAAGACGAAGGCCGCGCGCACCAACGAGGGGTTCGAGCTCAGCGGGACCAAGGCCTTCATCTCGGGCGGCGGCTATTCGGATGCCTATATCGTCATGGCCCGCACCGGCGAGGACGGCCCGCGCGGCATCTCGGCCATCGTGGTCGAGGACGGCGCCGAGGGGCTCAGCTTCGGCGGGCTGGAGGACAAGATGGGCTGGCGCTCGCAGCCCACACGGCAGGTGCAGCTCGACGCCTGCAGGGTGCCGGGCGAGAACCTGCTCGGGCAGGAAGGCCACGGCTTCCGCTATGCCATGGCGGGGCTCGACGGCGGGCGGCTCAACATCGCGGCCTGTTCGCTGGGCGCGGCGCAGGCCGCACTCGAGGCGACGCTGGCCTATATGGGCGAGCGGAAAGCCTTCGGCCAGTCCATCGACCAGTTCCAGGGACTGCAGTTCCGGCTCGCTGACATGGAGATCGAGCTCGAGGCCGCGCGCGTCTTCCTTCGGCAGGCGGCGTGGAAGCTCGACACGGGCGCGGCCGACGCCACCAAGGCCTGCGCGATGGCCAAGAAGCTGGTGACCGAGACGGGCAGCCGCGTGGCGGACCAGTGCCTGCAGCTTCATGGCGGCTACGGGTACCTGGCGGATTACGGGATCGAGAAGGTGGTGCGCGACCTGCGCGTACACCAGATCCTCGAGGGCACGAACGAGATCATGCGGCTGATCGTGGCGCGTCAGATGCTGGCGGCGCGCTGAGGGCAAGCCGGGTATTTGCGTATTTTTGGAAAGATGAAGGGGATCGAGGCCGAGAATGACCGATGACATCGTGATCCGGGTCGAGGGGCGCGCCGGGCGCATCACGCTGAACCGGCCCAAGGCGCTCAACGCCCTGACCTGGGACATGTGCGGCCGGATCGAGGCGGCGCTCGACGACTGGGCGGGCGACGACAGCGTCGCGATGCTGGTGATCGACGCGGCCGGCGACAAGGCGTTCTGCGCGGGCGGCGACATCGCCGAGATGTATGCCACGGGCACGGCGGGGGATTTCGACTACGGCCGCCGCTTCTGGGCCGACGAGTACCGGATGAACGCCAAGCTGTTCAATTTCCCGAAGCCCGTGGCGACATTCCTTCAGGGCTTTACCATGGGCGGCGGCGTGGGCGTCGGCTGCCATGCCTCGCACCGGATCGTCTGCGACACTTCGAAGATCGCGATGCCCGAATGCGGCATCGGCCTCGTGCCGGATGTGGGCGGTTCGCTGATCCTTGCGCGCGCGCCGGGGCGGCTGGGGGAATATCTCGGCGTCACGGCCTCGCGCATGGGGCCGGGCGACGCGATCCATGCGGGCTTCGCCGACTACCTCGTGCCGCTGGACAAGTGGGACGCGCTGAAGGCGGAGCTCGGCGAGACCGCCGACTGGGAGGCCGTGGACCGCGCCGCGGCCCCTGCCCCGGACGCGCCGCTGGCGGCACGGCGGGCCGAGATCGACAGGCTGTTTGTCGGCGACGCCCTGCGCGACATTCTCAACGCGCTGCGCCATGCGGGTACGGATTTCGCGGGTGAGACGCTGGAGGCGATGGGCCGCAACAGTCCGCTTTCGATGGCCTGCGCCGTCGACCTGATCCGCCGCGTGCGCGCGCTCGACACGATCGAGGCGGCGCTGGAGCTGGAATACCGCTTCACCTCACGGTCGATGGAAAAGGGTGACTTCCTCGAGGGCATCCGCGCGGCCATCATCGACAAGGACAGGCAGCCGCGCTGGCAGCACGAGACGATGGAGGGACCTGCCAACCGGGAGGTCTCGGCCATGCTCCTGCCGCTGGGCGCCGACGGGCTGAAGCTTTGAGAGACACCGAAAGGGAGGACGGGCCATGAAGATCGGCTTCATCGGATTGGGCAACATGGGCGCGCCGATGGCCGCCAACCTCGTGGCCGCCGGCCATCAGGTGACCGGCTTCGACGTGGCGGGCGTGACCGTCGAGGGCGTCGCGCAGGCCGCGACCGGGGCGGAGGCGGCGAAGGGGGCCGAGATCGTCATCACCATGCTGCCCAACGGTGCGATCCTGCGCAGCGTGGCGGCGGAGGTGCTGCCTGCGATGACCACGGGGGCCGTGCTGCTCGATTGTTCCACCGTCGACGTGGCCTCGGCCCGCGACGTGGCGGCCGAGGCGGCGGCGGCCGGGATCGGCTTTCTCGACGCGCCGGTCTCGGGCGGCGTGGGGGGCGCTGCGGCGGGCACGCTGACCTTCATGGTGGGTGGAAGCGACGCGGGTTTCGAGACCGCGAAGCCGCTTTTCGAGATCATGGGCCAGAAGGCGGTGCATTGCGGGCCCGCCGGCAACGGACAGGCCGCGAAGATCTGCAACAACATGATCCTCGGGGCGACCATGATCGCGACCTGCGAGGCCTTCGCGCTGGCCGACAAGCTGGGGCTGGACCGGCAGGCGATGTATGACGTGGTCTCGACCTCCTCGGGCTATTCGTGGTCGATGAACGCCTATTGCCCCGCGCCCGGTATCGGCCCGACCAGCCCCGCGGACAACGACTACAGGCCGGGTTTCGCCGCCGACCTGATGCTCAAGGACCTGCGCCTGAGCCAGCAAGCGGCCGAAGCCGTGGATGCCGACACGCCCATGGGCGCGCGCGCCATGGCGCTTTACGCGCAGTTCGTGGAGGAAGAGGACGGCAAGGGACGGGATTTTTCCGCGATGCTTCCACGGTTCGAGCGGCGGGGGCGTTCGGACTAGGATCGCAGGGCGCAACCGTCAGCCGACCGGTTGCGGATTTTTCTTGACGGAAATGCCAAATGTGTCACAGTTATTTTCGACACTCCAAGATATGTCCGCAGTCAGCCCAGTGCGCGGCGAATTTGACGGCTAAGGTGCACCTCGTGTCGCTGCACTGGGCCGCGGACAGGTTAGACTGAACCTTTGATTGGATTGCCTTACCCCGCTTCGGTGGGGTTTCTTTTTGCCTGTTTTCCCGCGCCTCCAACCACTCGCACGAAAAATGTGAAAAAGCTTCACTTCCCCTCTTGCGGGCGGTGGCTGGCTTCCCATATTCGTAAATGTGATTTACATTAACATCTACGGCGAGACCGAAAGGAGACCCCGATGACGACATCCACTACCCAGGCCCCCATGGTTCGGGAGGCGCAAAACTGGTTCGCGCGAGCCGAAGCGTGGCTGGACGCACGCGGCAAGGTCGCGTGGATCGCCACCCTCGTGCTGGCCTTCATAATCTTCTGGCCGATCGGCCTCGCCCTTCTCGCCTACATGATCTGGAGCAAACGCATGTTCAACGGAAGCTGCAACAAGAGCCGCCACGCGACCCGCCATGCATTCCGCAGTTCGGGCAACAGCGCCTTCGACGCCTACAAGGCCGACACGCTGCGCCGGCTCGAAGAGGAACAGGAGGCGTTCGAGGCGTTCCTGCAACGCCTGCGGGACGCCAAGGACAAGGCCGAGTTCGACCAGTTCATGGATGACCGCACGCGCAGCGCGAACCGCGATGCCGGCGACACGGCGCAGGCCTGACCACCTGCCGGCACCCCTGCCGCGGCGCATCCCCGCCGCCGTGGCAGACCCGCGGCCGGGTCGGCGCAAGCCTGCCCGATTCCGGACCCGGCCGCCCCGACCGCGACATGCCACCCCTTGCGCGGCGCGCCCCTTCACGGCAACCCTGCCCCTGATCCGAGACCGCGACAGCCATGACCCATACCATGACCCATTCCGCCGGCCTGCCAGATCCCGAATACGACCACGCCTTCTATGACGGCGTGCCCGCCAAGCGCTTCTTCGCCTGGATCGTCGACGTGATCCTGATCGCGCTCGTGTCGCTGATCCTCGGCCTGTTGACGCTGACCGTTCTGCTTTGGGTCTGGCCGATCCTCTATTTCACGGTCTCCTTTCTCTACCGGTCGGCCACGATCGGAACAGGCTCGGCCACGCTGGGCATGCGGCTGATGAATATCGAGCTCAGGAACGGCCTCGGTCAGCGCCTGTCCCCGGCCGAGGCGATGATTCACACCGGTCTCTACCTGTTCCTCTCGGCCTCGGTGATCCTGCAACTGATCTCGGTCGGCCTGATGCTGGCCTCGCGCCGCCACCAGGGGTTGCACGACCACATCCTTGGCAGCGCCGCGATAAACCGGCCGCGCGGCCTGTACTAACCAGCGGCAAAAAAACGTGTTGCGGCCGGGTCCTCGGCTGGGGCAGCATTATGGCCGAGCGACACGACCGGCCGAACCATACCCATGCGTCACACACTTCCGATAGCGCCACAATTCTACGTGACGGCTCCGCAGAGCTGTCCGTACCTGTCTGGCCGGCGCGAGCGCAAGCTTTTCACGGCCTTGCAGGGCGAACAGGCCGAGAAACTGAACAACGCGCTCAGCAAGCAGGGCTTTCGCCGCTCGCAGAACGTGCTCTACCGCCCGTCCTGCACGGAATGCGCCGCCTGCCTGTCGGCCCGGATAAGGGTCGCGGATTTCAAGCCTCGCCGCAGCCAGAAGCGCGTGGCCAAGCGCAACGGGTCCCTCGTGCGCTCCGCGCGCTCGGCCTGGGCCACGGAGGAGCAATACGCGCTGTTCCGGCGATATCTGGACGTACGCCACGCCGAAGGCGGCATGGCAGACATGGACGTGTTCGAATTCGCCGCGATGATCGAGGAGACGCCGGTCAAGACCCGCGTGGTCGAGTACCGCGACCAGGATCGCGGGGATGCGCTGACGGCGGTTTGCCTGACGGACATCCTCGATGACGGGCTCAGCCTCGTCTATTCCTTCTTCGACCCCGACATGGCCCGCAACTCGCTTGGGACCTACGTGATCATGGACCACGTGGCGCTCGCGCGCGAAGCCGGGCTACCCTTCGTCTATCTCGGCTACTGGGTGCCGGGGTCGGACAAGATGGGCTACAAGGCGCAGTTTCAGGGGCTGG
Source organism: Rhodobacteraceae bacterium HLUCCO18 (assembly GCA_001314805.1). Taxonomy (GTDB): domain Bacteria; phylum Pseudomonadota; class Alphaproteobacteria; order Rhodobacterales; family Rhodobacteraceae; genus Roseibacterium. The sequence goes on along the minus strand of LJSY01000039.1, from coordinate 27,181 downwards.
AGGTCTACCTGGGCGGGGAGTGGCAGCGGCTGGGCGATCCGTCGGATTATTCCAACCAGGCCCATCCCCTGTCGATCGATCCCATTGCCCAGCAAGTGGCGCAGATCAATCTGCCCGACCTGCGCGGCGCGGACTGAGTGCTCGCGCTCGTCACTTTCCTTGTTCCCGACTATGAGGACGGCCTGCGGTTCTTCGTGGACGGCCTCGGCTGGACCTGCCTCGGCGACGAGGATCAGGGCCGCAAGCGCCGGGTCACCGTGGCCCCGACAGGCGGCGGCACGGGGCTTGTGCTTGCCCTTCCCACGACCGCACGGCAATCGGCGGCCCTGGGGGGGCAAACGGGCGACCGCGTGGGGTTTTTCCTCGAAACCCGGGATTTCGATGCGGATGCGGGCCGCATCATCGCCGCCGGCGGAACGTTCCTCGAGGCACCTCGGCTCGAACCATACGGCAAGGTCGCCCAATGGCGCGACCCATGGGGCAACCTGTGGGACCTGATCGAGCGGCCATGAAAAAGGGGCCCCGAAAGGCCCCTTCCCGACGCTATGCCCGAAGGCCCCGCTAGTTCAGCAGGTCCGGCAGGATCGTCACGATCGCCGGGAACAGCCACAGCAGCCCCAGTCCCAGCACCTGGATCACCACGAAGGGCAGCACCCCGCGATAGATGTTCCCCGTCGTCACCTGCGGTGGCGCCACGCCGCGCAGGTAGAACAGCGCGAAGCCGAATGGCGGTGTCAGGAACGAGGTCTGCAGGTTCACCGCGATCATGATCGTCACCCATGCCGGGTCGAGCGTGCCGCCATAGATCACCGGCCCTACGATCGGGACCACGATGTAGATGATCTCGAGGAAGTCGAGCACGAAGCCGAGGATGAAGAGGATCACCATGACGACGAGGAACACGACCATCTCGTTGTCGAAGCTGCGCAGATATTGCTGGATGTGGTGCTCTCCCCCGAAGGAGATCAGCACCAGGTTCAGCAGTTGCGAGCCGATGAGGATGGTGAAGACCATCGACGTGACCTTCGCCGTCTCGCGCACCACCGGGCTGAGGATGTTCGACCGGAACAGCACCCAGCAGGAGAACAGCAGCCCGAAGAAGGCGAAGTGATAGGCGATCTGGGACAGCACATACGCCACCCAATCCTCGAACGGCACCACCTGCCGGGTGATCCTGAGGTCGAAATTCACGCCCAGAAGGATCATGATGACCAGCGCGAAGCTCGCCCAGATCACGATCTTCGACTTGCCGTTTTCTTCCTTCAGCTTGCGATAGGCCGCGAGCATGATGGCGCCCGCCGCACCGAGCGCGGCCGCCGGCGTGGGATTGGTGATGCCGCCGAGGATGGAGCCCAGCACCGCGACGATGAGGATCAGCGGCGGGAAGACGACGCGCAGAAGCTCGTTGCGCGACATGCGGATCACCGCCTCTCGCACGCCGTAGATGGCGAGAATCGTCGGCACGGCGAGGATCAGGAAGGTCGCGCCGGAACCCATGACCGGCGTTATGAACAGGATGTCGAACAGCAGCGCCAACGCCACGCCCCCCGCCCCCACATAGAGCGGTGTCGGGTCCGAGGCCGGCGAAACGCCACGCGCCACGACGAGCATGAGCGCGAACAGGACAAAGATCGTCGCCACGCCCGAGCCGATCGGAGCGACCGCGTCGCGCGCCTCTGCGAAGGCGTCGGCGATCTCTTCTTCGGTCAGTTCCTCCGGATCAACTTCTTCCTCAGCGGCGGTTGCATTCGCGGCCTGCAGTTCGACGGCGCGGTCCCAGGCCTCCTGGCCGTGCAGGTCGATCATCGCGGCCTGGCACTGTTCGGAGACGTTGGTCCTGAGCGTCCGTTCTTCCTGTGTGCCGGTCTCCGTCAGGAAGGCGGTCTGACTGCCGATCAGGCCGCCGCCGCTTGCAAGGCCGACCGCGATGAGGATTGCCGCCGGCGCAGCCAGGAACCAGGTCAGGGCCTCGTTCCGCGTGACCGGCTCGGACTTGCTTGTGCCGCCCAGTTCGACGGCGGGCGCCTTGGACGGGTTGATCAGCGCGAAGCCGAAGGCATAGGCGCCATAGAGAACGGCCAGGAATATTCCGGGCAGAAGTGCCGCCTGGAAGAGCGTGCCGACCGACAGGACCGCGGGCTCGCCGAGGTAGGTGAGCGCGTCGTTGCAGCCGGCGAGCTGCGCGCGGGTCTCCTGCCCCGTGGCGTAGAGGTCGCCCACGAGCGTTCCGAGCAGTACGATCACGATCGAGGGCGGGATGATCTGCCCAAGGGTGCCCGAGGCCGCGATCACGCCGGTGGCAAGCTCGGGCGAATAGTTGTTCCGGAGCATCGTGGGCAGGGCCAGAAGGCCCATGGTCACCACGGTGGCGCCGACGATGCCGGTCGAGGCGGCGAGGAAAGCGCCCACGATCACGATGGATACGGCCAGACCGCCCGGCAGCGGGCCGAAGACGCGCGCCATGGTGGTCAGCAGTTCCTCGGCGATCTTGGAGCGCTCCAGCGTGATGCCCATCAGGACGAACATCAGAACGGCCAGAAGCGTCTCGATGGACTGGCCCGCAATCACGCGCTCGTTCATGCGGTTGACGATGAAGGAGATGTTGCGCTCCATCGCCACTTCCCAGCCGCCGGGAAACAACGGTTCCTCGATGCGTGGCAATTCAGGGTATCGGAAGACGGATATCGCTTCTCGTACCACGCCTTCGGCGACAAGCGCGGAATATTCAGCCGAGCCCGTGTCGATGGCCTGGTGGATCAGCAGCCCCGCGGAATCCAGCGCGGCGATGATCGCGAACGAGATCATGCCCGCCCCGGCGATGGCGAACGCCACCGGAAAGCCTGTCATGATCCCCGCGAACAGCGTCAGGAACACGATGATCAGGCCTATCTCGACCCCATCCAAACCGAACAGCATGGTTCGTCTTTCCCCTCATTACGGCGCGTTTCTTGCGTGCCGTCTGTCCCCAATTCGCCCCGTCTTCGGCCCGCTCAGATTGAACCGGAATGGATGGCGTGTTCCAGATCCTCGGCCTCGTCGCCCGTCTCGTCGCGATCGAGATACTTGTTCTCGCTCTCTTCACCCTCGACCCATTCGAGGTAGGATCGCCAGAAGACGGCGATGGCCTGCAGGAAGACCATTACGCAGAACAGCACGATCAGCACCTTGAACAGGAAGTAGGCGTTGAAGCCGTTCGGGCTGAAGCCGATGGTCTCCACGTTCCAGCGGAAGATGCGGGCCTGCATCAGCATGCGGTCGATCTCGCTGGTGGAGGTGACCGAGGGCGTCATCAGGTGGCGCCACATGAAGAACCACGCGTAGAGATAGGTGATGACGATTGCGGGCATCATGAAAAACAGCGCGCCGAACATGTCGATCACCTTTTTCGTGCGGAACTTCACCGCCGAATAGACCAGGTCGACGCGCACATGGCTGCCCTGCACGAATGTATAGGCAACGCAGAGCGTCACCACGATGGCATTCCAGAACTTCAGGCCCTCGGCCCACCAGCTCAGGTCGAAGGCGACGGCCGTGCCGAACGGTCCGAGCTCGATCGCGGCGACGCGGAAGATGCGCTGCAGGAACACGATCATCACCTGGATGAGCACCATAACGAGGCCCGCCCAGGCAGCGGTCCGTCCGACCGCGTTCGCGACGGCCTCGAGTATGCGGACGGCGGTCCAGAGGATCTCGCGCTTCCAGGCCATGCCGAGCGCGGTGAGAATGAGAAAGGTCGTGAACACGACGAAGAAGAATTCGACCGAAGCGCCGTAATAGATGAAGCGCATCACCGCTTCGGGATTGCTCCAGTCGAGCCAGTCGCCGGGATTGGTGATCGCGACGAACAGGTAATAGGGCGACATCGCGATGTTCTGCAGCACCCAAAGGACGAATTCGATCATGTGGTGATCCCTCGAAGGCCAGCCCAGGTCTCGGGCATGTCCGCTCCCGGCAATTGAAAGAGCCCCGCCCGGTGCGCAGAAGGCGCCGGGCGAGGCATAGCTGGGGTCGCGATCAGGCCGCGTTCACGCGGTTACGCTGGCGCATGTACTCACCGTCGCCGATCTCGTACCAGGCCGAGGATTCCTCCATGGACGCGAAGTAGCTCTCGGCGATCTCGGCATAGATCGGGTCGTCCATGTTCTCGGCGTTGACCTCGGCGGAGGCGCGACCAAACGCGTCCCAGACGTCGTCCGGGAATTCGCGGGGCGTCACGCCTTCCGACATCAGACGGGCGAGTGCGGCACCATTCTCGGCCAGCGAGAGCGCGGTGTTCTGCGCATGTGCGGCTTCGGCGGCGACCTTCACGATCTGCTGCTGCTGCGCGGTCAGCGATTCCCACACTTCGAGGTTGAACGACAGGTGCAGGGCCGAGCCCGGCTCGTGGAAGCCGGCGGTGTAGTAGAGGTTCGTGACCTCCTGGAAGCCCAGACGCTCGTCCGCGTAGGGACCGATCCACTCGGCACCGTCGATCTGGCCCGAGGCCAGCGCCTGGTAGATTTCGCCGCCGGGGATGTTCTGCACCGACGCGCCGAGACGCCCGAGCACCTGGCCGCCCTGGCCCGGCATGCGGAAGCGCAGGCCCTGCAGGTCGTCGGCCGAGTTGATCTCGGTGTTGAACCAGCCGCCGGGCTGCATCGCGGTCATGCCGCACATCAGCGGCTTGAGGTTGAACAGCGACGACAGGTTATCGTGCAGTTCCTGCCCGCCGCGGCGGTAGTACCAGTTCGACATTTCCTGGCTGGTCATGCCGAAGGGCACCGACGTCATGAAGGCGAAGGCCGGGTGCTGGTTGAGGAAGTAGTATTCGGCGGAGTGGTAGACGTCCGCCTGCCCGGCGGAGACCGCGTCGAACACCTCGAAGGCGCCCACGAGGGAGCCCGCGGGCATCTTGTTGAACGACAGCTGACCGTCGGTCATCGCGGTGATGTAGTCGATGGCGAGCTGTGCGGCATCGTCAAAAACGGCGAAGCCGTCGGGAACCGACGTGACCATGGTCAGCGTGCGGTTGCCTTGGGCATAAGCCGGTGCCGCAAGCGTAGTGGTAGCGGCTGCTGCGCCGCCGAGTGCCGACGTGCGCAGGAATGAACGGCGATCCATTGGTATCCTCCCAGTTGGATAGTCCGCAGACCTCTTGCGGGTCGCGGATTTGGTATTCGCAGTGCGCGGAACGTTAGCGAAGCGTTTGGCGTCGCGAAACAGTTTTTCGCCCCCGAAATGCACTTTTTTGTAAAATTTCCTTACCAAAATGGCTCAGACATCGGCTATTCAACCCAAGGTTGCAGGTCGGTAGCGCTATCCTCCTGTCATCGTGGCCAATCGGGCCGCCGGTCGTGAATCGACTGTGCCCCGTCTGGACAATTGGCGCCCAACATCCCCACCCCGCAAACGGGGCCACCGACGGACAACCGACGCCCGGCTTGCGGGGCCGGGCAAGCTGCGCCGTCGCCTCGGCTCCGATGCGCAGGCCGTGTAGAAAGTTGCGCATCCACCCCCTGTCGCGACATATTGTTCACGAACCGCGCCGTTTCGCGGTTGACGCCCCCCGGTGGCGGACCTAGTGTTCCGCCCGACGCAGACAGGAGGCCGGGATGATTTCCCTTATCGTAATCGTAGGCAGGACGCGCATGGGTCGGTGACGACAGCCATATGGCAAGCCCATGCGCCCTCGGAACCCTCCGGGGGCTTTTTTGTGCCGGCGGCATGGAACGCAGCAGGCCGAATACGCAAATGGATCGTGGAACAAATGGAAGGATGCCCGCGATGAAACCCGACGCAACGGGCCAGATGACAGGCGCGAAGATGGTGGTCGAAGCTCTCAAGGAACAGGGCGTCGAGGTGGTGTTCGGGTATCCCGGCGGCGCCGTGCTGCCGATCTATGACGAGGTGTTCCAGCAAAACGCCATCCGCCACATCCTTGTCCGTCACGAACAGGGCGCGGTGCATGCCGCCGAAGGATATGCGCGCGCCACCGGCAAGCCGGGCGTGGTTCTCGTGACCTCGGGCCCGGGCGCGACCAACGCGGTCACCGGCCTTGTCGATGCGCTGATGGATTCGATCCCGCTCGTCGTGCTGACGGGACAGGTGCCGACCTTCATGATCGGCTCTGACGCGTTCCAGGAGGCCGACACGGTCGGCATCACCCGTCCCTGCACCAAGATGAACTGGCTGGTGAAGGACACCGACAGGCTGTCCGGCACGATCCACGAGGCGTTCCACATCGCCACGCACGGCCGTCCGGGCCCGGTGCTGGTGGACATTCCCAAGGATGTGCAGTTCGCCACCGGCAGCTACACGGCGAAACCGAAGGCCAGGGTCGACCACTACCAGCCCCGCCTGAAGGGCGATACCGCCATGATCGAAGCGCTGGTCGAGGCGATGGAAACCGCCGAGCGGCCGGTCTTCTACACCGGCGGCGGGGTCATCAACTCCGGGCCCAAGGCCTCCGCGCTCCTGCGGGAACTGGTGGAGGCGACGGGCTTCCCGGTCACCTCGACACTGATGGGCCTCGGCGCCTACCCGGCCTCGGGCAGGAACTGGCTGGGCATGCTCGGCATGCACGGGCTCTACGAGGCCAACCTCGCGATGCATGGCTGCGACCTGATGATCAACATCGGCGCGCGTTTCGACGACCGCATCACCGGACGGATCGCGGATTTCAGCCCCGGCAGCCGCAAGGCGCATGTCGATATCGACCCTTCCTCGATCAACAAGGTGATCCACGCCGATTTCCCGATCATCGGTGACGTGGCCCATGTGCTGGAAGACATGCTGCGCATCTGGAAGGCGCGCGGACGCAAGACGAACGCGGCCGCGGTCGCGACCTGGTGGCAGCAGATCGAGGCCTGGCGCGCGGTCGACTGCCTGAGCTACAAGAACTCCGAGACCACCATCAAGCCGCAATACGCGCTCGAACGGCTGGAGGCCCTGACGAAGGGTCACGACCGCTACATCTGCACCGAGGTCGGCCAGCACCAGATGTGGGCGGCGCAATATCTGGGCTTCGAGGACCCCAACCGCTGGATGACCTCCGGGGGCCTCGGCACCATGGGCTACGGCACGCCCGCCTCCATCGGCGTGCAGATCGCTCACCCCGATGCGCTGGTGATCAACGTGGCGGGCGAGGCGTCGTGGCTGATGAACATGCAGGAGATGGGCACGGCGGTGCAGTACCGCCTGCCGGTCAAGCAGTTCATTCTCAACAACGAACGTCTGGGCATGGTCCGCCAGTGGCAGGAGCTTCTGCACGGCGAGCGCTATTCGCACAGCTGGTCCGAGGCGCTGCCCGATTTCGTGAAACTGGCCGAGGCCTTCGGCGCCAAGGGCATCCTCTGCACCGACCCCGGGGATCTGGACGACGCGATCATGGAGATGCTGGACCATGACGGCCCGGTCATCTTCGACTGCCTCGTGGAAAAGCACGAGAACTGCTTCCCGATGATCCCGTCCGGCAAGGCGCATAACGAGATGCTGCTGGGCGAGGCCGAGACAAAGGGCGTGATCGACGCCGAAGGCGGCGTTCTGGTCTGAGCCACGCCAAACGCCGGCACGAGTATCGCGGGCGGGTCCGACACGGGCCCGCCCGCTTGCTTTTGGCCTTGCGGCCTGCGTCCGAGCGCAGGCCCCGGAGCGGTGCGACAGGCGAATTCCACGGCCGGGTTGCAACCTGAGCCAAGGCTGTTAGCCTTTATGCGACACGACACTGTCGCATTTTGGCTATGCCCCGTCGTCCCGCACCATGTTCGGCGGGCGCATTCCCCATCCGATGCGTCGAACAGACAATAACAGGAAGGAGGGGCTCTTGTTCAAACATATCATGGTTCCGGTGGACCTTGCGCATGAGGGGCAGCTTGACCGGGCGCTCGGTGTCGCGGCGGATCTGGCCGGGCATTACGGTGCGCGCGTCACCTATGTGGGCGTGACCGTGCCACAACCCAGCAGCGTGGCTCACACCCCGCAGGAATTCGCGGAAAAGCTTGCCCTTTTCGCCGCCGTGCAGGGCGAGACACGGGGCGTCGCGGCGCCCGCAAGCCATCCGATCGTCTCCCATGACCCGGCCGTCGACCTCGACAAGCAGCTTCTGGCCGCCTCCGAGGAGCTGAAGGCCGATCTGATCGTGATGGGAAGCCACATCCCGCGGTTCCTCGACCTCAGAAGCCATGGCGGGCACCTCGCCTCGCTCAGCCATCATTCGGTGATGCTGGTGCGCGACGAGGCCTGAGGCCACCCGACGACGCGGCGCCTCGCGAGAGGGCGGCCGCACCGAAAAAACAGGGATAATAAGAATGACCGACGACACGAACATGCAAGGGATACCCGAGCCCGAAGGGGACGTGGACATCATCGAGACCGACTATGACATCGGTCAGGACAATATCGAAGGCGCCGTGGGGCCCTTCGGCTTCGACATTCACAATCCCGTCTTCCTGATCTCGGGCCTCTCGGTCGTGGCCTTCGTGGTCTACGCCCTTCTGGCGCCGACACACGCGGCCGATTTCTTCGGCTGGCTGCGGCCCGCGCTGACATCGACCTTCGACTGGTTCTTCCTGCTGTCGGCCAATATCTTCGTCATCTTCTGCCTCGCGCTGATCGTTCTGCCCGTCGGCCGCGTGCGGCTCGGCGGGGCGGACGCCACCCCGGACTACAGTTATGCGGGCTGGTTCGCGATGCTCTTTGCCGCAGGCATGGGCATCGGGCTGATGTTCTTCGGCGTGCTCGAGCCGGCCTACTACTTCGCCACGCCGTGGGGCGACGAACCCCTCGGCACCATCCGGCCCTTCACCGAGGATGGCATGCTGATCGAGGGCAACATCGCGGAGGCCCGGCAGATGGCGCTCGCGGCCACCTCCTATCACTGGGCGCTGCACCCATGGGCGATCTACGCGGTGGTGGCGCTCGCGCTGGCGCTCTTCACCTACAACAAGGGCCTGCCGCTGACGATCCGGTCGGCCTTCTACCCGCTTCTGGGCGAACGGGTCTGGGGCTGGTGGGGTCACATCATCGACACGCTCGCCGTCTTCGCCACGCTCTTCGGCCTCGCCACCTCGCTGGGCTTCGGCGCACAGCAGGCAAATGCCGGGCTGAACTACATCTACGGCATTCCGCAGAGCGTTACCGTGCAGGTGATCCTGATCGTCACCATCACGGCCATCGCCCTGATCTCGGTGCTGCGCGGCCTGGACGGCGGCGTAAAGGTCCTGTCGGAAATCAACATGGGCCTCGCGCTCCTGCTGCTGCTCTTCGTGCTCTTCGCCGCGGGCGCTGCCACGATCCTGACGGAGTTCGGCCAAGGCATCGTCGGTTATTTCCGCGAGGTCGTACCGCTGTCCAACCCGTTCGGACGCGAGGATGACGGCTACCGCGAGGGCTGGACGGCCTTCTACTGGGCGTGGTGGATCAGCTGGTCGCCCTTCGTGGGCATGTTCATCGCCCGTGTTTCGCGCGGGCGCACGGTGCGCGAATTCGTGACCTGCGTGCTGATCATCCCCTCGCTCGTCTGCGTCCTGTGGATGGCCGTCTTCGGCGGGGCCGCGATCAACGACATCGTCGCCAACGGGCAGGACTCGCCCGTCTACGCCAACGTGATCGCCACCTACAGCCCGGAACTGTCGCTCTTCGCGATGCTCGAGACCCTGCCGCTGGCCTCGATCACCTCGACGCTGGGCATCATCCTCGTCATCGTGTTCTTCGTGACCTCGTCGGACTCGGGCTCGCTCGTGATCGACACGATCACCGCGGGCGGCAAGATCGACGCGCCCGTGCCGCAGCGGGTGTTCTGGTGCACCTTCGAGGGTCTGGTGGCCATCGCGCTGCTGATCGGGGGCGGTCTCGCCTCGTTGCAGGCGATGGTGATCTCCACCGGCCTTCCCTTCACGATCGTGCTCCTTCTGCTGTGCTACGCCGTCTGGCGCGGCCTGCGGGCCGAGCCCACCTGAGCCGAAGCAACGAAAACGGACCGAACGGGCGCCTTGCGGGGCGCCCGTTCTCCTTTCGGCCTTGAACGCACGCGCGCCGCGTGCTTTCACCTGCCCGACCCAAAGGGAGGGACAGGACAATGTCGCCGCTCAACATCGAAAAAGGCTCCTCCAGCCATTCCGCCTATGACCTGCGGTCGCACATGTCAGACGAGGTCGAGACCCACACGCTCGCCGTCCTCGTCACGAACGAGGCCGGCGTGCTGGCGCGGGTCATCGGACTCTTCTCGGGCCGGGGCTACAACATCGAAAGCCTCACCGTGGCCGAGGTCGATCACGCGGGCGGGCGCTCCCGCATCACCATCGTCACGTCCGGCACCCCGCAGGTGATCAACCAGATCAAGATGCAGCTGGAGCGCATGGTGCCGGTCCACGAGGTCTCGGACCTCACCGTCGAGGGACCGTTCGTCAGCCGCGAACTTGCGCTGATCAAGGTGGTGGCGCGGGGCGAGCACCGGGTCGAGGCGCTCCGCATCGCCGAGATCTTCCGCGCCAACGTGGTGGACTCGACGCTCGAGAGCTTCGTCTTCGAGATCACCGGCACGCCGGAAAAGGTCGACGCCTTCACCGAGCTGATGCGCCCGCTGGGCGAGGTTCGTCTGGCGCGGACCGGCGTCGCGGCCATCGCACGCGGGCTTTGACGGTCCGACCGGCGCGCGCCGGCCCAGGGCTCGCAAGGGGTCCGTCAACCTTCATCCGGCCGTTGGGCGGCGCGCCCATCTGATCCGTTACCGACATTTGCCATGTCGCGACCGCGCAAGACGCCTTGCCGGACACGCTGTGGAATCCGCCATCACCTTCGATGGAGCCGCGCCATGCCCGACGATCATCGCCCCACAGCCCCGCTGACAGAAACCTCGCAGCTTGCGCAGGTCCGCGCCCCGATCGAACAGGCCCGCGGCCTGCCCAATGCCCATTACACCGACCCCGCGACCATCGCCGCCGAAAACCGCGCCTGCCTCGAGACGACATGGGCCGCCATCGGCGTCGGCGCGGAGGTGCCGGAGCCCGGCGACGCGAAGCCCATCTCCTTCCTCGGCCAGCCGCTCCTGCTGCTGCGCGATGACGACGGCGCGCTCAGGGTCTACTACAACATCTGCCGCCATCGCGGCATGATCCTCGTCGAGGCGCCGCGCCGGATCGAGGGCGCGATCCGCTGCCCTTACCATTCGTGGTGCTACGCCAAGGACGGGCGGCTGGTGGCCACGCCCCATGTCGGCGGACCGGGCCAGAACGCCCATCCCGGCATCGCGCGAAACACGCTGGGCCTGATCGAGGTGCCAAGCCATGTGTGGCGCGACGTGGTCTTCGTGAACCTCTCCGGCGACGCCGATCCCTTCGAGCAGACGCATGCCGATCTGCTCGAACGCTGGGTGGAATTCGACCAGACGCTGTATCACGGCGGCCCTGGCAGCAGCTTCACGCTGGAGGTCGCCACCAACTGGAAGCTCGCGGTCGAGAACTATTGCGAAAGCTACCACCTGCCCTGGGTGCATCCGGGCCTGAACAGCTATTCCCGGCTGGAGGATCACTACCATATAGAAGCGCCGGGGCGGTTTTCGGGTCAGGGCACCTATGTCTACCGCCAGCTGCGCGGCGAGGATGGCGCCGTCTTCCCGGATTTCGCGGGCCTCTCCGCGAAATGGGACGAAGGCGCGGAATATGTCGCGCTCTATCCCAACCTGCTCCTCGGCGTGCACCGCGATCACGCCTACGCCATCGTGCTGGAACCGGTGGCCCATGACCGCACGCGGGAACATGTGCACCTCTACTATCCCGTCGCCGATACCGACCCCGCGCTCCGCGCGCGCAACGCGGCGCAGTGGAAAGAGGTCTTCATCGAGGATATCGGCGTGGTCGAGGGCATGCAGCGCGGCCGCGCCGCAGCTGGATTCGACGGTGGCCGCTTCAGCCCGGCCATGGACGGACCGACCCATTGCTTCCATGCCTGGGTCGCCGGACGCGTCGCGGCGCTGGAGGAGGCGCAAGGGTGAAAGAGGCGGTGATCGGTATCGGGAGCGCAGGCGCGCGAGCCGCCCTCGACACCGCTCTGCTCGCGGCCCATGGACGGGGCGACGGGACGGCGCTGATCGGGCTTTACACGCAAGCCGCCGAAGCTGCGGACGACCCGGTGGCGCGGTCCTTCTACCTCACCCATGCCTATGTCTTCGCGCTGGAGGCGGGCGATGCGCGCGCGGCTCCGCTCAAGGCCCGTCTCGTGGCGCGCGGCGCCGAGACCGACGACGCCCCCTGACCTTCATCTTTCAAAAAATACGCAAACCCGACGCCCGCCACGGGCTTCGCCCCCTGCCTCTTTAAGCTTTCATTCATCAAACTTGGATGTTCTAAACGTCGAGACGTGCCGGGCGGGATTCGACGCCGTGCGCCCGACCTGAACGACGACCTGAGTGACAACGACGCCTGCGGGAGAAACGAGATGGCCGGCTCCGTGAACAAAGTGATCCTGATCGGCAACCTGGGCCGCGACCCGGAGGTCCGGTCCTTCCAGAACGGCGGAAAGGTCTGCAACCTGCGCATCGCGACGTCGGAGACCTGGCGCGACCGCAACACCGGCGAGCGGCGGGAAAAGACCGAGTGGCACTCCGTCGCGATCTTTTCCGAGGGCCTCGTCAAGGTGGCCGAGCAATATCTGCGAAAGGGCTCCAAGGTCTATATCGAGGGCCAACTCGAGACCCGCAAATGGCAGGACCAGTCGGGCCAGGACCGGTACACGACAGAGATCGTGCTACGCGGCTACAACTCCAACCTGACGATGCTTGACGGCCGCGATGGGCCCGGTGGTGGTGGCGGTGGCGACAACTACGGCGATGAGCGCGGCGGCGGCGGCGGCCATGATGGTCGCGGCGGCGGACCGGGTGGTGGCGGCAGCGACATGGACGACGAAATCCCGTTCTGAGCCTCTGGCCACTCGGCGAGTGCGAATTTTCGTACGAAAATTCGCATGCCTCCGGCGGGCGTATTTTTCGAAAGATGAAGGCCGGATCGATCCGCCCGGCATCCGGGGAGGCGCAAATGCGGCCTATCAACCACAACCTTGCCGTGACCTTCCCGCCTCCGGTGATGGAGGCCCGGCGCTGGATCGACGGGCGCAGCTTTCCCGCCGAGAAGCCCCTGGTCAACCTCAGCCAGGCAGCCCCCGTCGCGCCCCCGCCCGAGCCGCTCGTCCGCGCCATGGCCGAGGCGCTGATCGGCGACCCGTCCTCCCATCTTTACGGGCCCGTGCTGGGCCTGCCCGCGCTTCGCGAGGAACTGGCGCGCCAATGGTCGGCCGTCTACGGGGGCGCGATCACGCCCGCGCAGGTCGCCATCACCGCTGGCTGCAATCAGGCCTTCTGCGCCGCCATGGCCACCATCGCCGGGCCGGGTGACGCGGTGATCCTGCCCCTGCCCTACTATTTCAACCACAAGATGTGGCTCGACATGGCGGGCGTGGAGACGCGGACCCTGCCCACGGGCGACGACCTGCTGCCCGACCCCGAACGCGCGGCCGCGCTGATCACGCCGCGGACCCGCGCCATCGTGCTCGTCTCGCCCAACAACCCGGCCGGCGTGGCCTATCCGCCCGCCCTGATCCGCGCCTTCTTCGATCTCGCCAGGACCCACGGCCTCGCGTTGATCGTCGACGAGACCTATCGGGACTATCTCGACAGCGAGCACGCGCCTCATGACCTCTTCGCCGATCCCGACTGGGACGACACGCTCATCCACCTCTATTCCTTTTCCAAGGCCTACCGGCTGACCGGCCACCGGGTCGGTGCGCTCATGGCCTCCGAGGCACGGTTGGCGGAGGTCGAGAAATTCCTCGACACGGTCGCGATCTGTCCGCCGCAGGTCGGCCAGATCGGCGCGCTCTGGGGGATGCGGAACCTCGGCGACTGGCTGGCCGGGGAACGGGCCGAGATCCTTGCGCGGCGCGATGCCATGGTCGCGGGCTTCCAACGCCTGTCCGGCTGGCGGCTTCTGGGCTGCGGCGCCTATTTCGCCTATGCGCGGCACCCGTTCGATGCGCCCTCCGACGCGGTCGCGAAGGACCTTGTCGACAGCGCCCATATCCTGACGCTGCCGGGCACCATGTTCGGACCGCGGCTGGCGGAGGGCGGCGACGGACAGGCGGAGGCGACGCTCAGGATCGCGTTCGCCAATGCCGACGTCGCGGGCCTGGCCGAGGTCTGCGACCGGCTGGGCGCGGTGACCCCGTGACGGTGATGCGCCTGGTCGCGACGCACGCAATCGGCCGGGCCTTGTCGGGCCGCGCCTGAGCGCGTAAGTCACCCCGACAGCATCTGCTCGCGCGCGAAGAACACCGGAAACGAAGGATCACGCCCATGGCGGCATCGGCCGGAAAATCGATCTCACGCTTCTTCGTCTGGATCATCCTCGGGCTCCTGTTCATCGCGCTCGCGGGGTTCGGCATCGGCTCCTTCGGGGGCGGGGCGAGCCGGCTCGGCGAGGTGGGCGAGGTCGAGATCACCGCGGAGGACTACGCCCGCGCGCTGCAAAACGAGATCCGCGCCCAGATCGCCCAGACGCAGACGCCCGTGAACCTCGCCGACCTGCGCGCGCGCGGCCTTGACGAGGCGGTGCTGCAGTCGCTGGTGGCGCGCGCGGCGCTGGCCAATGAGGCGCAGCGGCTCGGGCTGTCGGTGGGCGACGCGGCGGTGGCGCGCCAGATCCAGGATTTCGAGGCCTTCGAGGGCGCGAACGGCGGCTTCGACCGCGAGGCCTACGAATTCCTCCTCGCGCAGGAGGGGCTCAGCCCCCGCGAGTTCGAGGAGGACACGCGCGAGGACACCGCCCGGGCGCTCCTGCAGTCGGCCGTGATCGGCGCCATCCGCGCGCCGCAGATCTATGGCGAAAGCATCGCGGCCTTTCAGGGCGAGACGCGGGACCTGTCGATCCTGACCCTGACCGAGGCCGATCTGACAGACCCGTTGCCGGACCCCACTCCCGAGGATCTCTCGGCCTTCTACGAGGACTTCCCCGAGCGGTTCGAACGCCCCGAGGCGCGGCGCATCACCTATGCCTGGCTGGTCCCGACGCAGATCATGGACGAGGTCGAGGTCGACGAGGACAGCCTGCGTCGGCTCTATGACAGCCGGATCGGCGTCTACCGCCAGCCCGAGCGGCGGCTGCTGGAACGGCTCGCCTTCGGCAGCGAGGACGCGGCCCGGGCCGCCTATGACGCCATCGCGGCCGGCGAGACCGATTTCGACACGCTGGTCGAGGAACGCGACCTGACGCTGGCGGACGTGGACCTTGGCGAGGTCGCCTTCGAGGACCTGCCCGCCGCGGCCGCCGAGGTGATCTTCGCCGATACCGAAAGCGAGATCATCGGCCCCCTGCCCTCGCGGCTCGGCCCCGCGCTTTATCGCGTGAACGCCGTGCTGGAGGCCACCGAGACGAGCTTCGAGGAGGCCCGCGCCGATCTGCGCGAGGAACTGGCCGATGATGCCGCGCGTCGCCAGATCGCCGTGATGCGCGAGGAAATCGACGATCTTCTGGCCTCCGGCGCGACGCTGGAGGAACTGGCCGAGACGACGCCGATGACCCTTGGCCAGATCGATTTCACCCCAGCCTCCGAGGACGGGATCGCGGCCTATGACACCTTCCGCGAGGCCGCGCGTGCGGTCGAAGAGCGCGACTTTCCCGAGGTGCTGGACCTTTCCGATGGCGGGCTCTTCGCGCTCCGCCTCGACGAGATCGTGCCGCCGACCGTGCCGCCCCTTGCCGAGATCGAGGACGAGGTCGCCGAGGCCTGGCGCGTGACGGCGCTCCGCGAGGCTCTGACGGCGCGCGCCGATCAGCTGGTGGGCCAGATCGCCACCGGCGCGGCGCTGGAGAGCCTTGGCGATGTCGCCACCGAGACGCAGCTGCGGCGGCAGGACATCATCCCCGACATGCCGCCCACGCTCGTGGCGCAGGCCTTCGAGCTTTCCGGCCCCGGCGATGTCGTGGCGATCCCCGGCGCGCGCTCGGCCCATATCGTGCGGCTCGACGCGGTGAATCCCGCCGCGCGCGATGCGGACGACACCGGCATGCTGTTGCAGATCCTCGATCAGACCGTCGCGCAATCCATGGCGCAGGACATTTTCGAAAGCTACGGGCGCGCGCTGCAGGACGATGCGGGCATCCGCCTCGATCAGAGCGTGATCAACGCCGTGCACGCGCAGTTCCCGTGAGCGCGCGGCCATGGCCCTGACCCCCGAGTTCACGGATTTCGAGGCCGGGTGGAACGCCGGCCGGAACCAGCTGGTCTATGCCCGGCTGGCCGCCGATCTCGACACGCCCGTCTCGGTGATGCTCAAGCTCACCGATGCGGGGCGCGATGCGTTCATTCTTGAATCGGTGACGGGCGGCGAGGTGCGCGGGCGCTACTCCATCATCGGGATGAAGCCCGACCTGATCTGGGAATGCCGGGGTAAAGGGGCCCGCGTGAACCGCGCCGCGCGTTACGACCGCGACGCGTTCGAGCCGTGCGAGGCCCCGCCGCTCGAGGCGTTGCGCGGTCTTCTGGCCGAGTCCGCCATCGACATGCCCGCCGACCTGCCCGCCGCAGCCGCCGGCCTCTTCGGCTATCTCGGCTATGACATGATCCGGCTGGTGGAGCATCTGCCGGACGTGAACCCGGACCCGCTCGGCCTGCCCGACGCGGTGCTGATGCGCCCCTCGGTCATCGCCGTGCTCGACGGGGTGAAGGGCGAGGTGACCGTCGTGGCGCCCGCCTGGGTGGGGTCGGGCCTGTCCGCGCGGGCGGCCTATGCGCAGGCGGCCGAGCGTGTGTCGGACGCGCTGCGCGATCTGGAACGCGCGCCCTCGGTCGCCGCGCGCGAGATGGGCGACGCCCAGCCGCTGGGCGAGCCCGTTTCGAATTTCTCCCATGCGGGCTATCTCGCCGCCGTGGAGAAGGCCAAGGACTACATCCGCGCGGGCGACATCTTCCAGGTGGTGCCGTCGCAGCGCTGGCGCATCGATTTCGCGCATCCGCCCTTCGCGCTTTACCGCGCGCTCAGGCGCACGAACCCCTCGCCCTTCATGTTCTACTTCAACTTCGGCCCGTTCCAGGTGGTGGGCGCGAGCCCCGAGATCCTCGTGCGGGTCTTCGGCGGAGAGGTCACGATCCGCCCGATCGCCGGCACCCGCAAACGCGGGCAGACGCCCGAGGAGGACCGCGCGCTCGAGGCCGACCTGCTGGCGGACGAAAAGGAACTGGCCGAGCACCTGATGCTGCTCGATCTGGGGCGCAACGACGTGGGCCGCGTCGCCAAGATCGGCACCGTCCGCCCGACCGAGGAATTCATCGTCGAGCGCTATTCCCACGTGATGCATATCGTCTCGAACGTGGTGGGCGAGCTGTCGGAGGATCACGACGCGCTCTCGGCGCTGCTGGCCGGTCTTCCGGCGGGCACCGTGTCGGGCGCGCCCAAGGTCCGCGCGATGGAGATCATCGACGAGCTGGAGCCGGAGAAACGCGGCGTCTACGGCGGCGGCGTGGGCTATTTCAGCGCGGGTGGCGACATGGACATGTGCATCGCGCTGAGGACCGCCGTGGTGCAGGATGGCACGCTCTACATCCAGGCGGGCGGCGGCGTGGTCTATGACAGCGATCCGCAGGCGGAGTTCGAGGAAACCGAGAACAAGGCCCGCGCCATCCGCCGCGCGGCCGAGGATGCGGGGCTGTTCAGCGGGCGGAACGGTTAGGGCAGGCCCCCCGGTCGGGTTCCACGCGGCGCGGGCTTGTCGAGGCTACCACGCAGCGGGCGTCTTCATGGATCGCGAAGGTCTGCCTCAGCCCTTTGCGGAAGCGCTTCGGCCCCGACATTAGCGGATCCGGTGAGCCGGTCGACTGAAGCAGTCAACTGTACCCAATATTCAAGAGCGGCCATTCGTACTGTCCGCACCGGGCTTTGGCGGGCCGCAATCCGGAATGCGGACGCCCATTTGACGGACGAGCCAGATGAAACGAGAATTGCAGGTTCGATGAATGCGGGCCGTTTGCGCCAGTTGCCTTGCAACGGTCCGGTACCCGCTTTCCGGGCGACCAGTTCTGGATGAACCCGACACCGTCAGCCCATTGTGGGGGAGACCCGGCCCTTCGCCGAGAATGTCCTGCGGGGGCTTGCTAGGGCGGCATGGTTTGCGCAGGCGCTTGCGTGACCCAGCCCTGTTTCGAACTGCATTCCGGAGTTCCGGAGCCCGTGCAGACAGCCCGCTGCTCGGCGCAATCGGCATTTATCTTCAGACGTCCGACGCCCCTCATGACCGCAGTTTTGGATTGATTTTTCATTCAAGGTGTCCGTAGCGTGGACATCGACGCGACAGCTGTCCGTCGCGGGGGGGGGATGACATGCACCAGGTCAGCGCGCCGACGGGCAAAGGCTCTGATAAGCTGTGTGCCGCCGGGACGCGCAGGGCGTTCATCGCCACCGCGGCGCTTGGCGCCGGGGCCTTAGCTTCGCCCTTCATTGGAAATGCACAAGTCTCCGCAGGCCGCAGACTGACCCTGCAATCCCTCTGGACCGAGAATACGATCGGCTACAACACTTTCCGCGATTGGTGCGAACGGGTTGTCGAACTGACGTCCGGGGAGGTCGATTTCGTCCCCTATGCCGGCGGGTCGGTGACCGAGATATTCGACATGATGACGGCCACCTCGGCCGGCGTACTGGACGGGATGCATTGGGTCCCGCACTACGCCGCGATCACCGGCGCCATGCCTGCCGGGGCCTTCTTCACCTCCTTCCCGATGGGCCTGCCCCATCCCCATCAATGGGATATGCTGTTCGACAGCTACGGCGGCACGGAACTCGCTCGGGACCTATACGCCCGGCACGGACTGCACTTCGTCGGCCATGTCCATCATGACATGAACCTGATCCACTCCAACGTGCCGATCCGGTCTTTGGAGGATTTCGAAGGGATCAGTCTGCGGATGCCCGGCGGCATCATAGCGGACTGTTTCGAGGCAATTGGCGCCCGCACGATCACCCTTGCCGGTTCGGAGGTTCGCCCAGCGCTCGCCTCGGGTGCCATCGATGCTGCCGACTTCACCGGCCCTGCCATGAACTACGATCTCGGCTTCGCGGAGGTGAGTGACTACATCGTCATGGGGCCGGCCTCGACGCCCTGCCTGCACCAGCCGGTGGATCTGACCATCGTCGTGTTCAACCAGACCGTCTGGGACAGTCTTTCGGCACCGACCCAAGACCTCCTCACCGAGTTGGTCCGCGCGTTTTCCGTTGAGCACTTCACGGCCCACCAACAGGCAAATATCGCCGCATGGCAGCAATTCGCGGATGCCGGGGTGGAGGTCACGCGATTGTCGGAAGAGGATGTCGACAGATTTCGCCGGATCGCCATTCCGCTCTGGTTCGAATGGGCCAACCGGGACCAGGACTCCGCGCGGGTCTTTGCGCTGCACCTGCAGGTGATGCTCAATCCGGCCGTGGCCTATATCACGCCGGACGACATCGCGGGATTGGAATTGCGCCTCTGAAGCAGCCTACCCGGAGGCGGGGTCACTAAGAAAGGTCGGCACGCTGTCCAACGCCGGTACAACAGGGAACCGGATCGGCTGGGTTGCCAGCCTTCTACCGTCCACCATCCGGGCGAAGCTTCTGCTAGTCATAGCAATCATCCTCGTTTCGGCGGCGGTGGCTGCGCTTATCGCGCACCGGACGAACATCGTCGTCCAGTCGCAGCTTACCTCCATCACCAACGACGATATTCCGGCACTGATCATCGCCTACGAGGTCTCGGATACGACCACAAATATCCGCAGTGCCGCGGCATCGGTCGCAACATCGGCCCTCCCCGAACAATTGTCCGCGCGTCGCGAGAGGCTGCTCATTTATCTCGACCGTGTGCAAACCGTCATCGACCGTTTCGAGGCGGGCGCGGACAATTCCGACCGCGTCGCCCGGCTCGCGGAATCGGTGGACGAGGTCGCGACAGTCTCGCGATCCCTTGCGGAAACGATCGCACGGCGCATCGATCTCCAGATCACGCTCAACGGCCGCATGCAGGAGCTTGCGCGGACACACGCCGCGTTTTCAGCTTCGATCGCGCCCGTGATCGACGACCAACTGGCCGTCCTGAGTGCCGAGAGCGAACGGGTCGGCAGCGGCACCGATGCCACGGTCACCTATCTCAACGAACTCAGCGTGGAGGGACTGATCCCGCTTCTCAGCATGCAGATACAGCTTGGCGTGATGGAACAGGCACTTGGCGCGGCGCTGACTGCCGAAACCGAGGAGGCGGTCCAGGACGCGTGGAGCACTTTCGTTCCGGCCAGTTCCACCGCCTTGCGCAATGTTGACGAATTGCGGCGAAACTCATCCGTATCGCAGGTCGTCGCTGTCGAGGCCGTCTCGGACATCCTCGATTCCATCGTTACGCTGGGCGCAGGCGACACCAGCATCTTTGAGCGGCGGCGCGCCATGATCAGGGGGCCCGATGCGGAGCTTCTGGACGCCACCTTGGTCGGGAATGATCTGCGGCAGGTCGTCTCCCAACTGGAGTTCAATCTGCGCAGTTCGATCATCCAGATCCGGGGGCAGGCGGTAACGGTCGCCGCCGACCTGCGCCGGCAGGTCGGGGAAAGCCTCGATGCGATCAACGATGCGGGTATCGAGGGGTATGGCGCGCTGCTTACGCTCGAGGCTCTCGGCAATCAGGCAGTAGGCATCCTCTCTCTGGCCCCTTTCGCAGAAGACGAAGCGGAACTCCTGAACCTCCAGGACGATCTTCGCGGGCTGCAGGCGGAAACCACCCGCCTGCTCGACAGCTTGATGGTTCGAACCGAAGTGTCCGAAACCGCCGAACTGGCCGCTCGGCTTATCGGGTTCGGCGTCGACGGGAACAACGTCTTCGATTTGCGGATCCGAGAGCTTGCCGCGCTTGAGCGCGCAGACCAGTTGCTGCAAAGCACAAACGATCTGACCGGTGACATGGGCGATCTGTCTGCCGCCATCGTGGCCGAAACGCGGGGCGCCGCGAATGCTTCGGCCGAGCGCGTACTGGAAACGCTGGAGACGAGCCGCGTCAATCTCGCGATCGTGCTGCTATCTTCTCTGGTCGTGATCCTCGGCGCGATCTTCTACGTCAATCGCAGCCTTGGCTCCCGGCTGAGCGCATTTTCCAATGCCGCGCTCTCATTGGCAGGCGGCAACCTGCACGTCGCGCTTCCCGAGGCGTCCGGACGGGACGAGGTATCCCGGCTGATGCGCGCACTTGCCGTGTTTCGCGACACGGCCGTGGAGATGGAGCGCACCAACCTGCGCGAAATCGCGGAGACCCGACAACGCCTGATCGACGCAATCGAAAGCATCCCGGACGGCTTCGCCTTCTTCGACGAGAGCGATCATCTCGTTCTGTGCAACGCGCGATACCGGGATTTTCTGGGCGATCCGAAGGGACGTTTCGTGCAGCCGGGAATATCCATTGCCCAACTGGCCGCGCGGGCCCCGGCCGGGACCGGCGTCCGCGTCGGCGTCAGTCGTGCCCCGGACCAGCCGGCGGCGAAAACCGGGGCTGTTTTCGATGAACCGAGTATCCGGCTGTTGCCGGATGAGCGTTGGGTCAAGATCGAAAAGCGCAAGACCACCGATGGCGGTACGGTCGTCGTGTATTCCGATATCAGCGAACTGAAAGCGAGAGAGGGACAGCTGACCGAAGCGAAGGAACAGGCCGAGGCCGCCAATGAGGCGAAAAGCACCTTCCTTGCAACAATGAGCCACGAGATCCGCACGCCGCTGAACGGGATCATCGGAATGAGCAGCCTTCTGTCCACGACCAAGCTCGATGCGGAACAACGCGACTTCGCTGCCACGATCGGCACGGCGGCGGATACCTTGCTCTCGATCATCAACGACATACTCGATTTCTCCAAGGTCGAGGCCGGGGCCCTCGAGCTCGAGGAAATACCGATCAACCTCTCGGAGACCGTGGAATCGGCCGTCGAACTGGTGATGCCGCGCGCCGACGAAAAGGGCATCGAACTTGCCTGTCGGATCAGTCCGGACGTGCCCATGGGCGTTATCGGCGATCCGACGCGACTCAAGCAGGTCCTGCTGAACCTCCTGAACAACGCGGTCAAGTTCACCGAAAAGGGCGAGGTTCTACTCACGGTCGAACCCGCCGATCGCGCCGGGAGCGACGAAGGGGCGCCGGCAATCCGCTTCGTCGTTTCCGACACGGGCATCGGAATTCCCGGAGATCGCATGGATCGTCTGTTCCGCTCCTTCAGCCAGGTGGACGCCTCGACCACGCGGCGGTTCGGCGGCACCGGGCTAGGCCTTGCGATAAGCCAGCGGCTTGTCGAGCGCATGGGCGGCAAGATCGAGGTCTCGAGCGAGGTCGGGGCCGGATCGACCTTTTCCTTCGAGCTTTCCATGCACCCGTGCAACCCGCCGGCCGTGGCGAACCAGCGCCGCCAGATTGCCGCTCTGCAGGAGGCGCGGGTACTTGTCGTGGACGACAATGGAACCAACAGAAGAATACTCGAAGAGCGCCTGCGCGCGTGGGGCGTCGTCCCCGAAACGGACAGCCTTCCGGGCACGGCGCTTGAGCGCATGAAAAAGGGGGACACGTTCGACGCGCTCTTGATCGACTACAAGATGCCCGGCATGAACGGGCTCGACCTCGCGACGGCCATCCGGGTGGCGTGCGGCGACCGCACGCCACCGATGATCCTGCTCACCTCGCTGACCCCCGGCGAGCCGGGTTTCTGGTCCGAACTCCGAGCGGCCGGTTTTTCCTCGATCATCGCGAAACCCGCGAAAACCTCGCAGCTTCTTTCCGCCCTGGCCAACGCCGTAGCCCCCGACACCCTTCCCACTACCGAGGACAGCACCGACGCCACAGGAACAGTGGATGCCGAAGAGCTGTCCATTCTGCTGGTGGATGACAACCGGATCAACCGGAAGGTCGGCTGCAAGCTTCTGGAACGGAACGGTTTTGCGCCACGGATAGCCACCGGCGGACCGGAGGCGGTGTCCATGGCTCTCGACGGGGCGTTCGATGTCATCCTCATGGATATCGAAATGCCGGACATGGACGGCGTGACGGCGTCTGCGAAGATTCGCGAGGCCATGGGGGACCGCCTCAGGCCCTACATCGTGGCGCTGACTGCCAATGCCCAGGTGTCGGACCGCGAGTCCTACCTTAAGGCGGGGATGGACGATTACCTAAGCAAGCCCGTGAACGAGGACGACCTGCTTGTCTGCCTCAGGCGTGGCGCCGCCTTCCGCGAGGCGCAGCTTGGCCGCCAGACCACCCAGGAAAGAGCGACATGAAAAACGAAGACGTAACCGATCCGGGTTGGATCGACCGCACAGCCCTTCTGAGATTGCTGAACGTCGTCGGAAACGATCCGGATGAACTGGCAGAGCTGGTGGGCGATTACCTCGAGGATGCCCCCGATCTGGCGGGCCGCATGATCGAGGCGTCCGCCAGCGGGGACCGCACCGCGTTTCGCATCGCGGCCCACACTCTGAAATCCAACGCCCGCGATTTTGGCGCGGTGCAGCTGTCGGAACTCTGTGCCGCTGCAGAAACCGCAAGCACCTCGGATGCGAACGTGGCCGACCTTGCCGCCGCAGCTGACGACATCGCGCGCGCCGAACAGGCCGCCCGGAAGGCGCTCGCGGACGTCAGTCTGGAAGATCTCGGAGGTTCGACGGGCACCGGGTGATCCAATCAGATGCTGAAACCGAGGAAGCGGCGGGCTCTGTCCTGATCGTGGATGACAGCCGCGTCAGCGGCCGCAAGCTGTCGATGGCGGTGAGGGCGCTCGGGCATACCGCCGAGATTGCCGGAAACGGCAGGCAGGCGATGCAGATGCTGGCAGCGAAACGCTTCGACGTTGTCCTGCTCGATATCGTCATGCCCGAGATGGACGGTTACGCGGTGCTGGTCGAGATGAAAAAGGACGAGGCGTTGCGGGATATTCCCGTCATCGTGGTGTCCTCTCTCGAGGACGAGATCGGCAGCGTTGCGCGGGCGATCGAACTGGGCGCGGAGGATTTCCTGCCCAAGGACTTCGAACCGACCATCCTTAAGGCGCGAATGAACGCTTCGCTCGCGCGCAAGCGTTTGCGCGACCGGGAGCTTGCGTATTTCCGTGACATGGAGCGGCTGACGGAAGCGGCGCAGATCATCGAGCGCGGCGCCTTTCGCCCGTCCGAACTGGACGTGGACCGGGTCGTGGCGCGCGATGACCCTCTGGGCCGGCTTGCCATGGTGTTCCGCGGTCTGGCCGAGGACATCTACGAGCGCGAGAAACGGTTCGACCTCACCGTTCGAACGCTTCGGGGAACGCTGCTGGTCCTCGCGGCAGGCTGTATATTCGGTCTTGGGCCCGCGCTCGGGCGCATGGCGGCACAGCACGAGATACCGGCGTTGGGCCTCGTTGTATGGGCGAACACGTTCGGGGCCGTTCTCTGCCTCGCGGTCTCGATTACGCGCCACGGGATTCCGCGCATCACGTTGCGCGATCTTGGCTTCTTCTTGTTCTGGGCGATTGTTCTGGGCTGTCTCTACCAATTGTTCACTGTGATCATAGCCCGCCATGTCGAGGCCTCGCTGATCTCGCTTGTCGGCAGCACGCGGGGATTCATGGTCTTCCTGCTGGCGGCGCTGCTCTCACTCGAGCGACCCAGTCTCAGGCGG
The DNA here is from genome assembly GCA_001314805.1 of Rhodobacteraceae bacterium HLUCCO18. Classification (GTDB taxonomy): domain Bacteria; phylum Pseudomonadota; class Alphaproteobacteria; order Rhodobacterales; family Rhodobacteraceae; genus Roseibacterium. Next base: position 2,519 of record LJSY01000039.1, on the reverse strand, counting down.
TTTCTTGGCCTTGGTCTGGGTTTCTCGGCTATCGCGGTAGTCCTGTTGCAGGGCGGCGGAGACGTCGACGCGGAATTCTTCTGGCTCGTTGCCGCCGTGGTCCTGCCGTTCCTTCTGTCGCTGCACACGCTGATTATGGCATGGCGGCCGGAGTCGGTGGACGCCACCGCCGCTGTCGGGATCATGTTGGGATTGGCGGCCGTGCTGATGGCGCCTCTGGCCGTAGCAGAGGGCGCGCTGTTCTTGCCTGCTGCCGCTCCCGGCATGCGCGAAGTGATTGTCCTTGTCCTCGGCGCCTCGTCCGCGGTGGCCCTCGTGCTCGCTTTGCGCCTCGTGTCGATGGCTGGTCCGGTCTTTGCCAGCCAGATGGCATATTCCCAAACACTGGCTGGGATCGCGTGGGGCATGCTGCTGCTGGGCGAACAGCTCTCTGCCCTCGCATGGGGCGCGCTCGCCCTTGTAATCGCCAGCTTCTGGCTCGTCGAACCGAGACGAGCGACGGACGATTTCAAGGTCACGCTCCGAATGAATCGGAACAAAATGCGGTAGGACGGAATGGCTCGGCCACGTTGGGAACCGTCACCGCACGCCTTGACATTGGGGCGTGCGGTGTCGCCGGTGCCTCAGACCCCATGCTTCCTTTGTCAGCAGGCCTGAATGCGCGGGACGCGGGACGTCACGTCGCCTCGGGGTCGAAGCAACGGTTCGCTGCGATTGTTGGGAATGACTGCCACATGTCGCCACGGTCAGCCCGCACTTCGCGCTCGGATACAGGTCACCGATGGAGTTCCTGACGACCACCGCCGCGACAGCGCCCGAGGCATTTGCGGACCTACTGGGTCCGGCCCGGTTGCACCTGTACCACGAAGGCCGCGGGCAGCACCGTGGATCGTTCTGCCATTCGCCGAAAATACAGCTTGGAGACACCTGAACGGCCGCACTGCTTCGATGGCGTAAGCGCTCGCCAAGCCATGAACTAAACCCCCGCACCAAGTGTTGTTGAGATGCAAGGACATTCTCGATCGCTTCTCGCAGAACGGGACGGGCTTCAGGAGCATTGGCCTATCTTTACCGTCTGCGCCCTGGTGCAGCGAGCTCGGGCCCAGCGGTAGGCAGGTTGCGCCCCAGTCGCTCTGCAGACCGCCCGAGGCGACATCAAGCAGGTTCATGCGCGCTCAAGCTGAAGCCTTGCCGGTTTGGCCAAATCATGGGACCCTTGGAACGCAGACCGCAACAAGCTGCGGCCTGCTCCCGCAATTGGAAACAGCCTTTCGCATGAACGGGTTCTCGAGAGCATCACCATTCGCTTACAGCAAAAAGGCCAACTCAAGACGATCTCCGATAGTGCATTCGCGGAGGCATGGTTTTGGGCGCGCTCAAGACTCACACAGTGTGTTCAAACGTCACGCAACCCTGTGCTTCCTTGCACCAAGAGCTCGTCAACAGGGAGAAAAAGGCGATCATGGCGACAAAAAAAGATGTGAAGACAAAAATGTGCCGAGACGTCGCAAAGCATCTTTGCACAGTGGGCGCTGCACTACCGACTTTCGGACAGCTTGCAGAAGGCGGCGCCGCATCACGCCAGTTGCTCCGCTACCATTGCGAAGAGCCCACCGACATGCTCCTCGGTGTTTGCGATTGTATCGCGGATGCGTATCGAATGGCATTGGTCAACGGCGTTGAGGGGCTTGAAGGTCAGAAGCGACTGATTTTCATCCTCGACTTCTATTTTGACCTTGTTGAGGAGCACCCGAAGCCCAGGGACGACTTGGCCTATGATGCCATGATGGCCTATGCTGCGCGGGCGCCGAGGGTTCGAGCAGCACTCCTGGAACAATATTCTCTGTTGGGACAGGTTCTTGCACTCGAGATCAAGATGGCGCACCCCCAGCTCACTCTAGAGCATTGCGCCGAGATCTCTTTCCTATTCACATGCTTGATGTATGGGCACTGGAAAATGGTCGCCAGTCTCGGTCTTTCCGAAGCGCACAAGCACATCACTCGCCGGGCCGTAGACCGAATCATCATGTTGTACGCAGAGGAAGGCAGCCGCCCGAGGGATTGGCCGCGACCTTGGGAGCGTCAGGAGTGATTTTCCGTTCTGAAAAAGTTGTGGACATGGTGCCTTTTACACAAGGCCAGAGGGCCTTATTTTTTTGCCACACTTGATCATGCGCCGCCTCAGCGTTGACGATTCATGCATGATGCGCGTTTTCGTTTCGAAAGGGTTTTCCAGACGTCGTTGACACGGGTCCAAGCGCCACGGCCATCCTCTCACACGGCTCCTATGAGGATGAGGTCCAACCATGGCAAGCTTGATCGGAAGGTTCGTCCTGAATGCGTTTTCGGCCAAGTTGATCCGAGCTATGGTCGGAAGTTGGTGATGCCCTGAGGGGCGGTGCTCTGACCCCCGACACTCATCGAGCTATGGTCGGAAGTTGGTGATGCCCTGAGGGGCGGCATATCATGGCGGTGTCGAGTCGCCGTCAATTCTCAGCCGAGAAAGGGATATGCCACAT
>LJSY01000020.1 GCA_001314805.1 Rhodobacteraceae bacterium HLUCCO18 | reverse complement strand
CCACCGAGGACGTCGCCGCCGCCCGCCGCCAGGCCGAGTTGCGTGCGCGGGCGCTTGCGCGGCAGGCCGACCTGCTCGACCGCGGCGTCGGCAGCACCGTGGCGGTCGAGGAGGCCGAGCTTGCCGCCGCGACGGCGGAACAGTCCATCCTGTCGCGCCGTCAGGCCGAGGCGCAGGCGGCCGCGCGCGCAACGGATGCCGAGACCGCGCTGGAACGGTCGCGCATCGCGCTGGCCGAGGCCGAGCGGCAACTGGCCGAAACCACGCTGATGGCGGCCTTCGACGGCGTTCTGGCGGATGTCGATGTCGCCGCCGGCCGTCTCGTGGGCCGCAACGAACGCCTTGCGCAGCTGATCGACGATAGCGCGCTCGAAGTCTCCTTCCGCATCTCGACCACGCAATACGCGCGCCTCATCGGTGCCGATGGAAGCCTGCCGCAAGCGCCGGTGCGCGTCGTGCTGGACGTGTTCGGTCTCGACCTGACGACCGACGCCACGCTTGCCCGCGAGGCCGGTTCGGTCGGCGAGGGGCAGTCTGGCCGCCTGCTTTACGCGCGGATCGACGACGGTCGCGGCCTGCGCGTCGGCGATTTCGTCCGCGTCGAGGTTGAGGAGCCGCCGCTGGCAGGCGTGGCGCGGCTTCCGGCCACGGCGCTCGGTTCCGACGGGCGGGTTCTGGTGCTGGGCGAGGAAAACCGGCTCGAGGCCGCCAATGTCGCGCTGATGCGGCGACAGGGTGATGACGTTCTGGTCAGCGTACCGCCCGAGCTTTCCGGGCGCGAGGTCGTCGCGGCGCGCACCCCGGTCCTGGGCGAGGGGATCCGCGTGAACCCGTTCCGCCGGGACGCCGACGGGCAGGCGGAGGCCGAGGCGCCGGGCACCATCGCGCTCGACCCCGACCGCCGCGCGCGGCTGATCGCCTTCGTCGAGACCAACAGCTTCATCCCCGAGGATGTGCGCAGCCGCATGATCCAGCAACTGAACGAGCCCGAGGTGCCCGCGCAGATGGTCGCGCGCATCGAAGCGCGCATGGGAAGCTGAGATCATGCGCGCACTCCCCGACAAGGCCTCCGGCATCCTGAGCTATTTCACCCGCCACCGCACCGCGGCGAACCTCCTGCTGGTGCTGATGCTGGTTGCGGGCATCGCCTCGTTTCCGCAGATGCGGGCGCAGTTCTTCCCCGACGTGATCTCCGACGAGATCGACATCCAGGTCAGTTGGGACGGCGCCGGGGCGGAGGACGTGGACGCCTCGATCGTCGCGGTGCTGGAGCCCGTGCTGGTGGCCGTGCCGGGCGTCGCCTCGACCTCGGCGACCAGTCGCGAGGGGCGCGCCTCCATCGAGATCGAGTTCGAACCCGGCTGGGACATGTCGCGCGCCGCCGACGAGGTGCAGATCGCCATCGACAGCGTCACCGACCTTCCCGAGGGCGCCGACACGCCGACGGTGCGCCGGGGCGCGTGGTGGGACAGGGTAACCGACGTGGTGATCACCGGCCCGGTCGCGCCCGACCAGCTTGGCCGGTTCGCGGACGAGTTCGTCGCGCGTCTCTTCGATGCGGGCGTCACGCGGGCCACCATCCGCGGCGTCGCGGCGCCGCAGATCGTGGTCGAGGTGCCCTCCGCCTCGCTGATCCGCCACGACATTTCCATGGCCGAGATCGCCGCCGTGATTTCGGCGGCCGCCGACACCTCCCCCGCAGGCCAGATCGACGCGGCCGGCGCCCGCGTGCGCACCGGGGCCGCCACCCGCAGCGCCGAGGGGATCGCGGCCCTCACCCTCAGGACGAATGACGACGGTTCGGCGCTGACCGTCGGTGACGTCGCCCGGATCGAGGTGGGCGGCACCGACCGGGACCGCGCCTATTTCGTGGGCGAGAATCCGGCTGTTTCGATCCGCGTCGACCGCTCCGAGGACGGGGACGCCATCGCCATCCAGGGGCTGGTCGAGGACGTCGCGGCGGAGCTCGAGACGCGCCTTCCCGAGGGCACTTCCATCGACCTGATCCGGACCCGCGCCGAGGCGATCTCGGGCCGCCTCAACATCCTTCTGGACAACGCGCTTATGGGCCTCGCGCTTGTGGTGGGGCTTCTGTTCCTGTTCCTGAACGCGCGCACGGCCTTCTGGGTCGCCGCCGGCATCCCCGTGGCGCTGATCGCGGCCATCGCGCTGATGTATGCGGCGGGACTGACGCTCAACATGATCTCGCTCTTCGCGCTGATCATCACGCTGGGGATCGTGGTCGACGACGCGATCGTCGTGGGCGAACACGCGGATTACCGGCACAGGACGCTGGGCGAAGATCCCGTCACCGCCGCCGAGAACGCGGCGCGCCGCATGGCCGCCCCGGTGTTTTCGGCCACGATCACGACCGTCCTGGCCTTCGCCGCGCTTGTCGCGGTGGGTGGGCGGTTCGGATCGCTGATCGCCGACATCCCCTTCACGGTGATCGTGGTGCTTCTGGCAAGCCTCGTGGAGTGTTTCCTGATCCTTCCGAACCACATGGCCCATGCGTTGTCCCATTCCGCGAAGGAACACTGGTACGACAAGCCCTCGCGCATCGTGAACCGTGGCTTCGAATGGGTGCGGGAACGCGCGTTCCGGCCCCTGATGGGCTGGGTGATCTGGGCGCGCTACCCGGTGATGGCGGCGGTCATCCTCGTTCTCGCGTCACAGGTGGCGGTGTTCCTGCGCGGCGACGTGACATGGCGGTTCTTCAACGCGCCGGAACTCAGCTCGGTCTCCGGCAATTTCGCCATGCTCGACGGCGCCAGCCGCACGGACAGCATCGAGATGGTGCGCGAGATGCAGCGCGCCGTGGACACCGTCGCCGCACGGCTGGAGGAGGAACATGGCCGCAACCCCGTGGCCTATGTCGTGGCCGAGATCGGCGGCAATACCGGCGGGGGGCTGTCGGGCACGGACAACAAGGACACCGATCTTCTGGGATCCATCGCGATCGAGCTGATCGACGCGGACCTGCGTCCCTATTCGTCCTTCGCTTTCGTGGCGCAACTGCAGGAAGAGGTGCGCCAGCTGCCGCTGACCGAAACGATCAGCTTCCGGGGCTGGCGCGGCGGACCCGGTGGCGACGCCATCGACGTGCAGATCTTCGGCGCCGATACCGTCACGCTCAAGGCCGCGGCGGAGGCGGTACAGACGGCGCTTGCCGTGAACCCGGAGGTCTCGGGCCTCGAGGATTCCATGTCCTACGACCGGGAAGAGCTGAGCCTGGAGCTGACCCCGCAGGGCGAGGCGCTGGGCTTCGTCATCGACGATCTGGGCCGCATCCTGCGCAACCGGCTGGGAGGGATCGAGGCCGCGACCTTCCCCGACGGGCCGCGCACGGCATCCATCCGTGTCGAGGTGCCCGAGGGCGAGCTGACGGCCGATTTCCTCGACCGCACGCTGCTCAGGGCCGCAAGCGGGGATTACGTGCCGCTGGCCGACATCGTGACGGTGACCGCGCGGCAGGGCTTTTCGACCATCGACCGGGAAAACGGCGTGCGCCTGATCTCGGTGAGGGGCGACCTGAGCGAGGACGACCCCGAACGCGCCGAAGCGGTGATGGAGACCCTGCGCGAGGAGATCCTGCCGCAGGTCGAGGAAGACTTCGGGGTGATCACGCAGCTTTCGGGCCTGGCCGAGCAGGAGCGCGAATTCCTCAGCGACGCGATGACCGGGTTCATCTTGTGCATCCTCGGCATCTACCTGGTGCTGGCCTGGATCTTCGCCAGCTGGACGCGGCCCATGGTCGTCATGGCGATCATTCCCTTCGGCCTCGTCGGCACGATCTACGGCCACCTGCAATGGGATGTCCCCCTGTCGATGTTCACGGTCGTGGGCCTGATCGGGATGACCGGCATCATCATCAACGACTCCATCGTGCTGGTCACCACGATCGACGAAAAGGCTGAAACCAGAGGCCTCATCCCTGCCATCATCGACGGGACATGCGACAGGCTGCGGCCTGTCCTTCTGACGACGCTGACCACGGTTCTGGGGCTCGCGCCGCTGCTTTACGAGACCTCGCAGGACGCGCAGTTCCTCAAGCCCACGGTGATCACGCTGGTCTACGGGCTGGGCTTCGGGATGGTGATCGTTCTTCTGGTGGTGCCCGCGATCCTCGCGATGCAGCAGGATTTCGGCCAGCAGGTGCGCGCGTTCCGCCGGGCGCTCGGGGCTCAGGGGCGCGGCGGTCCGGCCGTGCCGCTTGGCCTGCTCGTGGCGCTGCTCGCGCTCGTGTTCGCCGCAACGATGGGGGCGCAGATCTTGACGGGGCAAATGCCGGGTCCGCTGGCCGGCGTGGGCGGCGGCGGGTTGTCCGGGGCGGCGGGCGTGTTCATCGCCGCCTCGGCCGTGCTGTGCCTGCTGGCGTGGATCGCAAGCGCCGTGCTTTCGGGTTTGCGTCGCCCGACCTGACGAGGCCTCGCGTCAGCCGCGGCAGTCGTCCAGTTCCACCGCCATCGCCGTTCCGATGACGGTGATGCGCAGATCGCTTCGGTTCAGCGCGAAGGGGCCGTGATCGGGGGGCACCACGTCGGCCACGCCGGTGACCGTGCCGCCGTCGCGGCGGGTCATGGCCTCGGACACCCAGATCCCCGGATCGCGATGTTCCAAGACCAGCGTCTCGTCGTTGCCGGTGGCCGGTACCTCGGCCGTCACGGTCACGCGCAGCCCGTCCGATATGGGCTCCACCGTGCAGCGCACGGCGCCCGCGCCGGCCTCGGCGGCTGTCAGCGGGCGGTCCGAGAGCGCAAGACCGATGTCGCGGTCGCGCGTGGTGTCGGGCAGAAGCTCTCCCGACAGGTCCATCGATACTGGCATGCAGATATCGAGACAGACGCCGAGATCGAGCCGGCCGTCCAGCGCATGCGCGCCGCCGCCGCTGACCGCGAATTCCACCGGAAGGATGACATCCTGCCGATATCCGATGGAGCGCATGCCATTGGTGAAGAATACCTCCGGGCGCGGCCAGTGGATCGCCATGCCCTCGATCCCCTCGGCCGAGCGGAGCCGCAGAACGGTGGGCACGCCGCCGTCTCCGGGCGCGCGCCAATAGGTCTTCCAGCCGGGCGCCAGTGCGATGCGGATGCCCGCCATGTGGCGCCCGTTCTCCATCCGCCAGCCCTCGATCAGCGACACCTGCACGACCTCGTCGACGCTGCGGCCTTCGAACTGGGCGTTCGATGGGGCAGGGGAGAGGATCAGTGCGGCGCCGGACAGTGCCGCAAGGCAGGTCGTGGTCAAAGCTCTCAGCATGGCTCGGAGGTAGGCAGTCGGGCCTGAAATGAAAAGTCACGTTTTGGCGAATGCGCCATGGGTTGATTGGAATCCACAACACCTTCATGCTCGCGGGATGACCGCAGCCACCGTTCCATCGGATCTGACCGCGAAGCTCCTGATCGCCATGCCGGGGATGGGCGACCCGCGTTTCGCCGGGAGCGTCGTGTTCCTGTGTTCCCATTCGGACGAGGGTGCGATGGGCCTGATCGTCAACAAGCGGATGGACGAGGTGACGTTTTCCGAACTGCTCGAACAGCTGGACATCGCGCGGCCCGACACGGTGCGCGACGTGCCGGTCTGTTACGGCGGTCCGGTCGAACTGCGGCGCGGCTTCGTGCTGCATTCGGCGGACTACGCCGCGCGCGGCGAAGAGGGGCTGGAGATCGACGACCGGTTCTCGATGACCGCAACGCTCGACGTGCTGGAGGATATCGCGAACGGGCGCGGCCCGCGTCAGGCGCTTCTGGCGCTGGGCTATGCCGGATGGGGCGCGGGGCAGCTGGAGGACGAGATCGCGGCCAATGGCTGGCTAACGGCGGAGGCGTCCCCGGAGCTGGTTTTCGGCGCCGCCATGGATGGCAAGTGGGAGGCGGCGTTGCGGTCCCTCGGGGTCAATCCGCTGATGCTGTCGTCCGAGGCCGGTCACGCCTGAGACGTGACGCTTATCCCGGCGTCGAGGCGCGTTGCAACCTGTCGTTGATGGCCCGCCCGAGGCCCTTCTCGGGCAGGCGGGGCACGCGGATCGCGGGTGCGCCTCGGTCCAGCGCCATCGCCTCGGCCTCGTGCAGCACGGAAAAGAGCCTGAGCGCGGCCTCGTCCAGATCGCCCGCCTCTGACAGGTTCAGATCGCAGTCGCCCGCGCCGAAGCCCACGACGACCTCACCGGCCTCTGCCGCGCCGCCCAGCCGCAGCGGCACGCGCGGCGCGTAGTGGCGTTCCATCTGCCCCGGCGCCTCGACGCGGCCGGGGGTGAGATCGGCAGTGAGCGGGCCTGTGATCGCCTCGATCGCCTCGCGGGGGAGGCCGCCCTCGCGCAAAAGCCGCGTTCCCTCCGGTCGGGGGGCGAGGATCGTGGATTCCACGCCGACGGCGCAGGGGCCCGCGTCGAGGACCGCGTCCACCGCATCCCCCAGCCCGTCAACGACATGCGCCGCCGTCGTGGCGCTCATCCGGCCCGAGGGGTTGGCCGAGGGTGCGGCCAGCGGGCGGCCGACCTCGGCCAGCAGCGCGCGCATCACGGGATGGGCCGGAACCCGTATCGCCACCGTGGACAGGCCCGCGGTGACCGGGGGCGCGAGGCCCGCGTCGGGCGCCAGCGGAAGGACCAGCGTCAGCGCGCCGGGCCAGAAGGCGCGGGCCAGCGCCTCCGCCTCGGGGGAAACGGTGGCGATGCGCCGCGCGGCAGAGAGGTCGGGCACATGCACGATGAGCGGGTTGAACCCGGGGCGGCCCTTGGCGGCGAAGATCCGCGCCACCGCCGTCTCGTTGGTGGCGTCTGCGGCAAGCCCGTAGACGGTTTCGGTGGGAACGGCCACCAGCCTGCCATCCCGCAAAAGCCGTGCGGCGCGGGCGATGCCGTCACCGTCGGCGGCGAGGATAGTGGGGACTTGGTCGGGCATTCGTGACGTAACGTTGGGGTTGATCGGGGGCCGTGCTGCCCCATAGCTCTGCGATACGGACAGGCGCGGCAGGGGCCGGATCGGGGTAGCGTGATCGGCCCGGCTCTGCAAACCTGTTCGCGGGAGAGCCGAGGGAGAAAATCATGCCATACCGTGCGCCGGTGTCCGAATTCCTGTTCTGTCTGGAGCATGTGGTGGGTTTCGATCGTGTCGCCGCGACCGAGCGGTTCGCCGAGGCCACGCCGGAAACGGTCACCGCGATGCTGACCGAGGCCGGGCGCATCTGCGAGGAGGTGCTGGCGCCGCTCAACCGCGCGGGGGACCTGCACCCCGCGCGACTGGAAAACGGCGTCGTGCGCACCTCGCCCGGTTTCGGGGACGGCTGGCGCGCCATCGCCGAGGCGGGCTTCGTGGCGCTGGCCGCCGACCCGGAACATGGCGGGCTCGGCATGCCCATGGCGGTGACGAGCAGCGTGAACGAGATGATCGCGGGCGGGTGCCTCGCGCTGCAACTCGCGCCGCTGATGAGCCAGGGCCAGATCGAGGCGCTGGACCACCACGCGAGCGACGACCTCAAGGCGATCTACCTGCCGAAGCTCGTGTCGGGCGAATGGAACGCGACCATGAACCTGACCGAGTCGCAGGCGGGGTCCGACGTGGGCGCGATCCGCAGCAGGGCGGAGCCCAACGGCGACGGGACTTATGCCGTGACCGGGCAGAAGATCTACATCTCCTGGGGCGACAACGATTTCACCGAGAACACCATCCACCTCGTGCTGGCGCGCCTGCCCGATGCGCCCTCGGGCACCAAGGGGATCAGCCTCTTCCTCGTGCCCAAGCGCCTGCCCGATGCCGACGGCAACGCCGGTGTCGCCAACGCGCTGAAGGTCGTGTCGCTGGAGCACAAGCTGGGCCTCCATGGCAGCCCCACCTGCGTCATGCAGTATGACGGCGCGACCGGCTGGCTGGTGGGCGAGGAACATGGCGGTCTGGCCGCGATGTTCACGATGATGAACAACGCCCGCCTTGGTGTCGGTGTCCACGCGCTGGGTGCGGGCGAGGCTGCGTACCAGCACGCGCTGGCCTATGCCATGGACCGGGTGCAGGGGCGCGCGCCGGTTCAGGGCGGCACGGGGACGATCCTCGACCACGCCGATGTGCGGCGGATGCTGACAGGGATGAAGGCGGATATCTTCGCCTCCCGCGCCCTGTCGCTCGATCTGGCGGTCGCCATCGACATGGCCACCGCGACGGGCGAGCCTGCGTGGATCGCGCGCGCGGCGTTCCTGACGCCCATCGCCAAGAATTTCGGTGCCGAAACTGGCATGGCCGTGGCCGATGCGGGCATTCAGGTCCATGGCGGGATGGGTTTCATCGAGGAAACCGGCGCGGCGCAATTCGCCCGCGACGTGCGGGTCTCGGCGATCTACGAGGGCACCACCGGGATCCAGGGCGCCGACCTCGTGGGGCGCAAGCTGTCGGACGGCGGGGCTGCGGCCTTCGCGCTACTGGACGAGGCGGGGCGGACGGCGGCGGTCGCGGGCGATGCGCGGCTGGCGGGCACCGTCGAGGCGCTGCGGGAAGCGACGCGCGCCCTTCTGGAGATGGAGATCAACGACCGCCTCGCCGGGTCCGTGCCCTACGCGCGCGCCTTCGCGCTGACGCTGGGCGGGCACTACCATGCGCGGGCCGCGATGGCTGAACCCGACGGGCCGCATGCAAGGCTGGCCGAAAGCTTCCTCGCCCGGCAGATGTCGGCCGTGCCGGGGCTTCTGGCCGAGGCCACGCGGGGTGCGGGCGACCTCTATTCCCTCTCGCCGGACGATCTGGCCGCGTGATCGGGTATCCTTACGAAACCGCCCCCGCGCCCGGCGCGGCGATCGAGGTCGCGCCCGGGCTGCTGTGGATGCGGCTGCCGCTGCCGATGGCGCTGGACCACGTGAATGTCTACGCGCTGGCCGATGCGGATGGCTGGACGATCGTCGACACGGGGCTCGACGCGAAGCCGTGCCGCGCCGCGTGGGAGGCGGCGCTGGCCGGTCCGTTGGCGGGCAGGCCGGTCGCACGCGTCCTCGTCACCCATCACCATCCCGACCATGTCGGTCTTGCGGGCTGGTTCCAGTCGCAGGGCGCGGAACTGCTGATGACGCGCACCGCGTGGCTGTTCGCGCGGATGCTGACGCTCGACGTTCAGGAGACAGCGACGCCTGAGCAGATCGCGTTCTGGAGCAGTGCCGGCATGGCGCCCGAGATCCTGGAGGCGCGACGCACCGAACGGCCGTTCAATTTCGCCGACGTGGTCGCGCCCATGCCGCTGGGTTTCACCCGGATCGAGGAGGGGCAGCGCCTGAGGCTGGGCGGGCGCGACTGGATCGTGCGTTTCGGGCACGGGCACGCGCCCGATCACGCGACGCTCTGGTCCGAAGACGGTGAAATCGTGCTTGGCGGCGATCAGCTTCTGCCGTCGATCTCGCCCAATCTCGGCGTCTATGCCACCGAACCCGGCGCCGATCCCGTGGCCGAATGGATCGCGGCCTGCCGCAAGCTGCAGCCCTTTGCAACCGAGGCCCAACTGGTCCTGCCCGGCCACAAGCTGCCCTTCACCGGTTTGCCCGACCGCCTGCGGCAGATGATCGACAACCACGAAGGCGCCCTGAACCGTCTGCGCGATCACCTGCGCGCGGGTTCGCGCACCGCGGCGGATTGCTTCGCGCCGCTCTACAAGCGCGAGATCGACGCAGGCACCTACGGACTGGCGTTGGTCGAGGCCGTGGCGCATCTCAACCACCTTCTGGCGCTGGGCGAAGTGATCCGGGAGCGGCGGGCGGACGGCGCGTGGATCTGGTCGCTTGCCGCAGATCGGCAACACCCCTGACACTGCGCCGCACCCGCCGCACGCGCGCAGGGCTGACAGGCATGGACAAATCCGGTAACGGACATGGCGCAGACAGGTATTCCGGAGGACCGGCTTCATGGCCGAGAAAGATCACAAGCGTGGCGAGATGGACATCACCGATCAGGAGAAGACGTTCAATGGCTTCATTCGCCTGAGCACGAACATCGCGATCGTCTGCATTGCCATCATCATCTTCCTCGCGATCTTCGCCGTCTGACGGACCATTCGGATGCGTGCGCCCGTCCGTGGACCTTACAGGCCCCTTGTCGCCCTGGCGCTGGTTCTGAGCCTCACGGCCTGCGCGGCCGACTCTGTCTGGGCCCCCGATGACGTGGTGTCCCAGGCGCGCTACGTGCCGTCCGGTCCTGCGAAGATCCAGCTTCTGACGATGATCTCGAACCGCAACGGGTCCGGCGGGCACAGCGCTCTGCTCATCGACGGTCCCGAGCGTGTGCTGTTCGACCCGGCGGGCAGCTGGCGCCACCCGATGGCGCCCGAGCGCAACGATGTCCTTTACGGCATGTCGCCGCAGCTTTACGATTTCTACATCGATTACCACGCACGCGAGACCTACCACGTCGTCGTGCAGGAACTGGATGTAACGGCGGGTCAGGCCGCGGCGCTGATCGAACTGGTCGAAGCCTATGGTCCGGTTCCGCGGGCGCAATGCTCGACAGCGGTTTCTTCGGTGCTGATGCAGGTTCCCGGCTTCGACGGGATGTCGCGCAACCTCTTTCCCACGCGGACGATGACGCAATTTGCTACCATCCCCGGCGTGCGGGAAAGCCTCGTCTACGATGACGATTCCGACGACAATTACGAACTCCTGAACGCGCAGGCCGCCGCCGCCGCGAGTATGGAACGCGCGTCCGAAGCCGCGAACTGACACTCGGCCTTGCGAGCAAAAGAAAACCCCCGGGGCCTGGCCACGGGGGTTGTCCGTTCACCTTGGCGGCCGATTCCACACTGTGGAGCGCTGCCTCAGGCTCGCTTGTCGACGGGAGCCTTCAGAGAAGACCTTCGCGCTGCGCTTTCTTGCGCGCCAGCTTGCGGGCACGGCGAATGGCCTCGGCCTTTTCACGCGCCTTCTTCTCCGACGGCTTTTCGTAATGCTGCTTGAGCTTCATCTCACGAAAAACGCCTTCGCGCTGAAGTTTCTTCTTCAACGCGCGGAGCGCCTGATCGACATTGTTGTCGCGAACACTGACCTGCATAGTGGGTGTCACCACCTTTCTAGGTTTGAGTTGGATATCAAAGCAGGAGGTCGCGCTATAGCAAAGCGCCCCTAGCTTGTCCAGCAACCGAAACAACGACCCCTTGGGAGCGTGCCATGACCGAGACCGCCGATCGCTTACTGGATGCCGCGCTGATGCATGTGCCCTTCGACGGCTGGTCGGAGCTGACGTTCCGCAGTGCCGCGTCGGACGCTGATGTGCCATTGACCGAGGCAAAGGCGCTTTTCCCGCGCGGCGCGGTCGATCTGGCGCTGGCCTTCCACCATCGTGGCGACATGCAACTGGCCCTTGCGCTGGAAGGCGAAGACCTTGGCGCGCTGCGCTTTCGCGACCGGGTGGCCCATGCGGTGAGGCTCCGGCTCGAGCTGGTGGAGCCGCACAAGGAGGCCGTGCGCCGCGGCGCGACGCTTTTCGCGCTGCCGGTCTACGCGGCCGATGGCGCGCGCGCATTGTGGGAGACGGCCGACACGATCTGGACCGCGCTGGGCGACAGGTCGGACGATCTGAACTGGTACACCAAGCGTGCGACGCTGTCGGGCGTCTATTCGGCCACGCTGCTCTACTGGCTGGGCGATCAGTCGCCGGAGCACGCGGCGACATGGTCCTTTCTGGATCGGCGCATCGAGGACGTGATGCGCTTCGAGACGCTGAAGAAGCAGGTGCGGGAGAACCGTGTGCTCGGGCGCCTCATGGCAGGGCCCGACTGGCTGGCCAAGCAGGTGCGCGCGCCCTCCGCATCGCCGCGCTCGGACCTGCCGGGGCGCTGGCGCGCCTGAGCCACGAGGGGGCGCGATTTCCGTCGCGGGCCTTGCCGCCGGCACCCGGACGCGGCAAGCCTGATCCCGAACGGCAGAAGAGGGAGCCCGCCATGTCCGCAACCATGCGCGCCATCGAGATTTCCGAGCCGGGAGGCCCCAAGGTCCTGGCGCCCACGACGCGCCCGGTGCCCGAGCCCATGGCCGGGCAGATCCTGATCGCCATCGATCATGCCGGGGTGAACCGACCCGACGCCCTGCAGCGCGCCGGCAGTTACGCGCCGCCGCCCGGCGCCTCCGATCTGCCCGGGCTCGAGGCCGCGGGCGTGGTGGCGAAGGTCGGCCCCGGTGTGTCGCGGTGGAAGGAAGGGGACGCCGTCACGGCCCTCCTGCCCGGCGGCGGCTACGCGGAATACGCGCTCACCCATCAGGATCACGCGCTGCCCGTGCCGCAGGGCATGGCAATGGCCGAAGCGGCGGCGCTTTGCGAGACGTTCTTCACCGTCTGGACCAACGTCTTCATGCGCGGCGGTCTGCGCGCGGGCGAGCGGTTCCTCGTCCATGGCGGCTCGTCGGGGATCGGCACCACCGCGATCCAGCTGGCGCGCCATTTCGGGGCACGGGTCTTCGCGACGGCGGGCTCGGCCGAGAAATGCGCCGCCTGCGAGGCGCTGGGCGCGGAACGGGCGATCAATTACCGCGAGGCGGATTTCGTCGAGATCCTGCGCGCCGAGGGCGGGGCGAACCTGATCCTCGACATGGTCGGTGGGCCCTACCTGCCGCGCAACGTCAAGGCGCTGGCAGACGATGGGCGTCTCGTGCAGATCGCCTTTCTTCAGGGGCCGAAGGTGGAGTTGAACTTCGCCCAGGTCATGATGCGGCGCCTGACGATCACGGGCTCGACCCTGCGACCGCAATCCGATGCGGCCAAGGCCGATATCGCCGAGGCGCTCCGGACCGATGTCTGGCCGCTTCTGGATGCGGGACGGGTCTCGCCCGTGATGGACCAGGTCTTTGCGCTGGAAGACGCCGCCGGCGCCCATGCGCGGATGGAGAGCTCGGCCCATATCGGCAAGATTGTCCTATCGGTTCGTTAGGATCATTTCGTCCTCCCGTCACGCCACTGTTGTGTATGGCGGATATCTCGCTCTCGTGCGGCGCGCGGGCCGGGTCGGCCACGCGCGCCGTAGCGATCCACCTCAGGTATCCAGGGAGTCACGACATGAAAGATGTCGACACCACCAAGATGTCCGCGGACGATTGGGACGAGCTCAATTTTCCGCGCCCCGAAGTTCAGGAATTCGACCGCGTGGTCGAGCGCGCGATCTCGCGTCGCGGGTTCATGGGCGGCGTGCTGGCCTTCGGGTCCGGCGCGGCGGTCATGGGAACGTCCTTCCTGAAGGGCTCCACCGCCATGGCGCAGGCCGGCTCGCGCTTCCCCTTCGAGGCGATCCCGATCGCGACCGACAACACGGTGCACGTGCCGGAAGGCTACAGCTGGAAGGTGCTCGTCCGCTGGGGCGACGCGCTGAAGCCCGAGGCCGAAGGCGCCTGGGACCCGGCGAGCGGCGTTTCGGTCGACATGTCCGACAAGGTCTTCGGCGAGAACACCGACGGCATGGAGCTCTATAATATCGACGGTCGCGAGATCCTCGTCGTGAACTCCGAATACACCAACCGCCGCGTGAACCTGCCCCATGCCGAGAACGGCGTGCCGACGGGTCTCGACGACGTGCGCATCCTGCAGCACCTGCAGGGCGTGAACATCCTGGAGATCGCGGAAGGCGAGAACGGCTGGGAAATCGTGGTCGACAGCCCCTACAACCGCCGCATCCACCACAATACCGAGATGACCTTCTCCGGCCCCGCCGCCGGTCACGACCTGCTGAAGACCGCCGCCGATCCGACG
Organism: Rhodobacteraceae bacterium HLUCCO18; assembly: GCA_001314805.1. GTDB lineage: Bacteria > Pseudomonadota > Alphaproteobacteria > Rhodobacterales > Rhodobacteraceae > Roseibacterium. The sequence goes on along the minus strand of LJSY01000020.1, from coordinate 51,695 downwards.
GGGATGACCTCGCTCGGCACGATGAACAACTGCGGCTCCGGCCGGACCCCTTGGGGCACCTACCTGACCTGCGAGGAAAACTTCAACGGCTATTTCGGCTCGACCGAAACCGCGCAGGACCAGAAGCCGCTCGACGTCAGCGTCGGCTTCCAGCGCTATGGCATCGGCGTCGACGGCTGGGGCTACGACTACCACAAGTGGGACGAGCGCTGGGACACGTCCAAGCACCCGAACGAGCCGCACCGCGCCGGCTACATCGTGGAAATCGACCCGGCGAACCCGGATGCCACGCCCGTCAAGCACACCGCGCTCGGCCGCTTCAAGCACGAGAACGCCGCTTACGCCATCGCCAATGACGGCCGCTTCGTGGTCTACATGGGCGACGACGAGCGTGGCGAGTACATGTACAAGTGGGTCAGCGCCGAGCCTTACGTGGAAGGTGGCGACACCTCCCGCCTGATGGTCGACGGCACGCTCCACGTGGCCGTGTTCAACGACGACCTCTCGGGCGAGTGGGTCCCGCTCACCCCCGGCACCACCGGCATGAGCGCGGCCGAGATCGCCGTCTTCACCCGGATGGCGGGCTCTGCCGTCAACGCCACCACGATGGACCGGCCCGAATGGGTCGCGGTCAACCCGACCGCACCCGAAGCCTATTGCTGCCTCACCAACAACTCGCGCCGCGGGCTGATCAACGAGGACGGCAGCATCCGGACCAATGCCGGCGGCGAGCCGATGATCCCCAACGGGCCCAATCCGCGCGAGCTGAACAACTACGGTCAGATCGTGCGCTGGCGGCCCGAGGGCGGCGACCACGGGGCGACCACCTTCGCGTGGGACCTCTACGTGATGGCCGGCAACCCGACCGTGCATGACGACGCCTATGCCGGCTCGTCGAACATCAACGAGGGCAACATGTTCAACTCGCCCGACGGAATGGTGATCGACACCACTGGCCTGATCTGGATCCAGACCGACGGCAACGACGGCAACGAGGGCGACTTCGCGGGCATGGGCAACAACCAGATGCTCGCGGGCGACCCCGAGACCGGCGAGATCCGCCGTTTCCTCACCGGCCCGAGGGGCTGCGAGGTGACGGGTCTGACCTGGTCGTCGGACCGCCGCACGATGTTCGTGGGCATCCAGCACCCCGGCGACGACGGCGGCGACTGGCCGGATCACGGCGGCGCGCTGGCGCGCTCGGCGGTCATCGCGATCAAGCGCGACGATGGCGGCCTCGTGGGCTGAGCCTGGCGCGGACTGGTAGGGAGGGGGCGGCGCGATGGCGTCGCCCCTTTCGCGTTGCGGGAAGAGGCCGTGCATCGGACCGGAACGTGACGAGCGATCTGACCCCAGCCAATCGCGGCCATTGACCGGGGCGCGCCGAACGACTAGGTACGCCGGAGGCATCGCGCGCCCTGCCGCGTGAGCAGGCGTGGCCCCCCGGTTGTAAATCCCGGTGGCCGCTGACGCGCGAAGCCTTCAGATTTCCCGACATCACGCGAGGGGAGAACGGTCGCCTTGGGGCGCGCGCAAGCGATGCTGCGCCCCCGGTCCGGCCCCCGCCTGTCCTGCCGATCCCCGGTGGGGCGCATATTCGGTCGCCCGGGTTCCGGTGCGGCCCGAAAGGACAAGATGAAAGACTTCAATTCCCTGGGCGTGCCCGCCGACATGGTCGCGCGCCTGACAGAGGCCGGCCTGACCGCGCCGACGCCGATCCAGATCCGCGCGATCCCCGCAGCGATGGACGGGCGCGACGTGCTGGGCCTTGCCCAGACCGGCACCGGCAAGACCGTGGCCTTCGGCGTGCCCCTGATGCTCGCGCTGGGCGAGACTTCGGGCCGCCCGGCCCCGAAAGCCGCGCGCGGCCTGATCCTTGCCCCCACGCGGGAGCTGGCCAAACAGATCGTGGCCGCGCTGGAGCCGCTGCGCGGTCCCCGCAAGCTGTCGGTCGTGCTCGTCGTGGGCGGCGCTTCCGTCAGCGCGCAGGCCGGACGGCTGGCGCGCGGTGCCGACCTCGTCGTGGCCACGCCGGGCCGCCTGATGGACCTGATGGAACGCCGCGCGGTCGACCTGTCGCAGACGCACCAGCTGGTGCTGGACGAGGCCGACCAGATGCTCGACCTGGGCTTCATCCACGCGCTTCGCCGCATCGCCGCGGCCCTGCCGAGGGAACGGCGCACCATGCTGTTCTCGGCCACGATGCCCAAGCAGATGGAAAGCCTCGCCGCCAGCTTCCTCAGCGATCCTCTGCGGATCGAGGTGTCGCCCCCCGGCCGCGCGGTCGATCGCATCGTGCAGTCGGTGCATTTCGTCACCAAGGACGAGAAGATCACCCGTCTGATCGACCTTCTGGACACCCATCGCGACGAGCGGGCCATCGTCTTCGGCCGCACCAAGCACGGGTCCGAGAAGCTGGCGAAAAAGCTCGCGTCCGAGGGCTTCGCCGTCGCTTCGATCCACGGCAACAAGAGCCAGGGCCAACGCGACCGCGCGATTCGCGGCTTCAAGGATGGGGATGTGCGCGTGCTGGTTGCCACGGATGTCGCCGCGCGGGGCATCGACATTCCCGACGTGAAGCATGTCTACAATTTCGACCTGCCGAACGTGCCCGAGACCTATGTCCACCGGATCGGCCGGACGGCGCGCGCCGGGGCCGACGGGGCCGCCATCGCATTCTGCACGCCCGAGGAGATGGGCGAGTTGCGCGATATCCAGAAGGTGACGGGCCTGACCATCCCCGTGGGCCATGGCGAGCCGTGGGAGCGTATGGACGCGCCCCGCAAGGGCCGTGGTGGCAGGCCGTCGGGCGACGCCAAACCGGCTGCCGGTCGTCCGCGCCGCCGCCGTCCTCAGCGCCGCGCGCAAAAGGCGGCCTGAGCCGTTCTAGATGAAGGGCAGGGGGGCCAACCGCGCCGCCCTGTCGCCTTCGGGCAGCCTGACCGACAGGCCTGTCGCGTCCTCCGCCAGATGGGCGGGCGCGAGGCCCACGCCGATATTCCGGTCCAGCCGCCTCGAATGGGCGATTTCGCTCACGTGTCCGATGGCCGCGCCGTCGCGGCATAGCTCCAGCGGTCGCGCGTTGCCGGGCACGGGCGCGCCGTCGAGGATCACGCCCACCCGGCGACGCGTGGGACCAGCGGAAGCGATCCGTTCCAGCGCGGGGCGACCGATGAAATCGTGGCCCGCCGCAAGGTCGATCATCGGCCCGAAGCCCATTTCGAACGGGTTTGCCGGCAGGCTCTGGCGCCGCATGTCCGCGCCGTAGGAAATCAGGCCCGATTCGAGCCGCTCGATATCGTTGGGCGCGCCGGGGCCGATGCCGAAGGGCGCGCCGGCCTCCTTGACGCGGCCCCAAAGCTCCGTTCCCCGGCTGCCGTCGCGCAGGTAAAGCTCGACCCCGCCCTGTTTCGACCAGCCCGACCGCGCCACGATCAGGGGGATGCCGTCCAGGTCCGTCTCGCGGAACTGGAAGTAGCGCAACTCCCGCGCCCAATCCCCGATCAGCGCCGCGGCGACATCCATTGCGCGCGGCCCCTGTATGGCGAGCGGCGACACGTCCGGTTCGCTCACGGCGACGTCCAGCCCCCGCTCCCGCGCGATGGCGCCCGCCCAGAGCGCGATGTCGCTGTCGGCGATGGAAAGCCAGACGCAACCCCGGGACAAGGGCAGCAGCACGGGGTCATTGATCAGCCAGCCGTCATGATCGCAGATCGGCACGTAGCGGCCTTGCCCGGGCTTCGTTCCGGCGAGGTGTCGCGGCGTCAGCAGCTGCGCCAGCGCCATCGCGTCCGGTCCGTCGAGCTGCACCTGCCGTTGGGCTGCCACGTCCCACATCGCCACGCCATTGAGCAGCCGGTCATACTCGGCCTCGGGGTCGCCGAAATGGCCGGGAATGGCCATGTGGTTGTAGACCGAGAAGGAGCGCACCCCGTCCGCGACCGTCGCTTCGAAGAAGGGCGAGGTGCGGATGTTCGGCCCGATATGGATGGAAAAGGTCATTCTGCCCGTCCGAAGAGCTGCCACGCGGCGGCATAACGCGTGGCGCCCGTGATCGCCGCGCCGGCGGCGAAGATCAAGGCCAGCACCGGAAAGGCGGACGGAAAGAGGCAGAAGGCGGCGAAGAAGGCGATGGTCTCGGCCCCTTCGGTGAGGCCGCCGAGGTAGTAGATCCCCTTGGTGGGGTAGTCCCGCGCCTTGAGCCCGCGCCGGTCGGCGATGACCGAAAACGCAAGAAAGGACGTGCCGGAGAGGACGAAACTCGCCAGAAGCACGGCGGCGGGCAGGGCGTTCGCGCCCGGATCCACCAGAGCGAAGCCAAGCGGGAAGGTGGCGTAGAACACGAAATCGAGCGAGATATCGAGAAAAGCACCGCGATCCGTGGGCTGCGTCAGGCGCGCCACCGCCCCGTCGAGCCCGTCGGCCAGCCGGTTGAGCAGAAGACCGCCAAGCGCCAGCGTGAACATCCCCAGCGCCGCCGCCCCCGCCGCGGCCAGCCCGATGACGAGCCCGGCAATGGTGATCTGATCGGCCCGAACGCCGCGCCTGACCAGCGCTTCGGCGGGGGTCTGCATCAGCCTGCGTTGCAGCGGCAGGATTGCGGCGTCGATCATCGTGCCTCAGCTCTCGATCTGCGCCAGCAGCTCTACCACGCCGCCGAGCGTTTCGAGTTCACGATATCGCGGATGATCCTCGGGCGCCTTGGCGTGCTCCACTTCCCAGGTCAGGCCATGGGGCACGAAGACGCCCCATGCGCCGGCCTCGAGCGCGGGCAGTACGTCCGATTTCATCGAGTTGCCGATCATCATCGCCGCGTCCGCCCCGGTCCCATGCGTCGTGAAGGCGCGGATGTAGACCGATGGCTTCTTGTCGGAAACGATTTCGACGGCGTCGAAGACCTCGCCCAATCCCGACTGCGCGAGCTTGCGCTCCTGGTCCAGAAGGTCGCCCTTGGTGATCAGGACCAGCGTGTGGCTTTCGGCAAGTGCGCGCACCGTGGCCTCGGCCTCGGGCAGAAGCTCGATCGGATGGGCCAGCATTTCCTGCCCCGCGGCGAGGATTTCCGCGATGACGCTTGCCGGCACGCGGCCCTCGGTCACCTCGATGGCGGTTTCGATCATCGACAGCATGAAGCCCTTGATGCCGAACCCGTAATGGCCGAGGTTGCGGCGCTCGGCCTCGAGCAGCCGGGCATGCAGCGGGTCCGGATCGGTGTAATTCGACAGCAGCCCGGCGAAACGGTCCTGCGTCATGCGATAGAAGGTTTCGTTCTGCCACAGCGTGTCGTCTGCATCGAAGCCGATCGTCGTAATCCGCCGCCCCATTGCCGACGCCCCTCTTTTCTGAATCGCTCACAGGCTTATATATTGCCGCCAAGTGACAGACCACGCAGCCAATACGGACCGTACATGCGCACCGATCTCTGGACGATGATGGCGGACGAGCCCACCGACCCCCCCGGGGGCGAGGGCGAGACCAACGTCATCACCAAGACCAAGCCGAAGACGCAGCGCCCGCCGATGTACAAGGTGCTGCTTCTGAACGACGACTACACGCCGATGGAATTCGTCGTGCACGTGCTCGAGCGATTCTTCGGGGTCAGCCACAGCCAGGCGGTCGAGATCATGCTGACCGTCCACAAGAAGGGGGTGGCGGTCGTCGGCGTGTTCTCTTACGAGATCGCGGAAACCAAGGTGGCGCAGGTGATGGATTTCGCGCGACGCAACCAGCACCCGCTGCAATGCACGATGGAGAAAGAGGACTGAGCGCGCCCGTCGCGTCGTCCTGCCCTCATGACCCCTGACAGATGGACCCTTGCGCGCGACACCGGCGCGCTACCGCCCGTGGAAGGCCGCTGCGTCGCGTTCATGGCGCGGGGCGATGCCGACCTCGCCGCGCTCGGCGCGACTGAGCTTCTGGCGGTGCAGGGGTTCCGGCCCGACCATGACCGGCTGCGCGCGCGCGGGATCGACGTGGCCCCGGGGCTGGAGGACCAGGCGGGGTTCGACGCCGCACTTGTGCAGATCGTGAAATCCAGGGTCGGCACGCTTTCGGCCGTGGCCGAGGCCTTCGGCGTGGTGCGGCCCGGCGGCCTGATCCTCATCGATGGCGCCAAGGAGGAGGGGATCGAGGCGATCCTCAAGGCGCTGCGGACGCATGTCGAGCCAGAGGGCGTGTTCTCCAAGTCCCATGGCAAGCTTATCTGGTTCCGGCGGCCGGACACCGTTCCCGAAGCCATCGCCGAGTGGATCGCGCTTCCGACCGAGACCGAGGAGGGCTATGTGATTCCGCCCGGCGGGTTTTCGGCCGACGGACCGGACCGGGGCTCGGAGATCCTCGTGGCGCTTGCGCCGCCGCTCAAGGGGCGTGTCGCCGACCTCGGCGCCGGCTGGGGCTATCTCGCGGGCGAGGTCCTCGCGGAGCAGGAGGCCATCACGCATCTCGACCTGATCGAGGCCGATCACGCGATGCTCATGGCCGCCCGCGCCAATATCGACGATCCGCGCGCGGCGTTTCACTGGGCCGACGTCACGCGGTTCGACCCGGCGGAACCCTATGACGCGATCATCTCGAACCCGCCGTTTCACACCGGGCGCCGGGCCGATCCCGGCCTCGGGCGGGCGTTCATCTCGGCGGCGGCCCGCATGCTGAAGCCCTCCGGCAAGTTCATCATGGTCGCCAACCGCCATCTGCCCTATGAGGCCGCGTTGAAGGACGCGTTCGGCAACGGGCGGCTGATCGGCGAGCTCGAGGGCTACAAGCTCCATGAGGTGGCCAAGCCGAGACAGGCGCAGGGGCGCGCATCCAGGGGACACGGACGATGACACTCTCGATCCAGGGCAAGACGGCGATCATCACCGGCGCCGCGAACGGCGTCGGCCTTGCCGTCGCGCGCCATTTCATCGACCGGGGCGCGAATGTCATGTTCGCCGACCGGGACGAGGCGCGGCTGGCCGACGAATGCGGCGACATCCAGGACGACAAGGGGCAGGTGCGCTATTTCGCAGGCGACCTGCGAGAGAAGCTGACGGTGGCGAACCTGCTTTCGGCGACGATCGACGCTTTCGACCGGATCGACGTTCTGGTGAACGCGAGCCGCCAGATCCTGACGACCGACCCGCTCGATCCCACGGACGGTTCCGTGCAGGCGCTGCTCGACCAGAACATGTTCGCCGCGCTGCGTCTGTCGCAGGCCGTCGCGAACCGCATGATCTCGCAGGCCGAGGAGGACGGCCCGGACGAGGGGCCGGTGGGCGCCATCGTCAACATCTCCTCGATCGCCGCGCGACGGACGCATCCGGACCTTCTGGGCTATTCGATTTCCTGTGCCGCGCTCGATCAGGCGACGCGGAGCCTCGCGCTGGCGCTGGCGCCGCACCGGATCCGGGTGAACGGCGTGGCCTTCGGCTCGCTGATGTCGGCGAGCCTGAAGGAAAGCCTCAACGAAACCGACGGGCTGCGTCAGGAAATCCGGGAATGCACGCCGCTGGGCCGCATCGCGAGCGCGCGGGAAGTGACCGATGCCGTGCAGTTCCTCGCCTCAGACGGCGCGGGATTCGTCACGGGGCAGGTGCTGACGGTCGATGGCGGGCGCACGCTCCTCGATGCCGTGTCGACCCCGGCGCATTAGGGGCAAGCGGGTCTATCCCGCGGCCTCGTCGCAATTCGAGGGGTGCAGGTCCACGCCGGCGAACCAGCCCTCGGTCAGGAGCTGCCCGCCCGGGCCGGTCGTGATCGCGCCGAACACCCAGCCGCCGGGTTTGCCCCAATAGGTCGTCACGACCGACTGGCCCGTGCGCGCGATGCCGAGCTCAGGCGCGTTCACGTTCGCCCCGCTCAGCACCCTGAAATCGGGTCCGCGATAGCCCCAGCAGGCATAGCCGCCGACGTGATCGGGCACCGGCAGATCGATGAAGCGCGAAAGCCGCGCGTGCATCCTGTACATCTCGGGGGAGGGCGGCTGCGAGGTGTCGATCGCGCAGCCCACGACCTGCTCACCCTCGCGGATGCGCGCGACATCCTCGGCCAGTGCGGGCGGCGGCGTCGGGTTCGACCCGGTGCAGTTGGAATTGTCGAACAGCATCTGGCCCGCGACCGAGCCGAAGCAATGGCCCAGCCGGTCGAAGATCATGTTCCGGATCACCCAGGCCTCGGTGCAGAAAGGCACCTGCGCAAGCGCGGGCGTGGTGACGAGCGCCGCCAGCGCGGGAAGGACGAGTTTAAGACTGCTGCGCATGATAACCCCCGGTCGCCTCGCGGTCCTGGGACTCAGGCTAGCGTCCCGGGACCGCCCGGCCAAGCGGAGATGCCGGCAGAAGCGCCGGTTTCAGCGATGATCGTCCTCGTCGTCCTCGTCGTCGCTGTCCGTGTTGGGCAGGTTGAACAGGCTGTCGGCGTCCACTTCACGCCGCGGCCGGTCCTCTTCAGCGTCGTCGTCGCTGTCGCTGAGCGAGAAGGTCTCCAGTCCCGAGATCGCCGACGGGATCTTGGGCTCTGGTTCCATCCCGAGGCTCTGCTCGGTCGAGACCAGCTTGCGCCGTTCGTCGTCGGACATGATCTCGCCGTCGCGGGCCTTCTTGGCATTGGCTTTCTGCACGGCCGCGTCCAGCTCGGTCTGCTTGCACAGGCCAAGCGCCACCGGATCGATCGGCTGGATGTTCGAGATGTTCCAGTGCGTGCGCTCTCGGATCGACTGGATGGTCGGTTTCGTGGTGCCGACTAGCTTCGAGATCTGCCCATCGCTGAGTTCCGGGTGGAACTTCACCAGCCACAGGATCGAGGCCGGGCGGTCCTGACGCTTGCTGAGCGGCGTATAGCGCGGGCCCCGGCGCTTTTCCTCGCCAAGGGCGGCGGGGTTGAATTTCAGCTGCAGCTTGTGCTGCGGGTCGGCCTCGGCCTTGTCGATCTCTTCCTGCGTGAGCTGGTTGTTCACGATGGGGTCGAACCCCTTCACGCCGGCGGCCACGTCGCCATCCGCGATGCCCTGCACTTCCAGCTCATGCAGGCCGCAGAAATCGCCGATCTGCCTGAAGGTCAGCGTGGTGTTGTCGACGAGCCAGACTGCAGTGGCCTTTGCCATGATCGGTTTGTTCATGTCGGTCGCCTCCTTGCGACAGGATGCACGAGGAGCGGGCCGTGGGAGCGGCTGCGGGACAGGCCCGCCGTTCCTCGATTTCGGGGAAATCGCAGCGTATATAGGCGCGGATGCCGCGGGAGGAAAGTGGTAATGCGTCTGGTCCGGTTCGTGATCTTCATCGCGCTCATGGCGCTGCCTGTCCAGGGTCGGGCCGAGGAGGCCCGCGCGGGGGCGTTCGACTATTACGTCCTCGCGCTCAGCTGGACGCCCACATGGTGCGCGCTCGAGGGTGACGCGCGCGACAGCCCGCAATGCGACCCGGGCCGGGGCTTCGGCTTCACGCTCCACGGGCTCTGGCCGCAATACGAGGAGGGCTGGCCAAGTTTCTGCCCCACCGCGCGGAACCCGCCATCGCGCGGGCTGACCGGCGCGATGGCCGACATCATGGGGTCGGCCGGGCTGGCTTGGCACCAGTGGCGCAAGCACGGCGTGTGCAGCGGGCTGTCGGCGGAGGATTACTACGCCCTGTCCCGGCTGGCCTATGACCGCGTCGAGCGGCCCGACCTGTTGCGCAGGCTCGACCGGGAGGTGCGCCTGCCCGCGCGCGTCATCGAGGAGGCGTTTCTCGAGGCCAACCCCGATCTGGAGCCTGACATGCTGACGGTCACCTGCCGCGCGGGCCGGGTGCAGGAGGTGCGCCTGTGCCTGACGCGCGACCTCGAGCCGCGCGTCTGCGGCGACGACGTGGTGCGCGACTGTACGCTGGAGGGCGCGATCTTCAGCCCGATGCGCTGACGTCACCGGCATGCAATGCGTATTTTCGGAAAGATGAAGGGTGGGGATCCCCTGCTTCATCTTTCTCCAAATACGCAAGGGCGCCGTCCGCTGGACCGGGCCCGCCGTCTGTCGTCTAGGCGCGGAAGACGAAGTAGATGTTGGGGGCCACCGGTGCGGTTTCCGGTAGCGCGCCGAAGGTTTCCTCCAGCGCCTCGAAGATCGGCGCATAGCGGTCGAGGGCCGATTTCTCCTGACCCAGCAAACCGTCGAGCGCGTTGCGCATCCGCCTGAGCGGGGTGACGTCGGTCTGCGGCTGATCGACCGGGTAGCATTCCGAATAGCCGATCTCGTAGCCGAGGTTGGTCAGGGCCGCCATGTCGAAGACACGGTCGTCGCCCGTCCCGAGCCCTTGCGCGCCGCGCATCACCTGCCGGGCGGCGCCTTCGAGGCGCATCGTGGCCAGCTGGCTGAGGCCCTTCGACGATGACTTCCGCCCCAGGAACCCCCCGCCACCATCGGGCGACGGGCCGGGCCCGCCCTGCGCCTCGAAGCGCCGGATCAGGTCCATCACGAAGGCGGTCCAGATCTTGCCCTGCAGGCAGGGTTCGAGGAACACGGCCACACCCCCCGGTTTGAGCCAGCGTCGCGCATTCGTCAGAAGCGTCGTCGGATCGGCCTCACGGCTCAGCGCGCCACGCCCCAGCACCAGGTCGAGGCTTGCCATTTCGATGCCGAGCGTCGCTGACGCGGTCTCGAGGATCAGCGCGGCGCCGCCCTCGGTGATCTCGGCCAGATGCGAAAGTGCCGCCGGGGAGGTTTCCGTCGCGTACAGCCGCCGCACGCGGTCGTCATTGGCAAGGCCCCAGGTCCAGGCCCCGCCCGAGGCGCCGAGTTCCAGCACTTCGCCGAAACTCTTGCGGCCCATCAGCTGTCCGAGGATCACGTCGAGATCGCGATAATGCCCGGCTCGGGCGGCCTCGGTCGGGAAGAACGCCTTGGCGATGCCTTCGTTCCACTCGGCCGGAGCGCCGGGGACCGGGGGCACCTCGCCCACGGCGGGCGAGAGCGCGTGCACGCCATTGTCCTGCGCGACGACATGGCCGCAGCGGCGGCATTCCAGCCCGTCCTCTCCGAGCCAGAGCTGGTTTTCCATGCAGGCGGGGCAAAGCAGCGCCGTATACCCCTGTGCGATCGCCATGTCAGAGTGCCTTTCTGGCCTTGAGGGCGGCCGAAATCGTGCCGTCGTCGAGATAATCGAGCTCACCGCCGATCGGGACGCCCTGCGCGAGGGACGTCACCGAGACGCCCGTGCCGTCCAGCGCCTCGGCGATGTAATGGGCCGTCGTCTGGCCGTCGACGGTGGCGTTGAGCGCCAGGATGACCTCGCCCGCATGTTCCGTCGTGATCCGGTCGACGAGGCGCGGGATGTGCAGGTCCTCGGGGCCGATATCGTCCAGCGCCGACAGTGTCCCGCCCAGAACGTGGTAGCGGCCCTTGAAGGCGTTGCCGCGTTCCATCGCCCAGAGGTCGGCCACGTCCTCCACCACGCAGATCTGGCCGTTCGCGCGGCCCTCGTCGCTGCAGATGGGGCAGAGATCGGCGGTGGAGATGTTGCCGCAGTTGAAACAGGTGCGCGCACTGTCCGCGACCCGCCCCATCGCCTCGGCCAAGGGTGCCATCAGCGTCCCGCGCTTCTTGATCAGGTGCAGCACCGCGCGCCGGGCCGAGCGGGGGCCCAGCCCCGGAAGGCGCGCCATGATCTCGATCAGCGCCTCGATATCGCGCGGGGCGCCGTCTCGGGACGGATCGTGGGGCGGCCCGGGTGGCGGATCGGAGGAGGACAAGCCCGCGCCCTCAGAAGGGCATCTTCATGCCGGCGGGCAGGCCCATCTCCTCGGTCAGCTTGGCCATCTGTTCCTGGCTTTTCGCCTGAGCCTTGGCCTGTGCGTCCTTGATGGCGGCGAGGATCAGGTCCTCGACCACTTCCTTGTCGTCCTCGTTGAAGATCGACGGGTCGATGTCGAGCGAGGTCAATTCGCCCTTGGCCGTGGCCGTCGCCTTCACGAGGCCCGCGCCGCTTTCGCCGGTCACGGTCATCGTGGTGAGCGCGTCCTGCATCTCGGCCATCTTGGTCTGCATTTCCTGAGCTTGCTTCATGAGTTTGCCCATGTCGCCGAGCCCGCCCAGTCCTTTCAGCATCTCACGTCATCCCCTTGGTGCCAGTTCCATCCCAGATACGCCCCAAGACCGGCCGTCACAAGCGCGCAGGCGCGCGTGAGCCACGTTTTGCCGCATAGGTCCGCTTGGCGGTCGCTCGGGGGCCTTCAGTCCTCGAACGGATCCCAGTCTTCGGGCGCGTCGTCCTCGTCAGGCAACTCCGGCAGCGCCTCGGCCCCGGCCGCGCGGGTCAGTTCCGCACGGGTCCGGATCTGTTCGATGCGCGCGCCGGGAAAGGCGTCCCGGATGGCCTGCATGAGGGGATGTTTCTCCACCTCAGCCGTCAGGGCCGCCTTCTCGCGTTCGGCCGTCTCCTTGATCGTCGGCGCGCCGCCGGTGCCGACGGCGAGGGTCCAGCGGACGCCCGTCGCGGTCTGCAGCATCCGGCCGAGGCGCGGGATCAGGTCGCGCGGGGCGTTCTCGGTGGGTTCCAGCTCGACCCGGCCGGGGGCGTAGGACACCAGCCGCAGGCAGGATTTCACCTCGATCAGCAGCTTCATGTCGCGGGTTTCTTCCACCAGCGCGACGACACTGTCCCATGTCGGATACCGGGCTAGGTCCGGGCCGGGCGCGCGCTGCACGGCGGTCAGAGCGCCCGAGGCGACCGGGCCCGAGGTTGCGCTTGTCGGCAGCGTCCTGCGGGCGACGGGGGCCGAGGGTGCGGCCCCGGCGGGTCCGGCGCCCTGACCCACCGGGGCGGCGGGCGGCGCCTCGGTCAGCTTCTTCACCAGATCGCCGGGGCTCGGCAACTCCGCCACATGAGTCAGGCGGATCACCGCCATCTCGGCGGCCATCATCGCGTTGGGGGCGAGGCGGACCTCCTCCAGCGCCTTGAGCAGCATCTGCCACATCCGCGTCAGCGCCCGCATGGGCAGCCGGGCGGACAGGTCCTGCCCGCGCGCCCGTTCGCCCGCGCCGATGGTCGGGTCGTCGGCGGCGTCGGGCGTGATCTTGACCACCGACAGCCAGTGCGTGACCTCGGCCAGATCGCGCAGGACAGCCACGGGATCGGCCCCATCGGCATATTGCCCGCTCAGTTCGGCCAGCGCGCCTGCGGCATCCCCGGCCATGATCGCCTCGAAGAGGTCGAGCACGCGGCCCCGGTCGGCAAGGCCCAGCATCGCGCGGACCTGATCGGCGCCGGTCTCGCCCGCGCCATGGGCGATGGCCTGATCCAGCAGGCTCATGGCGTCGCGGACCGAGCCTTCGGAGGCCCGCGTGATCAGCGCCAGCGCCTCCTCGGCGATCCGGGCGTCTTCCTGCGCTGCGATGCCCTTGAGATGGGCGATCATCACCTCGGGCTCGATCCGGCGCAGGTCGAAGCGCTGGCAGCGGGAAAGCACCGTGACCGGAACCTTGCGGATCTCGGTCGTGGCGAAGAGGAATTTCACGTGGGCGGGCGGTTCCTCCAGCGTCTTGAGAAGCGCGTTGAACGCGCTCGTCGAGAGCATGTGAACCTCGTCGATGATGAAGATCTTGTAGCGCGCCTGCGCCGCGCGGTAGCTCACCGTCTCGATGATCGCGTCGCGGATATTCTGCACGCCCGTATGGCTGGCCGCGTCCATCTCCATCACGTCGACATGGCGGCCCTCGGCGATGGCCTTGCAGTTCACGCAGACGCCGCAGGGGTCGGTCGTGGGCCCGCCAGTGCCGTCCGGGCCGATGCAGTTCAGCCCCTTGGCGATGATGCGCGCGGTCGTGGTCTTGCCAGTCCCGCGAATGCCGGTCAGCATGAACGCCTGCGCGATCCGGTCGGCCGCGAAGGCGTTCTTCAGTGTGCGGACCATCGCGTCCTGACCGATGAGATCGGCGAAGGTCTGCGGACGGTACTTTCGCGCCAGAACCTGATAGCCGGTGTCGGGAGTGTCGCTCATCGCTGTTGCCTCACGGGGGAACGGGACGAGTTTAGGGGGTGCGGCGGGCGAGGTCCATGGCCCGGACCGCGGGCTTGGTCCACAAAAGGGAGAGAGCGATGGGCGAACATGTACCGCCGCGCGCGCTGGTCGCGCTGATGGCGCTGTTCTTTTCGGTCATGACGCTGTGCGCGCTGACGTTCTGGCTGGCGTCTCTGGTGCTGCCGGGCGGTGTGCAGGGGGTGATCGCGCTGATCGGGTTCGGGGCGATGACGATCTTCGGCACGTTCCACATTCTCGCGGCGATCACGGGCATCTTGCTGTGGCATTGGGAACGTCACCGGCTGCGCCCCGTGATGCGCGTGAGCCTCGAGGCCGCAACGCTCTATTTCGGGCTCGCGGTGCTGATTTCCATCTTCTTCAATTATCTCGCAACGACCGCCCTGGACGGAGTCCTCTAGAGCCTGGACCTTGTCCGGATGGTAAGACCCATCGACGTCACGGCGAGCGAGGGATGGGGTGAGAGGCTGGACATCGACCCAAGCGGGGCTCGTTGTGGCTGCTTCCTTCCGGACCTGACCAAGTTGGCGAGGCGCTTGCCCGCGCCAACCTCTCACCTCTCAGATAGGAAATACCGTGCGGAGTCGCAAGCCCGGGTGTCATGCCGGACCGGGCCGGGCGTCCTGCCTGCCCCGCCGCACCCGGCGTTCTTGTCTGGCCTGCGATCCCGAGGTGGCGGATATCGGGAGATATCCGTCCTGTCGTTCCTTGCGAAGACTGCGCCCTAGACCGGGCTGCGTTCGGCCCAGCCCGCAAAGATCCGTTCGAGGAACACCACGACGTAGAACAGCAGGATGCCAAGCGCCGCCAGCGCGAACAGGACCGCGAACATCAACGGATAATCCGCGCTGATCCGGCCCGAATCGAACAGGTCGCCGAGGCCCCGCCCGTGAGGCGACACGATCTCCATCAGGTTCGTGCCGATGAAGGCGAGCGTCACCGCGACCTTCAGCGCCCCGAAGAATTCCGGCAGCGTCTTGGGCAGGGCGATCTTCCAGAAGATCGTGGCCTGGCTGGCGCCCAGCGACCGCAGGATGTCGCGGTATTCTGGCTCCAGCGTGCTCAGCCCGATCGAGACCGACACCGCGATCGGGAAGAACGAGATCATGAAGGCGATCAGCACCGTGTTGAAATCGTGCTGCCCCACGAACATCAGTGCCACGATGGGAACCACGGTTGCCTTGGGGATGGCGTTGAAGCCCACGAGGATCGGGTAAAGCCCCTCGCGCGCGAATCGCGAAAAGCCCATGATCATGCCGAACAGGGTGCCGACCACCACGGCCAGCGCCAGCCCCACCACTGTCCGCCAGAGCGTTTCCCAGGACTTTATCAGGAACAGGTCCCAGAACTGGATGTAGCGCGGGATCAGGTCCGACGGGCTCGCCATGCGGAAATCCGGCAACTCGTTGTACCAGACCGCCCATTCCCAGAACGCGAGAATCGCCACGATGAAGAGCGTGGGCGCGAGGACCTTGCGCGCGGTGTCATTCATTGCATCGCCCCCGGGATCGGTTTGCTGCGGGCCGGTTTCGGCGGTGGCGGCGGGGAAGGTGCGTCGTCACCCTCCGCGGTGCGGCCCTGCGCGACCTGGATCTGGTGGCGCAGCGTGGCCAGCATCTCGACCGATCTGGGCGCATAGAGATCGTCGAGCGTCCGCTTGCCCGGAATGTCGACGTCGAGGACGTACTGGGCATGCGCGGGGCGCCCGGACATGACGACCACCTGGTCGGCGAGGAACACGGATTCCCTGAGGTCATGGGTGATCAGCATGCAGGTGAAAGGCTCCTGTTCGCGCAGGTCGTGCATGGTGCACCACAGGTCCTCCCGCGTGAAGGCGTCGAGCGCGCCGAAGGGTTCGTCGAGGATCAGGACGTCGGGCTTGTGGATGATGGATCGGCAAAGGCTCGCGCGCTGGCGCATGCCACCCGACAGTTCCGAGGGCCGCTTTTCGGCGAAACCGGTCAGGCCCACGAGGTCGAGCAGGTGATGCGCGCGCTCGGTCGCCTGCGCCTTGGACATGGGCGATTTCACGATCTCGAGCGGCAGGAGGACGTTCTGCAGGATGGTGCGCCATTCCAGCAGCACCGGGTTCTGGAACGCCATACCCACCGTGGGGCGGGGCGAGGTCACCAGCGTGTTGTGCAGCCAGACCTGCCCCTCGTTCGGCTTCATCAGGCCCGAGACCAGCCGCGTCAGAGTGGACTTGCCGCAGCCCGACGGGCCGACCACCGCGCAGAAGCTGTTCTCGGGGACCTTGAGCGAGAGATTGTCGAGCACCGGCAGCGGCCCCGCCTTGGTCTTGTAGGCGTGGGTCACCTCGCGCAGTTCGATCATGTAATGGGAAGGGTCAGTCTGCATCCGGCGGTGCCTTCGAATGGTAATCGGCGCGTCGACACGTCCGGGATCCGTGCAAGGCCATGGTTGAGGAAACAGGCCGACCGATCTGTCGTCATCCCGGAGGTGTTGCGTCGTTGCCCTGAAATTCCAGGGAAACCCTCCGGGCCGGTGATCGACACCGACCCGGAGGGCATGTCAGGGCGCCCTCAGGGCGCGATCATCAGCACCTCGGCCTCGGGCAGGAAGGCATCGGTGAAGTAGAGCGCAGGGTCGATCTCGCCCTGGAACTCGTAGGTGAGCTGCATCTGCTCGAGCGCAAGGGCCATGCGCTCCGGGTCGATATTGCCCATGCCGTTCTCGATGACGTAATCGGTCAGGATGTTCGCATCGAGTGCGATCTGCAGGCGGCGGGTTTCAAGCTCCACGTCGCCGGCCGGGTTGCGCGCGATCACCGCGGCGGCACCGGCGGCGGGGTCGGCGACGGCGTCGGCCGTGCCCCGCGCGATGGCGCGCAGGGCGCCGGTGACGACCTCGGGGTTCTCGGCGGCGAAGTCGGTGTTGACGATCACCGCGTTGCCATAGAGGGCCACGCCATGATCCGAGAACATGATCGTGGTGATGTCATCCTCGGGAACGCCCAGGCGCGCCAGCGACAGGTAGGACGAGAAGTTGAAGCCGGTCACGCTGTCCACGTTGCCCTCGGCCAGCATCGGCTCGCGGGTGGGAAAGCCGACGGGTTCCACGGTGATGGTGGACACGTCGATGTCGTTGACCGCGGCGAGGATCGGAAACTGCGCCCATGCCCCGTCGGGCGGCGGCGCGCCGAGGATGGACCCCTCCAGGTCTTCGATGCCCGAGATGCCCTGGCTCACGCGGCCGACGATGGAGAAGGGCGGGCTGTCATAGACCATCATGACCGCGGTGACGGGTGCGCCCGGGTTCTGGTCGAGAAAACGGACGAGGCTGTTGATGTCGGCAAAGCCCAGCGGGAAGGCGCCCGAGGCGACCTTCGGGATGGCGTCGAGCGAGCCCTCGCCCGCGGCGACCTCGACCGAAAGCCCTTCGGCGGCAAAATGGCCGTTGTCGATGGCCAGGAAATAGGGCGCCGAGGGGCCTTCGAACCGCCAGTCGAGGGCGAAGTTGATTGTGGTGTCCTGTGCGGCGAGCGGCGTGGCCGCGATCAGGGCAGCGGCGAGGGGCGGCAATATTCGGTTCAGCAAGGCAACCTCCATGTGGTCCGGTTCGTGACTGTGTGCTCGCCCTGGCGCGTTGCGTGCCGAGAAATGAGCGCCCCGGGTTCGCAGGCCCGCGCATGTTCAAGCCCGCCACGACTCAGGCCGGGGGCCCCGGACGCGTCAATGCGACAACCCGGATATGGGCGATTTGTGCGGCAAAATGCCTAAAAATCAAGCGTAACGATGAACAAATGGGCAAATCTTCAGATGCCGGGATTTCGTGGCCTGTAATCAAGGCGGAGAAATCCCCGGTCAGAGTATCCGAGGCAGGTGAGCCCCAGACCGTCGAACTCCCGTTGGTGCTGCAACGCGCCCGGTCCCGTCTCGAACGCGGGCCGCGCCTTGCCGAAGCCGCTCAGGGTGAAGGTCGCAGCGGGTTCGGGCCTTATCGGCGCCCTGCGGGAGCGGATGAACTCCACGATGCAGTCGCGCACGTGTGTGGTCACGGCCAGCACGGTCTCGCTCTCTGCGCATATCCTGAAATTGCCGCCTCCCGAGGCCCGGTAGGAGTTCGTGACGATCAGCACGTCCTCGTCGGGATCGACGGGGCGGCCGTCCGCGTGACGCAGGTTGCGGATGCGGCCGGGCGTATCGAACAGCCGTTCCCCGTGGGCATCGGTGCGCGCCGGAACGCTCACGTCGATCTCGTAGAGCAGCCCGTCGAGCCGGTCGAAATTGTATCCGGCGAAATCGTGGTCGATCAGCGGCTGGGGCGAGGGGTCTTCGGGATCGATGCGAAGGAATATCGACGCGGAGCGTTCCAGCCAGGTCGGGATGTCGCGTCCCCGCAGGCGCAGGATGGACAGGCTGTTGGGGTAGCAATAGAGGTCCGAGATGTGACGCAGCAGGATGGGGCCGGCCGGAATGTCGGTAAACTGATCCGGCCCGGACCGGCCGCCGCTGCGCATGGGCGACACCGCGCAGAGCAGCGGCAGATCCCTCAGAGCCGCGTGATCCGCGAGCACCTCTCGCGCCGCGGCGCGCTGCGCGTCGGCCATCAGCTGCGTCGCCGCGCAGGGCGCGATGGCGCTGAAGAACGTGTGCAGGGGGACCGCGCTGACGCCGATCTGGCGGGCGGTTTCGGCGCGCGTGGCGCGGTGCCTTGCGCCGATCGTCCTGCGCAGGCCCGGCCGTGCGCGGATGAAGGCGCGCAGCGCTTTTGCGCCTGCCCCCCGTGCCGGGCCGTCGAGCCGCAGCGCCTCGGCTTCGGCCTTGAGTATCTTCCAGCCATCCGCGGCGCCGTCCTGTTGCTTCACCAGCGCGAGGTCGATGCAGCCCAGATGCGAGCCGAGACTCCCCGGCTGCACGATCGAGACATTCGGCGGGACGATGTCGCACGCGCCTTCCGGCGGGAAGACCTCGTGGGTGTGGCCGGCGATCACGACATCCACCTCCGCGAGGGCGGCGATGGTCCGTGCAACGTTTTCTTCCCCGATGTCCGGCCCGTCCCCGACACTCGCAAGGTTCGTTTCGCAGTCCTCGAGGCCGGAATGGGTAAGGACCACCACGATATCGGCTCCGGCAGCCTTCAGGGACTGCGCCTCGCACGCCGCGGCCGCGACCGCGTCGCCGAAGATCAGGTCGCCGTTCAGGATGGACCTGTTCCATCGCGAGACCTGCGGCGGCACGGTGCCCGTCACCCCGATCCGGAGGACATGCCATGCGCCATCGAGGTCTTGGACGTCACGCTCCAGCAGGACGTGACGCGGCCTGAAGGGTTCGCCGTTTCCCGGATACTGTGCATTGGCGAGCACCACGGGAAACCCGGCATCCGCGAGGATCCCGCGCAGCAGGTCGATCCCGTAGTCGAAGTCGTGATTGCCCAGCGTGGCTGCGTCGTAGCCGAGCGCGTTCATGGCAAGGATCATGGGATGCGGCCCGTTTCCCCTTGCCGCCTGCTGCGCCGCGAGATCGCCGAGGGCGCCGCCCTGAAAGGTGTCGCCATTGTCGAAGAGTAGGCAGTTGGGCGTGTCGGCCCGGGCCGCCTCCACGAGCCCCGCGATGCGCACCAGTCCGATCCGATCATCGGCGCTGTCGGAGTAGTAATCGAAGGGCATCAGGGTCGCGTGCAGATCCGCTGTCGCAAGCACACGCAGGTGGACGAGCGATGCGTCCCGAGGCATGGCCCCAAAATCCTTGGCAAATTCGCGACAGACAGACATTTGTTCCGGTCGATTTCTGTGCCCAAGAAGACGCGAGAGAATCCGACTGCAAAAGTCGAATTTTCCGGAATTATCGAAAAAAACTACCCTCCTAGTCGTAATTTGTGGCCAATGCGCCATAGTCATCGGCAGTGGCGGGACCCAAGGGACCCAAGGGAGAGAAGAGAGATGCAGCGCGCGCAGACGGTGGTGTTCGGAGGTTCGGCGCTTGACCGTGCGGCGGATTTGCGCGGAAAGGACCGGCACCTGCAAGAGGCGCTTGCGGCCGGGGCCGGTGTTCTGCCCGTCTGGCCTGGCGCGGCAAGCCACTGATCACCGGGTCTCCGGAGACGGGCGATGTTGCGCTGGCGTTTCGCGGCGCTTCCCATCCCGTCCTGGCCGAGGCGGAGGAGGCGCCGGTTCTGCTTGGCCGGGACGCCGGAGGCGGGCTTCTTTTCGCGGCCGACATGTCCGGCTGGGTGCCCGACGACGTGGACGAGGCGCAGGTTGGCGCCTTCATCGATCGCAGCGTGCAGAGGCATCCATCCGAGACCGGGAGCGGCGCTGGCTTTGCCGAGCTTCGGGGGATCATGGCCGCACTCTCGCCCCGGGACGCGGAACTGGCGGCGACGGCGCGGGGCCTGTTGCAATGGCACGCCACGCACCGCCACTGCGCCCGCTGCGGCGGCGCGAGCGCTCCGGTGCAGGCGGGATGGCAGCGCCGCTGCGAGACCTGCGGCGCCGGGCATTTCCCGCGCACCGATCCGGTGGTCATCATGCTGATCACCCGCGGCGACAGGGTTCTGGTGGGCCGCTCTCCCGGCTGGCCCGAGAGGATGTATTCCCTCCTCGCCGGTTTCGTGGAACCCGGCGAGACCGTGGAGGATGCAGTGCGCCGCGAGGTGCTGGAGGAAAGCGGGGTAAGGGTCGGCGCCGTCCGCTATCTCGCCAGCCAGCCCTGGCCGTTTCCGGCGTCGCTGATGCTGGGCTGCCACGGGATCGCGGAAACGACAGCGATCACCGTCGATCCGGCGGAACTCGAGGACGCCCGCTGGGTTGGCCGATCGGAGATGCTGGAGGTCTTCATGGGCCGGCATCCCGAGATCTCGGGCGCCCGGCAGGGGGCCATCGCGCATTTCCTTCTCAGGGAATGGCTGGCCGACCGACTTGACCCGGAGGCCGCTTTGCCCCCACCAAAGTGAAAAGAGACCGGGTTGGACAAGGGGTGGCCGGTTTGAAGTTCAGGGTTGCGGACGACATCGAGGCGCCGGTCGACTGGGTGTGGGGCGGGTTCACCGACTTCGCCGCGATCGAGGCCGACATCAGGGCGCGGGATGCGGAGGTTGTCCGGGTCGGCGACTGGAAGGAGGCGGCGCTGGGCGTCGCGTGGCGCGGGTCCGTCGCGGTTCGCGGCAAGCTACGTCCGATCGAGGCACGCATCGCGGCCCTTTCCCGCGAGGAGCGTTTCGTGGTCGAAAGCCGGATCGGCGGCATGGGTTGCCACTACGAAGTCAGTTTCGTGCCGTTGTCGGCCACGGTCACACGGGTCTCGGTCATGCTGGAACTCAAGGCCTCCACGCTTTCGGCGCGCCTCCTGTTGCAGACGCTCAAGGTCGCGCGCCGCCGGGTGATCCAGCGGCTCGAGGGTGCCGTTGTGCGGCAAGGTCAGGCCGTGGAAGCGGACTGGCGCGCGCGCGCCGGCGCATGAGGGCTTCATGAGTGCTTAATGGGGGCCCGGGCCGGCCTTGCGCTGGCGGGCGCGCTCGAGCCCCAGCTGACGCTCTCTCCAGATGATCAGGACGCCGGCGGTCACGACCATCGCGGCCCCCGTCAGCATGGTCGCGGTGGGCACTTCGGAGAACACGAAATAGCCCACGCCGATGGCCAGCAGCATCGAGGCATATTCGAACGGCGCGATCAGCGAGGCATCGGCGAAGCGGTAGGATGAGGTCAGAAGGATCTGTCCGACACCGCCCAGCAGACCCGCGACAACCAATGCGCCGAGCGCCCAGAGAGGCGGCCACGTCCAGCCCCACGGCAGCGTCAGAAGCGACAGGGCGCTTGCCGTGAGCGAAAAGTAGAACACGATCGCCGCGGTGCTTTCGGTCTGCACCATCTTGCGCACGAAGACCTGCGCGAGCGCGGCGCAGACGGCCGCCAGCAGGACCACCACTGCGCCCAGCGTCTCGTCCGTGCCGACCGTGGCCGGATCGACCTGCAGACGCGGCGAGAGCACCACCAGCACACCCGCCATGCCGAGCGCCACCATGGACAGGCGGAAGGCGCGCACCTGTTCGCCAAGGAACATCGCGGCGAACACCACGACGAGAATGGGTGCGGCGTAGCCGATCGCGGTGACCTCGGGCAGGGGCAGCAGGCCGAGGCCCGTGAACATCAGCCCCATGGCGGACGTGCCCACGATGCCGCGCCAGATGTGGGCCATCGGATCGGACGTTTTCAGGCCCACATGCAGTTCATGGCGCATCGCAAGCCACGCCACGATGACCGGCACCGCGAAGAACGAGCGGAAGAAGACCGCCTGCCCCGGCGGGACGATGTCCGAGGTCGCCTTCACGAGGCTCGCCATGGCGACGAACACGCAGACCGAGGCGACCTTCAGGGCGATGCCGCGAAGCGGGTTCATGGCGGGTCGGCGTCACGCGCGACCTGCCCGACCGCGTCGCCGATCTCCACGAGGCCCATGGCCCGTTTCGCCAGCAGGATCCCAGCGAAGGGCGATATCACGTCCGACGGCGCGCGGTCCGGGTGGTCGCGGTCATGCACGAGGCCCAGCGATTGGCCGGCGCGCACCGTTTCGCCGATTTCCACGAGAGGCTCGAACAGCCCCGCATCCCGGGCATGGACCGACCCCTCGGCGTGAAGCTCTCTCGTGCCATTGGCTGGGTCGGGCGTGTGGCCCGGGAGCATGCCGAGCGCGTGCAGCACCCGGCGCAGACCGCGCAGCGTGAGCGCGAGGATATCCCTGTCGATGACGCCACCGCCGCCAAGCTCGGCCATCACGCAGGTCACGCCGTTCCGGTTCGCGGCCCCCATGGCCGTGCGCGCGGTCGATCCGCGCCCGCCGCCGCCGGTGAAGACCCAGGCATAGGGCAGGTCGAACGCGTCCTGCAGCAGCCGCAGCCGCGCCGCCTCGGCCGCGTTGGCGCCCCCTCCGCGCAGGAGCGTCGGCGGATACCAGAGCGACGATCCCCCCGAATGCAGGTCAACCATGACGTCGGCGCGCGGGATCAGAACCGTCTCGAGGTAATGGGCGATCATCTCGCTGGGTGTGCCGCGCGGATTGCCGGGGAAGAGACGGTTGAGGTTCCCGCCATCGACGGGCGAGGTCCGAAGCCCGGCGCGCGCCGCCGGCGCGTTGGTCATCGGAAGCAGGATGACCTGCCCCCGGATCGCCTCCGGCGCGAGCTCCCGCGTGAGGGTCGCAAGCGCGGCCTGCCCCTCGTATTCGTCGCCGTGAACCCCGGCGGTCAGCAGGATCACAGGACCGCCACCGTTCCGGATCGAGACGATGGGCAGTCCGATCCAGCCATAGGCGCTGACATGGGTTGAATGCGGAACGCGAAGGAACCCGGTGTGCCGACCGTCCTCAGCGAGGTCGATATCGCAGGAGATCATGCTGTCGCCGGCCATGCTGTCCCTTCCCTGCGGCCACATTGCCCCAGGAGAATGCCGCGCGCAGCGTTTTTTTTGCCCCGTCGGCCGCTCCGGGTGTCAATCGCGCGCGGGGTCGGCGGGGTAGGTGCCCAGAACCTTGAGATAGCTGGTGAAGTACTCCAGCTCTTCCAGCGCCAGTTGCACGTTCCGGTCGTCGGGGTGGCCTTCGATGTCGGCATAGAACTGCGTCGCGGTGAAGGAGCCGTCGATCATGTAGCTTTCCAGCTTGGTCATGTTCACGCCGTTCGTGGCGAAGCCGCCCATGGCCTTGTAGAGCGCGGCGGGGATGTTGCGCACGCGGAAGACGAAGGTCGTCATCATGTGATCGGCCCGGCGGGTCATGTCCGGTTCCCGCGCCATGATCAGAAAGCGCGTCGTGTTGCTGTCGTGATCCTCGATATGGCGCGCCAGCACGTCCAGCCCGTAGATCTCTCCCGCGAGTTCCGATGCGAGCGCCGCCTGCGTCCTGTCCCCCCGCTCGGCCACGTCGCGCGCGGCGCGGGCGTTGTCGGTGCTGACCCGGCCCGCGATGCCGTTTTCGCGCAGGAAGCGCGCGCATTGCGGCAGCAGGACGAGGTGCGACCAGGCCTCCCTCACATCGGCGATCGTCGCGCCGGGCACGCCGAGAAGGTTGATGTGCACCCGCACGAAGGCCTCGTCGACGATGTGCAGGCCCGATTGCGGCAGGAGCCGGTGGATATCGGCCACGCGCCCGTAGGTGGTGTTTTCCACCGGCAGCATCGCCTGTTCCGCCGCGCCGCTGGCGACCGCCTCGATCACCGCCTCGAAGGTGGGGCAGGGCAGGGCCTCGAGATGCGGGCGCGCGGTATGGCAGGCCTGATGCGAATAGGCGCCGGGCTCTCCCTGAAAGGCGATACGCTGGGTCATCTCTCCACCTCGGGGTGAGTGGGCGTTTGGTCGCGCTCCCTACACCTTGCCTCTCCCGGTGGAAACACCCTACATACCCGCGGAATCGAGATACGAGTGGATGAGCCATGTTTGATACGATGACCATCACCAAAGCTTTCGGGTCGCTGTGCGGCGCGCTACTGATCCTGCTTCTGGGCGGGTGGGCGGCCGAGGGCCTCTACAACGTCGACCGCCATGGTGAGGATCACGTGCGTGGCTATGTCATCATCGACGAGACCGCCGAGGACGACGACGAGCCGGAAGAGGAGGTCGTGGAGGTCGCCTTCGCCGATGTCTATGCCGAAGCCGATGCCAGCGCGGGCGAAGGTTTGTGGCGGCAGTGCCAGGCCTGCCATGCGCTCAACCCCGGCCAGAACGGCGTCGGACCTTACCTGCACGGTGTCGTGGGCCGGCCGAAGCATTCGGCGGAGGGCTTCAGCTATTCCGACGCGCTGATGTCGCTGGAAGGCGACTGGACCCCGGAGGACCTGTCGTCCTTCCTCGAAAGCCCGCGGTCCTACGCGCCGGGCACGTCGATGGCGTATAACGGCATGTCCGACGTGGAAGATCGCGCCAACCTGATCGCCTATCTGGCCACGCAGCAGTAAGCCAGTAGCGGTTCGCTTCGAAATATCGAAGGCCGCCCCGACCGGGCGGCCTTTCGCGTTCTTGCGGCACGTGCCCGCCGTCACCGGTGATCACGGAATCTCAACTTGAACCTTGGTGGCACTGGTCTCTAACGTGATCCGGCCCACATCAGTGGGAAGATGCACCGGACGAGCTTGGAGACCCTGATGCCAGATCGCCGCCACCGACCCGCCCTCGACATCCGTTCCGCACCCGTGGCCCGGGTTGCCCTGCGCGCGCGCGCGCGCCCCTGTTATTCCGCCCGGATCGCCTCTCTGCCACTTTTCGTGGCCGCGTTGGTCTGGGCGCTCGGCGCGATGCCCGCCCCGGCGCAGCAGGACGACCTGATCGTGACCCACGGCGTCGCGACATTCAGCCTCGATGACCTGACCTATCCGGCCGATTTCGAACATCTTTCCTATGTGAATCCGGATGCGCCCAAGGGCGGGGAGATGTCGCTGAGCTGGTCAAGCGCGGGCGGATCCTTCGACTCGCTTCATCCCTATACGAACCAGGGCAATCCCGCCGTTCTGTCATCGGTCTTCTTCGAGTCGATGCTGGAGGGCACGCTCGACACGATCGGGCAATCCTATTGTCTCCTGTGCGAGACGGTCGCCTATCCCGAGGACCAGTCCTACGTGATCTTCACCCTCCGGGAGGAGGCGAGTTTTTCCGACGGCACGCCCGTCACCGCGCAGGACGTGCTGTTTTCCTACGAGATTTTGCGCGACGAAGGATTGCCGTCCTTCCGCGCGAACCTTCCCAACACCATCGCGGGCGCCGAAGTACTGGACGATCGGCGCATCCGCTTCGATTTCAACCCCGAAAGCCAGGTGCGCGGGCGCATCGACACCGCGGGCGGTCTGCCTGTGATAAGCGAGGCGAGCCATATCGCCAGTGGCCTCGATTTCGACGAAAGCAGGCTCGAGCCCCTTGTCGGGTCCGGGCCCTACGTCGTGGGGGAGATCGACCCCGGCCGCTCCACGGTCTTCGTCCGCAATCCCGACTACTGGGGCAATGACCTGCCGATCAACCGCGGACGGCACAATTTCGAGTCCATCCGGGTCGAGTACTACGCCGACGGGATCGCCGCCTTCGAAGGGTTCACGGCTGGCAACTACCTGTTCCGTCAGGAAAACTCGTCCCAGAACTGGGCCAACAACTACGATTTCCCGCGGCTGCAGCAGGGCATCGTGATCCGTGAGGAAATCCCGCAGGGCCTGATCGCCTCGGGTCAGTCCTTCGTGTTCAACCTGCGGCGCGAGAAGTTCGATGATCCCCGGGTACGCGAGGCCATCGCGCTGATGTTCAATTTCGAATGGACCAACCAGACGCTGTTCGCCGGGCTCTACCAGCACATCGACAGTTTCTGGGAGAACACCCATCTCGAAGCCGAGGGCCTTCCGCCGCCCGAAGAGCTTGCGGTGCTGGAGCCTTTCCGCGGGCAGATCCCCGACGAGGTCTTTACCGACCCGCCCTTCTCGACGCCGGCGTCCGACCCGAACCGCACCTTCGACCGCCGTCAGGCGCGCCGCGCAACGGCGCTTCTGGAAGAGGCCGGCTGGACCCCCGGCGACGACGGCATGCTGCGCAACGCGGCAGGCGAGACGCTGGAGGTCGAGTTTCTCAACGCCGGGCCGCTCTTCGATCGCATCATCAACCCCTATGTGGAAAACCTGCGCGCCATCGGCATCGATGCCAGCATGAACCGCGTGGACGGGGCGCAGATGAGCCAGCGCCAGCGCGACGCCGATTTCGACATGCTGACCGACCACTTCCCGATGAGCTACGAGCCGGGCAACAGCCTGCGCCAGTACTTCGGTACGCTGGGCGCCGACGAGGCGTTGTTCAACGTGGCGGGCCTCGCCGATCCGGTGATCGACGAGCTTCTGGAAGTCGTGATCCGCGCGGAAACCCGCGAGGAGATGGAGGTGGCCACCCGCGCGCTCGACCGCGTCCTGCGGGCCTACCGCATCCGTGTGCCGCAATGGTACAACGACAGTTCGTGGGTGGCCTACTACAACCATTACCGCTACCCCGAGGAGCTTCCGCCCTACGGCATCGGCTTCCTCGATTTCTGGTGGGTCGATCCGGAGGCTGAACAGGCGCTCCGCGATCAGGGCGTGCTCTGACCCGAGATGGGCGCCTATATCCTCAGACGCATCGCGCTCATGATCCCGACACTCTTCGGGATCATGATCGTGAACTTCGTACTGACCCAGTTCGTGCCGGGCGGTCCTGTCGAACAGGTTCTGGCCCAGCTCGAGGGGGAGGGCGACGTCTTTGCCGGCATCTCCGGAGGCGGCAACGAAGGCGGCGGCGCGTCCGAGATCGACGACAGCTACCAGGGCGCGCGGGGGCTACCGCCGCAGTTCCTCGACGAGTTGCGCGTGCAGTTCAACTTCGCCCGGATCGTCTGTGCCGAAGGCTACGAGGGTGAGCCCGACCTCGACGCAGAGGAATGCGTGGCCGAAGACATCCCCGCGCTCGAGCGCTTCGGCCTGATGATGTGGGACTACATGCGCTTCGACTTCGGAGAGAGCTATTTCCGCTCGATTTCGGTCGTGGACCTGGTGATCGAGAAACTGCCGGTATCCATCACGCTGGGACTGTGGTCGACGGTAATCGCCTATCTCGTGTCGATCCCCCTTGGCATCCGCAAGGCGGTGCGGGACGGCTCGCGCTTCGACACCTTCACCTCGGGCCTGATCATCGTGGCCTACGCGA
This sequence comes from Rhodobacteraceae bacterium HLUCCO18, assembly GCA_001314805.1. GTDB lineage: Bacteria > Pseudomonadota > Alphaproteobacteria > Rhodobacterales > Rhodobacteraceae > Roseibacterium. The sequence continues at coordinate 24,061 of LJSY01000020.1, read as the reverse complement.
TCCCGGGGTTCCTCTTCGCGATCCTGCTTCTGGTCCTCTTCGCCGGCGGGTCGTATTTCCAGATCTTCCCGCTCAGGGGGCTGACCTCGGACAACTGGGACGAGCTGAGCGCGCTGGGCAAGGTGGCAGACTATTTCTGGCACATCACCCTGCCGGTTCTGGCCTCCACGATCTCGGCCTTTGCGACCCTGACGCTGCTGACGAAGAACAGCTTTCTCGACGAGATCAAGAAGCAATACGTGATGACTGCCAAGGCCAAGGGCCTGACGGAAAACCGGGTGCTCTACGGTCACGTGTTCCGCAACGCGATGCTGATCGTGATCGCGGGCTTCCCGGCCGTCTTCGTGGGTGTCTTCTTCGGCGGAAGCCTGATCATCGAGACGATCTTTTCGCTCGACGGTCTGGGGAGGCTTGCCTTCGAGGCGGCGGTCAGGCGGGATTACCCGGTCATCTTCGGCACGCTCTTCGCCTTCGGCCTCATCGGCCTGCTGGTGAACATCATCTCGGACCTGATGTATGTGTGGATCGATCCGCGCATCGATTTCGAGACGCGGGAGACCTGAGGCGATGGCCTGGAGAGACCGCCCCGATCTGGACCACGATGACGAAGCGCATCCCGCGCGGCCGCGCATCGATCCCGAACCGTTGCTGCGTCCGACGCCGCCAGGTCTGGCACCACCGCCCCGGCGCGGCTGGCTGTCGCCGCTGAACCGCCGCCGGTGGGAAAATTTCAAGGCCAACCGCCGCGCCTACTGGTCGCTCTGGCTCTTTCTTCTGCTCTACGGGCTGAGCCTGTTTGCGGAGCTTATCGCCAACGACAAGCCGATCCTCGTGCAATACCAGGGCGGCTATTACACGCCGATCTTCAACTTCTACTCCGAGACGGAATTCGGCGGGGATTTCCGCACCGAGGCGGTCTATCGCGACATCGAGGTGCAGTGCCTGATCGTCTCGGGCGGGCTCGAGGATTGCTGGGACGATCCCGAAGGCGTCATCGAAGAGGTGCAGGAAACCGGTACTTTCGCCGGCTCGGAGGTGGAGCAGGGCTGGCTGATCTGGCCGCTCATCCCCTACAGCTACAACACGGTGAACGACCTCGGACGCTCGGCGCCCTCGCCGCCGGATGGGGACCATTGGCTCGGAACCGACGACACGGCGCGCGACGTGCTGGCGCGGGTGATCTACGGCTTTCGGCTGTCGGTCAGTTTCGCGCTGGTCGTGACCTTCCTGACCTCGGTCATCGGCATCGCGGCGGGTGCCGCGCAGGGCTATTACGGCGGCGTTCTCGACCTGATCTTTCAGCGCATCATCGAGATCTGGAATTCCACGCCCAGCCTTTACATCATCATCATCATATCGGCCATTTTCACGATGAACTTCTGGCTTCTGGTGTTCCTGATGGTGCTATTCGGCTGGACCGGCCTCGTGGGCGTGGTGCGCGCGGAATTCCTGCGGGCGCGGAACTACGAATATGTCCGCGCCGCCCGCGCATTGGGCGTGGGGAACCTGACCATCATGTTCCGCCACGTCCTGCCCAACGCCATGGTCGCGACGCTGACCTTCCTGCCTTTCATCGTGACGGGCACGATCGGGGCGCTGGCCTCGCTCGACTTTCTCGGCTTCGGCCTGCCCTCCTCGGCGCCGTCGCTGGGCGAGATGACGCTTCAGGCCAAGAACAACCTCAACGCGCCGTGGCTGGGCTTCACCGCCTTCTTCACCTTCGCGATCATGCTGTCGCTTCTGGTCTTCGTCTTCGAGGGCGTCCGCGACGCGTTCGACCCGCGCAAGACATTCTCAGGCCACGGCGGGGGCGATGGCGGCGACGGACCCACGGCGAAACCCGAGGGGGCGGATGCCATGCTACAGGAAAAGCGCGTGACATGACCCGGCCGATCCTCGACGTGCGAAACCTGACCGTGCGCTTCGGCGCGACCGAGGCCGTGAGCGGCGTCACCTTCACCGTCGACCACGGCGAGACCGTCGCGCTGGTGGGTGAAAGCGGGTCCGGCAAGTCGGTCACGGCGCTTTCGACCGTGTCGCTTCTGCCGGACACCGCCGAACTGGCCGGGTCGATCAGCTATGACGGGACCGAGATGATCGGCGCGTCCGAGGCCGGCCTGCGCGCCGTGCGTGGCAATGACATCAGCTTCATCTTCCAGGAGCCGATGACCTCGCTCAACCCGCTGCACACGCTGGAAAAGCAGATCGCCGAGAGCCTCGCGCTGCACCAGGGGCTCGGCGGCGCGAAGGCGCGGGCGCGCATCGTCGAGCTTCTGAACCGCGTCGGCATCCGCGACCCCGAAAGCAGGCTCGGCGCCTATCCGCACCAGTTGTCGGGCGGGCAACGGCAGCGCGTGATGATCGCGATGGCGCTCGCCAACAACCCCAAGCTGTTGATCGCGGACGAACCGACCACCGCACTCGACGTCACGATCCAGGCGCAGATCCTCGAACTTCTGGCCGAGCTGAAGCGCGATCTGGGCATGAGCCTTCTGTTCATCACCCATGACCTGACCATCGTGCGGCGGATCGCCGACCGGGTCTGCGTGATGAAGGACGGGCTTATCGTGGAGCAGGGCATGACGGCCGAAATCTTCGACGATCCGCGCCATCCCTACACGCGAAAGCTGTTGGCCGCGGAGGCGACCGGCGGGCCGGAACCGGTGCCCGAGGACGCGGCCGAGATCGTGTCCACCGACGCGCTGCGCGTCTGGTTCCCCATTCACCGCGGCCTGCTGCGCCGCACGGTGGGCCATGTGAAGGCCGTCAACGCGGCCACGGTGAACGTGCGCGAGGGCGAGACGCTGGGCATCGTCGGCGAAAGCGGGTCGGGCAAGACGACGCTGGCGCTGGCGGTGCTTCGGCTGATCTCCTCGGACGGGCCGGTGGTGTTCATGGGCCGCGATATCCAGGGGTTGAAATCCCGCGAGCTGAAGGACACCCGCCGGGAGATGCAGGTGGTGTTCCAGGACCCCTACGGGAGCCTCAGCCCGCGCATGACCATCGAGCAGATCGTGTCCGAAGGTCTTGCCGTGCATGGCATCGCGCGCGGCGAGCGGCGCATGCGCGTGGCCGAGATCCTGCAGGAGGTGGGGCTGCACCCGTCGATGATGGACCGCTATCCGCACGAGTTTTCCGGCGGCCAGCGGCAGCGTATCGCGATCGCGCGCGCCATGATCCTGCGCCCGCGTCTTGTCGTGCTCGATGAACCGACAAGCGCGCTCGACATGACCGTGCAGGTCCAGATCGTGGAGCTTCTCCGGAGGTTGCAGGCCGATCACGGCCTCGCCTACCTGTTCATCAGTCACGATCTGAAGGTCGTGCGTGCGCTGAGCCACAAGGTCATCGTCATGAAGCAGGGCGACGTGGTCGAGACTGGTTCGACCGAGGCGCTGTTCCGCAACCCCAAGCATGATTACACGCGGGAGTTGATGCGTGCGGCTTTCGGGAACACGGCGGGCACTGCCGCGTAACGCAGGCCCGCGCGATTCTCATTACTTGAAACGGGAAGGTGTGGCGCGTCAGAACGCGGCGGAATGGCCTTCGGCGCGCATCTCGTAGCCGTCGAAGATCCGGGCGATCATCCGCGCCAGCGGGCGGCCTTTCTCGAGGATCTCGAAACCTTCATCGGTCACGCGCGTCATCTCCGGATAGGCCTCGGCCGCCGTGCGAAACAGCTGTGACAGGATCTTCGCATCGACGTCGTACTCGCGGCTGATTTCAGCGCCGTCGATCGTGAAAGTGCACAACAACATCTCGATCATGCGTCCGCGCCACGTGTCGTCGCCCTTGAAGGCATGGCCGCGGCCCGTGGCCATCTGTCCGTCGCGCACCGAAGCCTGGTAATGCGCCGTCGCGCTGGCGTTCTGGGCGTAGCCTTGCGGGAACTTCGAGATCGCCGAGGCGCCAAGACCGATCAACACGTCGCAGGTGTCGTCGGTGTAGCCCTGGAAATTCCGCCGAAGATGCCCGGTGCGCGCGGCGACGGCCATCGAATCCGTAGGACGCGCGAAATGGTCGATACCGATCTCGTCATAGCCGTCCCAAAGGAACAGCCGCCGCGCGGTGTTGTAGAGGTGCAGCCGCTCCTCAGGGGTGGGGAGCGCGTCCGTCGGGATCATGGCCTGACGCTTGGCCATCCACGGCACATGGGCGTAGCCGTAAAGCGCGACGCGGTCCGGCGACAGCGACAGGAGCATCTGGACGCTTTCGGCGATCCGCGCCTGGTTCTGGTGCGGCAAGCCATAGAGGATATCCGCGTTCAGCGATTGGATTCCATGTGCCCTGAGCGCCTCGACCGTGTTGCGCGTGACCTCGTAGCCCTGGATGCGGCCGATGGCCTGCTGGATGTCGTCGTCAAAATCCTGAACCCCGATCGAGGCGCGGTTCATGCCGATCTCGGCGAGGGCTGTCATGCGCGGCTCGTCGATCTCGTTGGGGTCGATCTCGACGGAGAACTCCGCGCCCTCGGTCAGCGGCATTGCATCGGTGATCGTGGTGGCCAGTTCCCGCATCAAGTCGGGCTGCAGTAGCGTCGGCGTGCCGCCGCCCCAGTGCAGCCGGGCGATCCGTACTCCGTCGGGAAGGATCGCCTTGAGGTTTGCCACCTCCTGCCGGAGCGTTTCGACATAGGCGATGACCGGCGCGTCGGTGCGCGTGCCCTGCGTCCGGCAGGCGCAGAACCAGCACAACCGCCGACAGAACGGGACATGCGCGTAAACCGAGATTGCGGACCCCTCGGGGATCTGCCGAACCCAGGACCGGAAGACGTCCGCGGTGACGTCATTCGAGAACTTTGTCGCCGGTGGATAGCTGGTGTATCGAGGCACCCTGGCGTCGAAAAGGCCCAAGCGGCGAAGTTGCGAAAGAGGCTCCATTGGGATACTACTAAAGGTAGAATGAGCGCTCTCACATTGATGTGGATCAAGTGAGAATTGCGGCTCCGACCGGAGGACATCTGATGCCCAGCAAGCAGCTCGCATTCCCCCAGGCCCAATGCGCCGACTGCCCGATCCGCCACCGCGCGGTCTGCGCCAGGTGCGAGACGGATGAGCTCGAAAAGCTTGAGGCAATCAAATATTACAGGAGTTACGAAGCTGGGCAGACGATCGTCTGGGCGGGTGACTCCATGGACTTCGTGGCCTCGGTCGTGCGCGGTGTCGCGTCCCTCACGCAGACGATGGAGGATGGCCGCCGCCAGATGGTGGGCCTCCTTCTTCCATCGGATTTCCTCGGCCGCCCGAATCGCGAATCGGCGCCCTACGACGTGACCGCGACGACGGATCTGCAGCTGTGCTGTTTTCGCCGGACGCCTTTCCTCGGATTGATGGACGAAACGCCGCACATCGCGCATCGGCTCCTCGAGATGACGCTCGACGAACTGGACGCCGCGCGGGAGTGGATGCTGCTTCTGGGGCGCAAGACCGCACGCGAGAAAATCGCGAGTTTCCTGTCGATCATCGCGCGCCGCGACGCGACGTTGAGCGGCTATGGCGGCATGGGCGAGGTGGCCTTCGACCTGCCGCTCACACGGGAGGCGATGGCGGACTATCTGGGCCTGACGCTGGAGACGGTGAGCCGGCAGATGTCGGGACTGAAGAAGGACGGTGTCATCCGTCTCGAGGGCAAGCGCCACATCGTGATCCCGGATTTCGACATTCTGCTCGACGAAACGGGCGACGACAGCGACGGCGGCATCCTGAGCTGACGCCTCGGACGCACGGCCAGGGGCTTTCGAAACCGCGTCGCCATCCGACCTTCGTGACATGGGACAGGCCCGGCGATGCGCATCGCCGGGCCAGCAATTTCCGGCCCGCGCCTCAATGCGCCATCAGGACAGGCACCGTTGCGTGTTCCAGCATGTTGCGCGTGGCCCCGCCGAGGATCGCCTCGCGGAAGCGCGAATGGCCGTAGGCGCCCATCACGAGAAGATCGGCGTCGATGTCCTCGACATGGCGGGCGATGACCTCGCTGACCCGGGTCAGGGTCTGTGGCAGGAGGCAGATCTCGACATTCGCGCCGTGTCGGCTGAGCATCTGCGACAGCTCCACACCGGGATCGGCCGTCTGCGAGCCGTGCCGCTCGGGCGCCACCATGCAGATGCTGACCTGATCGGCCTTCACGAGGAGCGGCAGGGCGCGGCGCACGGCGGCCATCGCTTCGGAGGATTCGTTCCAGGCGATGACTATCCGCTTGGCGTGGAGCGCATGTGTCGCATCCCCGGCCAGCACGATGACCGGAGCCTGGCCCTGGAACATGGCAGCCTCGACGATCACGGGGGCGTCGGCGGGTAGGTCGCCGCCATAGGGCTTGGGCAGGATGACCAGGTCGGCAAAACGGGCCTTGCGCGCCACGACCGTCGTGACGCTGGCCGATTGGGTGACCATCGCCTCGACGCCCCAACTCAGGTCGGTGCGGTCCAGCCGCTCCCGTGCGGCCTTTTCGAGACGCGTCGCCTCGGCCTGAGCCTGCGCGAGGGTTTCCTCGTACATCATCGCGGTCGCCCCGGCGAAATAATAGCCGGTCTGCGTGCGATCGATGCCCAGGCACAGCACGTCCAGATGCGCTCCGGCGTCTTGTGCCATGCTGATCGCGGCATCCAGCACGGGGGCCATGTCATCGGCCTCCGTCAGGATGGTGAGAATGCTCTTGTAGGCCATCGAAACCTCCTCGTTGTCTTCATTTTTCCTGATAGGCGCGTCTCCGGTGCGGCACCTTGACCTGCGTCAAGCGCTCAACCTGAGGTTTTGACATGGATCAAGGCCTCGGTCGGTTTCATCCGCGATGTGGAGATCAGATGGAACAGTCCCGGAAGGCTGCGCCCGAGTCGTATCGGGTCCACCTGAACCGGGGCATCGCGAAGGGACGATCAATGCTTGATTACCTTAAGCTCGTGATCCTGGGCGTCGTCGTTGTGTGTGCGGCTATCGCAGCCAACTACGCACGGGACGTGGCATACATGGTTCACATGTTGCTGTTCATGGTCGTAGCGAGCGGCCTTTTCCTTTATACGCTCCGGCGCATGGGGGAACCGGCAGTACCGGTGCCGACGCATGAATACATGGACGGTCCCGTCCGTGCCGCCGCTATCGCGACAGCCTTCTGGGGCGTCGTCGGCTTTCTGGTCGGTGTCTTCATCGCCTTCCAGCTGGCCTTTCCGGTACTCAACTTCGATTGGGCGCAGGGGTATCTGAACTTCGGGCGCCTTCGTCCCCTTCACACCTCGGCGGTGATCTTTGCCTTCGGCGGCAACGCGCTTCTGGCGGCCTCCTTCTATATCGTGCAGCGCACATCGGCCGCGCGGATGTGGGGCGGAAACCTCACGTGGTTCGTGTTCTGGGGCTACCAGCTCTTCATTGTCATGGCGGCCACGGGCTACCTGCTCGGCGCGACGCAGAGCATGGAATACGCCGAGCCCGAATGGCACACCGACCTGTGGCTGACCATCGTCTGGGTCGCGTTCCTCGCGGTCTTCGTCGGCACGCTCCTGAAGCGCAAGGAGCCGCATATCTACGTCGCCAACTGGTTCCTGCTGAGCTTCATCGTCACGGTGGCGATGCTGCATGTGGTCAACAACCTCACGATCCCGGTGTCGATCTTCGGCTCGCGCTCGGTTCACGTGATGTCCGGCGTCCAGAGCGCCATGACCCAGTGGTGGTACGGCCACAACGCCGTGGGCTTTTTCCTGACGGCGGGCTTCCTGGGCATGATGTACTACTTCATCCCCAAGCAGGCCGAGCGGCCGGTCTACAGCTACAAGCTGTCGATCATCCACTTCTGGGCGCTGATCTTCCTGTATATCTGGGCCGGTCCGCACCACCTGCATTACACCGCGCTGCCCGACTGGGCCTCGACGCTGGGCATGGTGTTCTCGATCATCCTGTGGATGCCCTCCTGGGGCGGCATGATCAACGGCCTGATGACCCTGTCGGGGGCATGGGACAAGCTCAGGACCGACCCCGTCCTGCGGATGATGGTCACCTCGGTCGCCTTCTACGGCATGTCCACCTTCGAAGGCCCGATGATGTCGATCCGCGCGGTCAACTCGCTGTCGCACTACACCGACTGGACGATCGGTCACGTTCACTCGGGTGCGCTGGGCTGGAACGGCATGATCACCTTCGGGATGCTCTACTACCTCTTCCCGAAACTGTGGAACCGCCAGCGGCTCTACAGCCTGTCGGCCGTGTCCTGGCACTACTGGCTCGCCACCATCGGCATCGTGCTCTACGCCGCGTCGATGTGGGTTACCGGTATCATGGAAGGCCTGATGTGGCGTGAAGTGGACGATCAAGGGTTCCTCGTGAACTCCTTCGCCGACACCGTTGCCGCCAAATTCCCGATGTATGTGGTCCGTGCCCTGGGCGGTGTGATGTTCCTCACCGGCGCGCTGATCATGTGCTGGAACCTCTGGATGACCGTGAAGAAGGGCGAGGTCCGCAAGGACGCCCCCATCGCGGCACCCGCAGAATAAGGAGGGTCTGAGAGATGGCCAATTTCGAAGGTCACAAGAAGATCGAGACGAACGCGACCCTCCTTCTGGCGCTCAGCTTCCTGGTCGTCACGGTGGGGGGGATCGTGGAGATCGCGCCGCTCTTCTACCTGGAGAACACGATCGAGGACGTCGACGGCATGCGCCCCTACTCTCCGCTCGAGCTCGCCGGCCGCGAGATCTACATCCGGGAGGGGTGCTACGTCTGCCACTCCCAGATGATCCGGCCCATGCGGGACGAGGTGGAACGCTACGGGCACTACTCCCTCGCGGCCGAAAGCCAGTACGACCATCCGTTCCAGTGGGGCTCCAAGCGGACGGGGCCCGACCTCGCCCGTGTCGGTGGCCGCTATTCGGATGAATGGCACTACGACCATTTCATCGACCCGCAGTCGGTGGTGCCGGAATCGGTGATGCCGTCCTACGCGTATTTCGCCGACCGCGAACTTGACGGAGAGTACATTGCCGACCTGATGAGCACGCACCGCATGGTGGGCGTGCCCTATACCGACGAGATGATCGAAAACGCCCGCTTCGACTTTGTCCAGCAGGCGACCGATTTCGGTGATGGCGGTGTGGTCGAACGCTATCCCGGCGCGCAGCAGCGCGATTTCGACGGGAACCCGCAAGTGACGGAGATGGACGCGATGATCGCCTATCTCCAGATGCTCGGAACGCTGGTCGACTTCTCGACCTTCTCCGAAGAAGAAGCCTCCATCAGCCGGTAAGGGGGAACCTCGACGATGGAAGACACCTACACCATCCTGCAGGTCATCGCGCGCAGCTGGGGGGCGATGTTCATGCTCCTCGTGTTCCTGGGCGTGATCGCCTACACGTTCCGCCCCGGAAGCCGCAGCCTGCACCGCGAAACGGCCGACATCCCGTTCCGCTACGACGACAAGCCGGCCACCGACGACGCGCCGGACCGGAAAGAGCCCTTCAAGGAGGCGCGGCAATGAGCGAGCACAAGAACGAGCACCCCGACGAGCAGAAGCTCCTGGAGGGCGATCCCGACACGACGGGCCACGTCTGGGACGGGATCAAGGAGTTCAACAACCCGTTGCCACGCTGGTGGCTGTGGACCTTCTATGCCACGATCATCTGGGGGATCGGATATACCGTCCTCTATCCCGCATGGCCGCTGGTCAATGGCGCGACACCCGGCCTTCTCGGGTTCTCGACGCGGGCGAACGTGGCCGAGGACATCCAGCGTTTCGAGGAGATGAACGCCGATATCCGGACGCGCATCGCCGATGTCGAACTGGCCGCGATCAACCCCAACGACAACCCGGATCTCTACAATTACGCGATCCAGGGCGGGGCGGCGATATTCGCGACCTGGTGTTCGCAGTGCCACGGATCGGGCGCGGCCGGCGTCCAGGCCTCGGGCTACCCGAACCTGCTGGACGACGACTGGCTCTGGGGCGGGACCGTCGACGAGATCTACCTGACGGTGGCCCATGGCATCCGGAACGAGGATGACATGAACTCCCGCTACTCGGAGATGACGGCCTTCGACGACATCCTGACCGACGAAGAGATAACGGCGGTCGTGCAGTATGTCCGCAACATCTCGGGCCAGGACCACGACGGTTCCGTGGTCGATCTCGGCGGGCAGGTGTTCTACGACAACTGCGCGTCGTGTCACATGGATGACGGCTCGGGCGACCAGTTCCTCGGCGCGCCGAACCTGACGGATGCGATCTGGCTTTACGGCGGGTCGGAAGAGGCCATCGAACACACGGTGCGCTACTCCCGCTTCGGGGTCATGCCGCCGTGGTCGGCGGAGGCCTCGGACGCGGGTCGACTTTCCGAGCCGGAGGTCCGCGCGGTCTCCGTCTACGTTCACAGCTTGGGCGGCGGCCAGTAGGCCCCGCTCCATCAGGTCCGGCGGCCCCTCCCGGTCGCTGGATCGGCACCGGTCCCGGTCCTGTTCGCGCGTTTCCTACGGGACCGGTGCCTTCCATTCCCCGCCCTGCCTCGACGCCGAGGTGGGGCGGTTCTCGTTCCGGATTAATTGTCGCAGCCAATTGTGCGGGCACCCCGGTTGATCCACGTCAAAGAGGCTGGAGGGACGCGCATCCTACAACCGACCCTGCGCAGAACGGACACTACTCAACCTAAGGGTGATTCCATCATGAGCACGACCGAAGAGCCGCAGAAGCTCTACGTTTCACGCGAGCCCGTTTTCCCCAAACGGGTCAGCGGCACGTTCCGGAACCTCAAGTGGATCATCCTGATCGTCACCCTCGGCATCTACTACGTGACGCCCTGGATCCGCTGGGACCGTGGCCCGAACCTGCCCGACCAGGCGGTGCTTCTGGACCTCGCGAACCGGCGTTTCTTCTTCTTCTGGATCGAGATCTGGCCGCACGAGTTCTACTTCGTCGCGGGCCTGCTGATCATGGCCGGGCTCGGCCTCTTCCTGTTCACCTCGGCGCTGGGCCGGGTCTGGTGCGGCTATGCCTGCCCGCAGACGGTCTGGACGGACCTCTTCTTTACCGTGGAACGCTGGATCGAGGGCGACCGCAACGCGCGCCTCAGGCTCTGGCGCTCGGACTGGGATGTCCGCAAGCTTCGCCTGCGCGTGACCAAATACGCGGCCTGGCTCGCCATCGCCGTGGCCACCGGCGGGGCTTGGGTGTTCTACTTCGCCGACGCTCCGACGCTTCTCGTGGATCTCGTCACCGGGCAGGCCGCCCTGGTCGCCTATGTCACGATCGGAATCCTGACGGCGACGACCTTCGTCTTCGGCGGCTTCATGCGCGAACAGATCTGCATCTATGCCTGTCCTTGGCCGCGCATCCAGGCCGCGATGATGGACGAGGACACGATCACGGTGGCCTATCGCGACTGGCGCGGCGAGCCGCGCGGCAAGGGCAAGCGCCGCCGCGAAAAGGCCGAAAGCGCCATCGCCACGAGCTACGCGGCGGGGCCGCGCGTTGACGGCCTCGAGCCGGGCGACACCTCGTCGAGCCGCACTGGCACGGACGAGCTTGGCGATTGCATCGACTGCATGGCCTGCGTGAATGTCTGCCCGGTGGGCATCGACATCCGCGACGGTCAGCAGCTGGAATGCATCACCTGCGCGCTGTGCATCGACGCCTGTGACGAGATCATGGACAAGATCGGCAAGCCGCGTGGCCTGATCGACTACATGGCGCTGACCGACGAGGCGAACGAACGCGCCGGCAACCCGAAAAAACCGGTCTGGAAGCACGTCTTCCGCCTGCGCACGATCATTTACACCGCGCTGTGGTCCGCGGTGGGCATCGGCCTCGTGGTGGCGCTGTTCGTCCGGTCGGACATCGACATGACGGTCGCGCCGGTGCGCAACCCGCAATTCGTGACGCTGTCGGACGGGTCGATCCGCAACACCTATGACGTGCGGATCCGCAACATGACCCACCAGCCCACCGATTTCGAGATCACGCTGGCCTCGGATCAGCCCTTCGAGGTCGAGCTTGAGGGGCAGCAGGGCAATATCGTGAACGTGCCCGCCGACAGCACGCATCTTCAGCGGGTCTATGTGATCGCGCCCCCGGGAAGCGAGGCGGCCGACAGCAACCTTACCGACTTCAGGTTCTGGGTCGAGGACCTGAGCACCACGACGCGCACCCATCAGGACACCACATTCTTCGGGAGGGATCTGGAATGAGCAGCGAAGCGGAGGCGTCCAAAGGGGGGCGCGAACTGACGGGCAAGAAGGTCCTTGCGATCTTCGTGACCATGTTCGGCACAATCATCGGTGTGAACCTCTTCATGGCCTACAACGCCATTTCCACCTTCCCCGGCATGGAAGTCTCGTCGAGCTACGCCGACAGCCAGACCTTCGACATCCGCCGCGACGCGCAGGAGGCGCTGGGCTGGGACGCGTCCGTGGGGCTGGACGGCGACACGCTTATCCTGACGCTGGTCGACGATTACGGGCGCCCGGTCTACCCCGCCGAGCTTGATGCGCTTCTGACCCGTCCGACAAGCCGCCTCGAGGATCAGCAACTCGTGCTCACCCGCGGGCCGAACGGCACGCTCACCGCGCCGGTCTCGGTCAGCGAGGGGCGCTGGCGCCTGCGGCTGACCGGCATGGCGCGCGACGGCACCGAGTACCGGCGCAACATCACCTTCGAGCTGCGGGGCTAGGACCCCGATGGCGCACACATGACCGCCACCTTCGAACACCCCAAACCCGGTGCCTGTGCGGCCTGCAATGTCGCGCCGGCGGCCGAGCATCTGGCGGAACTGCCCAAGGACGCGACGCTGATGCTGTCGCTGCCGGGCATCCATTGCGCGGGATGCATCTCGGGCGTCGAGAGGGCGCTGAACGCGCTTCCCGGCGTGCGTTCGGCGCGGGTCAACCTGACGCTCCGCCGCGCCGCCGTCGAGGCTGCGCCGGAGATCACGGCCCATGACCTGACGCAGCTTCTGGAGCGCGCCGGCTACGAGGCGCATGAGCTCGACCCGGGCGTGCTGGCCACGACCGATGCCGACCGGGAAGGCCGCGACCTTCTCATGCGGCTTGCCGTGGCCTTCTTCGCGATGATGAACGTGATGCTCCTGTCCGTGGCCGTCTGGGCCGGGGCGGAGGGCGTCACCCGCGACATGATGCACTGGATCAGCGCGGCCATCGCGATCCCGGCGGTCGTGTTCTCGGGCCGGCCGTTCTACGTCTCGGCCTGGGGCGCGCTCAGGGGCGGGCGGCTCAACATGGACGTGCCGATCACGCTCGCGATCGTTCTGGCGGTGGGCACGTCGCTCTACGAGACGATGATGTCGGGGCATCATGCCTATTTCGACGCCGCGATCATGCTGTGCTTCTTCCTGCTGGGCGGGCGGTATCTCGACCACCGCACACGCGCCTCGGCGCGCTCGGCGGCGCAGGAACTGGCCGCGCTCGAGGTGCCGCGCGCCCTTCGCGTGACCGCAAGCGGCGAGGAAACCGTCGCGGCAGCGGAGCTTGCCGTGGGCGATATCGTGCGGGTCAAACCCGGCGGGCGCATACCGGTCGACGGCATCGTGACGGAGGGCCAGTCCGAGCTCGACCGCTCGCTGATGACGGGCGAAAGCCTTCCGGTCTATGCCGGTCCCGGCACTGAGGTCAGCGCCGGCGAGGTCAATCTGACGGGCCCGCTGATGGTAGAGGTGCGCGCGGCGGGGCGCGACACGTCGCTGCACCGGATCGCCGATCTGGTGGCCGTGGCGGAATCCGGGCGCGCGAACTACAACTCGCTCGCGGATCAGGCCGCCAAGCTCTACGCGCCGGGTGTTCATATCCTTGCCGTTCTCGCGGCCGTGGGCTGGTGGATCTACACGCAGGATCTGCGCATCTCGCTCAACATCGCGGCCGCGGTTCTGATCATCACCTGCCCCTGCGCGCTGGGCCTCGCGGTGCCCGCGGTGACGACGGCGGCCTCGGGGCGCCTGTTCCGCAAGGGGCTCTTGATCAAGGACGGCACCGCGCTGGAGCGGATGTCGGAGGCCGACACGGTTGTCTTCGACAAGACCGGCACGCTGACCACCGGCGCGCCGGAACCCGTGGGCCTCGACAGCCATCCCGACGAGGCGATGGGCGTTGCGCTGGCTCTGGCCGAGGCGTCCTCGCACCCGCTGGCCGAGGCGCTGTCCGGGGCCCTGCGCGCGCGCGGCCTGCGCCCTGCCCGCATCGAGGGCGCGACCGAGGCGCCGGGATACGGCGTGGAAGGCATTTGGCGCGGCAAGCCGGTGCGCCTTGGGCGCGCGGCCTGGGTTGGCGCGGAGGCCCCCGACGTGACCGCGACCTTCCTCAAGCTGGGCGACGACGCCCCGCGTGCGATCCGCTTCACCGACACCTTGCGCGAGGGCGCGGCCGAGACGGTCGCCGCGCTCAAGGCCTCGGGCCGACGCGTGATCCTTTTGTCGGGCGACACGCGCGGCGCCGTGCAGTCCTTCGCCGACCGCATCGGCATCGAGGAGGTCATCGCCGAGGCGCTGCCGCAGGAAAAGGCCGCGCTTGTGGCGCAGCTTTCCGAGGAGGGCGCGCGCGTTCTGATGGTGGGCGACGGTCTGAATGATACCGCCGCGCTGGCCGCGGCCCATGTCTCGATCTCGCCGGCCTCGGCGCTCGATGCCGCGCGCACGGCCTCGGACATGGTCCTGATGGGCCGTAGCCTCGCGCCCATCGCGGATGCCTACACGACCTCGACATCGGCGGCGCGCCGCATCCGCGAGAACTTCACCATCGCGACCGTCTACAACGTTCTGGCGGTTCCGCTGGCCATTGCCGGTCTCGCCACGCCGCTGATCGCAGCCTTGGCCATGTCGCTGTCTTCCATTACGGTCTCGCTCAACGCCCTGCGATTGAAGTGAGCGCCTGATGGACGTCCTCGGTATCCTGATCCCGGTCAGCCTGTTTCTGGGCATCGTCGGGCTGGGCGCGTTCTTCTGGATGCTCAGGCGAGGCCAGTTCGAGGACCCCGAGGGTGACGCGAACCGCATCCTCAGTGACGATTACGACGACAAGCCCAAGTCATGACAGGGCCCAAGTCGTGACAGGGCCCAGGCCGTGACGGGAACCAGGTCGTGACGGGGCCCAGGTCGTGATCGCGTCTCAGGGCCCGAAGGTCTCGCAGGCCAAGTTGCGCACCGCAAGCCGCGCGCAGGCGCGCGTCGCCTGATCTTCGGTCATCCCCGCAAACCGTGCCTCGTACCCGTCCTGTCGCTGAACCACGCGCCTGAGCGCATCGTCGAAGGTTCCAAGCTCCGCCAGCGCGGTCTGCAGCAGCAGTCGTTCGGCGGCGTGATGCGAATTCTGCCGTCCCAGAGAAACACCGTAGAGCCGCGAGCCGGTGGAAGAGGCGCGCATCACGACCTCGGCCACGGCGGGGGCCGGCGTCGGTGGCGCGGCGAAGCTTGCCTGCGCGTCGGGGCGGGGCAGGGGGGCTGCCGCCACGGTCGCTTCGGGCAGGCCGGGTGCGGGCGCCTCAGGCACGGGCTCCAGCGCCTCGGTCAGGGCGCGCGCGACCGCTTCCGGCGCGACCGCGGAGGGCCGCGGCGCGGGTTCCGGGGTCGCCCGGCTCACGGCTTCCTGCACCGCCTCGCCGATCGCCGCGACAAGCGCGGGCTCCGGCGCCGCGAGGCTCCGTGGCATGGGCCGGGGGCTGCGCGCAACAAGCCCGGTGGGCCGAACCGAATGGCTGGAGGGGCCGTCGTCATCGTATTGCGGCAGGCCGGCAATACGTATCGTGGCGTGACTGGGCGCGCGGGCGAAACCCATGTCCAGAAGCTCCATGATGCGCTGGTTTCGCCACGCGGCGGACTGGCCGCCGAACACGGTCGCGATGATACGTTCCTGCCCACGCTGCGCCGAGGCCACGAGGTTGAATCCCGCCGCGCGGGTGTAGCCGGTCTTGATCCCGTCGGCGCCGGCATAGGCATTCAGCACGTGGCGGTTGGTGTTGCGGACCTGCGCGATCCCCGCGCTGTCCTCCCGTCGGGAGAAGATGTTGTAGTATTGCGGGTAGTCGTAGACCATCCGCCGCCCCAGAAGCGTCATGTCACGCGCGGTGGACATGTGGCCGTCCTCGGTCAGCCCGTGGGCGTTGCGGAAGGTCGTGCGCGTCATGCCGAGCGCCAGCGCGGTGCGGTTCATGCGCCGCGCGAAGGCTGCCTCCGAGCCCGAGATCGCCTCGGCGATGGCGGTGGCGGCGTCATTGGCCGAGCGGATCGCCGAGGCGCGGATGAGAAATCGGAAGCGGATCGTGGACCCGGCGCGAAGGCCGAGTTTCGACGGCGGTTCGGCGGCCGCGGCGCGGGAGATGCGGACCTCCGTGTCGAGGTCGATCTCGCCCAACCGCACGGCCTCGAACGCGATATAGAGGGTCATCATCTTCGTCAGGGACGCAGGGTGCAGGCGCGTATCCGCGTTGCGGGAATGGAGCACCTCACCCGTGCGGGCGTCCATCACCATGGCGGCATAAGGGGCCGCACGCGCCGGCGTGGAAAGGGCAACGCAGAAAAGGATAATCAGCGCCGTCAGCGGCGCCATCAAACGCGTGGTCGTCACGAAACCTGCTCGCTCTGCCTAATGGTCGCCGTCTGAAGCGGCTTTGAGGCAAGCCTAAGCTATGTTTGCAGGAAAATCCATGGTCGAATATGCGATGCGGCCGTTGAATGTCGCGAGGGCCGATCGGGGCGAATGCCCGGAGGCTGCTCAGCTTGGACCCGCCCACGGGCGACGATTGTTCACTTGGTTCTTTTCGCGCAAAAGTGGTACCGAACCGAAGACGAGAGACGTGTCGAGAGACGGAGGGAGCCCCGATGAAGGATATTTTCGACGACCGCAAATCCCGGGCTTCGACCTGGTTCCGGAGCCTGCGTGACGACATCGTCTCGGCCTTCGAGGCGCTGGAGGACGCGCAGGGCGGCGACGCGCCCGCCGGCCGGTTCGAGGTGTCTCAGACACAGCGCCGCTCCGAGGACGGATCGGATGCGGGCGGCGGCCTGATGAGCGTCATGCGCGGGGGGCGCGTCTTCGAGAAGGTGGGCGTGAACGTCTCCACGGTCTACGGCCAACTGGGTGACCGGGCCGTATCCGCCATGTCCTCGCGCAAGAACATGGAAGGGCTGAGGGACGACCCGACCTTCTGGGCCTCTGGCATCAGCCTTGTCGCCCACATGCAGAACCCCCATGTCCCTGCGGTGCACATGAACACGCGGATGTTCTGGACGCCGGTGGCGCACTGGTTCGGCGGCGGTTCCGACCTCAACCCCGCGATCGAGTATGACGAGGACACGGCGCATTTCCATGCCGTCCTGAAGGATCACTGCGACCGGCATCAACCGGACTATTACGACCGCTTCAAGGCCTGGGCGGACGAGTATTTCTATGTCCCCCACCGCCACCGTGCCCGAGGCGTGGGCGGTATTTTCTACGACGACCTGAACACCGGCGACTGGGAGGCGGATTTCGCCTTCACCCAGGACGTCGGCCGCGCCTTCCTGCCGGCTTTCGTGCCATGTGTGGAGCGGCGGCGGCATAGCGAATGGACCGAGGCCGACCGCGAGGCGCAGCTGGTGCACCGGGGGGTCTATGCCGAGTACAACCTGGTTTATGACCGGGGGACCAAGTTCGGGCTGGAGACTGGGCACGACGCGAATGCGGTGCTGATGAGCCTGCCGCCGGTGGCGAAGTGGACCTAGGCGGTCACCTGCTGGCGGCCACCAGCCGCGTCCGGATCAGGTCGGCCAGCCGCTCGGCGTAGGGCCTTTCGTCGTCGTGAAGGATGAACCGTCGGCCCGCATCGATCTCGGATAGCTTGCGCGCGCCGCGATTGTCCCAGGCCGCAAGCAGGAGCCATTCGACGTCCTCACGGGTCTTGCAAAACGCCACGGAGGGGATGCGTTCCAGCCCCCGGAAATGTTCCGAGCGTTCCAGAACCGTCCGCTGGTTGGTGATGTTGATCCCGTCGTCATAGGTCAGCGCGACGTAATCCTTCCCGAAGATCGTGGCCTCGATCAGCATCGAGGTCAGCCCGCCGAGAACGATCTCGGCGTTCTTCAGAAGGCCGGGGTAGTAGTCGAGGTCCGGCTGAAAGGCGAGGCCCCTGGGTTTGCCGAGATACTGCTCGGCCACCTGCGGGTCGACCGTGACGCGGGTCAGACCACGGCCCGCGATGGTGTCCCGGCTCTCGCGCCAGGGATGCGGACGGTAGACGATGCGCAGGCCCTCGAACCGCTCGGGATGGCGGTTCAGGACTCCCTCCAGATGCTCCAGCGCGCTGGCCTCGTCGAAGGCGAGCGAGGTGCCGAGAAAGAGTATGTAGGGAAAGTCGAATGGCGGGGCCAAATCGGTCCCGCGCAGCTCGAAGTATCGGTCGAAGCGCGGCGTGCCCAGCAGGGTCACTTCGCTCGGCGCGAAATCCTGGATGCGCATGGCATGCTCCGCGCTCTGCTCTCCCCAGACGCCGAGATGGTCGGGGCGCAGGAGCATGACAGACTTCGACGACAGGTTGTCCCAGTTGTCGATCAGGAACAGCGTCGGCCTGCCCATGCGCTCGGATTGCCGGATAACGTCGTTGCCCTCCGGATTGAATGCGCTCGACGGCATCACGACGAGGTCCGGGTCGGCCTCCCCAAGGGCGCGTGCGATCCCCCTCGCCGGTTCCAGCCGGTCGATCCTGCGCCGCTTGATGAGGTCGTAGATCGGCGACGTCGCAAGAAGCCGCAGACGGGTGCGACGATAGACGATCCCGACGCGTTCGCGCAGCGCATTGAGGTTGTGAAGGAGATGGGATGTTAACGGCCGTCGCAGGGTCCGTTTGGGTTCGAACATGCGGTCGAGGCGGAACTGGAAGGTGCTCGAGCGATAGCGATATCGCTGGATCAGCACCTTGTAGGTATCGTACTGTCGGGCACGGTTCCTCAGATCAGATTGGTATACGACAACCTTGCGCCCCGGCTGCTGGATCGGGTCCATGTCGGTCAGCGTGTCCGAGACGAGGAAGGTCACGTCGCATTCCGCTTCCAGCCGCGAAAGCGCATCGGTGCGGAAGTAGTTGCGCACGAAGAGCTGCGAACTCACCACGAAAGCGATCTTCGGCTTTGCACTGACCATCGGGTGCTCCTTACCCCTCCCGCTCCTGCTAGCGGGGGGGATAGCGGGCTTCAACCGCAAGAATGATCTGGAAGCGAGACGCGCATTTCTGTAGCACGTTGCCAACAAACTGAGGAAACGGGGGGGCAGAGCGGCGATGATTTCGAACGTCAAGATCGTGGGTGCCGGGTCCATCGGCAATCATCTGGCCAATGCCTCCCGCAGGATGGGCTGGTCGGTCACGATCTGCGACATCGATCCCGCGGCACTGGCACGGACCCGTGACGAGATTTATCCCGCCCGGTACGGCGCATGGGACGACGCGATCACGCTTTGCGCGCCGGATGACGCGCCCAGGGGCGGCTTCGACCTCATTTGCATCGGCACGCCGCCGGATGTGCACATGAAGCTGGCCATGGCCGCGCTGGACGAGAAGCCCGCGGCGATCCTTGTCGAGAAACCGCTCTGCGGTCCGGCGCTTGAAGGGGCCGAAGACCTGCGTGAGGCCGCGGCGCAGGCGGGCGTGCGGGTGTTCACCGGCTACGACCATGTCGTCGGGGCCGCTGCCGAACAGGCGGCGGCGCGCGCGGCCTCGGGCGATCTCGGCGCGATCGCGACCCTCGACGTGGATTTTCGCGAGTACTGGGGCGGCATCTTCGCCGCGCACCCGTGGCTTGCCGGACCGTGGGAGACCTACTTGGGCTTTTCCGCACGTGGTGGCGGCGCCAGCGGCGAGCATTCCCACGCGATCAACCTCTGGCAGCATTTCGCCCATGAAATCGGTGCCGGGCGGGTCACGACGGTCTCGGCGCGGATGGACTGGGTCCGGGATGGACGCGTCGAGTATGACAGGCTTTGCGCGTTGCACCTGGAATCCGAGAGCGGCCTGATCGGTCAGTGCACGCAGGATGTCGTGACCAAGCCGACACGCAAATCAGCCCGCATGCAGTTCGAGGATGGTTTCGTGGAGTGGCAGTGCGGCGCCGAGCCCGGGATCGACCGTGTCGTCGAGGCTGCGGATGGTGCCGAAGCCGTCACCACCGATATCTCCAAGACCCGGCCCGACGACTTCATCCGCGAGCTCGGCCATATAGATGCCTGTCTTGAGAACGGCGCCAACAGCCCGATCTCGCTGGACCGCGGGCTCGACACGATGCTGGTGATCGCCGCTGCGCATCTCAGCGACAGCACCGGCCGGCGCGTCGGCATCGATTATTCGAAGGGCTGCCGTCCCGAAGCCCTTTCGACGGAGTGAGGCTGCCATGACCCCCGACAAGTTCGACTTCCGCGACCTCTTCGTGCTGGATCTGGCCAACAACCATCAGGGCGATGTGGACCATGGCAAACGCGTGATCCGCGAGCATGGCGCCGCGGTCGCCGAGGCCGGTGTGCGCGCCGCGATGAAGTTCCAGTTCCGCGACCTGCCGGACTTCGTGCATCCCGATGACAGGAAATCCTCTACCAACAAGCACGTCCCGCGCTTCCTGTCGACGCGCCTGCCCTGGAAAGCCTACGAGGAGATGCTGGCCGAGGCGCGGGCGCAGGGAATGCTGGGCATGTGCACGCCCTTCGACGAGGCTTCGGTCGATCAGATTGAGCGCATGGACTTCGACATCATCAAGGTCGCGAGCTGCTCGGCCGCCGACTGGCCATTACTGGAGCGTGTGGCGGCGTCGGGCCTGCCTGTCATCGCCTCCACCGGCGGGCTGACCATTCACGAGGTGGACGCGCTCAACAGCTTTCTGCAGCACCGCGCCTGCGACTATGCGCTGATGCATTGCGTATCAATCTACCCGACACCCGACGACGCCTGCAACCTCGGCAATATCGCGGAATTCAAGGAACGATATCGGGGCGTCGTCATCGGTTGGTCCACCCACGAGAACCCGGCCGATACTGTCCATGTGGGGCTCGCGCAGGCACTGGGTGCCGAGATGTTCGAGCGTCATGTGGGCGTCCCCACCGACGAGATCACGCTCAACGCCTATTCCGCGACGCCCGACCAGACCCGCGACTGGCTGGCCGCCTGGACGCGGGCGCGCAGGATCATCGGTCGCCCGGAGCGCGGCGAACCACGTCCCGAGGAGGCGGAGGCCATCGACGGTCTCGCGCGGGGCATCTTCGCGCGGAGGGCCATCGAGAAGGGGCAGGCGATCCGGGCCGAAGACGTCTATTTCGCCTTCCCGCGTCGCGAGGGGCAGATCGCGTCCGGCGCGTGGACCGACGGCATGATGGCGACCGATCCCATCGCCGCCGACGCTCCGCTGACCCCGGACGCGGTATCCGTGCCGGAACGCGGCCGCGAAACCGTGCTCAAGCGCGCCGTCCACGAGGTCAAGGCGCTCCTGACCAAGGCCCGCGTGCCGCTCAACCACGACTTCACGACCGAGTATTCCCACCATTACGGGGTTGAAAGGTTCAACGAGATCGGCGCCGTCCTGATCACCGTCGTCAATCGTGACTATGCCAAGAAGATCCTCGTCCAGCTTCCGGGGCAATCGCACCCGCTGCATTACCACAAGCTCAAGGAAGAGACCTTCGTCGTCGTCTATGGCGATCTCAACATCGAGCTCGACGGCCAGTTGCGGACGCTCGTTCCCGGCGACACGCTGACGGTGCGGCCGGGTGTCTGGCACCGCTTCTGGACGGAGACAGGCTGCATCTTCGAAGAGATCTCCACGACGGCCCATCGCGGCGACTCCGTCTATCGTGACCCGGCAATCAACCGGCTCGAGCATGCCGAGCGCAAGACGGTCGTCGACCACTGGGGCCGCTTCCAACTGAACGAGGCGCTCGGGAACCGATGACGCGCGGCTGCGACATCGTCGTGTTCGACTTCGACGGAACGCTCGTGGACTCGAACGCCATCAAGTCCGAAGGTTACGACGTGATCGCGGCTCGGTTCGACGGTGGACCGGCGGCGATGGCGGAGGCACGCAAGATCCCTGGCGCGGACCGTTTTTCCGTGGCCTTGAGGTTCGCCGCGCATCTCGGGTTGCCGGAAACCGAGGCGCATCGCATCGCCGAGGACTACACGCGGCTTGTGGACGACAGGGTGGCGGCGGCCACCGAGATCCCCGGGGCGGTCGATCTGATCGACGCGCTGCGGTCGGACGGGATCGAATTGCGCGTCAGTTCGGCCACGCCGCTCGTGTCGCTGGAGCGAGTGGTCGCCGCGCGCGGCTGGGCGCATTTCTTCGATGGTCTGCATGGCCGCCCGGCGACGAAGCCCGAGACGCTTCGTCGGCTGATCCATGAGCGCGGCGTGGCGCCCGGCCGTATCGTGGTCATAGGTGATGGCGAAGACGATCGCGACAGCGCGGCCGAATGCGGCGCGCGCTTCATTCCCGTCGGCGATCGCTTGCCGGGTGAGCGTCACGCTCTGGCGGATGTCCGGAAGGTTCTTGTTGCATGATCGGTGGACGCCGCGTTCTCGCTGTCGTGCCGGCCCGGGGCGGGTCCAAGGGCATTCCGCTGAAGAACCTCAGGCATGTCGCGGGCCGCTCGCTCGTCGCCCATGCCGCCGGTATCGCTGCCGCCGTGGACGAGATCGACCGTCGCGTGGTTTCGACCGATCACGAGGGCATCGCGACAGAGGCAGAGGCCCACGGCCTTGCCGCGCCGTTCCGCCGGCCCGAGGCGCTGTCCGGCGACCGGGTGGGGGACTGGGACGTTCTGCAGCACGCCCTGACCGAGATGGAGCGGATCGACGGGTGCATCTACGACATCGTTGTCATGCTGCAACCCACCTCGCCGCTGAGGACGGCGGCCAATGTGCGCGATACCATCGTGAAGCTGGTCGATGGCGGCCATGACGCGGTGTGGACGGTGTCGCCCACGGACCTGAAATACCATCCGCTCAAGCAGCTTTCGGTCGAGGACGGACGGATGCAGTTCTTCGATCCCCGCGGCGCGGGCATCATCGCGCGGCAGCAGCTTTCGCCGGTCTATCACCGCAATGGCGTGGCCTACGCCTTCACGCGCGACTGCCTGCTGGAGCATGGCGCGATCATGGGACCGGACACGGGCGCGGTGGTGATCGAGGGCGCGCATGTCTCGATCGACACGCTGGAGGATATCGACAAGGTCGAGGCGCATTTCCTAAAGGAATGAAGGTTCTTCCTCGAAGCGCTCAACGTGACGTTAATGTAGTTCAATGGGACCTACAAAAATGATAGCACCTTGGAAGTACTTTCGGAGACTCAAAGAGAACAAGTATCGGAACTCTATCGAACGCAGACGAGCGAAGCCTCTCGACAGGAGGGCGCAGAAGGCGCTCCATCTCCTCGACGCTCTGAACGAGACGCGGTCGCTCGGCGGAAGCGTCGTCGAATGCGGTGTCGGTTCGGGATACAGTCTCGCCCTTTTCGCGATGATGCTCGATGGCCATGGCGACGACCGCGACCTTTGGGCCTTCGACAGTTTCGAGGGGTTCCCGGAGGGTAGTGACAAGGATGCCGACTGGTTTAATCCGGATCGCATGTATGTGTACAAGGCGTTCGATGTCCAATGGGTCCGGACCCACATCGAGGAGCTTTCTGGAAAGCCGGCTCTTGCCGACCGTCCCCGCTACGTACAAGGTTTTTTCCCGTCCACATTCGAAAAATACGACGGTGCGCCGATCTCGTTACTGCATCTCGATGTCGATCTCTATCAGAGTTATGTCGATTGCTTCGAGTTCTTTGCGCCGTTGCTTCAGCCAGGCGCAATGATCCTGCTCGATGAATACGACCGTGGAACCGACGAGACAAAATGGCCTGGGGCCAAGCTCGCCGCCGACGAATTCGCAGATCGCTATCGGTTGTCGGTCGAAAAGCACTTTACCGGTTTCGCCCAAATCCGTGTTTCCGGGGGCCTGCAAACGAGGTAGTTAATTGAAGGTAAGGACGATTTTTCTGCACTTTTGAGACTGTCAGATATTTTGTGCTCTGACGTCATTTGTCAGGCCATTGGGAAGCGGTCTTCGAACATGATGGCGAGCTGAGATCTGACAGCGTGCCATT
>LJSY01000032.1:17444-51576 GCA_001314805.1 Rhodobacteraceae bacterium HLUCCO18 | reverse complement strand
CGCCACAAGATACGAGAAGCACGACGCCAACTTCCTCGCCCTCATCAAAATGGCAGCCACACGCATCTGGTTGCGAGTTTATGAGTCGGTGTCCTAGGCAATATTCGGGCAGCCCGTCGTCACAGTGAACATAACCTCGGCTTACTTTCGCCAAGTCTTGCGGTATGCTGTCGGCATCGCAACTCGGGGTGGGGAGAGCGGGGTTCGGCATGCATCTGGCGCTATTCTTCATGGTCAACCTGGCGGTTGCGGCCGGCATCGGCGCGATGGCCTACATGAACGGCCACGGTTTCGCCGGGATCGCCCTGCGGGCCGGGGGCGCCCTTGTCGCGCTTCAGGCCGCCTACGCGGTCTGGGTCCTGGCGATGGCGCTTACTTCGCCCAAGGGGCACGCCGACGCGCAAGGCGCGCAGGATGCGACCCCGGCGCAGACACCCGAGGCGCAACACCCGCGATCCATGACCGGGGACCGGCCGCGCTCCGCTCAGTGACGCGGCAAGGCCCGCGCAGTCCATGATCCTGCCGTGACATCGCCCGCAGCGGAAGCGGCCACCGGGCTGACGGATCGCGTCGGCCACGGCAGCGCGGCGATCTGCCGAAGCTCCGGATCGCTCCAGCCATCCATGGGGGGAACCAGTTCCGCGAGCTGCCAGCCCGGTACGTAGCCCAGCGCGTTCAGACCCGCCCTGCCCTCCGCCCGCAGGACACATCGCCCGGACCCCGTCCGATCCGCCAGCGCGGCGGCGAGCGCAGGCGTCCACACCGCGCCCACACCGGGAACGGTGAAGACGCGAGCGGCCATCGCCGGTCGTTCCGTCAGCAACAGCGCCTCGGCCGGTCCTGCGCGACGCACACGCGGCACGCGCCGCCCCGCATGTTCCAGCGCCGAACGCAGGAGTGGACCCGCGACATGCGGATGCAGGGCCAGCAGGCGCGCCGCACGCCCGAACGCCCGACCCTTCAGGTGCGCCACGAACTCCGCGAACAGGGCATCGCGATGCAGGCGACCACGCCACGCCAGAAGCTCGGCGCGGATCGTGCCCGACTGGTCCGGGAAATCGGTAAAAAGGCCCTCGATCGCGTCGAGCATTCCGGCGATATCCCGGGTGGCGAGGCGATGGGAAATCGACCCGGCATGTCTGCGATAAAGGTACCAGGGCCGCGGCAGCACGGCCATGCACGCGCCCGAAAGGACCAGCCGCAGAAGCAGGTCGAAATCCTCCCCCACCGACATGTCGGCGCGGTAGCGGACATCGCCCAGCGCCGCGCGGCGGATCAGGGGCTTGAGGTAGCCCACCGGCACGGACGGCCGCCCGGCCTCCGCCCGCAGGAGCGCCGCCGCATCGGGATGCCATGGGCCGGCCAGGTCCATCGCACCCAGAAGCGTCCCGCGCTCCGCGCCGAAGCGCACCAGATCGTCCGCGACGATGTCGGCGCCGAGATCCTCGGCGGCCTCCAAAAGACCGGCGATTCGGGCGGGATGCACGAGGTCGTCCGCGTCGATGACGGCGATCCACGCCCCACGCGCCGCGTCGAGGCCAAGGTTCCGCGCCGCGGCCGGCCCGCCCCGGTTGGCGCGCCGAAGGACCCGCACGCGGTCGTCATGCGCGGCAAGCGCGGCGGCGATAGCCGGGCTGTCGTCGCTGGAGGCGTCATCGCAGAGCAGGATCTCAAGATCGCGGTGGGTCTGCGCCAGAACCGTTGCGGCCGCGTCGCGCAGGTAGGGCGCGCCATTGTGGAACGCCATGACGACCGATACGAGACCCATCGGGGCGCGTTTTCTGGGCAGGGCAACTGACACGCCGCGGCGACCTCCGTTTGCCGACGCGCTGGACCATCGTCCGCCGCGCATCCCGGGCCCGCCACCTTCCGAACGCTACGCCGGGGGTCGTTCGGGTTCCAGCGCTTTCTGCAGCGCGGCGATCCATGCGCGGGGCTTCGCGCAACGACCCGAGGCAAGGACAAGTGCCCCGCAATTGCCGCAATTGCAAAGGAACCCCTCGGCGTGGAGCGACAGACGGACCCATGCCCCGGATGCCCGGACAGACCCCAGTTCTCGCAGCCGCGATCTGCCTTGCCGGTCCCGCCCTGGCGGAGCCTGCGTTCCTCGACGGGTTCGACACGCTCGACGAGGATCGCTGGATGATATCGGACGGCTGGTCCAATGGCGACTGGATGAACTGCACATGGTCGCGCGACGCCGTTTCCCTGCGTGACGGCCACCTGGTTCTGCAAGTGCAGCCCGAGACGCCCGACGCAACCGGCCACCGCTGCGGCGAGATCCAGAGCCGCGCGCAATTCGGTCATGGCACGTTCGAGGTTCGGATGCGCACGGGCGCCGGGTCGGGCCTGAACGCGGCGTTCTTCACCTATATCGGCCCCGTGCATGGCCGCGCACATCACGAGATCGACGTCGAGATCCTGTTGCGTGACACAGCCCGGGCGACGTTCAACACCTTCGTGGAAGGCGCTGAGACCAACGGCGGGTCCGCCCCGCTGGACGGGCGCAGCGATACCGGGTTTCACACCTACGCCTTCACCTGGAGCCCCGAAAGCATTGCCTGGTTCGTCGATGGCGCCGAGGTGCATCGCACCGCGCCCGGCACACCCATTCCGCAGGCACCGCAGAAGATCTATGCAAGCCTGTGGAGCAGCGCGAGCTTCCCTGACTGGATGGGCCCCTTCGATGCGTCGTCGCTTCCGGTCGAGGCCGAGATCGACTGGATCGCGTTCACGCCGCTCGGCGCGCCCTGCGCCTTCGCGGCCTCCGTCCTGTGCGGGGGGCGCTGAGATGGCGATGCACGCCGATGTCTTCGGCCGCGTCCAGGGCCGGATCCCGGACATCGACCGGCTGACGGGCGGCATTCTTGTGGCCGCGCTCGCGGTCGAGCCCATCCTCGGGGCGCCCGGGGCGCTCCTGTTCCTGATGTCGGGCATGATGCTGCTGGTGCTGCGACCGGCCGAGGCGGTGCTGGACCTCGTCGATTACCGCCTCGTCCTGATCCTGCCGGCCTTCTGCCTTGCGAGCGTGATCTGGTCAGAGGTTCCGGCCCAGTCCCTGCGTGCGGCGATCCAGCTGACCGCGACGGTCGTCTTCGCGATCGTTCTGGCGCGCCGTCTGCCGCCGGGGCGTTTCCTTCTGGTGATCGCGAGCGTGCAGACCGCCGTCGTTCTGATGAGCGTGACCACCGGCAACTACCGCACCGATACCGGCGCGCTGACGGGCTATTTCGCCAGCAAGAACGCCATGGGCGCCACCGCGGCGCTGTTGACCGTGATCGCGGCGGGCCTGGTGCTGCGGGCCGGCGCCTCGTCCATGGCGCGGACCGGGGCGCTGTTCGCCGCGTGTCTGGGGGTGGCCGCCCTGGTGCTGGCGCAGTCCATCGGTGCGCTTTTCGCGGCGCTCATCGGGCTGTCCGCCTATCCGCTTCTGTGGGCCTTGCGTCGCCTGAACCTTCCCCTTCAGGTGGCAGTGACGGCGCTCGCGGTGATGGCCGCCGGCACGCTCTGCATTCTCGTCATCGCCAATATCGACACCGTGGCGGCGATGATCCTGGCGGCGACGGGCAAGGACATCACCCTCACGGGCCGCACCGACCTGTGGCGCGCGGCACTCGACGAGATCGCGCGGCGGCCGCTGCTCGGCACCGGGTTCCAGGCGTTCTGGCAACCCGGCAATCCGGTGGCCGAGCGGCTTTGGGCCGAGTTCGGGATCGCGTCGCGCACCGGCTTTCATTTCCACAATCTCTATCTGTCGAATGCGGTGGAACTGGGCGTCGTCGGGGTGTCGATACAGGTCGCGCTCCTTGTCGCCACGGCCCTTGGCGCACTGCGCCTCGCGCTCGTCGCGGCCGATTACCGCGCCTCGATCCTGTTCGCCTGCACGGCGATGATCCTGTCGATGACGCCGCTGGAGGTGCCGGTCTATTTCCAGTTCAACTTCGCGACGATCCTGATGATCGCGACCCTGGTCTATGCCCGCGACGGGCTCTCTGCCCGAGGTGCTTCGGGGATGGGTGCAAGGAGATAGCGCACCGATTGCACGGGCGGCGGCCCGGCCCGTCCGGCGAGCTTGTCGCGCAGAACGCCGCGCGCGATGGGCCACAGGTTCGACGGTGGGTTGACGGCGAAGCGCAGGGTGGCCACGGCGCCGCGCTCGGCCTTCCGATCGAGGAAGGCGCGCAGGCGATGCCGCGCGGCCACTTCAAGATGCAGCCGCGTCAGGACGGGACGCGCGGCGTGATCGGGTCCCAGTGCCTCGAGATGGCGCCGCGTGGCCGCTTCCAGCGCTGCAAGATCGGCCGTGCGATGCCGTCCGCTGAGGGATGCCGCACGGACCCGGGCCGCGTAGCCGGTGCGGTGCGCGACGAGGAACCGCGCCCCGCACAAGAGCGCACGTGCATAGAGGTCATAATCCTCGCCGAGGCGGAGGTCCTCGTCATATCGCAGACCATGCCGGTCGAGGAAATCGCGGCGCATCAACGGCTTGAGAAACCCGAGCTCGCCCCGCGTCCGGCCCTTTCCGGAGAGGTTGCCGAGGGCGAACCCGGCAAGATCGAGAGCGCTCAATCCCGTCGCCTGTCCATTGTCCCTTGCCAACGCTCCGAGGTCGTCGGCATCGGGCAGAAAAACGATGTTGTCGGCGATCAGGTCCCAGCCGGTCCGCTTCAAGAGGTTTGCGAAACGCCCGGGCAGGATCGCGTCATCGGCATCGAGCACTGCCATGAACGGGGCCGATGTCGCAGCGATACCCAGATTGCGAGCGGCCGCCGGGCCGAGATTCCGCGACGTCCGTATGACCTGCAGCCGGGTATCGCCGGGGGCGGCGCGCAGTGCAGTGTGCGCCGTGTCATCCGTGGAGGCATCGTCCACGACGACCACCTCCGTCGTTTCCTCCTGCGACAGCGCGGATGCGACCGCGCCCGCGACGGTCCGTGCGGCATCGCGGGCCGCGATGATCACGGCGACCCGCGCTCGGGGCGAAGGCTCGTCGACGGCGCATCCGCTCTGCATCCGAGTGTTCATCTGATCTCCGGTTCGCAATGGCGTATATTTCGGCACCCACCGCGCTTGATTGTGCCAGACTTCCGTCCGCATTCAATGGCAATTTATCAATATCGTCCCTCTACCAGCATTCGGCTGAATTCGGCGCAGAAGCGCCTCCCATTTGTGCAGAGTTTTGCCGAAACCTGAATATGTGTGTCTTTCGGCGTTTTCGGCCAGGACGCCCGGAAATCTGCCGTATGATCTGTGGGCCATTTCCAGTTGAACGGATTCGGAACGCCATGACTCCCTTTGAAGATCCTCTCGCTGGTGCCGGCCCACCAGCCATCGGGGGCGGAACCGGTCACGACGCCGGGGCGCGGCCGATACGGGTCGCCTTCGCAGGCGGCAACGGATTCCCGCCCGAGGATGGCGGCGGTGTGCAGAGCAGCACAGACGACATGGCGCGGCGCCTGATCGCGCGGGGCGACCTGCCGGTCGTGCTGGCGCCGCTCTATGGAAATGGCGTGTTCGGATGGCGCGCGCGCGCGCGTCTCAAGCTCGGGCGCGGTCCGGTGGTGATGGACCGCCACCCCGGATATCCGGTCTACCGCGCCTGGTCCCCGGGGGACGCCGTCGCGGCGTTCTGCGACGCCACCGCGCCCGATGTGGCGGTCGTGCAATGCCACGGAAGCGTGCCGCTGGCGCAGGCATTCCGCGCCCGGCGCGTTCCGGTCATCCTGTACCTGCGGAACGTGGAGTTCGACGAACTCGGCGGTGACCCGAGAATGGCCGACGCAGCGGCCTTCATCGCGAATTCCCGTTTTACGGCAAGCCGCTACAAGAACGTATTCGGCATCGACGCCCATGTGATCCCGCCGATGATCGACCCCGCACGCTTCGCCGTGCACTGTCGCGGCAGCGCCGTGGTCATGATCAATCCGGTGTTCGAGAAGGGCATCGACCGCACCATCGAGATCGCCGCTCGCTGCCCCGACATCCCGTTCCTTTTCGTCGAAAGCTGGCTTCTGTCGACCGAGGACCGTGCGGCGCTCGAACACCGGATCGCGCCCTACCCGAACATCCGTTTCGAGCGGCGCAAATCCGATGTCAGGGAGGTCTATGCCCGCGCGCGGATCGTGCTTGCGCCGAGCGTTTGGGAGGAAGCCTGGGGGCGCGTCGCCTCCGAGGCGCAATGCAGCGGGTTGCCTGTCATCGGGACGGATCGCGGCGGGTTGCCAGAGGCGATCGGCCCGGGCGGCGTGGTCCTGCCGTTCGGTGCGGACACCGAGGCATGGGTCGCCGAGGTCCGGCGACTCTGGGACGACAGCGCGGCCCATGACGCGATGTCAGCCGCCGCGCGTCGTCATGCCTGTCGCCCGGAATTGGACGCGGGACGGCAATTCGAGACCTTCATCGCCATCGTGCGAAAAATTTCTGACGATCGCAGGATCGACCATTGAATAACGGTCGGTTTCCAATTCGACTGTTCGACATACGCCGGCAATTTATAGTGGCACAGGATGTGCATGATCTTCCCCGCGTCACGTCGAATGAAAATCGAGCCTCTATTCGGATTTCATTTGTGGCCTGACCGCCCCTTCAATATGAGCCGCGGGAGCCAAGCACCGCCGGGATGGTCCGCACGAGGATCGCCAGGTCGTTGGCCAAGCTCCATTCGCGCACGTAGCGGGTGTCGAGCGCCACGCGCCGCGCATAGCTCGTGTCGCTCCGGCCGCTGACCTGCCAGAGCCCGGTGATGCCCGGGCGGGCCGACAGGTAATGCGCCGCGCGGTGACCGTAGCGCGCCAGTTCGGCCGAAACGACCGGGCGCGGTCCCACAAGGCTCATCTCACCCCGCATGACGTTGATCAGCTGCGGCAGCTCGTCGAGACTGTATTCCCGCAGGACGCGGCCGATCCGCGTGATCCGCGGGTCATTTCGCAGCTTCCTGGTTTCGTTCCATTCCCGCGCGAGAGCCGGGTCCGCTTCCAGAACCGAGCGCAGGACCTGTTCCGCGTCCCGGCGCATGGTCCGGAACTTCAGGCAGCGGAACGTGCGGCCACCGCACCCGATCCGTTCATGGCCGAAAAAGATGGGGCCCGGGCTCGAACACCGGACAAGAAGCGCGGTGAACACGAACAGCGGCGACAGGACGAACAGGACGATGCCGGCGATGACGATGTCCGCGACCCGCTTGGACAGGCCGCCGACGACGAACGACCCCTGAAATGGTGACATGTCCCGTTGGCGCTGCGCCGCCGACATGGCAGTCGAAGTCTCGGCTTCAATGGCAGCCTGGTCTGCGAGCGACATGGCCCAATCCTCCGATGGGCCCCCACGGTTTGACCCTGACACATGGCCTCTCGCATTTGCAGCATTTTTTGCGGAACCATGCGGCGCCTCGGCGCTCTCTTGCCGGCGTCTCCACGCCCCGTGACACGGCTTCGCGCGGGATTTTTCGCGAATTCACCCGATCACCACAACATCTCGGCGGTCTTGCGCGGTCGCAGCATCATCTGGCGATCTGCACGCCTTTCGGCGGGTTTCGGCCTGCCCTCGGGCGTGTGCTCCGGAAAAGTCGCAACTGCCCAAAGTTTGGGAAGATCTGGAACAGGCTCCGGCAAGGCAACGTCTCTTCGCCGCGACTCACTCGGCGGGCAGCGCGATGGATTTCCCGTCCTGCGAGAGCACCGGCGCCAGCAGGTCGGCAAGCTCGTCCGGCGTGAGGCTGAACCGTGACGCCGGCATCGCCAGCAGCCGCGCCGAGGCGGCCCGGAGCATGGCGGCGTCAAGGCCGCGCAGGAGCGTCACGAGGGCGGCGGACGAGGCCACCGGCAGGACGAAGCCCAACCCGTCCTCTTCCACGCGCCGGGCGGTCTCGGTACCGGAGACGGCAATGGACGGGCAGCCGAAATAGCTGGCCTCGTAGATCCTGTTGGGCAAGAGCCAATCGCTGTTGGCGCCCGCCTGCCAGAGGTCCTGCGCCCAGACCACGTCGCAGTTGCCGTATATGCCCGCGAGATCGTCGGGATAGCGGTAAGCGCCGCGGTACTCGATGTTCGGATGGTTCGCCAGAACGGCGTCGAATCCCGCCACGGCATGGGCATGAACGTTGCCGTGAAACAGGATCCGGATCGAGGACCCCATGACCGACGCGGCGCTCGCGAGGATCTCGAGGCTTCGGGCGCAGCGCAGGGATCCCACCCAGCCAAGGGTCAGCGGCGCCCCCCCGAGGCGCGTCATGGGGACCTGCGGGCGCGGCAGGGCGCGCGCCCCGAGCCAGAGCTTGTTCTCGACCAGCGCGACGGGTCCCTTGTAGCCCTGCACGGGGCCGAAATAGGCGCGCAGGAACCCCGGAGAGGACACGATGAGCAGATCGGATCGGTCGAGGATCCGGCGTTCGATGGCCCGCATCGCGCGGCCAACGGCGTCGCGCCGCGTAAAAAGACCGTGGATGTCGAGGCATTCGTAGACGATGCGCACGTCTGGACGCGTCAGCCGACGCAGCGCCACGGCGAGAACGGCCATGTCGAGATTGCGTGCGATCCAAAGATCGCCGTCCCGCAGGAAAGCGCGGTGCCGCCAGACGCGCACCAACGCTCGCAGCAGACGCCACAGGCGCAGCCCGTAGCGATGGTTGCTGTTGGGTCCGAGGGTCAGATCACGCCAGTCGGGGCGGAACCCGGCATTCATGTTGGTCTTGCGAAACGACACCGAGGCGACGTCGTGCCCCAGCGCGCGAAGGCTCTCGATCCGACGGATCTGGGACGCTTCCGCGATGTCGAAGGCGAAGAAGACGACACTGGCCATGCAGGCCCTTTCCGGTAATGGCCTCCACGGCTCCGAGCAGGTGCGGACCGGGCGGCGACACGCAAATCTCTCCTGCAATGGCATGTCGGACAGGCGTCCGACCGTCGGTGCAGGGCCGTCCGCCCGCTAGACCCGGCCTCCGCGCAGCCGGTCGATCGTGCCCACAGTGCGCGCGAAGGAGATGAACGAGCGAACCCAGGCCGGTTCGCCTCGCAGGCGCCGCAAGGCCGCCATGGTAGCCTTGCGGCCGAGGCGGCCGGCGATCCCCGCGGCCTGCGACAGGCGCAGGGGCCGCGCATCCTCGACCGGCAGATCGGGAAAGCGGAACCCGTGCGCGCGATAATAGCGGAAGATGTAAGCTGCCGTCTGGCGTTCGGGCGGGATCAGGTGATGGACCGTCGCGCCCCAGACCCAGCGCCCCCGGACGCCGGACCGGAGTGCGGCGCGGATCATCCCGGTTTCCTCTCCGCCCAGACGCCGCCCCGGCGCGACGCCGAGCTCCGGGTCGTAGGGGTGGGCGCGCTGCACGTCCGTGCGCACGGCGTAGTTCAGGCCATAGGGCACACGCTCGGGCGTGATCTCGTCCCAGTCGGGCGCGTCGCGGATCGCCAGAAGGCTCGCGAGGTCGTCCTCGCATGCCAGAAACCACGCGGGCACGGGCTCGGCGTAGCGGGGGATCGCCCGCCCGCCGAAGATCGCGCAATCGGGCCATGTGCGAAAGGCCGCGAGATAGGCCGCGAGCCACGCGCGATCGACCGTCAGATCGTCGTCTGTCCAGATGATGAACCGGCCCCGCGCCGCCGCCACCCCGGCATTCCGCGCATTCGACAGCCCCGGGACGGAATGTAGGATCCTGTGGATGGGCAAGCACCCGGCGAAACCGTCGACCACCTCTGAGGTGTCGTCGGTGCTGCCGTTGTCGACGACCAGAAGCTCCCAGTCCTCCGACACGGCGCGGGCGGCCTCGACGATCGAGGCCAGCGTGCGGGCCAGCGAGGCCGCCCGGTTGCGTGTGCAGATGGTCACGGTCGCCAATGGCTGCCCTGTCATGGCCGCCCGATTGTCTAGTGTCGTCATGCCCATCTGTCCGGTCCTTTCCCGGTCTGCAAAGCTCCGCCATTCCGCGCCAGCCAGTCCTCGGCGGCGCCGATGGCCTCGGTCAGCCCGTCGGCGAGGACGACGCCGTCCCAGACGGTGGCGAAGGCGCGCGCGAACCGCGCGATCTTGCCGTAGGAATTGTCGAGAACGGCGTGCGGGATCCCCATGAGCGTGCACAGGATATGGCCGTGGAGCCTGTCGGTGATCACGAACCGCGCCGACCCGAGCAGGCGCAGACCGCGGTCGATCCTCTGCTGCGCAAGCGCATCGTAATAGGCCACGCGGCGCGCGCGCCTCCGCAAATCGAGGGGGTTGGCGCTGCGCAGGGCCAGCGTACGGGCAGAGCGGAGCGCGCGGGCATGCACATCGGCGGGCTCCCCCATCCAGTCGGCGACATGCCAACCCGTCGGCAGGACGCGGCCCGGGCGCTCGGTCACGCGCTCCACGTCAGTCCGCAGAAGCAACAGCACGTCCCGCACCGGCGGCGCGGGGCGCTGCAGCGTGCCCAGCCCGAAGGCCATGTCGGGACACATCTCCACCCGGCAATCGAAATGGCGATGGGCCAGCGCATGGCTTTCGTGATCGCGGGTCAGAAGCGTGAAATCCCGGTGGTTGGCGATGGAGGCGGCAGTGCGGTCGACGCCGCAAGCGTCTCCGAAGTGGATCGACTGCGGCAGCTGCACCAAGGGGCGATCCCGAAACGTGCCCAGCAGTTCCTCGCGGAAATTCTGGTGCCTGGGGTAGATGTCGCCGAAGTTTCCGCCGCCATGCAGAAGGATGGGACCCGATGTCGGGATCGCCGCGCGATCCCAGTCCCCGTCCGCGTCCAGCTTGCCCACGAAGCCCGGTCCCCGTCCGGTTTTTTCGCGCAGCCAGGCGACCTCGCCGGCGTAGATCGCGCTGTCGCCGACATTGGCATGGTCGGGAAAGTCCAGAAGCGTGTGGTCCCGGGACGTTCCGGTCCAGACCAGCGGCGACAGGATGCGGTCGAGCATGGCGCACAGACGGTGCACCACGTCGGCATGGGTCTGTCGGGTCGCGCGCCGGTGGGTATCGGTGCGTCCAGCTGTAGCGCGGTCGAGAAGGGTCATCCGGCGGGCCTCGCTGTCAGGCGCAGGCGCGCGGCGGCAAGCGACGCTCCTCCGAAATGGATCATGTCGCGTTCGGGGCCATCGGGGCGTCCGGCGGCGAACCACAGGCCCAACATCGCGGCGGGATAGACCAGCGCCCCCGTTGCGATCATCCCGCCGGCCTGCAGCAGGAGCGCCGGCCACGTCCCCGCATCCCCGGGCGTCAGCGCCTGACCGGCGCCATGGGTGGCGGCCGCCATCGCGGCGGTCGCGGCCAGTGTCCGCGCATTGCCGGTGACCTGCCGCAGGACCGGCACCGCCATGAGGCGCGTGACAAGGTGCATGTTGATCGCCATGCCGATCAGTCCCGTGGCGCAACGCGCCCACAAAAGCCCCATCAGCCCCCCCGCCAACAGGCCGAAGACCGTGATCGGCACACGGATCGCGAGGGTCAGGACGCTGCGGTTGAACAGCGCGCGCGTCGCGCCGAGGCCCATGGCCAGCGGCTGCACCGGGGTTGCCAGCGTCTGCACGGCGAAGATGCTGGCGAGGATCTGGATCACCGGGATCACCGGCCGCCAGTCCTCGCCCATGGCCAGCAGCACGAGCGGCTCGGCCGTCACCGCGAAGCCGACACCGGCCGGAAGGGCCACGGCGCTCAGGGCCGTCTGCGCCCTGCGGTAGGCAGCGCGCAGGCGCGGCGGGTCATCGGCCAGCCGCGCGAAGCCGGGAAAGACCGCCTGCGCCAGGGGCTGCGTGGCCTCGCGCGTGGGCAGCACCGCCAGCCTGTCGCCGACCGAATAGTAGCCCAGTTGCGCATTGCCGAGCATGTAGCCCGCCAGCAGCTGGTCGAAGCGCCAGTTGATCGTGTTGACGGCCTGCCCCAGCCCCACCCAGATGGAGAAGGACATCAGGTCGCGCCACCTCGACAGGCTCAGCCGGGGGCGGAACGGGATGATGACATAGGACACCACCAGCGCACAGACCTGCCCCGCCACGACGCCGATGACGAGCGCCCAGTAGCTCTGCCAGATCGCCGCGACCGCGATGGAGGTGACCACCGCGACCAGCTTGTCGCTCGCCCGGGTCGCGAAGTCCTGCCAGAACACGAGGTCGCGGGACATGAGCGCGAGCCGGGGGTTGATCCCGCCCACGATCAGCGCCGAGAAGCCGATCGACAGGAACAGCGGCCCGAGCCGAGCGTCGCCATAGGCTGCCGCGACCGGGCCGCTCAGCGCAACGGCGATCGCCGCCACGATGACCGCGCGCAAGAGGTTGATCGTGAAGGCGGTGTGGTAATGCGCCTCCTCCGGGTCGCGGTGCTGCACCAGCGCCTGCGACAGCGACAGTTCCGTCGCCGCCATCATGATCGCCGAGGCGGCCATGACGATGGCGACGAGGCCGAAATCCTCTGGCGTCAGAAGGCGTGCGAGCACCAGCACGTTGACGAAGCCGAGCACGCTGATGACCACGCGGGAGGCCGCGATCCAGGCCGCGCCTTTCGCGATGCGTCCGCCGATCCCGATCATGGCGCCACCAGGAAATCTGCGGTCTCCCGGCCGATCCGAGTCCAGTCGTGGCGGCTCAGGTCCGGGGTCGCGGCGGAAAGGCCGCGTACATGGCTCACGAACTTCGCGATGTGCGGCGCGGCGAAGGGGCCGTCGAACAGGCGGACCCAAGGCGCGCCGACCTGCCCGCGCAATTCCGGCAGGCTGCCCGTGTTCGGGCCGAGGATCGGCTTGTTGCGGCACAGCGCATGCAGCGCGACGCCGCTGTTGAGCACCTTGTCATAGGGCAGCACGACCGCGTCATGGGCGTCGATCATCGCCTCCAGTTCGTCCTCGAGGATCGGGTGTTCGCGGATATCGAGCGTGATGCGCGGATCGCCCCCGGCGGTGGTGACGATGTCCTTTGCGAGGTCGCCATGCTGCCAGACGGACCCCGCCAGCGTCAGCTCGAAGGGCACGCCATCGGCGGCGCTCGCGGCCCGGACGAGGCCCACAGGGTTCTTGTAGGCCCGGATCGCGCCGAAAAACAGAAGGCGCACAGGGCCTTCCGGCGGCGCGAAGGGCCGCGGCGGCCGCGCCACTTGGGGATAGGTGCCGTGCGCGGTCACCAGCGAGGCGATGCGCCGCGTTTCCGGGTGGCGGGCATGCAGCTGCGCCCGCGAGTCCTCCGACAGGAAGATCAGCCCGTCGAGCAGCCGGAAGAACAGCGACCGGGTCAGCGGCGAGGACAGGCTGCCGCCGTCATGGGGTTCGAGGTTGTGCACGATCCAGAAAAACCGCGTGCCATGGCGCAGCTTGTCCCGGGCGGCACGGGCGAGCAGGGCCAAGGTCTTGCGGCGACTGTCCGGACGGAAGAACTCGGTCGGCCAGTGAAAGACCACCGTGTCGTAGGCGCCCGTCCCGAGCCTGTCCCATGCGAATGGAACGATCCGGTGGTCGAGCGCATCCCCGATGGCCTCCGCCAGAAGCCCCGGAAACCGGTTCGCGGGCGCATCCAGCGGCTTCAGCGCGATGGTGCGCGGATGCGCGGGACCCGCCGCCGGCCTGTCCGGCGCGCGGACCGTTTCGAGCGTCACCACGCCGGTATCCGACCGCTCACGGAACTGCATGGGCGGCCTCACTCTCCCGGCACGCGCCGACGGCAACGACTGCGTCCCGCAGCACTTCCATGAAGGTCTCGAACTGCCGGTTGGCGTTCAGGTCGGGCCGCATCGCGTAGCCCAACGCCGCCTCCGACAAGGCGGCGTAGGTGCTCTCATCCGTCCAGACCGACCGGAGTGCCTCGACCCAATCGGCCACCGGCGCGTCATGCCGTACGATCAGTCCGCCCGGACCGATCGCCTGCGGCAGGCCGCCCCGGTCGGACCCGATCACCGGGATGCCGCTGCAATGCGCCTCCGAGGCGACGCGGCCCCATGCCTCTTCCCACTGGCTGGGCGCGAGCAGGACGCGGGTGCGGCCGTAGACCGCCCTCATGTCGCGGGTGCGGGGCAGGAAGGTCGCGTTGGGCAGCGCGTCGATCTCGGCACGGGCCTGCCGGAACGCCTGCTCGTCCAGCGCCCAGCCCTCCACGAAGAGGAACGGGATGTCCGGGCAGGCGCGTGCCATGTCCCGCGCGATGGCGTAGCCCTTGACGGGATGGATGTTGATCAGCGTGGCGCGGTCACGGGGCCCGTCGCTGCGGTAGGCCCCGGCGTCGATGGTGGGCGGAATGACGGTGCAGCGCAGACCGTAGCGCCGCCCATAGGCCGCCGCGGTGAAATCCGAATTGGCGATGTAGCGGGCGCCCGGAATGGCCGAGACATCGCCGCCGTTCTCCTCGAACTCGACATTGCGCAGGTAGAGCACGACCGGCACCCCGAGCGCGCGCAATGCTTCCGCCAGCCGCGCCGATCCCATGGTCTGGACCACCGCCACATCCGGTCGGAACCGCGCCACCGCCGCGCCGATCGTTTCCGGCGCGAACGGGGTCCACGTGCGCATGACCTCGTAACCCAGAATCCGGTCGGTGCTGAAAGGACGACCGAGAACCTTGCGTTGCGCACGCAGGCGCAGGCCGAAGGCACCGCGCCCGACCAGACCGCAAAGCACGGCGCAGTCATGTCCCGCGACGCCGGCCTGACGGATCAGATGCTCGGTGCTGTTCTGGGTGCCACCGGTGGCTTCGGGCAACCACCCGTTTCCGCCCGCGAAGAGGATGCGCAAGGCCAGACTCCGCTCTGCCGCAGAGCGCCGGGTCGATTCGTCCGGCGTCGCTGCACTGCAGCCCCCGGGGATGAGCCTCACCGTGCGCCTGCAGAAAAGCAACAAATTGATTTTGCATGCGCGAAATTCCTCTCATCGATGCTGCCGCGGTGAGGTAACCCCGCCGAGTGCGGAGGCCGTCACGGTCGCGAGAGCACCGATAGAGCAAGCTCCAGCATCGCGCGGATACGGGCCGGGTCCACGCCCGAGGCACGCTGGGTGATGGCCAGCGCGATCTGTTCGCCGAGATAGGTCGCTCCCTCCTCCACCGACAGGGCGCCGGGCCAGTCGCCGGCATCCCTGCGCGATTGCAGGAACGCGGCGTAAGCTGCATGGGCCGCCGCGTCGATCTCCTCGACCCGCGCGCGCGTCTCGGGTCCCAGCCGGTGCTTGCCCGCGCGCATCTTGTAGAACAGGCAGCCGGTTTCCATGCGCGGGTCGGCGCAGGCGAAATCGACCAGCGCGTCGAGCGTTGCCCGCAGGTCCTTGCCGCCCTGAAGGATCGCGAACACGTCCGAAAGCACCCGCCCGGCATACCTGTCGAGCGCCGCGCGCGTCAGCCCGTCCTCGCTGCCGAACTCGCGGTAGAGCGAAGGCTTGGAGACGCCCGCCATCTGACAGATCGCATTGACCGACACGTCGGCGGGGTCGCGCTGCCAATAGGCGCTCATGGCGACCTCGAGCACCGCCTCGGCATCCATCGTGCGCGGTCGGCCGCGCGTGGGTCTGGGATCACTGTCATCCATTTTTATACCATTCGGTATTTTATACCTTGACGGCGCTTGGCGGATATCCGTACCACTCGGTACAAAGACGTTCAAGCAGGAGCACGCAGCATGTCGCGTACAGTCACGGACAGGGACCGGACGGTGGTGATCACGGGTGCCTGCAGCGGCTTCGGCGAGATGCTGTCGAGCGACGAAGCCCCCGATCCGCAA
Source organism: Rhodobacteraceae bacterium HLUCCO18 (assembly GCA_001314805.1). Classification (GTDB taxonomy): domain Bacteria; phylum Pseudomonadota; class Alphaproteobacteria; order Rhodobacterales; family Rhodobacteraceae; genus Roseibacterium. The sequence continues at coordinate 35,922 of LJSY01000032.1, read as the reverse complement.
CTGGTCGTCGACACCTGTCTCGGGCTCGCAGATGCCTGACCAACTCGATTTTCCCGCAAACCCGAAAGGACAAAGACTCATGAAAAGGATCCTCGCAACCGTCGTCCTCGCGGCGACCACATTTGCCGGCCCGACGCTCGCCGATGATATCGAGACGGTGCGCGCCTTCTATTCCGACATCCTCACCGACCCGGCGGGGACGACGGAGGAGCGATATTTCGAGGTGTTTTCCCCCGATGTCGTCTCGATCCCGACCCCGCCGGGCGGCGAGGGCGCGCAAGGCATGCTCAACACGATCGCCTTTCTCGGGCAGGTCGTGCCGGACCTCGAATGGGAGCCGCAGGAGATCATCGACCTCGGCGACGGGCGGTTCGTGGTACGCAGCCTCTTCCGCGGCACACCGGTCGGCCCGTTCTTCGGGGTCGATCCGGCCACCGGCAAGAGCTTCGAGGCCATGTCGATCGACATCGTGACGGTCGAGGACGGGCGCATCACGCTCACCTACCACCTCGAGGACTGGACCGGGGCCATCGGGCAATTGACCGCCGAGTGATCGAGCCCGGGTCCGGCAACCTCGGGTTTGCCGGGCCCTGCGCATTCCCCTCAGTCTGTTGCGAAAGCCCCCGTCAATGTCGGATACCCTGATCTCCACCCTCGGGCTTCTTCTGTGCCTCGCCCCGGCAATCGTCCACGCCGTCGAGGTTTATCGTCCGCTCTGGGGCCGCTGGGTGGTGAACTGGGTGCTTCCGGTTTTCGCCCCCGGTCTGCCGCGCCCGACGAAGGCGCTGACCCATGACGACCAGATCGCCATGCTGGATGCGGCCCTTGCCGCCGCGCCGGGCGACAAGCACCCCGCCGGTGCGGACTACATCTTTCTCATCCTGTTCGAGCAACGCCAGGGCGCGCTGGCGTTTCTCGCGGTGGCGGCCGGAGTGCTCTACGGGCTGACCCTGCCCTGGCGGACCGTCACGCCCTGCATCTCGTCTTCGGGATCATGGCGGTCCTGTTCACCCTGGTGAACGCCAACCAAGCGGGCATCCCGGGCCTTGGTCGGCATCCGAGGGTGTCGGGGAACGGACGGCATGTCGGCATCGTCTTCGCGCCGTTCTGGGCGGTCGTGTCCGGCCTGAACGGGCTGGCCTTCGCGGCCTCCTCAATCTGACCGGCCCCCCGGCCGGCTCTGCCGGCGGCATTGCCCGGAGCTGCGCCAGGACCGCCTGAAGCGCCGGCATGCGATGCAGATTGCCTTGACTGAGACCCCGGAGCGCGGCGGACCATGCATCGCCGGGAGGCATGACCGCGACCAGGTCGGGAGGTCGGGATCGGGGCGCGCGGGATGGTTTGGAACCGGGCGCCCCCTAGGCGCGGCGGCTTCTTCCCCTTAGACCTGTCCCATATCCACCGAACGAGGACCGGGCCGCCCGAAGGCGGAACGGAGTCTGTGTTCTGAGTTATCTGGTCATGGCAAGCAAGCAACTGGCTACTGTCGAAATCGAAGTCCGGGAGGGCAGGACGACCGCCATTCTGGACGGGGCGTTCACGATTCGCTCGGTCGGTGCCGTCGAGGGCGCGCTGAAGGACATTCGGTCCGATACGGATCTGCTGGTCGATATCGAACGGCTCGAGCATCTCGACACCGCGGGCGCATGGTCGCTGACCCGGCTGGAACAGCGACTGCAGGTGGGCGGCGGAAGCTTTCGGCTGCGCGGCGCGACCTCCCGGGCGGAGGCGCTTCTGGACACCGTTGCCGCCGCGCTCGACAGCCAGAAGCGCGCGGAGGGATCCGACCGCCCCGAGCAGGATCAGGGCTTCGTCGAACAGTTGGGCCGCCGCGTGGCCGAGGGCGTCTCGACCCTGCTCGGCATGACCGGATACCTCGGCATATTCCTGAGCCGTCTCGCCCGGCTTGCACTCCGCCCGAGGCAATTTCGGGTCACGGCCCTCGTGCATCACTGCGAGGATGTCGGTGTCCGCGCGGTCCCCATCGTCGCCCTCATGGGGTTCCTGATCGGTGTCGTTCTGGCGTTCCAGGGGGCGGTTCAGCTTCGCCAGTTCGGGGCCGAGGTCTTCGTGGTCGACCTGATCTCCGTCTCCATCCTCCGCGAACTCGGCATCCTCCTGACGGCGATCATCGTCGCGGGCCGCACGGCCTCGGCCTTCACCGCCGCGATCGGGTCGATGAAGATGCGCGAGGAGATCGATGCGATGCGCACCCTCGGTCTGGACACCGCGAGCGTTCTCTTCGTGCCGCGTATCCTGGCGCTCCTGCTGATGCTGCCCATTCTGGGCCTTATCGCGAATGTATCGGGCCTTGTCGGGGGCGCCCTGATGTCCTGGATCGAGCTCGGAATTTCGCCCGAGATGTTCCGCGTGAGACTGCTTGAGGGGGAGAACGTCAATCATCTGGGCGTGGGGCTGGTCAAGGCGCCGGTCTTCGCGATCATCATCGGCGTCGTCGGGTGTTATTGCGGCATGCAGGTGAAAGGGAATGCGGATTCCCTCGGCCAGCAGACATCGCGCTCGGTCGTGGCGGCGATCTTCCTGGTCATCGTCGCCGACGCGCTCTTTTCCATCTTCTTCTCCGAGCTTGGGGTCTGATGACGCAGGAAGGTGCCAGGGACGGGAACCGTGAGGTCGTCATCGAGGTGCGCGGCCTGCGCAACCAGTTCGGCGATCATGTCGTGCACCAGGGGCTCGACCTCGATGTCTACCGTGGCGAGATCCTCGGCGTGGTCGGCGGTTCGGGCACGGGCAAGTCGGTCCTTCTGCGGACCATCGCGGGACTGATCGAACCTGCGGCCGGAACCGTCCGGGTGCTGGGCACGGACGTGCTGGATGCCGGGTTGGAGGAACGGTCGAGGCTCGAGGCCCGCTGGGGGGTCATGTTCCAGGACGGCGCGCTGTTTTCGTCGCTGACGGTCCGCGAGAACGTCGAGGTGCCGATGAAGGCGGTCGAGGGGCTCGACCCCGAAACCTCCCGCGCGCTGGCCGACCTCAAGATCGCGATGGCAGGCTTGCCGCCGAACGCGGGCGACAAGTACCCCTCCGAGTTATCGGGGGGCATGCGAAAGCGCGCAGGCCTTGCCCGTGCGCTCGCCCTCGACCCCGAGATCGTTTTCCTCGACGAACCGACGGCCGGGCTCGACCCGATCGGCGCCGCCGACTTCGACGAGCTGATCCATGGACTCAGCCGATCGCTTGGACTTACGGTGTTTCTGGTCACCCACGATCTGGACACGCTGCACGCGGTATGCGACCGCATCGCCGTTCTCGCGGAGCGCAAGGTGTTGGTCACCGGCACGATGCAGCACATGCTGACGGTCGATCATCCCTGGGTGCGCGCCTATTTTCATGGCCCCAGGGCCCGCGCAGCGCTGGACACTGCGACCTCGAAGGAAGGCGACTAGGTGGAAACGAAAGCCAACTACGTCCTGATCGGGCTTTTCGCACTGGCGGGCATGGCCGCGATCCTTGCGGCTTTCCTGTGGTTCGCGCGTGTGCAGCTGGACCAGCAGTTCGCCTATTACGACATCCGGTTTTCCTCGGTTGCGGGTCTGAGCGACGCCTCCGACGTGCGGTTCAGCGGTCTGCCGGTTGGGCAGGTAGTCGATGTGCGTCTGTCAGACGATCGCGACGGAACCATCACGGTTCGGGTCGAGGTCGATGCCAAGACGCCGGTCCGCACCGACAGCGTCGCCACGATCGAGTCGCTGGGCGTGACCGGCGTATCTTATGTCGGCATCGGCCCGGGCACGCCGGAGGCTCCGCTCCTGCTGGAGGCCAGCGGCGGCGACATCCCCGAAATCGAGGCCGGGCGTTCGACGCTTCAGGCGCTGACGGAAGAAGCCCCCGAACTCGTCACCGAAACGCTCACGGTGGTGCGCGAGATCGGTGACCTGTTTCGGGGCGAGAACGCCGATCGGATCGAGCGGACGCTCATCAACGCCGAGACCGCGTCGGCGGAATTCGCGACCGCGCTGGAAGGGTTTTCCGGCATCGCCGACACGGTCGATCAGTTCACCGACCAGATCTCCCGGTTCAACACCACCCTCGACACGCTCACCGCCGAATTGAACGTGGTCCTCTCGACGGCGAACGACGCGCTCGCGTCAATCGAGCAACTGGCCGACGAGGCCACCGTCGTCGTGGGCCGGGGCGAGGGAACGCTCGACGCGGTCGATACGGCGATCGGCGAGGCGACGCGCTACATCTCCGAGGACCTGACGACCACGACGCGCGAGACGCAGGCCGCCATCGCGGAGCTTCGGACGGAAGTCACGGCGCTCGGGTCCGAGGCACGGGCGCTGATCGTCGCGTTCGAGGAAACCGGGACCACGGCCACGACCCGCCTTCAGGAGGCGGCGGCAACCATCGAACGGGTCGACGCGCTGATTGCCACGCTCGACACGACCGCGGTCGCCGTCGAGGGCGCAGCGGTGCGGTTCGACGACCTGATCGAGCAGGAGGGCGAACCGCTGCTGGTGGAAACCCGCCTCGCTGTCGCCGATGCCACCGAGGCCATCGCCGCGATCACTGAAACGGCGGAAACCGATCTGCCCGAAGTGCTGACGGACATCCGGGCGGCGGTCGAGAGCATGCGGGGCACCATCGATACCGTGGGCGCGGACCTCACCACGGCCAGCGCGGATGTGGGCGGCGTCGTCGCGCAGGCGGAAACGACTCTGGTGCAGGTGACGGAGACCTTCGCCAACGCAAACGAGACGCTCTCGGCCATCAATGGCGCGCTCGACACGGGCGAGCGCACGCTCGTTGCCGCCGAAAGCGCGCTGACGGGCGCCGACGAGCTGATCAACGGCGACATCACGGCACTGGTCGAGGAGTTGAGCGTCACGGTTCAGGGCCTCAATGACGCCGTTGACACGGTCTCGGAGGACCTGCCGGCGATCTCGTCCGATATCCGCGCCGCGAGCGCTGCCGCGTTGGACACGTTTACCGACCTGCAGGACATGGTCGAGGCGTCCACGCCGGGCGTCCGGGAGTTCACGACGCAGGCCTTGCCGCTGATCGCGCGGCTGGCGCAGGAAACCCGGGATCTGATCGCCAATCTCGGCCAGTTGACGCGGCAGATCGAAAGCAGCCCCACCCGGTTCCTGCTGGACCGGGACGTTCCGGAATTCAGACGATGAGGATCAGGTGAGACCAAAATCTGTCGCTCGTGCCATCGCGTTCGCCGCGATGATGCCGCTTCTGGCGTCCTGCGGGACCCTGTCGGCCATCGGGGACGCGACCGCGCCGCTCGACGTGCTGATCCTCGAGCCGCCCGATGATCTGCCGGTGCGGCAGGGGCGCCCGCTTCAGCGCGACATCATCATCGAGGAGCCGACCGCCGGCGGCGCGCTGGCCACGGAGCGGATCATGATCCGGCCCGGCGCGTATCAGGCCCAGTATCTTCCGGGTGTCCGCTGGAGCGATCCGGCCCCCGTCATGGTCCAGACCCTGATGCTCCGCGCGCTCGACGCGACCGGAGCGTTCCAGTATGTCGGCCGCCGCCCGCTGGGATCGGGCGGGGATTTCGCCATCGTCACCGAGATCGTCGATTTTCAGGCGGAACTCGAGCCCGACGCAGAGACCGCGGAGGTCACCGTGCGCCTGATCAGCCGGATCGTGCGGGAGAGCACCGCCGATGTGGTCGCCACGCGCAGCTTCGCAGCCAGCGCCCGGGCGGCCTCGCTCGACGATCTGGCGTTTGCCGAGGCCTTCGACGAGGCGGCCGGCCGCGTGATTTCGGAATTCGCCACGTGGACCCTCTCGACCCTCGGCGCGATCTAGCCCCCACCGGAAGACCGATTGACTCCGGTGCCCGACTTGCGCCGTCATGTGCCCGAACGGGATGGCGCAGGGAGGCGCGGGCGACAGGATGGACGGGGCGAATGCAGGGATCGCTTGGCGGGATTACAGCCTGACCGACCCCGAGGCCGGACGCGCGATCGCGAAGGGGCGGGCCTCCGCCGAATGGTATCGTGCCGACATGCCGCGGACGGATGGCGCCGTGATCCGCTTCGACCATGACGGCCGGAGCGCCGCGGTCCATCGCGACATGGAAACAGACGTCCGGTGCACCGACGGGCTCTGGTCACCCGAGCAGGTGCAGGCATGACCACGGCCGGCATCATGCCTCGGGGGGAACGCCGCCATCCAGGGGCGACGTCGGAACGGTCTGTCGAAGGGGCCTGCACATGAAGGTGGCGCTTGAAGGAATGGTGGTGCTGATCACGGGTGCGGCGCGCGGCGTCGGCGCTAAGATCGCGCGGGAGGCGGCGGCAGCCGGGGCCGAGGCGCTGGTGCTGCTGGATCGGGACCCTGTCGATCTCGCCCTGCCCTGCGAGATCGAAACGGTCACTGCCGATCTCGCCCTGCCCGATGCGCCGGCCGAGGCCATATCGGCGGCACTGACCCGTTTCGGGCGGATCGACGGTCTGGTGAACGCCGCCGGGCTGACGACGCGCGCGGGCTACGGGGATGCCACGGTCGAGACCTGGAACCGGATGTTCTCGGTCAACACGCGCGCGCCGTTTTTCCTGATGGACGGCGCCATCGCGGACATGAAGGCGCGCGGGCAGCCCGGGTCCATCGTCAACATCCTGTCGATGAACGCCCATTGCGGGGCGCCCGACCTCGCGGTCTATTCCGCCACCAAGGGCGCGCTGCTGACGCTGACGAAAAACGCCGCCAATGCCCATATGGCCGACCGCATCCGGGTGAACGGGATCAACCTCGGCTGGACGGATACGGAGACCGAGCGGCACCTGCACGCGGTGACGCTGGGCCGGGGTGAGGGCTGGCTCGACGCGCGCGCGGCCGAGATGCCGCTGGGCCGCCTGATCAGCGCCGGGGATTGCGCCCGGCAGGCCGTCTGGTTGCTCAGCCCGGCCTCGGGGCCGATGACGGGCGTGTGCCTCGACCTCGAACAGAGCGTGACCGGGGCGCCCTCCTGATCCTAGGGACCGGGCGGCGGCGCGGTGCTGTTCCTTGCGACAAGCTCGAGATCGACCACGGTTCGGGACGGCGCGGTCCCCGCCGCGCCGGGGCCCAGCCGCAGGAGCAACGCCTCGGCGGCCTCGCGCCCGAGGCGATGACGGTCCTGCCGGATCGTCGTCAGCGAGGGCACGTAATACTCCGACATGTCGATATCGTCGAAACCGATGACCGAGATGTCGCGTGGCACGGACAGGCCCCCGGCCTGCAAACCCGCGATCAGACCGAAGGCCACCATGTCCGCGGCGCAGAAGACCGCCGTAGGTCTCTCTTCCATGCCGAGGATCAGTTCCGCCGCGGAGTGGCCTGACTCCAGCGAGAAATCGCCGCGAATGATCCACTCCGCCCGGGCCGGCAGGCCGAGGCGCGCGCGTTCCTCCAGCATGCCCCGACGCCGGGCGGCCGTCAGCACGTTGCCCGCGGGCCCGGTCACATGGGCGATGCGCGTATGGCCAAGCGCGTGCAGATGGCGGATCGCAAGCCGCGCGCCTTCGGCGTTGTCGATGCGGATGACCGGGAACTCGAACCCCTCGACCCATTCGCAGAGGAATACGATGCGGCCGCCCAGCCCCGCCTCGACGCAGGCGCGCAGCGCGCCCGGATCGAGGCTCCCGTCAAGCGAGATCACCCCGTCGATCCGCCCGTCGAGGAAATAGTCCAGAAGCTCCCCCTCGCGGAGCGGACGGTTCTCGGTATCGGCGATGAGCACGGCATAGTCGCTGTCCGCGAACCCGTCGGAGATACCCGCGAGGATGGTCGAGTAGAACGGCTTGCCGAGGTTCGGGACCAGCACCAGCACCGCGCCCGCGCGCTGCATGCGCAGGTTCCGCGCCGCCTGGTTCACCCTGTAGCCGGTGGTGCGGATCGCGTCCATCACCGCGGCGCGGGTGCGGTCCGACAGGAGGTCCGGATTGCTCAAGGCACGGCTGACCGTGGCCGTGGAGACGCGCGCGGCGCGCGCCACGTCCTGGATCGTGGCCGTTTTCTGGGCCCCGCGGTTCTGCGTCGTGTCGCTCACAAACGGGTTGACTCGAATCCGATCATGCTTCGAATATGTAATCGATTTCATGGCATCAGGGAACATTAATCCTGTCATGAAAACGATTACAGACGCGGGGGAGCGCGTGAGGGAAGGTCTGATCCTGAGCAAGCGGCAGTGGAGGCGCGGCTGATGCCGGATGTGTCGTTCGATTTCGCGGGGCAGAGCGCGGTCGTCATCGGCGCGAGCCGGGGCGGCATCGGCGCGGCCATCGCGCGCGCGCTGCAGGATGCCGGCGCCGAGGTGCACATCACCGGCGCCGAGGACAGCTGCGCCCCGGAGGATGCCGAACGCTTCGCCTATACGCGGCTCGACGTGACCGACACCGCGGCCGTGCGCGCCTTCGCCGCCGGCCTGCCCTCGGTCGACATCCTCGTGAACTGCGCCGCCATCACCCGCCGTGGCGAGGAGATGGCGCCGGAGTTCTTTTCCCACGTGCTCGACGTGAACCTCACCGGCTCCTTCCGCTGCGCCGAGGCGATGCACCCGGCCCTCAAGGCGCGCGGCGGCGTGATCGTGAACATCGCGTCGATGTATGCCCGCTTCGGCAGCCCCCGGAACCCGGCCTACGGGTCCTCCAAGGCCGGGGTGGAGCAACTCACGAAGTCGCTCGCCATCGCATGGGCGCCGGACGGGATCCGCGTGAACGCCGTGGCGCCGGGCTTCATCGTGACCGAGCAATCGGCCCGCGCGCGGCAGGACCCGGCCTTCGTCGCGGCGGTGGAGGCGCGAACGCCCATGGGCCGCTGGGGCCAGCCGGGCGACATCGCGGGCGCGGTCCTGTTCCTCGCCTCGCCCGCCGCCGGGTTCATGACGGGCTGCTGCCTGCCCGTGGACGGAGGATACTCGGTTGTCTGAACGGGAGGAGAGATGACGGATTTCGCGAGCATAGGCGCCGCCGTGATCGGCACGGGCTTCATCGGAACGGTGCATGCGCAGGCGCTCCGACGGCTCGGCGTGCAGCTGCGCGGTGTGCTGGGCTCTTCGCCGGAACGCGGCGCGGCGCGGGCGGCCGAGATCGGCGTGCCCCATGCCTATGCCTCGCTCGACGATCTGCTGGCCGACGACAGCGTCGATGTCGTCCATGTCACCTCGCCCAACCACGCCCATTACGAGCATGTGAAGGCGATCCTCGCGGCCGGAAAGAACGTGATCTGCGAGAAACCGCTGGCCATGACCTCCGCGCAATCGGCCGAGATGGTGGAGATCGCCAAGCAAAGCGGCAAGGTGGCCGCCGTCTGCTACAACATCCGCTTCTATCCGCTGAACCAGCAGGCCCATGCGATGGTGCAGGCCGGAGAGCTTGGGGACATCCGCTTCGTCACCGGGCACTACCACCAGGACTGGCTGGCCAAGCCCACCGACTGGAACTGGCGGCTCGAGGCCGACATGGGCGGCGCGCTGCGGTCCGTGGGCGATATCGGCACGCATTGGGTGGACCTCACCGGCTTCGTCACCGGGCTGAAGCCCGAGGCGGTCATGGCCGAACTCACGACCTTCCTGCCCGAGCGGCAGAAACCCACCGGCCCGGTCGAGACGTTTTCCAGCGCCGCAGGCGCGACCGAGACAGTGCAGATCGACACCGACGATGCCGCGATGATCTTGATCCGCTACGAGAACGGCGCGCGCGGCGTGATGAGCACGAGCCAGATCAACATCGGCCGCAAGAACTCGCTGCAATGGGACGTGGTGGGCTCCGTTGCCAGCGCCGCCTGGGACAGCGAGACGCCCGACCACCTGTTCATCGGGCACCGCGACCGGCCGAACGAGGTGCTCATGCGGGACTTCACGCTGATGAACCCGACAGGCACTGCTGCGGCGAGCCTGCCGCCGGGACATGTCGAAGGCTTTGCCGACAGCTTCTTCGCCTTCTTCCGCTCCGTCTATTCGGACGTCGCGGCGGGCGGCCGACAGGCGGGCGCGACCTGGGCCACGTTCGAGGACGGACACCTTGAAATGGTGTTCTGCGACGCGGTGCTGCGGTCGGCGCAGGAAAACCGCTGGGTGAGACTGGACGAGATCTGAGGGAGGAGAGACATGCAACTGGGCCTTCTGACCGCCCCTTTCGAGGACACACCCCTGATGGAGGTCGCCGACTGGGCGGGCGCCAACGGCTTTTCCGCCTTCGAGGTCGCCTGCTGGCCCGCGAGCGGCGGCGAAAAACGCCGCTATGCCGGGACGTCGCATATCGACGTGGACGGCCTGACGAAGACGCAGGGGGAGGAGATCACCGGCGGACTGGCCGAACGCGGGGTCACGATCTCGGGTCTCGGTTACTACCCCAACCCGCTCCACGCTGACGCGTCCCACCGCGAGGAGGTGATCGGCCATCTGAAGAAGGTCATCACCGGCGCCTCCACCATGGGCGTGACGGTCGTCAACACCTTCCTGGGCGGTGACCGGACGCTGAACGTCGACGAGAACTGGGCGCGGGCGCAAGACATCTTCGCGCCCATCGTCAAGCATGCCGAGGACGCGGGCGTGACGCTGTGCTTCGAGAACTGCCCGATGATCTTCAGCCATGACGAATGGCCGGGCGGGCACAACATCGCCTATTCGCCCAGGATCTGGCGGCGCATCTTCGATGAATGGGGCGACGCGGTGGGGATGAATTTCGACCCCTCCCACCTGGTCTGGCAATTCATCGACCAGACCCGCTTCATCAAGGAATTCGGCCCCCGCTTCGGCCATGTTCACGCCAAGGACGTGATGATCGACCGCGACGGGCTCTACGAGAACGGCGTCATGTCCGTCGGCATGGGCTGGCAGATCCCGCGTCTCTGCGGCCTCGGCGACGTGGACTGGTCCGATTTCTTCTCGGGCCTCTACCGGGCGGGCTATGACGGGCCCGTCATCATCGAGCACGAGGACCGCCTGTTCGAAGGCACCGACGAGAAGATCAAGCGCGGCTTCTGCCTCGCGCGCGACGTTCTGAGCCCGTTCATAAAGTGAGATCGCCGAAGGCGAGCGGGCCGGACAGAAACCGAAAGGGGCGCCAAGACCCCGAATACCGACTTCACTACCAACCCAGATGGGAGGACCCAAAATGAACAGAAGACTGATGATGGGGGCGGCCGCGGCCGCACTTTCCGTGGCCATGGCGCCCGCCGCCATCGCACAGGACGGCGGCTACACCATCGGTGTCTCCAACACCGTGCAGGGCAACGGCTGGCGCGAGGAAATGATCTGCGCCATGCGCGCCCAGGCGCTGGTGGAACCGGACGTCACCGGCCTGGTCGTGGCGCACCGCAACACCGACAGCGCGGGCCAGCTCGAGGATCTCAACAACCTCATCGAGGCGGGCGTGGACGCCATCGTGCTGAACCCGTCGAACCCCGACGCGCTGAACTCGGCGCTCGAGGCCGCGATGGCGGCCGGCATCGTGGTGGTGGCCGTCGACGCGGGCGTCACGGCGGAAGGCGCCTACATCCTGTCCAACAACCAGGAGGAATACGCCTATCTCGGCGCGCGCTGGCTTTTCGAGCAGCTCGGCGGCCAGGGTGATGTGGTCTACATGCGCGGCATTGCGGGCGTCTCGGCCGATACCGACCGGGACAACGGCTTCAAGCGGGCATTGGCCGAGTTCCCGGGCATCGAGATCGTGCACGAGGTCTTCACCGGCTGGCAGCAGGACCAGGGCAAACAGCAGATGTTCGACTTCCTCGCGACCGGCATCCCCTTCGACGGGGTCTGGACCAGCGGCATTGACAACGTGATCGTCGACGCCTTCATCGAAAGCGGTGCGCCGCTGGTGCCGATCGTGGGCGCGGATAACGCGGGCTTCGTGGGTCAGCTCAACAGCGTCGAGGGTCTGGAGGGCGCGGCCGTCACGAACCCCGGTTCGGTCGGCGGCGCGGGCATCGCGCTGGCCGTGGACATCCTCAACGGCGAGGCACCCGACGACAACACCGTGCTGGTCGATCCGGTCTTGTGGGAGAACGTCACCGAGGAAGGCCGCGCCACGCTCGAGGCGGCGCAGAATCCCAACCTCGATCCCGAGTGGCCGGTCTCCGTCACCATTCCGGGCTGGACGGATTACACCATGGAGCAGATCATCGCCTGCGAAGGACCGGGCGAAGGCTGATCGGCATCCTCCCTGCGGCTCCCGTGCCAGTTGACGGCGCGGGGGCCGCCCCTTTCGAGCAGGCCGACAAACGGGCAGTGACCGCATGACCTCCCAAACCGATCCCATGTCCAGCGGCGTGACGGACACGCTTCTGGATGCGCAAAACGTGGCCAAGAGCTTTGGCGCCGTGCGCGCGCTGACCGATGCGAGCCTGACCGTCCGGCGCGGCGAGGTGGTCGCGCTGATGGGCGCGAACGGTGCGGGCAAATCCACCTTCGTGAAGATCCTCACCGGCGCGATCCGCCCCGACAAGGGTCGCGTGACGATCCGGGGCGCGGAGGCGCGCGTGGGCTCGCCCGCCGAGGCGCGGCGCTCGGGCCTCGTGCCGGTCTACCAGGAACCCTCGCTGATCCCGGATCTGGACATCTCGGACAACCTGCGCCTCGGCGACACGAATGCCGACACGTTCCGCCACTGGGCCGCCGAGCTCGGCCATCCCGAGCTCAGGCTCGACGCGATGATCCGCGACCTGCCGCTGGCCACACTGCGCATCATCGACCTCGCCCGCGCGCTCGCCAGCACGCCCGACGTGCTGCTTCTGGACGAACTGACCGCAGCGCTGCCGACCGACCTCGTGGAGCGGGTGCTGCGGGTCGCGCGACAGCAGGCCGAGGACGGGCGCGGCGTCATCTACATCTCCCACCGCTTCGCCGAGATCGCCGCGCTTTGCGACCGTGCGACCGTCCTGCGCGACGGACGCAGCGTCGGCGACGTGGACATTGCCCCCGGCATCGAGGACCGCGTGGTCGAGATGATGCTGGGCGCACGGATCGACCTCGGCCAGCGCGCGGCCGAGACGGCGCGCCCGAAGCCCGGCGGCGCGCCGCGTCTGCGCGTGCAGAACCTCGCCGCCGCGCCCAAGCTGATCGATGCGAGTTTCGATCTCCATCCCGGCGAGGTTCTCGGCGTCGTCGCGCTGGAGGGCCAGGGCCAGGACGAGCTGTTCGAGGTGCTGGCAGGCATGCGAAAACCCGCCGGCGGCACGGTCGAGATCGACGGCGCCCCCGCCCTGTTCCGCCACCCCGCCGACGCCATCGCAGCGGGGCTGAAATTCGTGCCTGGCAACCGGGCCGAGGCGCTCTTCCGCGAACGTTCGGTGCGCGAGAACATCGCCATGCCGTTTTCCGCGCGCGCCCGCGCCTGGGGTCCGCTACGCCTGCGCCACGAGAAGGCGCGCGTGGCAGAGGCGGTGGAACGGCTCCAGATCGACACCCGCGCACAGGGCGAGGTGCAGCGGCTATCCGGCGGCAACCAGCAGAAGGTCACCATCGGCCGCTGGCTGGCCCATGGGGTCGAGACGCTTCTCCTGTTCGATCCGACGCGCGGGATCGACGTGCGCACGAAACGCCAGATCTACCCGCTGGTGCGGGAGCTGGCCGGACAGGGGGCGGCGGTCCTCTACTACACCTCGGAACTGGCCGAGGTGCCGCTTGCCTGCGACCGGGCGGTGGTGATTTTCAACGGCTGCGTCGTGGACATCGTCGAGGCGGTGGACGCCACCGAGGAGCGACTGATGCGCGCCGCCTACGGCCTGACATCGGCGGAGGGCGCGGCGTGAGTTTCGTGCGCAGGAACGCCTGGACGCTGGGCCTTGTCGCACTCATGGTGGTGCTGCTCGGCGTCACGCGGCTCATCCAACCGAATTTCGGCGTCTCGGGCCTCGAAAGCCTCGCGCGCGCCGCCCTGCCCTTCGCCTTCGCCACCGCCGCCATGGCCGTGGTCGTGATCGTCGGCGGCATCGACCTGTCGGTCGCCTCGATGATGGCGGTCTGTTCGGTGACGGCCGCGGTCCTGATGCAGACCATGGGCGGCGTGCCCGCGATCCTCATCACGCTGGCGGTGGGCACTCTGATGGGCCTCATCAACGGAGTGTTGATCGTGCTCACGCGGGTGCCCGACATCGTGGTGACACTCGCCATGCTGTTCGTGTGGGAGGGCACCGCGCTCCTGATCCTCAACTCGCCCGGCGGCATCGCGGCGCCCTTCCTGCGCGAGGCGATCGCTGGCTCCGTGCTGATCCACGGGCTGCCAAAGGCGCTGATCCTGATGGCGATCATCGTCGCGGTGATCTGGGTGCCCCTGAAGCGTTCCAAGCTGGGGCTCGCGATCTACGCCACGGGATCGGACGAGAACGCGGCCTTCCGCTCCGGCGTGGCGGTGGGGCGGACCAAGGCCGCGGCCTACGCGGTCTGCGGCCTCTTCAGCGCCTTTGGCGGGCTGAGCCTTCTGGCACTGACCGGGATCGGTGAACCCGTCCCCGGCCCCTACCTGCTGGCCGCCGTCGCGGCGGTCGTTCTGGGCGGCGCAGTGCTGGGCGGGGGCATCGGCGGGCTGCTGGGGCCGATCATCGCGGTCTTCATCCTCAGGATCATCCGCACGATCCTGACGCTCGCAGCGGTCGACCCCAATGTGACCACCATCGTGGAGGGCACGATCATGGTCGGCGTCGTGATGTTCGGCGCCTTCCTGATGATGCGCGGGAGGAGCCCATCATGAGCGATATCCACCCGCAGGCCGAGACCCAGGCGCGGCCTATCGTGCGCATCGGGCGGTTCCTCAAGGACAATCCCGTCATCCCGCTGATCGCCCTCCTGCTGCTGCTGATCGGGACGCTGGAGCTGATGCGGCCCGGCATCATCTCGCCGTTCTGGGCCGGAAACACGATCAAGTTCGCCATCCCGCTGGCCATGCTCGCTGCCTGTCAGGTGCTGACCATGCTGACCGGAGGGATCGACCTGTCGGTCGGGATCGTCGCCACCGCTTCGGCCTTCGTGGCGGCGACGCTGACGCCGCTCGTCGGTCCGGTCCCCGCGATGCTGGTGGCGATGGCCGTGGGCGTGGTCGTGGGCGTGGTCAACGGCTTCGGCACGGGGATCGCGCGGGTGCATCCGCTGATCATGACGCTGGGCACCGGCCTGATCGCCTCGGGCTGTCTGCAGGTCTACCAGCGCTACGTGATCGCCACAGGGACTGACATACCCGCGATCCTGGAATGGCTGGGCACCGGGCGCACGGCGGGGCTGCCGAACGGCATCTTCCTTTTCGTGCCCTTCGCCGTCTTCGTCCTCTGGCTGATGCGATACAGCGGGTTCGGCCGGCTTCTCTTCGCGGTCGGCTCCAACGAGAAGGCGGCGCAGCTGTCGGGCGTGCGCAGTTGGCAGGTGCTCATGGCGCTCTATGTGCTGTCGGGGCTGATCGCGGCGCTGACGGGTCTGCTTTATCTGGGCATGATCCGCGCGCCCTCGCTCAGCCTCGCCAACCCGCTGATGCTGCCCTCGGTGGCCGCCGCCGTGATCGGTGGCACCTCCATCTTCGGCGGGCGCGGCAGTTTCGCGGGCGCCATCGTCGGCGCGCTGATCCTGCGGGTGATCGAGACGATGCTGACGCTGGCTCGGATGCCCGAAGGCGCGCGCATCGCGCTGTTCGGGCTGATCATCCTCGCGGTCACGGCGCTTTACGTCCGCTTCACCGAACAACGCTGAGGGAGGAAGACATGGCGAATTTCCGCATCGTCGGCATCAGTTTCGACCACATGCACATGGGCGACCTGCTGCGCCTCGTGCATGAGCACCCGGAGGCGGAGATCGCCGGGCTCTACGATCCGGACCTTGCAAAAATGCAATCCGTGGCAGGCAAGTTCGGCGTGCCTGAGGATAAATTCTTTACGGATTTCGATGCCTGTATGGAAGCCGGCCCCTACGACATGGCGATCCTCTGCGCCGCCACCGGTGACCACGCCGCGTATACGGAGCGCCTGGCGCCGCACGGTCTCCACGTTTTCGTGGAAAAGCCCTTCGCCGCCTCCACCACAGACGCGCGGCGGATGATCGCCGCGATGGAGGGCACCGGCAAGCAGATGGCGATCAACTGGCCGCTCCGCTGGGTCGAAAGCCATGTCACCGCCAAGCGCCTGATCGACGAGGGCCTGATCGGAGAGCTGCGCGAGGTGCATTTCTACGACGGTAATCGCGGGCCGCTCTACCATCTCGCCGACAAGGAAGAGGTCACCCCCGAGGAGGTCGAGCGCCAGAAGCCCGACGCATGGTGGTACAGGAAGGCCAGCGGGGGCGGATCGCTGCTGGATTACATGGGTTACGGGGCGACGCTTGGGACATGGTACATGGGCGGTGCCGCGCCGCTCGAAGTCACATGCACGGTGGACCAGACGCCCGGCATCGAAGTCGACCAGCACGCCGTCGCCGTCTGCCGCTACACCACCGGCCTCAGCCGGATGGAAACCCGCTGGGGCACCTTCACCGATCCCTGGACGCATCAGCCGCAGCCGACCTGCGGCTTCACCTTCGTGGGCTCCGATGGCACCATCGCCTCGCCCGATTACGCCTCCCACGTCACCGTCCAGACCCGCGCGCGGCCCGAGCGGCACGAGATCCCGGTCGATCCCCTGAGGGAGGGCGAGCGCAACGCCATCGAGTACGTACTGGGCTGCATCGCGCGGGGTGAGCCGGTCGGCGGCCCTCTCGATCCGGGCCTCTGCCTCACCGCGCAGCGCATTGTCGACACCGCCGCGCAGTCGGCCGCCCTGAAACGCACGCTGGAGCTGATCCCATGACGGAGGACGCCGCCGATACCGACACCTACGCCCTGAAATCGGCGGACCTGCCCGAGATCGCGGCACCCGACCTGCCCTATCGCCCGCCGATGCCGAAAAGCTACCGGCCCCGGATCGGGATGATCGGCACGGGCGGCATCTCCGCCAGCCATCTCGACGCCTACCGCACGGCGGGATGGGAGGTCGCGGCGCTGTGGAACCGGACAAGGGCAAAGGCCGAGGCCAAGGCCGCCGAATACTGCCCCGGCGCGCGGATCGAGGACGACTGGCGCGACATGCTTGGCGACAGCGAGATCGATGTCGTCGACGTCACGCTTCACCCCGAGCACCGCGCGCCCATCGTCGAAGCGGCGCTGAAGACGGGCAAGCATGTGCTGAGCCAGAAGCCCTTCGTCACCGATCTGGGCGTGGGCGAGGACCTCGTGAAGCTGGCCGAGGATCAAGGGTGCAAGCTTGCCGTCAACCAGAACGGGCGCTGGGCGCCGCACAAGGCGTGGATGCGCGAGGCCGTGCGCGCGGGGCTGATCGGCGAGGTCATGTCGGCCCATGTCGCGCTGCACTGGAACCACGGCTGGACGGCCGGCACGCCCTTCGACGAGATCGAGGATCTCGTGCTTTACGATTTCGGCGTCCACTGGTTCGACTTCATCGCCTCACTCACCGGGCGGCGCGCGCAGTCGGTCTTCGCAACCGCCTCGCACGGGCTCGGGCAGTCCAACAAGGTGCCGCTCCTGTCGCAGGCGCTGGTTCGGCTCGACGGCGGGCAGGCGAGCCTCGTCTTCGACGGAGGCGCGCCACACGGACCCCGCGATACGACCTATGTGGGCGGGACATCGGGCAGCCTTGTCGCGGACGGGCCGGACCTTGGGGCGCAGCGCGTCACGCTGACGACAACCGAGGGCATCGCCCAACCGAAGCTGGAGGGCCAGTGGTTCAACGACGGGTTCCGCGGCACGATGGGGGAGCTTCTGTGCGCCATCGAGGAGGGGCGTGAGCCCTCCAATTCGGCGCGCGAGAACCTGTTCAGCCTCGCGCTGGCCTTCGCGGCGGTGCGCAGCCGGATCACCGGGCAGGAGGTGGAGGTGGGCGCGGCCCGGCGGCTGGAAAGCTGAACGGCAAAGCCCCGTTCAGGTCGTCTCGGTCACCTTCTTCAGGTGCCGTGGCATGTCGGGATCGAGCCCGCGCGCAACCGCCACCGCCTCGATCATCGCATAGAAGCTGACGATCAGCGCCAGCGGATCGGTCAGCGGATGGCCCGTGCGCACCACGGGAAGCGCCGTTGCCGCGCGCACCCGGTCGGTCGTGGCGAAGACCTCCGCCCCCTTCTCGGCCAGCGCATCCGCGACTTCGGCCAGCGCGCCCTCGGCGGCATCGGCGGCGGCGAAGGCCAGCACCGGAAAGCCGCGCTCGACGATGGACACGGGGCCATGCAGCACCTCGGCCGAGGAATAGCTTTCGGCGTGAAGCTGGCACACCTCCTTGAACTTGAGCGCCGCCTCGTTCGAGATCGCCCAGGACGGCCCGCGCCCCAGCGTGTAGACCGAGCCCGCGCCGACGGCACCCGCTACGGGGCTCCAGTCGGTCTGTGCCGCTTTTTCCAGACACTCGGGCAGGCCATGGATCGCGGCCAGCAACTCCTCGTCGCCCTGCATCTCGGCAAGAACCCAGAGGCCGGCCAGCGCCGACGTCACGAAGGTCTTGGTCGCCGCCACGCTGAGTTCCGGCCCCGCGTGTATGTCGAGCGTCG
>LJSY01000032.1:0-17430 GCA_001314805.1 Rhodobacteraceae bacterium HLUCCO18 | reverse complement strand
CCGCCGCAAGCGGCGACCCCGCGTCATTGGTCACGGCGACGGTGTAGGCGCCGCCCGTGCGCGCCGCCCGCGTCAGGTCCACGATGTCGGGGCTTCGGCCCGATTGCGAGACCGACAGGCACACCGCGCCGCCCACCTTGAGCTTCACCTTGTAGATCGACGCCACCGACGGGCCGACCGACGCGACGGGAAGCCCCGCCAGAAGCTCGGCGGCGTATTTGAAATAGGTGCAGGCGTGGTCGGAGGAGCCACGCGCCACGGTGACGAAAAAGGCCGGATCGCGGGCCACGATCTCGCGCGCCGCCGCGCGCACTGCCGCGCCGCCCTCCGTCAGAAGTCGCTCCAACGCCTGCGGGATCTCCGCCACCTCGCGGCGCATCTTCGTGTCCTGCCCGCTCATGTCCGACCACCCTTGCCGTTGTCCTGCTCCGGGGCCATCCTGCCCGAAACGGGAGGTGGCCGAAATGACGAAAACGCTGATCGTGGGCCTTGGAAACATGGGGGGCAGCCATGCGCTTGCCCATCACGCAAACCCGGGCTCCGAGATCGTCGGCCTCGTCAACCGCTCGGCCCGCGATCTGCCCGAGGAGCTGGCGCCTTACCCCCGTTTCGACAGTTTCGAGGCGGGGATGGAGACGCGCCCGGACCTCGTCGTGATCGCCACCTATTCCGACAGCCACGCCGAGCTCGCCATCCGCGCCATGGAAGCCGGCGCGCATGTCTTCGTGGAAAAGCCGCTCGCGACCACCCTGGCCGATGCCGAGCGCGTGGTGGAGACGGCCCGGCGCCTGAACCGCAAGCTCGTCGTGGGTTATATCCTGCGCCATCACCCCAGCTGGATCCGCATGATCGCCGAGGCGCGCGCGCTTGGCGGGCCTTTCGTCTTTCGCATGAACCTCAACCAGCAATCGACCGGCGCGGAGTGGGAAACGCACAAGGCGCTGATGCAGACGACCTCGCCGCTGGTCGATTGCGGCGTCCATTACGTCGACGTGATGTGCCAGGTGACCGATGCGCGACCCGTGCGGGTGCAGGGGATCGGCCTGCGTCTGTCGGACGAGATCGCGGAGGACATGTACAATTACGGCCAGCTTCAGGTGACGTTCGAGGATGGCTCCGTCGGCTGGTACGAGGCAGGCTGGGGTCCGATGATGTCGGAGACGGCGTTTTTCGTGAAGGACATCATCAGCCCGAACGGCGCCGTCTCGATCAACGACGCCGACAAGGCCGGGTCTTCGGATATCGACGGGCACACCAAGGTGGGCGGCCTGCTGGTTCACCGCCCCTCGGGGGACCGGATGATCGACCTGCCTGACGAGCCGGGCCACCAGCAGCTGTGCGATGCAGAGCAGGCTTTCGTGCTCGACGCGATCGCGAGTGACATGGACCTGACGCGCCACATGGAAGATGCCGTCCGGTCGCTGCAGATCTGCCTCGCCGCCGACGAGAGCATCCGGACCGGAGAGCCCGTCACGCTCTGAGACGCGCCCCGCTTAGATATCCAGCGTGTGTTCCTTTTCCCAGCGGCTGAAATGGGACACGAAGCTCGTCCATTCCCGCTGCTTGAGCTTCAGGAAGGCCTCGGAAAACTCCTTGCCCATGGCAGCCTTCAGCGTCGTGTCCTTGTCATAGGCCCTGAGTGCGTCGAGCATGTTGAGCGGGAGCGTCACGGCCCCCCGGACCTTGTGGCCTTCCGCATACATGTCGATATCGTAACGCTTGCCCGGATCGGCATCCGTGGCCAGCCCGTCGAGCCCGGCCGCGATGATGACCGCCTGCAACAGATAGGGGTTGGCCGCGCCGTCGGGCAGGCGCAGCTCGAACCGCCCGGGGCCGGGCACGCGGACCATGTGGGTGCGGTTGTTGCCCGTCCATGTGACGGTGTTCGGCGCCCATGTCGCCCCCGACAGCGTCACCGGCGCGTTCAGACGCTTGTAGCTGTTGACCGTCGGATTGGTGATCGCCGACATCGCGGCGGCGTGCTTCATGATCCCGCCAAGGAACGCGCGGCCCTTGTCCGAAAGACCCAGCTCCGAGGTGGCGCTGCCCGGCACGGGATCGATGGCGAAGATGTTGGTCTTGGCGGCCTCGCCGGGCGCGTCCCAGACAGACACATGTGTATGGCAGCCATTGCCGGTCAGCCCCTCGACGGGCTTGGGCATGAAGGTCGCGCGAAAGCCGTGCTTTTCGGCGACGGATTTCGTCATGAACTTGAAGAAGCTGTGCTTGTCGGCCGTGGCCAGCGCATCGTCGAATTCCCAGTTCATCTCGAACTGGCCATTGGCGTCCTCGTGGTCGTTTTGATACGGCCCCCAGCCGAGGTCGAGCATGTAGTCGCAGATCTCGCGCACGACGTCGTAGCGGCGCATCACCGCCTGCTGGTCGTAGCAGGGCTTGGCCGCCGTGTCGTATTCGTCGGAGATCGCGGACCCATCGGGCGTCAGCAGGAAATACTCCGCCTCCACGCCGGTCTTGACGTGCATCCCTTGCTGCGCCGCCTCCGCGATCAGGCGGCGCAGGACGTTGCGCGGCGCCTGGGCGACCTCCTCCCCCTCCATCACTGGGTTCGCCGCGACCCATGCGACCTCGGGGTTCCACGGCAGCTGGATGACCGAGGCCGGGTCCGGCACGGCCAGCATGTCGGGGTGCGCGGGCGTCATGTCGAGATGGGTGGCGAAGCCCGCGAAGCCCGCGCCCTCCTCCTGCATCCCGGCGATGGCCTGCGCCGGCACCAGTTTCGCCCGCTGGCCACCGAAGAGATCGGTGAAGGAGATCATGAAGTACTTCACCCCGCGCTCGGCGGCGAATGTGGCCAGGTCGGTGCTCATGCTGCGTATCCCCCGTGCTGATCGCGTTTTTTCTTCAGTATCCCGTTCCCGGTTTGCCCGGATACCAGTCCGTCCCTGCCAGCGGAACCTGCGCCATGGCGGCGGCTTCCATCGTCAGGGCGCAGAGGTCTTCCGGTTCCAGATGATGCAGGTGGTTGTGACCGCAGGCGCGCGCGATGGTCTGTGCCTCCAGCGTCATGACGTTGAGATAGTTGCGCAGGCGCCGCCCGCCCTCCACGGGGTCGAGCCGCGCGGCAAGCTCCGGGTTCTGGGTGGTGATCCCGGCGGGGTCGTTGCCTTCGTGCCAGTCGTCATAGGCCCCGGCCGTGGTGCCAAGCGCGTTGTATTCGGCCTCGTATTTCGGGTCGTTGTCGCCCAGCGCCACCATCGCCGCCGTGCCGATTGAGACCGCGTCGGCCCCAAGTGCCAGCGCCTTGGCCACGTCCGCGCCGGTGCGGATGCCGCCCGAGACCACCAGCTGCACCTCGCGGTGAAGCCCGAGGTCCTGCAACGCCTTCACGGCGGGCCGGATGCAGGCGAGCGTCGGGATGCCCACATGTTCGATGAACACGTCCTGCGTGGCCGCCGTGCCGCCCTGCATGCCGTCGATCACGACGACATCGGCCCCGGCCTTCACCGCAAGCGCAACGTCGAAATAGGGCCGCGTCGCGCCGATCTTGACGTAGATCGGCACCCGCCAGCCCGTGATCTCGCGCAATTCGAGGATCTTGATCTCCAGATCGTCGGGCCCGGTCCAGTCCGGGTGACGGCAGGCGGACCGCTGGTCGATCCCCTTGGGCAGCGTGCGCATCTCGGCCACGCGGTCGTCGATCTTCTGACCCAAGAGCATACCGCCGCCGCCCGGCTTGGCGCCCTGCCCCACGACAACCTCGATGGCATCGGCGCGGCGCAGATCGTCGGGGTTCATGCCGTAGCGCGACGGCAGGTACTGGTAGACGAGTTTCGCGGAATGTCCCCGCTCCTCGGGCGTCATGCCGCCGTCGCCCGTGGTGGTCGAGGTCCCGGCCAGCGTCGCGCCGCGTCCCAGCGCCTCCTTGGCGGGGCCGGACAGAGCGCCGAAGCTCATCCCCGCGATGGTGATCGGGATGTCCAGCTCGATCGGGTTTTTCGCGAACCGCGTGCCCAGAGTCACGTTGGTGCCGCAGGCCTCGCGGTAGCCCTCCAGCGGATAGCGGCTGACCGAGGCGCCGAGGAACAGCAGGTCGTCGAAATGGGGCACCCGCCGCTTCGCGCCGCCGCCACGGATGTCATATATGCCGGTGGCCGCCGCGCGGCGGATCTCGGCATTGATCGGGTTGGAGAAGGTGGCCGACTGGATCGGGGCGGTGCGGGGGATGCGCGGGTCGTGATCGGTCATGGGCCGCGTCCTCAATAAGCGTTGTCGATGTTGAAATGGTAGAGCTTGCGGGCCGATCCGTAACGGCGGAACTCCTCGGGCCTGGCGTCGCATCCGCCGCGCTCCAGCAGGTCGGCAAGAAGCTCCAGGTGTTCCGGCCGCATCTCCTTTTCCACGCAGTCGGCGCCAAGGCTTTTGACCGATCCGCGCACGAAAAGGCGCGCCTCGTAAAGGCTGTCGCCCAGCGCCTCGCCCGCGTCGCCGCACACGACGAGGTTGCCCGCCTGCGCCATGAAGGCCGACATGTGCCCGATGTTTCCGTGCACCACGATGTCGATCCCCTTCATCGAGATGCCGCAGCGCGAGCTGGCATTGCCCTTGATCACCAGTAGCCCGCCATGGCCCGTGGCGCCTGCATACTGGCTCGCGTCGCCCTCCACGATCACGGTGCCCGACATCATGTTCTCGGCGACACCGGGGCCGACGGAGCCCGCGACCCGGATCGTCGCCTGCTTGTTCATGCCCGCGCAGTAGTAGCCGGTGGACCCCTTGATCGTGACGTCGAGCGGCGCGTCGAGCCCCACGGCGATGGCGTGGCTGCCCCTGGGGTTCACGACCTCCCACGGCTCGTTCGGCGTCGTGCCGGCCAATTGCTGAAGCGCCGCGTTCAGGCCGCGCAGCCCGTCGGCCTCGATATCGTAGGTCGCCATGTCAGTGGCTCCAGAAATAGACGGTGGCGGGCTCGGGCTCCCACACGCGGGCGCTGTCGATGCCGGGCAGGTTCACCAGCGCGCGGTATTCGCTGCCGAAGGCCACGTATCGATCGGTCTCGGCCATCACGGCGGGCTTGCAGGCGATCGGGTCGCGCACGACGCCGAAGCCGTCCTTCGTGCCCACGACGAATGTGAAGAACCCGTCGAGATCCTCCAGCGCGCTTTCCAGCGCCTCTCCGAGGCTCGCGCCCTGCTGCATCTTCCACGTGATGTAGGCCGCGCCCACCTCGGTGTCGTTCTCGCTCTCGATCCGCACGCCGTCGCGCCGCAGTTTGCGGCGCAGCGCGTTGTGATTGGCAAGCGACCCGTTATGCACGAGGCATTGGTCCGCGCCGGTCGAGAACGGATGCGCGCCCTCGGTGGTCACGGCGGACTCCGTGGCCATGCGGGTGTGGCCAATGCCGTGCGTGCCGGCCATGGCGGGCAGGTCGAAGCGCGCCGCCACGTCGCGCGGCAGGCCCACCTCCTTGTAGATCTCGATGCGGTCGCCGTCGCTCATGATGCGAAGGTTCGCCACCTCGCGCAGCGCCGCGCGCGCCTCGGGCACCTGCCCCGCGCGCAGATGCAGCACCGCGTGGGTATCGTTCCGTGAAAGCCGAACAGGCGAGCCGAGCCGCGCCGACAGCGTCTCGGCCAATGTGGGAAAGACCTCCTCGGGCGCGTCCGACTGCACCGTCAGCTTCGCCTCGCCGTCACGGCCTGCGCCGTAGATCGCCACGCCCGCGCTGTCGGGCCCGCGATCCGTCATCGTCACCAACATCCCCGTCAGCAGCTCGCCCATCCTCGGCTCGAGCGTCGGGTCCTTCAGGAACAGGCCAACGATCCCACACATCTGCGTGCGACTCCCTTGTTGCGGACGGATCCGGATTATCACTGGCAGGAATGTTATTCAACCTCGGTGAAACTTCGTCGTGACCTCAGTGCCCGGCCTCGGCATAGGAGATCACCGACAGGAAGCGGATCGGAAGCTTCTCCAGTTCCTCCGGCCCGTGCGGCGCGTCGGAGTCGAAAAACAGGGTGTCGCCCGGCTCGAGGCGATAGATCCGCTGCCCGTGGCGGTAGCCGACGACGCCTTCGAGCATGTAGATCATCTCGATCCCGTCATGCTGAAAGGTCGGAAACACGTCCGAGGCGCTGGTCAGCGTGATCAGGTAGGGCTCGACCGACACGCCATGCGCCGTTCCGGTCAGGTGCCCCAGCAGCTTGTACTGATGGCCCGCGCGGGTGCCGGCACGGACGATCTCCACCCCTTCGCCGGCCTTGGTGTGGACGGCCTCGCGCGTTTCCTCGAACTGGCGGAAAAGCGCGGTCAGCGGCACGTTCAGCGCCTGCGCGAGGGATTGCAGCGTCGTGAGGGACGGCGAGGTCACGCCGTTCTCGATCTTCGACAGCATCCCGATCGAAAGGCCGGTCTGCTCGGACAGTTCCTTGACGGTGATGCGCTGGTTCTGGCGCAGGGATCGGACTTGTCGGCCGATCGCCGTCTCGAGGTTCCGCTCACGGCCCGGCACGACCCTGTGGGGGTCCTGCACCGGCCCGATCTTGCGCTTTGGCCCTGCCATGACCGCCAGCCCCGTCTACTCCGCGCGCCCCGAGCCGTTCGGGGCGTTCCCGCCGACGATACGCTCGGTTGACCGCAAGGCACAATGGAGCGCGCATCTGGATCGCCCGGCCGCTTCCATGTAGCCATTGCCGCAAGGGAATGCTGCCGAAGCGACACGGCTGCCGAGGAGGAGGACACCCATGCAAGAGCCCAACGGCGCCGAGCGCACCGCAGCGACCCGGCCCCCGTGCGACACGGGGCGCACGGCATGACCGAACGCCCCCTCCCCCTCGACGGTCTGCGTGTGCTCGATTTCGGGCATAC
Organism: Rhodobacteraceae bacterium HLUCCO18; assembly: GCA_001314805.1. GTDB lineage: Bacteria > Pseudomonadota > Alphaproteobacteria > Rhodobacterales > Rhodobacteraceae > Roseibacterium. The sequence continues at coordinate 10,605 of LJSY01000032.1, read as the reverse complement.
GGTGATGGGGCCGACCGCGGGCCTCGTGCTCGCCGATCTGGGCGCCGAGGTGATCCGCGTGGAACCCGCCTCGGGCGATCCCACCCGCAAGCTCAAGGGCTTCGGCACCGGTTATTTCCCGTTCTACAACCGCAACAAGCGCAGCGTTTCGATCGACCTGAAGGATGCGCGCGGGCTGGAGGTCGCCCGGCGCCTGATCGCCACCGCCGATGTCCTGATCGAGAATTTCGGCCCCGGCACGATGCAACGTCTCGGGCTGGGTTACGACCAGATCGCCGGGACCTGCCCGAGGCTGGTCTACCTGTCGCTCAAGGGGTTCCTGCCGGGCCCCTACGAGCACCGCGTGGCGCTCGACGAGGTCGTGCAGATGATGTCGGGGCTTGCCTACATGACCGGCCCGCCGGGCCAGCCGCTGCGCGCGGGCGCCAGCGTGATCGACGTGATGGGCGGCGTGATGGGCGTGGTCGCGGTGCAGGCCGCCCTTGCCGAGCGCGAACGCACCGGCAAGGGGCAGTTCGTGACCTCCGCGCTCTTCGAAAGCGCGATGTTCCTGATGGGCCAGCACCTCGCCTATGCGGCGCTCTCGGGCGAGCCCGTGCCGCCGATGCCGGCCCGCGTCTCGGCATGGGCGATCTATGACCAGTTCGACGCGGCCGACGGCGCGCGGGTCTTCCTCGGCATCACGTCGGACCGGCATTGGGTGAGGTTCTGCGACCTGTTCGGCGCGCCGGATCTCGCGGATGACCCGACGCTCGCGACCAACAACCAGCGCATCGCGGCGCGGGAGCGGCTTTTGCCGCAGGTCGCCCGGATCGTGGCGCGCCACGACGCCGACACGCTCGCGCGGATGGCCCAGGAGGCGAAGCTGCCCTTCGCCCGCATCGCCCGCCCGGAAGAGCTGTTCGACGACCCGCATCTGCTGGCGGGCGGGCGCTTGCTCGATACGGAGTTGCCGGGCGGGGTCGAGACCCGGCTGCCCGCCCTGCCGGTGGAACTCGACGGACGCAGGACGCGCCTGACCCGCGATCCTCCGGCAGCGGGCGCCGACACGCGATCGGTGATGGAGGAGCTTGGCCTGCCGGCGGCCGAGATCGACGCGCTGATCGCGGGTGGCGTGCTGGTCGATGGCGGCGGGGCGGCGTGAAAGGCCCGGACGAGACCGGAAGCGCGGCAGATTGCAACGCCATCGCGGCACGGATAGACCATGGCAACCGCGCCGGAAGGGAAGACCATGAGCGACGTCAGTGATTGGTGGTCGACCGCGATCATCGACATGGAACCGGGCCGCATCGCCGTGCGCGGCCGCCCGATCGAAGAGCTCATCGGCCATGTAGGCTTCGCGCAGATGGTCTGGCTGATGACGCGGGGGGAGATGCCCGGCGCGGGACAGGCGGCACTTCTGGAGGCGGCTCTCGTGGCGGCGGTGGATCACGGGCCGCAGGCGCCCTCCATCGCGGCGGCACGGATGGCGGTGACCTGCGGGCTGAGCCTGAACGGCGCCATGGCGACGGCGGTCAACATGCTCGACGACGTCCATGGCGGCGCCGGCGAACAGGCGGTGGACCTTTACCACATGGTCACGGAAGCCATTGCCGGGGGCGCGGCCCCGGAGACCGCCGCGGGCACGGTAATCGACCGCTGGCAGGCAGAGCGTGGACCATATGTTCCGGGCTTCGGCCACCGGTTTCACAAGCCCGTCGATCCGCGTGCGCCGAAGCTCCTCGAGCTTGTCGAGACAGCGCGGTCCGAAGGCATCGTCTCGGGCGAGGTGGCCGTCGCGGCGGTGGCGGTGCAAGCGGTCCTGAACGCCCGCAAAGGCAAACCGTTGCCCATGAACATCGACGGCGCCACGGCGGTGATCTACGCCGAGCTCGGCTTTCCGGCACCGCTTGCGCGCGGCCTGTTCTGCCTGTCACGGTCCGTCGGCGCGCTGGCGCACGGATGGGAGCAGATGCAGCAGGGCGGCCGCAACAAGGGACCGACGCCTCCCGCATATCGCTGGACATATACCGGCCCCTGACCGGGACGCCGGATCGAGCGCCGCCAGACACGAGACACAGAGACCGACAAGAGGGACACAACGATGACATTCACCACGCGGCCCGAACTGATGGGCACCTTCGGCATGGTCTCGACCACCCATTGGCTCGCCAGCCAGGCGGGCATGAAAATGCTGGAGGCCGGGGGAACGGCCGCCGATGCCGCCGTGGCGGCGGGCTTCGTGCTCAACGTGGTGGAGCCGCATCTGAACGGCCCGCTGGGCGAGGTGCCGGCCCTCGTGCTTCCGGCAGGTGCCGATACGCCGCTCGTGCTCTGCGGTCAGGGTGTGGCGCCCGCGGGCGCGACACTGGCCCATTACCGGGACGAAGGGCTCGAGATCATCCCCGGCTCCGGACTTCTGGCGACGGTGACGCCTGGGGCCTTCGACGCGTGGATGCTGATGCTACGCGATCATGGGCGGCTGTCGCTGTCCGAGGTGCTGGCCCCGGCGATCCACTATGCCGAACACGGACACCCGATGCTGGCGGGCGTCGCTGCCGCCATCGCCGGCCTGCAGGACGTGTTCCGGCAGGAATGGCCCACATCCGCACCGGTCTGGCTGCCGGGCGACCGCGCCCCCGAGGCCGGCGCGCTTTTCCGCAACCCCGATTGCGCGGCGATGTGGCGACGTCTCGTCGAGGAGGGCGAGGCGGCGGGCCGCGACCGCGAAGCGCAGATCGAGGCCGCGCGCGTGGCCCATGCCAGGGGCTTCGTGGCCGAGGCCATAGACGCCTACCTCCGGGATGCCTGCGTGCTGGACGCGACCGGCGAAAAGCGCAAGGGCGTGCTGAACGGCGACGACATGGCGACGTGGGAAGCCACGTGGGAGGCGCCGCTTGCCGTCGATCACGCGGGCTGGACGGTCTGGAAATGCGGGGCCTGGACCCAGGGTCCGGTGCTTCTGCAGGTCCTGCAGATGCTGGCCGGGGACGACCTGGCGTCCATGGACCCGGTCGGCCCGGACTTCGTGCATCTGGTGACCGAGGCCCTCAAACGCGCCTTTGCCGATCGCGAAAGCTATTACGGCGATACGGCGCTGCATGACATTCCGGTCGATACGCTTCTGTCGGAGGCCCACAACGCAGCGCACCGCGCCGATATCGGACAGACGGCCAGTCAGGACCACAGGCCGGGCCGAATCGCAGGGTTCGAGGCACTGGCCGACGCCTTTCTCGCCCGCGCCGCCCGCCGCACACCCGAGGCAGGTGTGGGCGCCGGCGAGCCCACCATGGCGCATCTGGTGAACCAGCGCGGCGACACGGTCCATGTGGATGTGGTGGACCGCTGGGGCAACATGGTGTCGGCCACGCCTTCGGGCGGATGGCTGAAGTCGAACCCTGTGGTGCCGGGGCTCGGTGTGCCGCTGAACACGCGGGCGCAGATGTTCTGGCTGGACGAGGGGCTGCCGACGACGCTGGCGCCCGGGGCGCGGCCCCGCACGACGCTCAGCCCCTCCATGGCGCTCGGTCCGGACGGGACGTGGTGCGCCTTCGGAACCCCTGGCGGCGATCAGCAGGACCAATGGCAGGCGACCTTCCTTCTGCGCCTGATCCACCACGGGATGAACCTGCAGGAGGCCATCGACGGCCCGCTGTTCCACACCGGGCACCTGCAATCGAGCTTCTTTCCGCGCGCGGTGCAGCCGGGACACCTGCTGGTGGAGCCGGCCTTTCCGGAGGCGACGATCGAAGGGCTCCGGCAGAAGGGTCACAAGCTCGAGGTGTCGGCGCCCTGGGCGGCGGGACGGCTCTGCGCCGTCGCCCGCCGGCCCGATGGCGTCGTGAAGGGGGCCGCGACACCGCGGCTGATGCAGGCCTACGCGGTGGGCCGGTAGGGGGCAGTCATCTTGCCGCTCAGCGACCCTCCATCTGAGCCACGAGTTTGCCAAGGAACATGCCCATGCCACCGCAGCCCGACTGCGCCCAGCCGCCATCGACGGGCAGGACCGCGCCGCTGACATAGGCGCCCATGTCGGAGGCGAGGAACATGCAGGCGTGCCCGATATCGTCGGGCGTGCCGAGCCGGCCCAGCGGAACGGAGGCGGCCACCTTGCCGATCGCATCCTCGGTCGGGGCAAGCCGCGCCATGCCCTCGGTCCCGGAGATGGGTCCCGGCACGACGGAGTTGACGCGAATCCCCTCCGCGCCCCATTCGATGGCCAGCGTGCGCGTGATCATGTCCACGCCCGCCTTGGCCGCGGAAACATGGGATTGCCCCGGCATCGGCAAAAAGGCCTGCGGCGCCGAGATGTTGACCACGCTCGCACCCGGTTTCTTCAGGTAGGCGTGGCTGGCCTTCATCACGTGAACGGTGCCCATCAGGTCGATCTCGACCACGCTGCGGAATGCATTCGCCGACATGCCGTTGAGGCTGGCGGGGAAATTACCGGCCGCCCCCGAGACCAACACGTCGAATTCGCCCCATGCGCCGTGGATCTCGGCAAGGCCCGCCTCGATGGCCGGAAGCTCTCGCACATCCGCCGCGAAACCCTTCGCCTCCGCGCCCAGCGCCTTCAGCGCCGAAACGGTGTCCGCGACCTTCTCCTCCGACCGGCTGGCGACGGCGACCCGCGCGCCGTGGCTGGCGAAAAGCTCCGCGATGCCACGATTGATCCCGCTGGTGCCGCCGATCACGACAACCGTCTTGCCGCTGAAATCGATGGTGATGCTCATTGTGCCCGGCCCTCCCGCATGAATGTCCGCCTTCGCGTCACGTTAGGACGGCAGAAGCGCCCGGGCCATCGGAATCCCGGACCCGCGACGCCACGTTAATCGCGGGGTCGCCGTCAGAGGGCAAATTGACCCCACCTGCGCGCCGGTGCAGGATCGCCGGCGGCGCGCCCGGAAGGCGTGCGGTTCGAGGGGCGGCGAATGGCAACGGAGCAGCAGATTTCCCATTGGGACCGGTCCGCGGCGGAACCGGATGTGGGCGCGCCGCTCCACGGCGACGCCACGGCGGACCTTGCCATCATCGGCGGCGGTTTCACCGGGCTGTCGACCGCGCTCCATGGCGCCGAGCGGGGCCTCGACTGCCTCGTGCTGGAGGCCGAGCGCATCGGCCATGGCGGATCTGGGCGCAATGTGGGCCTTGTGAACGCAGGCGTGTGGCACCCGCCGGCGGCCGTCCGCGCGGCGCTCGGACCCACCTACGGCCCCCGCTTCGTTGAACGTTTCGGCGCCGCACCGGAATACGTGTTTTCCCTGATCGAACGGCACCAGATCCGCTGCGAACCGGCGCGGCAGGGAACGATCCACGCCGCCCATGCGGCCTCGGCGCTCAAGGGCCTGCGCGGCCGCCTCGATGAATGGCAGCGACTGGGCGCGCCGGTCGAGATGCTGAGCGCGGAGGAGGTGCTGCGCATGATCGGCGGCGGGCGCTTCGCGGGCGGGCTCTACGACCGGCGGGCCGGCACCGTGAACCCGATGGGCTATGTCCGCGGTCTGGCGCGCGCCGCGCTGGGGGCCGGCGCGCGGATCGCGACGGGCGTGCGGGCCACGGCGCTCCGGCGCGACGGCGACGGCTGGCGGGTGGAGACGCCAAGCGGCACCATACAGGCCCGTACGGTTGTCCTTGCGACCAACGCCTATACCGACGACCTCTGGCCGGGGCTGTCGCGGGTCTTCACGCTCATCCCCTATTTCCAGCTCGCGACCGAACCGCTGGGTGCGGCGGGCGACACGATCCTGCCGGGGCGGCAGGGCCTGTGGGACACGGCGCCGATCATGACCAGCCTGCGCAAGGACGTTGAGGGGCGGCTGATGATCGGGTCCATGGGCCGGGTCATCGGGGATGCGAAAGACGGCATTTCGCGCCGTTGGGCCGCGCGGCAGGTGCGCCGATTGTTCCCCGATCTCGGCCCGGTCGCGTTCGACAGTGCGTGGCATGGCCACATCGCGCTGACGCCCGATCATCTGCCCCGCATCCACAGGCTGGCCGAAGGGCTCTACACGCCGATCGGATACAACGGCCGCGGCATCACCACCGGCACCGTGTTCGGCAAGGCGATGGCGGAGTTGCTGACGGGCATGGACCCCGCCGACCTGCCCCTGCCGCTCAGTGATATGCAGACGGTGCGAAGCGGGGTCTTGCGTTCACGCGTCTACGACGTTGCATTCACCGCCAACCAGATCGTGAGAGGCTTCGGACGATGACCCAGCCTGCGCAGCAGATCCGCGTGGGCGTCGATATCGGTGGCACCTTCACCGATGTGGCGCTGGAGCATCCCGGGGGGCGAAGCTCCGCGAAGCTCCTGACGGATTACGAGCGCCCCGAGCGCGCGATCCTGGCCGGGATCGCCGAGGCCGCGTCCGAGGCCGGGGTGGCGCTGTCGCAGATCGGGCAGGTCATCCACGGCACGACTCTCGTGACCAACGCGCTTATCCAGCGGCGTGGCGCGAAGACGGCCTTCATCACCACCGAGGGTTTCCGCGACGTGATCGAGATGCGGTCCGAAAACCGTTTCGAGCAATATGACCTGAACCTCGAGTTGCCCGCCCCGCTGATCCCGCGCGAGCATCGCTTCACCCTGCCCGAGCGTATCGCCGCCGATGGAGCCGTGCTGTTGCCGCTCGACCCGGCCGAGGCCGAGGCGCTGGCCGAACGGATCGCCGCGGGCGGTTACGAGGCTGTCGCCGTCGGCCTGATGCATGCCTACGCCAACAACATACACGAATGTATGGTGAGGGACGCCCTGCGCCGAGCGGCGCCGGACCTTGCCGTGTCGATCTCGTCGGTCGTGTCGCCGCAGATGCGTGAGCTGCCGCGCTTCAACACGGTGATCGCCAACGCCTATGTCCAGCCGCTGGTCTCCGACTACCTCGGCCGGCTGGTGTCGGAATTGCAGGCGGCGGATATCGCGGCGCCGGTCTTCCTGATGCATTCGGGCGGCGGGCTCGTCTCGGTGGAAACGGCCATCGACCAGCCCGTGCGCCTGCTCGAATCCGGGCCCGCCGGGGGCGCCATCTATGCCGCAGGCGCGGCGCGCGCCCATGGGCTCACGAAGGCGCTCAGCTTCGACATGGGCGGCACGACCGCCAAGATCTGCCTGATCGAGGGTTTCACGCCCAAGACCGCCAACACCTTCGAGGTCGCCCGCACCTACCGGTTCAAGAAGGGCTCGGGGATGCTGATCTCCACGCCGGTCGTCGAGATGGTCGAGATCGGCGCGGGCGGCGGGTCGATCGCGTGGACGGATGCGATGGGACGGCTTCGCGTGGGCCCGCATTCGGCAGGCTCAGAACCGGGGCCCGCCTGCTACGGACGCGGCGGCGAGGCCCCGGCTGTCACCGATGCCAACCTCGCGCTCGGGCGCCTCGATCCCGAGAATTTCGCGGGTGGGGCCATTCCGCTCCATCCCGACCGGGCCGAGGCGGCGCTCAAGACCCTCGGCCTGATGCTGGACGAGGCGGCCTTCGGCATCACCGAGATGGTGGACGAGAACATGGCCAACGCCGCGCGCGTCCATACGGTTGAGAATGGTCGCGATATCGCACAGTTCACCATGGTGGCCTTCGGGGGCGGCGCGCCGCTCCATGCCTGTCGGCTTTGCGAAAAGCTGGGGCTGAAAGAGGCGCTGATCCCGCCCGGGGCGGGCGTGGGTTCGGCCATCGGTTTCCTGCAGGCGCCGGTGAGTTTCGAGGCGACGCGCGGTCTCTACCAACGGCTCGACACCTTCGACGCCGCGACCGTCAACGCGATGATCGCGGAACTGGCGGAGGCCGCGAACGTCTTCGTGGACCGTGGCGCGCCGGGGGCGCCGAGGGTCACCCGGCTGATCGCGCAGATGCGCTACGTGGGACAGGGCTGGGAAATCCCGGTGGAGCTGCCGCATCGCGCGTTTTCGGCCGAGGACATCCCGATGATCGTCTCGCGGTTCGGGGAGGAATACCGCACCCTCTTCAGCCGGATTATCGAGGGCCTCCCGGTCGAGGTCACGAACTGGCAACTGACCGTCGCGACCCAGGTGCAGCCAGTGCCGCCCGCCGCCCGTTTCGACGACGGCGCACCCGCGACACCGGCTCGGCACCGCCGTTTCTTCGACGCCGCCCTGCGCGAGACCGTCGAGGCCGCCGAAGTGCCGCGCGCCGCGATGACGCCGGGGATGAAGATCGACGGCCCGGCGATCATCGTTGAGGACGAGACCGCCACCATCGTCACCTCGGCCTTCCGCGCCGTGGGACAGGGCGATGGCAGCCTGCGCCTGATCCGCAAGGAGGCGATGCGATGAAACAGATCGATTACCAGATCATGTGGGACCGCCTGATCGCGGTGGTGGAGGAACAGGCGATGACGCTGGTGCGCACGGCGTTCTCGACCTCCGTCCGCGAGGCGGGCGACCTTTCCGCCGGGCTCTTCGATGCCGAGGCGCGGATGATGGCGCAGGCGGTGACGGGAACGCCGGGGCATGTCAACGCCATGGCCGAAAGCGTCGGCCATTTCGCCGCCCGCTTCGGGCCGCAGGAGACGCTCGAGGGCGACGTTTACCTGACGAACGACCCTTGGCTTGGCACGGGCCATCTGCATGACATAACCGTGGTGACGCCCGTGTTCCGCAAGGGCCGGCATATCGGCTATTTCGCCTGCACCGCCCATGTGGTCGATATCGGCGGGCGCGGCTTCGGTCCCGACGGGCGGGAGGTCTACGAGGAAGGCCTCCTGATCCCGATCACCAAGTTCGCGCAGGCGGGGCAGGTCCAGCCGCTGCTGATCGAGATGATCCGCGCGAACGTGCGCACGCCCGACCAGACCGCGGGCGACATCCATTCGCTCGCCGCCTGCAACGCGGCCGGCGAACGTCGGCTTCACGAGATGATGGACGAGTTCGGGATCGACGATCTGTTGGGCCTCAGCACCCATATTCTCGACATCTCGCGCAAGGCCACGCGGGCGGCGATCGAGACGGTGCCCGACGGCGTCTACCGCAACGAGATGCGGGTCGATGGCTATGACGCGCCGGTGGACATGGTGGTGACGCTGACCGTCGAGGGCGACCGGCTCCGCGCGGATTTCACCGGCACTTCCGGCCCCTCCTCCTTCGGGGTCAACGTGCCCGAGGTCTACACCCGCGCCTATGCCTGCTTCGCACTGAAATGCACCATCGCGCCCGATGTGCCCAACAACGCAGGGAGCCTGGAGCCGTTCGAGATCACGGCGCCCGAGGGCTCGATCCTCGCCGCGCGGCGTCCCGCCCCGGTCTCGGTCCGTCACGTGCTGGGCCATCTGGTGCCGGACGTGGTTCTGGGTGCGCTGCACCACGCGCTGCCCGACACGGTTCCGGCGGAGGGCGCGTCCTCGCTTTGGAACATCCAGATCGCGGTGCGCCCGGTCGACGGGTCCGGTCCGGGCGCGGAGATCCTGATGTTCAACTCCGGCGGCACCGGGGCGCGGCCCGGACTTGACGGGCTGTCGGCCACGGCCTTCCCCTCGGGCGTCTCGACGATGAGCGTCGAGGCGACCGAGCAGGTCGGCCCGGTCATCGTCTGGCGCAAGGACCTGAGGGAGGGCTCCGGGGGTCCGGGGGCCCATCGCGGCGGGCTTGGACAGGTCATCGAGATCGAGGCGCGGGAGGGCTACGATTTCCACTTCAACGCCATGTTCGACCGGGTGGAGCATCCCGCGCGCGGGCGCGCCGGGGGTCATGCGGGCGCGCCGGGGCGGGTGGAGCTGGCAGACGGCACGCGGCTGAACTCCAAGGGCCGCCAGCATGTCGCGGCCGGTCGGCGCCTGCGACTGAGCCTGCCGGGCGGTGGCGGTTACGGTCGGCCCGAGGCGCGCGCCGGGGACGACGTGAGGCGCGACCTCGCGGCGGGGTACATCACCGCCGGGGACGCGTGGGACATCTATGGACAGCAAGACGAGGAGTAAGACGATGAGCACGCAGAAACTGGCGCTCGTGACGGGCGGTGCGCAGGGCATCGGTTATGCCTGCGCCGAGGCGCTGAAGGAGGATGGCTACGGCGTCATCCTGTCGGACATCAACGCCGACGGCGTGGCCGAGGCCGCCGAGCGGCTGGGTGCTGTCGCGGGACTTGACTGCGACATGGCCGACGCGGCGGCGGTGACGGCGCTGTTCGACCGGATCGAGGCCGATCACGGGCCTGTCTCGGCGTTGGTGAACAACGCGGGCATCGCCCTGCCCGGCGATTTCCTCGACTACGATCTGGACGCCTTCGACAAGGTGATCGCGGTCAACCTGTCCGGCGTGTTCTACGGCATGAAATACGCGATCGCGGAGATGGAGAAGGCCGGCGGCGGCGCCATCGTCAACATTGCGTCGATCCTGGGCTCGGTCGGGTTCGCGGGCGCGGGGCCCTATGTGGCGACAAAGCACGGCGTCGTGGGCATGACCAAGGTCGCGGCGATCGAGAACGCCGAGAAGGGCATCAGGGTGAACGCGGTCGGGCCCGCCTTCGTCAGGACGGCGATCCTCGAGGCGCTCGACGACGCGACGCTCGAGGCGGTGGCGGGGATGCACCCGGTCAAGCGCCTCGGCACGGTGGACGAGATCGCGCCGCTGGTGGCCTTCCTGCTGTCGGATGAGGCCAGCTTCATCACCGGCAGCTACCA
>LJSY01000024.1 GCA_001314805.1 Rhodobacteraceae bacterium HLUCCO18 | reverse complement strand
AGCCACAGAAGCTGCGCGGGGTGGAGCGCCGTGCCCGAGAGCTGCCCGATCTCGTAGGCTGCCGCCATCGTCCGCAGCATCGAGAACGACGAGCCGCCCCCCGTGTCAGTCGCCAGCCCCACGCCGATCCGCCCGCGCATCGCACGGGCGCAGTCGAACAGCCCCGACCCGATGAAGGTGTTCGAGGTCGGGCAATGCACGACCGAGGCGCCCGCCTCGGCCAGCCGCGCCCGCTCGCGGTCGGTCAGCCAGATCGCGTGGCCGAACATCGCGCCGGGGCCGAGCAGCCCGTGCGCCTCATAGGTGTCGAGATAGTCGCGCGCCTCGGGATGCAGCTCGGCTACCCAGGCCACCTCTTCGCGCTGCTCCGACAGATGGGTCTGCATCGCGCAGTCTGGGTTTGCCGCCCAGAGTGCGCCCAGCGCCTCGAGTTGTTCGGGGCTCGAGGTGGGCGTGAAGCGGGGCGTGATGGCGTAGCGCGCCCGACCCCGCCCATGCCAGCGCGCGATCAGCGCGGCCGAGTCGTCGTGGGCCGCCTGTGCGGTATCGCGCAGGGGGGCGGGCGCGTTGCGGTCCATGCAGGTCCGCCCGGCGGTGACGCCCATGCCGCGCGCCTCGGCCGCCTCGAACAGCGCGTCGACCGAGGCGAGGTGGATCGTGCAGAACGAGGCGACCGAGGTGGTGCCGTGGGCGATCAGAAGGTCGAGCCAGGTCTCGGCCTGCGCGCGCGCGTAGTTCGGGTCGGCGAAGCGCGCCTCCTCGGGGAAGGTGTAGGTCTCGAGCCAGTCGATCAGCCGTTTGCCCCATGAGGCGATGATCGCCGTCTGCGGGTAATGGGCGTGGGCGTCGACGAAGCCGGGGATGATCAGGTGCGCGCCATGGTCGTCCACGGGCAGGGCGGGGTGGGCCGCGCGGAGCGCCTGCGCCGTGCCGATCCCGGCGATCAGCCCGTCCTTGATGTGCAGGGCGCCGCGCCTCTCGTGTGCGACCGCACCCGGTCCGCTGCGCGCCGGGTCGGCGTCGAGGCGCAGGATCTGGCCCAGGATCAGCCGTTCGGTCATCTGCCGGGTCTCCCTGTCGTTTTCGGCCCAGCCCGTCATAGCGGCAGGTCACGGGCTATGTTAGGGAAAATCGGCGCGCGGCACGGGAATGGAGCGGCAGGCATGAGCGATCAGATGGAAGAGCTGCGGCCCGATCCGGCCGAGGGCGCGCGCGACGCCTACGCGCTCGACGACAGCCTGCGCGGCGCGCTCCGGCAGGCCGTGGACATGGGCGAGGTCGCGGTCATCGACGCGCTCATGGAGCCGTTGCACCCGGCGGATATCGCCGACCTTCTGGAGCAGGTCTCGGCCGGGGAGCGGGCGGCATGGCTGGGCCTGTGGTCCAAGGGGATCGACGGCGAGGTCCTGTCGGAGCTCGAGTGGGGTCTGCGCGAGGAGGTGATCGGCCTGCTGCCGCCCGAGGTCGTGGCCGCGGCGGTGCGCGGGCTCGACAGCGACGATGTCGTGGACATCCTCGAGGATCTCGACGACGCGCAAACGGCGGCGCTTCTGGATGCGCTCGACGACCGGGACCGGACGGCAGTGGAACAGGCGCTGGCCTACCCGGAGGAGACCGCCGGCCGTCTCATGCAGCGTGAGGTCGTGCATGCGCCCGAGCATTGGACCGTGGGCGAGATGATCGACTTCCTGCGCGCCCACAAGACCGATCTGCCCGAACAGTTCTACCACGTGATCCTGACCGATCCGCGGATGAAGCCCACCGGCTACGTGACGCTGGGCCGGCTTCTGTCGACGGCGCGCAAGACGCCGCTGCGCGAGATCGCCGAGGACAGTTTCCGTGTCATCCCGGCCATGCAAGCCGAGGACGAGGTGGCCTATGCGTTCAACCAGTATCATCTGATCTCGGCGCCCGTGGTCGATGGCGACGGGAGGCTCGTGGGCGTCATCACCATCGACGACGCGATGAACGTGCTCGACGAGGTGCATGAGGAGGACATCCTGCGCCTTGCCGGGGTGGGCGAGGAATCGAGTCTGTCGGACGGGGTGGGGGAGACCACGAGGCAGCGGCTTCCGTGGCTTTTCGTGAACCTGATCACGGCGATCCTCGCCTCGCTCGTCATCGCGCAGTTCGAGGAGGCGATCAGCCAGATCGTGGCACTGGCGGTGCTCATGCCGATCGTGGCCTCGATGGGCGGGAATGCCGGGACACAGGCGCTGACGGTGGCGGTGCGGGCGCTGGCGACCAAGGACCTGACGCGCGCCAACCTCATGCGGGTGGTGACGCGGGAGGCCGCGGTCGGCCTGATCAACGGTGCGGCCTTCGCGCTGGTGATGGGGGTGGTGGGCGTCGTCTGGTTCGGCTCGCCCATGCTGGGGGCGGTGATTGCGGCCGCCATGGTGGCGAACCTGCTGGTCGCGGGGCTGGCGGGGATCCTGATCCCGGTTGCGCTCGACCGGCTGGGGATCGACCCGGCGCTGGCCTCGGGCGCTTTCGTGACGACGGTGACCGATGTCGTCGGGTTCTTCGCGTTCCTGGGCCTGGCGGTGGTGGTGCTGCTTTAGGTCGGCCGGCATCGCGCGGTTTCAGCGACGGGTGCCTCCTGCGGGAGCTTTTTTCTGCCAGGATGAAGGGGAAGGGGGCGATCTGCCCGTCAAGACGGGTGTTTGGCGTCGCGCGCGTGTCGCAGGACCGGTCTAACCCGGAATGTCGAGCGTGACCGTCCGACCGCTGCGGACATATTGCAGGGTCGAGGCGCCGATCGCGGCCACGCGACCGCCGTTCAGCCGGTCGCCCACGCCCACGCGGACGAAACGGCCCGAGGGCAGGCGGACAAGTGCGCGCCGGTCCGAGGCGGTGCCCGTGACGCCGATCAGGTTGACCTCGCGCAGGCGCATCTGGTTGCTCTGGGTGGCCGCGCGGGCGACGTCCGCATTGGACGGGATGGACGGGCCCGGCGCCACGGCCGCGGTCTCGATTACCGGGGCGGCCTCCTGCCGCTCGGGCTGGACCGCGTTGGCGATGATGGCGTCCATGTCGCCTGGACGCGCTGCGGGCACGAGGGAGCGGGCCAAGCCGTTGGGGCTGTCCGCGCTGTCCGTCGGAACGGCGGCGTCCTGCTGCGGGAAGAGCGAGGCGGCCGAGGCCTGTTCCGCGGTCGAGGGCGCGGAAGGCGCGGCGGGCGATGAGGGCAATGCCCGCGGCTGCGGCGAGAGGCTGGCGCGCGTGATCGCGGGCTGGCCGGGCTGAGCCTCCTGCGGGGCGGCCAGACCCAGATCCCCCGGGCGCGGTTCCGGGCGGAACGTGCCGAGGATCGCGTCCTCGATGCTGAAGGTCGGCGTCCGGGCCGGCAGCACCGCCTCGCGCGGGCGCTGGATCGCCTGAACCGGCGGCGTGCCCGCCGTCACCAGCACGCCATCGGGCGTGATCACCCCCTCGGGCGTTGCCGCCACGAGGCCCGCGGCCGTTCTGGCGGGACTGGTGCCGAAGGGCGGTGGGGACGGGATGCGCCGGAGCGTTTCGGACGGGTCGAGGCGCGGCAAGGGCAGCGAAATGGCGTCGAGCGCCGCCACGTCACGGTCGACCGCCGAGAGGCCGAGATCGGACAGCGAATCGATCGGCGCGAGGTCCGGCCTGTCGGGCGGGCGCTGCCAGATGCCGTATTCGGCATAGGCGGCCTCGGTATCCTCGAGGCTTGGCAGCGCATCGAGCGGCAGGGGCGGCAGGGGCGCGACCTCGGCCATGTCGGCCATGTCGGCCAAGTCGGCTGCGGCGGGCGCGGCGTCTTGTTCGGCGGGCGGTGCGGCTGGCGGTGCGGGCTCTGTCTCGGGTGCCGCGGCGATGTCGATGCCGTCCGCGGCCGCCTCGTCCTCGGGGACCACATCGGCCTCCGCCGCCGGATCCGCCGCCGGATCCGTCGCCGGTGCGTCGGCGGGTGCCTCGGCTTCGTCGAGAAGCGATCCGGGCGGTGCCTCGACGGTGGCCAGTTCCCCGATGGCCGGGGGCGCGGTGATCGCGATCGGCGCGCCCGGCGCGTCGAGCGGATCCTCTGCCGCGGCTTCCTCGCCACCGCCGAGCAGTCGCGCCACGGGGCTGTTGGGCAGGAACAGCGCGGACCAGACCGCGATCGCGGCCAGCAGGATCAACAGGATGATCGTCAGCAGCAGTCCGGTGCGGTAGGAGCGACCCGTCGGCTCATCGGGTGTGCGCCCGAGAAGCCCGCCCGTGAGGTTCGTGTCGTCGCTTTCGGTGGCGGCGGCGGTGGCGGCCCTCTCATCGGGCGCGTCGGCCTGTGTGGCCTCCTGCGGTGCGGGCTGCGCCGGTTCCGCGCGCAGCGCGGCCCCGAGCGCGGTCAGTCGGCCCGTCCCTGATATCGCGCGTGCTCCGGTGCTGGTTGGTGCGGGCTTGTCCGGGACGTCCGCGCCGTTGCGGCCGCGCCCGATCAGCCCGCCCAGACGTCCACCGAGCCCCTGCGGCGCTTTCTGATCCGTGCCGGCTGTCTCACCGGTGCCCGGAAACGGCCCGGCGGTCAGCCCGGAAAGCCGTCCCTTGCGGGCGGGCGGCACGACGGCGCCCGACCCGCGTGCGGGCGGGACCATCGGCTTGGCCGTCCGCGCCGGGCGGCTCTTGCTGGCGTCGCGCACCCGCGACAGGCGCTCGGCAAGCGGGTTCTGCCCGGCCGGAGCGGCGTCCTCGTCATCGCTGTCGGCGAGCAATGTGTCCCAGGCCGTTTCGTGCCCGGCGGCGTCCCCGGTGTCCCGTGCGGGCAGCGGCGCCGTTCGGGCCGAAAACTCCGGCGTGGCGCCCTGTGCCGTCCCGCCCGTGTCCATCGCGGCGCTGGCGTTGCGGGTCGCGCGTATGGCGTCCGAAAGCCGGTCCGCCTCCGTTTCCTCCGTGCCCGTTTCCTCCGTGCCCGTCTCCTCCGTGCCCGTCTCCTCGAGCGGCGTTTCCTCGAGGGGCGCGACGGGTTCGGTCAGGGATGGGTCCTCGAGGGGAGGCCGGGTCGCGTCGATCCCCGTATCGTGGCCGGTGTCGTCGGCCCCGGTCTCCTGTGTCGGCGCGCCCGGTCCGCTGTCGGAGGCGGCCGCGATGACCTCCTCGGGGTCGCGGTCGGCCGCCTCGGACAGAGCGTCGGCCTCGGGGTCGGGTTCAGGTTCGGGCTCGGGTTCGGGTTCGGGTTCGGAGGGCGCTGCCTCCGCCTTCTCTTCTTCGTCGCCCGCGTCTTCGGTCCCGGCCTGCGCCGCTGCCTCGTCAGCGGGCATGGTATCGGAGGCGTCTGACGCCTCGGTCGCCGGTTCGGATACGGCCGCGCCGCTGTCGGCCTCGTCGATCGGGCTTTCGTCCGGTCCGGGATCCTCGGTCTCCGATGCGCCGCCGCCCTCGGTTTCGGGCGCCGCGTCCCCGGGCGTCTCCTGAGCTGCTTCCTCTTCGGGCTCCTGGCCGAACGTGTCGGGGCCGAAGGCGATGCCGTCATCGGAAAAAGTGGTATCCGCGGCCTCTCCCGACAGGTCGAACAGCGGCACGCCGGGAAAGCGCTCCTGCGGCGGCATCGCGGCGAACCCGGCGGGCTTGAAGCCGTGCGTCTCGGCGAAGCCCCGCGCCTCGTCGAGGGTTTCGCGCGCCACCACGGCAAGCTTAACGCGATCCGTCTCGACGGCGCGCCAGTCATAGACCAGTTCCGACACCGCGTAGGGTGTCATCCCCTCGAGACCCTCCTCGATCCGGTAGGCGGTCATTTCCGCATCGTCGGTGGGGACGGTCAGCGAGGTGTAGAGGATCTGATCGTCGGGCAGGATCAACAGGCTGGAGAAGCCGGCGCCCGCCCGCGCCTCGGCCTCTTTCCTCAGGCTCTTCATGGCCTTGTCGAGGTTGGGGTCGGAAAACGACACGTCCTTGAGAATGGCCCAATGCCCCGCGGACTGGCGATGCGCCAGCGCGATGCCGTCGGACGAAATCAACAGGGCAAGTTCCACAGTCACGCCGGACCTCTGCGGTATCTGCCGGGACCTGCCCCCGGCAATCGCTCCCTCTTACAGGAGGCGGGCGCCGTGGGAAACAGGTCCCCGGCGTCGCAGCCCCCTGATCGGCGAAAATCAGTCTAACGCGAATTGTGGGCCAGAAAAAGCATTATGCGCCAGCCCGTTGTGCGGGCGCACCCAGCCTGTGGATAACGCAGTTTTCTGTGGATAACTCAGCGCGCCCGACAGCCGGTATACCGGGCGCGCTGCTGTTGGCCCGAAGTGAGTCTAACGCGCCGCGGCCGACAATGCGCGGTCCAGATCGGCGATCAGGTCGTCCGCGTCCTCGATCCCGATCGACAGGCGGACCACGTTCGGCGCCGCACCCGCAGCCTCCTGCTGCTCGGGCGTGAGCTGCCGGTGGGTGGTGGAGGCGGAATGGATCACGAGGCTGCGCGTGTCGCCCAGATTGGCCACATGGCTGAAGATCTCGAGACTATCCACAAGTTTTACACAGGCCTCGTAACCGCCCTTCACCGCGAAGGTGAAGAGCGCGCCGGCCCCGCGGGGGCAGATGCTTTCCACCCGCCCGTGATAGGGCGAGGAGGGCAGACCGGCATAGGTCACGTACTCCACGCGCGGGTCGTTCTCGAGCCATGTCGCGATCTTCACGGCGTTTTCCACGTGCCGCTCCATGCGCAGGCTGAGCGTCTCAATCCCCATCAGCGTGTAATGGGCTGCCTGCGGGTTCATCGTCATGCCGAGGTCGCGCAGGCCGATGGCGATGCCGTGGAAGGTGTAGGCGAGCGGCCCGAAGGTCTCGTGGAACTTCAGCCCGTGATAGGCGGGCTCGGGCGCGCTCAGCGAGGGGAACTTGTCGGAGGCGGACCAGTTGAACTTGCCCGAATCCACCACGCAGCCGCCGGTGACGGTGCCGTTTCCGGTCAGGTACTTGGTCGTCGAATGCACCACCAGCGTCGCGCCAAGCTCGATCGGGCGGCACAGGTAGGGGGTTGCCGAAGTATTGTCCACGATCAGCGGAAGGCCCGCGTCGTCGGCGATGGCGGCAATGGCCGGCACGTCGGTGATGTAGCCGCCCGGATTGGCGATCGCCTCGCAGAAGACGGCGCGCGTGTCCTCGTCGATGGCGGACCTCACCGCGTCGAGATCGTCGAAATCGACGAACTTGGCGGACCAGCCGAAGCGCTTGATGGTCTGGCTGAACTGCGTGACCGTGCCGCCATAGAGCCGCGTGGAGGCCACCACGTTCCTGCCCGGACCCATCAGCGGGAAAAGCGCCATGATCTGCGCCGCATGCCCCGAGGAGCAGCAGACCGCGCCGACACCGCCCTCCAGCGTCGCGATCCGCTCCTGCAGGACGGCGACGGTGGGGTTGGTCAGGCGCGAATAGATGAAGCCCACCTCCTGCAGGTTGAACAGCGCGGCGGCATGTTCCGCGTCCCGGAAGACATAGGCCGTGGTCTGGTAGATCGGCGTCTGGCGCGCGCCGGTCGCCGGATCGGGGCGCGCGCCCGCGTGGATCTGGAGCGTGTCGAAGCCGTAGCTGGGGCCGTCGGTCATGGATCTCTTCCCTCGTCGGATGCGGTTTGGCCAAAGGATTATGCCATGCGCCGAGCAGTCACAATGCGCCGCACGCAGGAAAGCCCGGGCGTTCGCATGCGGCGCGCGCCGCAAAACGCCGGGTCGCGTTTCGGCACGCAAAGCGGAACGGCCGGTGCCCGGCGCCCCGCGCGACCCCATGGCACTGGACGCGCCGGGCCGCATCGGGCAAAAGGCGCGGGACCTCACCGGAACCCTCGCCAAAGGCGCGCCGACCATGCTCGACTTCCTCAAACGTCTCGTGACCTGGTGGAACGGTCAGACGATCGGAACCCAGATCTTCACCGCCCGCAACGGGGTGAAGGTGGGCGAGGACGGGCAGGGCAACATCTTCTATCGCTCGCGCGACGGCAAACGGCGCTGGGTGATCTTCAACGGCGAGGCCGAGGCAAGCCGCGTCGACGCGGACTGGCACGGCTGGCTGCACCACACCTGGGACGAGACGCCCAGCGAGAGGCCGATGGCCCACAAGCCTTGGGAAAAGCCGCATCTGCCGAACCTGACCGGCACCCCTCAGGCCTATGCGCCGGCAGGCTCCATCCGCCGCGCGGAACCCGAGGACCGCCGCGACTACGAGGCCTGGAGCCCGGAATAGGGCGACCGGCGCAGGAGAGGACAGGCCGCCATGGCCGAGCGCGACGACACAATCACGGAGATCATCGTGGGGGCCGCGGTCGTTCTGGCCGCATTGGGCTTCTTCGTCTACGCCACCTCCTCCGCCGGGGGCTTTTCGGGCAGCGGCGGCACCTATGCGCTGACCGCTTCCTTCCGCTCGGCCGAGGGGGTGGGCGTTGGAACCGAGGTCCGGCTGGCCGGCGTGCGCGTCGGCACGGTCACGGCGATGGAACTGGACCCCGAGACCTTCCGCGCCGAGACCACTTTCGCGCTGGCCGAGGGGATCGAACTGCCAGACGATTCCGCCGTGGCCATCTCGTCCGAGGGCCTACTGGGCGGAACCTTCGTCGAGATCATTCCGGGAGGGTCCCCCTTCGTGCTGGCGGCCGGCGACGCCTTCTACGACACGCAAAGCTCGGTGAGCCTGATCACGCTCCTGATGCGCTTCGTCAGCGGCGAGGGCGGGTGATGCGCGGCCCGGTCCTATACGCGGCGCTGGCGGTCTTGCTTGCCGTGCCCGTATCCGTGGCATCCGCGCAGCAATTCGACACGTTCGGCGAAACCATGCTTCCGGAGGGCTCGGGGCCAGAAGGATCGGGCGCGGCCCCCGGCGGCGGGTCCATCGGGGCAAATGACTCTCTCGACATGCCGTGGCTGGACGGCGAGGCGGTGCTTCTGCCGCCGGCCGACAACGGCGTGGCCATCGGTCCCGGCAGGCCCGGTCAGAACGGCGGCCTGGTCGAGCGGTTTCCGGGGGCCTCGACGCCCGTCACCTCGGTCAGCCAGGCGGTCGCCCGGGAGGGCGGGCGCATCACGCTCAGGGCGCTCGACCGGATGCTGGGCCGACCCACGGATATCGAGCTGGAGATCGGGCAGACCGTTCTTTTCGGGCGGATCGCGATCAACGTGCCGGAATGCCGTTATCCCGCCGAGAACCCCGCATCGGACGCCTTCGCGCATGTTCGCGTGATCGACACCGGGGGCAACACGCTGTTCGACGGGTGGATGGTCGCGTCCTCGCCTGCGCTGAGCGCGCTGGAACACCCGCGCTACGACGTCTGGGTTCTCAGATGTGCCAGCACGTCCTGAGCCGGTAGCCCCTCGGGCATCGCAAGAAAATCCGCGGAGCTGCCAAGCGCGTGCTGCAGCGCGTCGCGGTAGACGGCGCGCGGCACTTCCACAGCTCCCAGCGACTGCAAATGCTCGGTCACGAATTGCGTGTCGAACAGACGGAAGCCGCCATGGTTGAG
Source organism: Rhodobacteraceae bacterium HLUCCO18 (assembly GCA_001314805.1). Taxonomy (GTDB): domain Bacteria; phylum Pseudomonadota; class Alphaproteobacteria; order Rhodobacterales; family Rhodobacteraceae; genus Roseibacterium. Next base: position 51,905 of record LJSY01000024.1, on the reverse strand, counting down.
CCGCGCGATAAGCCAGGCGAGCGCGATCTTGGACGCATCCTTGCGCCGCGAGAACATCGATTCGCCGAAAAACGCGCCGCCCAGCACCACGCCGAAGACCCCGCCGACGAGCGTGTCGTCCTCCCAGACCTCGACCGAATGGGCGTGGCCGGTGGCGTGGAGCGACATGTAGCACTGGAAGATCTCGGCGTTGATCCAGGTAAGCTCCCGGTCGGCGCAGCCCGCGACCGTGCCGAGGAAATCGGAATTCACGCGCACGTCGAACCCGCCCTTGCGGATCCGGCGCATCAGCGAGCGCGAGACATGGAACCGGTCCAGCGGAAACACGCCGCGCCGCTGCGGATCGACCCAGAAAAGCGTCGGGTCGCCGGCCCCTTCGGACATCGGGAATATGCCCGCTGCATAGGCCCGCAGCATCAGCGCGGGGCTGAGCGGCGGACGTGGGGGGCGATACATGTCGTGCGGCATGGTCCACTAATTAGGGGCGCGCGCGCGATTTTCACGCGCGGCCGGGCCTTGCCCATGTCGATTCCGCGAAAGGCGTGGATTTCGCACGCAATTATCTTGCGCGGCCTCAGCCGACGTTGCGCGCGAGCCAGTCCTCGAGCCAGTGGATCGTGTAGTCGCCGGCAAGGATGTCGGGTTCCTGAAGGAGCGCGTGGAACAGCGGCACGGTGTTGTCGATCCCGTCTATGATCAGTTCCCCCAGCGCCCGGTTCAGCCGCGCCAGCGCCTCGGGCCGGTTGCGTCCATGGACGATCAGCTTGGCGATCAGGCTGTCGTAATAGGGCGGGATCGAATAGCCGTCATACAGCGCCGAATCCATCCGGATGCCGAGGCCCCCCGGCGCGTGATACTGGCTGATGCGGCCGGGGCAGGGGGAGAAGTTCGGCAGCTTTTCGGCGTTGATGCGCACCTCGATGGCGTGGCCGTTCAGCCGCAGATCGTCCTGGGCGAAGGACATGGGCATCCCTGCCGCCACCTGGATCTGCTCGCGGACGAGGTCCACGCCGAAGATCGCCTCGGTCACCGGATGCTCCACCTGAAGCCGGGTGTTCATCTCGATGAAGTAAAATTCGCCGTCCTCGTAGAGAAACTCGATCGTGCCGGCGCCCTCGTAGCCCAGATCGGCCACGGCACGCGCGCAGGTTTCGCCGATGCGCGTGCGGGTCTCGGGATCGATGGAGGGGCCGGGGGCTTCCTCCAGCACCTTCTGGTGGCGCCGCTGGAGCGAACAGTCGCGTTCTCCCAGATGCACCGCGCCGCCCTTTCCGTCGCCGAACACCTGCACCTCGATATGGCGCGGGCGGCCGAGATATTTCTCGATATAGACCTCGTCATTGCCGAAGGCGGCCTTGGCCTCGGACCGCGCGGTGCGGAAGGCGTTCTCCAGATCCGTCTCGGACCGGGCGAGCTTCATGCCACGCCCGCCACCGCCCGCCGTGGCCTTGATGATCACCGGATAGCCGATGTCATGCGCGATGACCTGCGCGGTCTCCAGATGCGCCACGCCGCCGGCGGAGCCCGGAACGCAGGGCACGCCCAGCCGGTGCATGGTCTCCTTGGCGGTGATCTTGTCGCCCATCATGCGGATATGCTCCGCCGAGGGTCCGATGAACTTGATCCCGTGATCCTCGACCGCCTGCACGAAATTGGCGTTCTCGCTGAGGAACCCGTAGCCCGGGTGGATCGCCTCGGCGCCGGTGATCTCGGCGGCCGACAGGATCGAGGCCATGCTCAGGTAACTGTCGGTCGAAGGCGGCGGGCCGATGCAGATCGCCTCGTCGGCCATGCGCACATGCATCGCGTCGGAATCGGCCGTGGAATGGACGGCAACGGTGGCCACCCCCATCTCGCGCGCGGCCCGGATGACGCGAAGCGCGATCTCGCCGCGATTGGCGATCAGGATCTTGTTGAACATCGGGCCCGGCCTCACTCGATGATCATCAGCGGCGCGCCGTATTCGACGGCCGACTTGTCCTCGACGAGGATGCGCTTGACGGTTCCGGCGCGCGGGCTCGGGATCTGGTTCATGGTCTTCATCGCCTCGACGATCAGAAGTGTCTGGCCCTCGGCCACCTTGTCGCCCACCGACACGAAGGCCGCCGACCCCGGTTCGGGCTGGAGGTAGACGGTGCCGACCATGGGCGAGGTCACCGCGCCTTCCATCTGGGCGGGGTCCTCGGGGGTTGCGGCGGCGGGCGCTGCGGCGCCGGGCAGCGGCGCGGCGAGCGCGGCCGGCGCAGGCGCGGGCGCGGCTGGCAGCGCGGCCGCGGTATGACGCGCGACGCGGACATTGAGGCTGTCCGTCTCGCCATATTCGCGCTTCACATGGAGCTCGGTCAGGTCGTTTTCGCGCAGAAGCTCGGCCAGTGCCTGAATGAACGCCACGTCCTGATCGTGAGTTTTGTCGGCCATCTATCCTCGCCCCTGTGGTTTGCTGTTGTCGCAGTGCGCTCAAGCGTGGTGCCGGAGGACGCTTTCCCTCCCGCGCGCATGATCTGGCGCCCTATATCGCAAGGTCCGCCGGGGGAAAAGTCCGCCCGTGCAAGGCATCGGCCCCGCGCCGGGCCCCGCGCCGGGCACCCCATCATCGCCCCGGCGTCCGCCGGATGCACGTTTTTTCGGCAATCCCTGCACTCGGAAGATGCAACGGCAGAATCCGAACGCCAATCGAATAATTTACCATTTGATAAAAAATGAAAGCCGTGCCAGCGTGCGCTTAGACAGCGGCCATAGCGCCAGCCATCCGACAGGGACCAGATCACCGATGACGAACAGTCCTTTCACCCCGGGTATTGCCTCGGCCCGGCTCGACCCCGAGGCACTCGACCAGAATTTCGCCGACCTGCACCCTCCCCTCGACCCCCACGAGGCGCTCGTAGCGGCGGACCGGTGCTATTTCTGCCACGACGCACCTTGCATCACGGCATGTCCCACATCGATCGACATCCCGCTTTTCATCCGGCAGATCGCGACCGGCACGCCCGAGGCGGCGGCGAAGACCATCTTCGACCAGAACATCCTCGGCGGCATGTGCGCGCGCGTCTGCCCCACCGAAACGCTCTGCGAAGAGGCCTGCGTGCGCGAGATGGCGGAGGGCAAGCCGGTGGAGATCGGCCGGCTGCAGCGCTTCGCCACCGACACCGTGATGGAAGCGGGCGTTCACCCCTACCAGCGCGCCGCGCCCACGGGCAGGACCGTCGCCGTGATCGGCGCGGGGCCCGCGGGCCTTGCCTGCGCGCACCGGCTCGCCATGCATGGCCATGACGTCACCATCTTCGAGGCGCGTGCAAAAAGCGGCGGGCTCAACGAATACGGCATCGCCTATTACAAGACCGTGGGCGGTTTCGCCGAGGCCGAGGTCGACTGGCTTCTGAAGATCGGCGGCATCACGATCGAGACCGGCAAGGCGCTGGGCCCCGACCTGACGCTGGCGGGCCTGCGCGAACAGTTCGACGCGGTCTTCCTCGGCATGGGCCTGTCGGGCGTGAACGCGCTTCGCGCGAATGGCGAGACCCGCGAGGGCGTCGAGGACGCGGTGGAGTTCATCTCGGACCTGCGGCAGGCGGGCGATCTGGGCGCGCTTCCCGTGGGCCGCAACGTCGTGGTGATCGGCGGCGGCATGACCGCCATCGACGCCGCCGTGCAGTCGAAGCTTCTGGGCGCGGAAAGCGTCACGATCCTCTACCGACGCGGGCGCGATGCGATGCCCGCCAGCCGCTACGAACAGGACCTCGCGGCCTCCAAGGGCGTGCGCATCGTCTTCAACGCCATGCCGGTCGAGATTCTCGGCAATGGCGCGGTGACGGGCGTGCGCGCGGAATACACCAGGTCGGATGGCCACGCGCTGACCGGCACGGGCGAGACCTTCGATGTCCCGGCCGACCAGGTGCTCAAGGCCATCGGCCAGACGCTGGAGGGCGCGCCGGACGAGCTGGAGCTTGCTCGCGGCAAGATCGCCGTGACGGGGGCGGGCAAGACCTCGGTCGAGGGGGTCTGGGCCGGGGGCGACTGCGCCTCGGGGGGCGAGGACCTGACCGTCACCGCCGTGGCCGAGGGGCGCGACGCCGCCGAGGACATCCACCGCGCCCTGTCGGCCTGATGGCAGCCGCGCGCCGTGATCCGCTCCGCCGCCCTTGTCCTGCTCCTCTCCGCCGCGCCGGTCGCGGCGCAGGAGGGCTCGCCCTTCTTCGGCGAGTGGTGCGGAATCGAGACGCGGCTCTGGGTGGGGCAGGGCCATATCGGCTTCAACGAGCATACCGTCTGCACCCCGCGCCGCGACCCGGCGACCGGCACGGCGCCGACCTTCGCGACGCGGGTCGACTGCCGGAACCTCTACATTCAGGGCGAGGGCGAGGACGTGAGCCTCGTCGAAGTGCCCATCGACTACATGACCTCGATCACCTTCACGCTGACGGACCCCGACACGCTATACATCGACCTCGATGACGGCACCGCGCCCGACCTCTTCGTGCGCTGCCCCTGAGACGTCCCGAGAACAGGAGACCTGACCCATGGCTGACCTGACCACAGACTTCCTCGGCATCAAATCGCCCAACCCCTTCTGGCTTGCCTCGGCGCCGCCCACCGACAAGGAATACAACGTCGTCCGCGCCTTCAAGGCGGGCTGGGGCGGCGTCGTGTGGAAGACGCTGGGCGAGGAAGGCCCGCCCGTCGTCAACGTCAACGGCCCGCGCTACGGCGCGATCTGGGGCGCGGACAGGCGGCTTCTGGGGCTCAACAATATCGAGCTGATCACCGACCGCCCGCTCGAGGTGAACCTGCGCGAGATCAAGCAGGTCAAGCGCGACTGGCCCGACCGGGCGATGATCGTGTCGATCATGGTGCCCTGCGAGGAGGCGGCGTGGAAGGCGATCCTGCCGCTGGTGGAGGAGACCGGCGCGGACGGCATCGAGCTGAACTTCGGCTGCCCGCACGGGATGTCCGAGCGCGGCATGGGCTCGGCCGTGGGTCAGGTGCCCGAATACATCGAGATGGTCGCGCGCTGGTGCAAGCAGAACACCCGCATGCCGGTGATCGTGAAGCTGACGCCCAACATCACCGATATCCGCTATCCCGCGCGCGCGGCGAAGAAGGGCGGCGCGGACGCGGTCAGCCTGATCAACACGATTTCCTCCATCACCAGCGTCGATCTCGACACGTTCAGCCCCGAGCCCTCGATCGACGGCAAGGGCTCGCATGGCGGCTATTGCGGCCCGGCGGTCAAGCCTATCGCGCTCAACATGGTGGCCGAGATCGCGCGCGATCCGGAGACCCGCGGTCTGCCCATCTCGGGCATCGGCGGCGTCACGACGTGGCGCGACGCGGCGGAGTTCCTGGCGCTGGGCGCGGGAACGGTCCAGGTCTGCACGGCGGCCATGACCTATGGCTTCAAGATCGTCGAGGAGATGAAATCGGGCCTCAGCCAGTATCTCGACGACCACGGCATGGAGTTGTCGGACCTGATCGGCCGCGCGGTGCCCAACGTCACCGACTGGCAGTATCTGAACCTCAACTACGTGACCAAGGCCCGGATCGATCAGGACGCCTGTATCAAGTGCGGCCGCTGCTATGCCGCCTGCGAGGACACCTCGCATCAGGCGATTTCCATGTCCGAGGACCGCGTCTTCGAGGTGATCGACGAGGAATGCGTGGCCTGCAACCTCTGCGTGAACGTCTGCCCCGTGGAGGGCTGCATCACCATGGAGGAACTGGAGGCGGGGGTCGTCGACCTGCGCACCGGCAAGACGGTAGAGGCCGATTACGCCAACTGGACGACGCATCCCAACAACCCGGCGGCGCGGGAGGCGGCGGAATAGGCGATCCGGCGGTCGCGCTGTCGCGCGGTTGCCTTTCTCGAGAGGCGAGGGGCCAGCCCCTCGCGCTCCCCGTCGTATTTCCGGAAAGATGAAGGGGCTACCAGCCCGCTTCGGTGACGATGTGCTCTTCCGGTACGCCGAGGTCCCTGGCGACCTGCCGCATGGCGTCCACGAAACCCTGCGGTCCGCAGATATAGACCGGCCGGTCGGTGGGCAGGCGCCCCTCGAGATAGTCGCGGTCGATCGGCCCGTCGGGCAGGGCGTCGCCGGTTTCGTCGGTGACGAAATGCGTCGTCAGCCCGTCGAGATCTTCCCAGTGATCACGCAGGATGATGTCGCGCTTGGTCTTGTTGGCGAAGATCAGGATCTCGCCCTTCAGCCCGCCATTCCGCGCGCGGGCGTCGAGAATGGCGATGAAGGGCGTGATACCCGCGCCCGCCGCAAGAAAGGTGCCCGCGCCGTGGTCGGTGATCGCGCCCTCCGGCTCCGTTGCCAGCACGCGGTCCCCGGGCTTCAGCGTGTCGAGCGCTTGGGTCACGCCATCATGGTCGTCATAGATCTTGATGACGAAATCGAGGTGGTCGCGCTCCTCGGGTTGCGAGACCATGGTGAAGGGTCGGTCCTCGTCGCGCCAGCCGTCCCGGTCGATCGCCAGATGCGTGGCCTGCCCGGGTTCGAACCGGAACCCCTCGGGCCGGTCGAAGCGGAAGCGGCGCGTGTCATGGGTGACAGGCTCGACGGATTGCAGCGTCAGGGCGTAGGGATAGGTCATCGCGAGGTCTCCTTGTCCTTTCCCGGATAACGGCCGGGTGGGGCAGGAGGTTCCCGACGGGGCCAGTCAGGGGAGAAGCAGGCGGCGGAACAGGCTGTCGAGAAAGACCTCGGCCTCGCGCAGGGGGTCTCGGGCCGGCCCCAGCACCGCGCGCACCTGCACGTCGAAATCGGCATAGTGCTGGGTCAGCGCCCAGATCGAGAAGATCAGGTGATGGGGGTCCACCTCGGCGATCCGGCCCGCCGCACTCCAGCCCGCGATGACGCGGGCCTTGTCGTCGACGAGCGCCTTGAGTTCGGTCGAAAGGGAGGCGCCGATGCGCGGCGCGCCCTGCACGATCTCGTTTGCGAAGAGACGGGATTCCCTGGGAAAATCCCGGCTCATCTCCAGCTTGCGGCGCGCGTAGGCGAGGATTTCCTCGACGGGGTCGCCCTCCGCGTCGAGCGCGCGGAGCGGATCGAGCCAGGTGTCCATCAGCTGGCTCAGGAGCGTGACGTGAATCTCCTCCTTGGAGGGGAAGTAGTAGAGCAGGTTCGGCTTCGACAGGCCGGCGGCGTCGGCGATCATGTCCACGGTGGCGCCGCGAAAGCCGTATTGCGAGAACACCTCGAGGGCCGCATCGAGGATCGTCTCCCGGTTGCGGATCTGGATCCGCGTGCGCGGCTTGTCGGTCCGTGCGTCCATCGCCGTTCCCCTTCGGCCCCCTTTTCGGTCGCGCGCCGCATCCGGGCCCATCCACCGCCTGCCCATGGCTCGGGCAGTGGTGCCATGCGCGGCATCATTTGGCTTGTCTTCGGGCTTGTGCTCAAGGACAATCCACCTTGGCCCCGTTGACTGGCACGGCGCCTCTGCTAGCGTGGTCTTGACCGTTTGGTCAAAAAGAAAATGAAGGCACCCGGCGGCGCAGGACCGGGGCCGATTTGGGGAGTGCCGACATGGCCCTTGACCGCATCAACCCGGTTCCGAACGACCTGTCCGCCTTCTGGATGCCGTTCACGGCCAACCGGCAGTTCAAGAAGAATCCGCGCATGTTCGTCAGCGCCGACCGCATGCATTATCGCACGGCAGACGGGCGCGAGGTGCTGGACGGCACCGCGGGGCTGTGGTGCTGCAACGCGGGCCATAACCGCCCGAAGATCGTCGAAGCGATCCAGCAGCAGGCGGGCGAACTCGACTACGCCCCGGCCTTCCAGATGGGTCATCCCAAGGCCTTCGAGCTTGCCAACCGGCTGCGCGACATGGCGCCCGAGCCGTTCGAGCATGTCTTCTTCACCAATTCGGGATCGGAAAGCGTGGAGACCGCGCTGAAGATCGCCATCGCCTATCAGCGCGTCATCGGGCAGGGCACGCGGACCCGCCTGATCGGACGCGAGCGCGGCTATCACGGGGTGAATTTCGGCGGTATCTCGGTCGGCGGTATCGTCAACAATCGGAAATTCTTCGGCTCATTGTTGACGGGTGTGGATCATCTGCCGCACACCCATCTGCCCGAGAAGAACGCGTTCACCCGCGGCCAGCCCGAGCATGGCGGCGACCTTGCCGACGAGCTGGAGCGGATCGTGACGCTGCATGGCCCCGAGACGGTGGCCGCCGTCATCGTGGAGCCGATGGCGGGCTCCACCGGCGTGCTGATCCCGCCGAAGGGCTACCTCCAGCGGCTGCGCGAGATCTGTACGAAACACGGTATCCTCTTGATCTTCGACGAGGTCATCACCGGCTTCGGCCGCCTCGGCTCGCCCTTCGCGGCGGATCATTTCGACGTGATGCCCGACCTCATCACCTGCGCCAAGGGGCTGACGAACGGCGTGATCCCGATGGGCGCGGTGCTGGCCACGAAGGAAATCCACGACGCCTTCATGGCCGGCCCCGAGCACATGATCGAGCTCTTCCACGGCTACACCTATTCGGGCAACCCGATCGCCTCGGCGGCCGGGATCGCCACGCTCGAGACCTACAAGGAAGAGGGGCTGTTCGAACGTGCCGCCGACCTTGCCGGCTACTGGGAGGACGCGGTCCATTCGCTGGCCGACTGCCCGCATGTGATCGACATCCGCAACATGGGGCTGATCGCGGGGATCGAGCTGGAACCCATCGCGGGCGAGCCGACCAAGCGGGCCTTCAGCGCGTTCCTCGATGCCTATGAGCACAATGTCCTGATCCGGACGACAGGAGATATCATCGCGCTGTCCCCGCCGCTGATCATCGAGAAAGGGCATATCGATACGCTCTTCGGCACGCTCAGGGACATTCTGAAACGGCTGCACTGAGCGGGGCAAGCGCCTGCAAGGGCGTTTCCCCCTCCCCGGGGCAACCGGCACGACGACGACAAGGGAAGTACCATGGCCGCACCCGGCGAGAACCTGAAAATCAATGGCGAGCGGCTGTGGGACAGCCTGATGGAGATGGCGAAGATCGGCCCCGGCATCGCCGGCGGCAACAACCGCCAGACGCTGACCGACGAGGACAGCGAGGGGCGGCACCTGTTCCAGCGCTGGTGCGAAGAGGCCGGCATGACCATGGGCGTCGACGAGATCGGCAACATGTTCGCGCGCCGCGAGGGCACCGACCCCGACGCTCTGCCGGTCTATGTGGGCTCGCATCTCGACACCCAGCCCACGGGCGGGAAATATGATGGCGTTCTGGGCGTTCTCGGCGGGCTGGAGATCATCCGCACGCTCAACGACCTCGGCATCAGGACGAAACACCCCATCGTGGTCACCAACTGGACCAACGAGGAGGGGACGCGCTTCGCGCCCGCCATGCTCGCCTCGGGCGTGTTCGCGGGCAAGCATGACCTCGACTGGGCCTATGAACGGGTGGACGCCAAGGGCAAGCGCTTCGGCGACGAGCTGGAGCGGATCGGCTGGAAGGGCGAGGAGAAGGTCGGCGACCGGAAGATGCACGCCTTCTTCGAGCTGCATATCGAACAGGGCCCGATCCTGGAGGCGGAAGGCAAGGATATCGGCGTCGTCACCCACGGGCAGGGCCTGCGCTGGATCGAATGCACGGTGACCGGCAAGGAGAGCCATACCGGCTCCACGCCCATGCACATGCGCAAGAACGCCGGACGGGGCCTCGCGCTTGTCACCGAGCTTGTCCACGAGATCGCGATGAAGAACCAGCCGAACGCGGTGGGCGCCATCGGCCATATCGACGTCTATCCGAACTCGCGCAACATCATTCCGGGCCGCGTTGTCTTCACGGTCGACCTGCGGACCCACCTTCTCGACAAGTTGAACGGCATGGTCGACGAGTTCATGGAGCGCGCGCCCAAACTTTGCGAGGATATCGGGGTGAGCTTCGAGGCCCAGATCGTGGGGCAGTTCGACCCGCCGGCCTTCGACGAAGGTTGCGTGAGCGCCATCCGCCAGGCTGCTGAAAAGCTTGGATATTCCCACATGGACATCGTGTCCGGCGCAGGCCATGACGCCTGCTGGATCAACGACGTGGCGCCGACCGCGATGGTCATGTGTCCCTGCGTCGATGGGCTTTCGCACAACGAAGCCGAAGAAATATCGCCTCAGTGGGCGACAGCGGGGGCCGATGTGCTATTCCACGCCGTGGTGGAAACTGCGGAGATCGTGGAATGATCCGAAACACATACCTGGCGGCGCCGATGGTGCTGGCCCTTGCCGCTTGCGGCGCGCCGCCGACGCCGGAGGGCGAAAGCGAGCCGCTGACCGAACAGCTCGCGGCGCTTGTCGCGCCCGGACAGGACATGTCCAACGTCCGGATCGAAAGCGACGGCTGCTACTGGTATCGCTATGTCGGTCCGGTCGAGGTGACCTTTCTGCCGCTTCTGACGCGGGATGGACGTATGATCTGCACCCGGCCGCAGTGACGCCGGGATAACAACGGGGAGATTGCTTATGAGCACGGTGATCAAGGGCGGAACGGTGGTGACCGCGGACCTCAGCTACGAGGCGGATGTTCTCGTGGAAAACGGCATGATCACCGAGATAGGCAAGGACCTGAAAGGCGACACGGTTCTCGACGCCACGGGCTGCTACGTCATGCCGGGCGGCATCGATCCGCACACCCATCTCGAGATGCCCTTCATGGGCACCTATTCGACCGACGATTTCGAAAGCGGGACGCGCGCGGCCCTGTCGGGCGGCACGACGATGGTGGTCGATTTCGCGCTGCCCAGCCCCGGACAGGGCCTGTTTGACGCTCTGCAGATGTGGGACAACAAGTCGACGCGGGCCAATTGCGACTACTCGTTCCACATGGCCGTGACCTGGTGGGGCGAGCAGGTCTTCGACGAAATGGAAGGCGTCGTCCGCGACCGCGGCATCAACACCTTCAAGCATTTCATGGCCTACAAGGGCGCGCTCATGGTCAATGACGATGAGCTCTTCGCCTCGTTCAAGCGGCTGTCGGAGCTGGGTGCCATCGCCATGGTCCATGCCGAGAACGGCGACGTGGTGGCCGAGCTGCAGCAGAAGCTTCTGGCCGAAGGCAATACCGGTCCCGAGGGGCATGCCTATTCGCGGCCGTCCCAGGTGGAGGGCGAGGCCACGAACCGCGCGGTGATGATCGCCGACATGGCGGGCGTGCCGCTATACGTCGTGCATGTCTCCTGCGAGGAGGCGCATGAGGCGATCCGGCGCGCCAAGCAGCTGGGCAAGCGCGTCTGGGGCGAGCCGCTGATCCAGCACCTGACGCTGGACGAAAGCGAGTATTTCCACCCCGACTGGGACCATGCCGCGCGGCGCGTGATGTCTCCGCCCTTCCGCAACAAGCAGCATCAGGACAGCCTCTGGGCCGGTCTCGCCTCGGGCTCCCTGTCCGTGGTGGCGACGGACCATTGCGCCTTCACCACCGAGCAGAAGCGCACCGGCGTGGGCGATTTCACCAAGATCCCGAACGGGACCGGGGGCCTCGAGGACCGGATGCCGATGCTCTGGACCCATGGCGTGAAGACGGGCCGTCTGACCCCGAACGAGTTTGTTGCCGTCACATCCACAAACATCGCCAAGATCCTGAATTGTTATCCGAAGAAGGGGGCGATCCTCGTCGGCGCCGATGCAGATATCGTCGTCTGGGACCCCGAGAAATCCAAGACCATCACCGCAGGCGCCCAGCAATCGGCCATCGATTACAACGTCTTCGAGGGCAAGGAGGTCACCGGCCTGCCGCGCTTCACGCTCACGCGGGGGCATGTGGCGATCCATGACGGCGAGGTGCGCACGCAGGAAGGTCATGGGCGTTTCGTGAAGCGCCCGCCGAACGGCTCGGTCAACCGCGCACTCAGCCAGTGGAAGGAACTGACCGCGCCGCGTCCGGTGGAGCGGTCGGGCATTCCGGTGACGGGTGTGTGACGCCCTGGAACCGGTTTTGAATCAACAAGATGTGGCGAAGTCTTCAAGTGGCCGCGCCAAGGGTCGGGAGAGGCGCGCGTGAGCATGGCAGCGCAGATACCGAAGACGGAGCCCGCGCCCGTGATCGAGGCGCGCGGGCTCGACCTGACGTTCCAGACGGCGGACGGCCCGGTTCAGGCGCTGCGCGACGTCAATCTCACCATCAACAAGGGCGATTTCGTAAGCTTCATCGGCCCCTCCGGCTGCGGCAAGACCACCTTGCTGCGCGTCATCGCGGCGCTGGAACATCCCACGGGTGGCTCCATCACCGTCAACGGCATGACCCCGGACGAGGCCCGACGGAGCCGCGCCTATGGCTACGTCTTCCAGGCGGCGGGGCTTTACCCGTGGCGCACGATCGAAAAGAACATCATGCTGCCGCTAGAGATCATGGGCTTCGACCGGGCCGAGCAGGATCGCCGCGTGAAGGACGTGTTGCAACTTGTTGATCTTGAAGGCTTCGGCAAGAAATTCCCGTGGCAGTTGTCGGGGGGCATGCAGCAGCGCGCCTCGATCGCGCGGGCGCTTGCCTTCGACGCCGACCTGCTCTTGATGGACGAACCTTTCGGCGCGCTTGACGAGATCGTGCGCGACCACCTCAACGAGCAGTTGCTCGCATTGTGGAAGCGAACGGAAAAGACCATCGGCTTCGTCACCCACTCGATCCCCGAGGCGGTCTATCTGTCGACCCGGATCGTGGTGATGAGCCCGCGTCCCGGCCGGATCACCGACGTGATCGAAAGCGACCTGCCGGCCGAGCGTCCGCTTGATATCCGCGACACGCCCGAGTTTCTGGCCATAGCGCATCGGGTTCGCGAGGGGCTGAGGGCGGGGCATGCCTATGAAGACTGAGGCCGGCATATGAGCGCGACCGCCGACACCGCCGCCGGTGGCGGCATCGGCGCGCTCGGCCGGGGCCTCGGGCGCGTTTCGGGCGCCGTCCTTCCCGTTCTGACCGTGGTCGCCTGCATCATCGCGCTCTGGTATGCCGCCGCCATCGGCCTCAACCGCGCCTGGACGCTCGACACCGCGCAACGCCAGGGGGTGGAGCTGACCGCGGGCGAGATCATCGCCGACGCCATGAGCCAAGAACGTCCCGTCCTGCCCGCGCCGCATCAGGTGGCAGCCGAGCTTTGGAACACCACGATGGGCGAGCCGGTCCTGCGCGAGCGGCGCGGCGAATACCGGCCCAATCCGCGGAGCCTGTTCTTCCACGCCTGGCAAACGCTGGCGCCGACGCTGATGGGCTTCGTCATCGGCGGGCTTGCGGGGATTCTTCTGGCTGTGGGGATCGTCCACAATCGGGCGATGGACATGTCCGTCATGCCCTGGGCCATCGCCAGCCAGACGATTCCCATCCTCGCCATCGCGCCGATGATCATCGTGGTGCTGAATTCCATCGGGCTGGAGGGGCTGATCCCGAAATCGCTGATCTCGGCCTATCTCAGCTTCTTTCCCGTGGTGGTGGGCATGGTGAAGGGGCTGCGCAGCCCCGGCGCGATGGACCTCGACCTTCTGCGCACCTATTCGGCCAGCGGGGCCGAGACCTTCTGGAAACTGCGCCTTCCGGCCTCGGTGCCGTTCCTCTTCGCCTCGATGAAGGTGGGCGTGGCCGCCGCGCTGGTGGGGACCATCGTGGCGGAGCTGCCCACCGGCGCACGCTTCGGCCTCGGCGCGCGGCTTCTGACCGGCAGCTATTACGGGCAGACGATCCAGATCTGGTCGGCGCTTTTCATGGCGGCGATCTGTGCGGCGGCGCTGGTGGCGACGCTGAGCCTGATCGAGCGGATGACGCTCCGGCGCATGGGGCTCGACCGATGAGCGGGGCGGGGGCGAAAATGCCGGCATTTTCGGCCCGTTTTCTTCGAAGAAAACGGCGAGACAGCGCGCGTTTCCCGTCCAGGGGGCGGCCATGAAGAGCCTTTCCGCCATGCCGCCCTGGACCATGCCCGCGCTGGCTGTTGCGCTGGTGGCGCTCGGCTTTCTCGCCGATCCCCGCCTCGGCGCGATCCTTGCCGTCTGGCTGGGCGCATGGGGCCTGAACGCCATCATGGCCAGCCGGGGCCGGGGGGCGGGCGTGCGGTTCTTTGTGCCGCTGCTTTTCGGCGCGACGCTTCTGGGCCTGTGGGAAATGGCCGTGCGTCTCTACGAGATCTCGCCCATCATCCTGCCCGCGCCCTCCGCCATCGCCGCCACCTTCGCCGAGAACACGCCCACGCTCTGGGCCGACTTTCGCCAGACGATCCTGAAGGGCGCGCTTTCGGGCTATGTCATCGGCTGCGGCGCGGCCTTCCTGACGGCGGTGGCCATCGACCGCTCGCCCTTCCTGCAGCGCGGGCTTCTGCCGGTGGGCAACTTCATCGCGGCGCTGCCCATCGTGGGCACGGCACCCATCCTCGTGATGTGGTTCGGCTTCGGATGGCAATCCAAGGCGGCCGTCGTCGTGGCCATGGTCTTCTTCCCGATGCTGGTCAATTGCGTGCAGGGGATGAAGGCCTCCGAGGCGATGCAGCGCGACCTGATGCACACCTATGCGGCAAGCTACTGGCAGTCCTTGCTGAAACTGCGCCTGCCCACGGCGATGCCCTTTATCTTCAACGGGTTGAAAATCTGCACGACCCTTGCGCTGATCGGGGCCATCGTTGCCGAATTTTTCGGCTCGCCCGTGGTGGGCATGGGCTTTCGCATAAAAATCGAGGTGGGGCGCCTGTCCATGGATATGGTCTGGGCATCGATAACCGTGGCCGCGATGGCGGGTACGGCATTCTACGGGCTTGTGGCTTTCATCGAGCGCCGGCTGACCTTCTGGCACCCGTCGCAAAGAACGGGCTGAGGGCGGACGGAACCAACAACAAACGAACCCAACAAGGAGGGAAGACAAATGAAACGGATCACCATGACCGCCTTTGCCGCGGGGCTTGGCCTCACCGGGATGGCGCAGGCGCAGGACACGGTGAACCTGCAGCTGCAATGGGTCACCCAGGCGCAGTTCGCGGGCTACTACGTGGCGCTGGAGAACGGCTATTACGACGAGGAAAATCTCGACGTGAACATCATGCCGGGCGGGCCCGACATCGCGCCGCCGCAGGTGCTGGCCGGTGGGGCCGCCGACGTGATGCTGAACTGGATGCCGTCCGCGCTCGCCGCGCGCGAGGCGGGGCTTCCGGTGGTGAACATCGCCCAGCCCTTCGTGCGCTCGGGCCTGATGCTCAGCTGCTGGGCCGACACCGGCATCGAGGAGCCTGCCGATCTCGCCGGCAAGACGGTGGCGCACTGGTTCTTCGGCAACGAATACCCGTTCCTGTCATGGATGAGCCAGCTGGGCATCCCGGTGGATGGCTCCGAAGGGGGCATCACGCTTCTGCAGGCGGGTTTCAACGTCGACCCGCTTTTGCAGCGGCAGGCCGACTGCATCTCGACCATGACCTATAACGAGTACTGGCAGATCATCGACGCGGGCGTTTCCCCCGATGAACTGGTGACCTTCAAGTACGAGGATTACGATGTCGCGACGCTCGAGGACGGTATCTGGACGCTTGAGGAGAACCTCGAGGATCCGGCCTTCGTCGACAAGATGGTCCGCTTCGTGCGTGCCTCCATGCGCGGCTGGCAGTGGGCGGCCGAGAACCCCGACGACGCGGCCATGATCGTGCTCGACTACGACGAAACCGGCGCCCAGACCGAAGAGCACCAGCTTCGCATGATGCGCGAGATCGGGCTGCTGGTCGAAGGCGGCGACGGACGCCTTGACGAGGTGGCCTACCAGCGCACGGTCGACACGCTGCTGGCCGGCGGCTCCGACCCGGTGATCTCGTCGGTGCCGGAAGGTGCCTTCACCCATGTGATCACCGAGGCGGCGCTGGCCGAGTAATCCGGACCACGCGACCCGAGGAAAGACGGGCCCCGGCGTATCGCGCCGGGGCCTTTTTCGTGGCTTCACAGTCGGAGGTCGAGTCCCCTCGGCCCCGGAGTCCGCAGAGCGTTCACCAGATCACCCATGCTGGGCGCTGGCGCATCGCGCGCGGCATCGAAATCGCCCACCGCGCGCATGTGCAGCGGCGGGATGCCCAGCCCCTTGACGGGCGGCGGATCGGGCGGGATCTCCGGCACGGATTTCTTTGCATGTCCCGGCACGCCGAGCGCGGTCTTGGCCGCCGCGTCGGCCTGCGTCACGGCGCTCGCGCCCAGAAGCGGCCTCGGCGCGGCCGGCGGCTCGGACCCCGTGGGGCTCGGTTGCGGCGCGGTGCCCTGCGCCGGGGCGGGCAGGGCGGGGCCAGTGGAAGGTGCGGTCGGTGTCATCACCTGCGCTCCATCTCATGGAGCCCCCACCACGGCGCTGAACATGCCACGATGTCGGCCGGTTCCCAAGGGGATCGGCGGCATTCGAAGCATTCTCCGCCTTTTCGCCATGATCCGGGGCCCCGTCCGACGCGCGCCGGGGTCAGTCGAGAACCACGATTCCCGTCTGCTTCGACTTGTGCTCCGGCTCCACGTGGATGGTGACGCGGACATCGGGCACGGCCCGTCCGATCCCGGCCTCGACCCGGTCGCAGATCTCGTGCGCGTCGAAAACGCTCATCTCCCCCGGAACGACGAGGTGAAACTCGACGAAGGTGGCGCTGCCCGCATGGCGGGTCCTCAGGTCATGAGCCTCGACCGCGCCATGGGCCTCGGCGGAGATCGCCTCGCGGATCAGGGCGAGCGTGTCCTCGGGGACGGCCTCGTCCATCAGGCCGCTGAGGGAGTCGCGCACCACGCGTGAGCCCGACCACAGGATGTTGACCGCCACCAGCGCCGCCATGACCGGGTCGAGCACCCACCAGCCCGTCAGCACCGCCAGCAGCACGCCCACTGCGACGCCCACGGAGGTGACGACATCCGCCCACAGGTGACGACCATCGGCGAGAAGCGCGGGCGATCTCAGGCGGCGGCCCTGCCGGATCAGGACGAAGGCCCAGACGGCGTTGATCGCGGTGGCCGCGCCGTTGACCAGCAGCCCCTCGAGCGGCGCGTCGATGGCCCGGGGCGCCATGAAGCCCGCCCAGGCCTCGCGCAGGATGAAAAGTGCCGCGACGATGATCATCACGCCTTCCAGCACGGCGCTGAAGAATTCCGCCTTGTGGTGGCCGAAGGGATGGCCGGCATCGGCGGGCCGCTGCGCCACGCGGATCGCGACCAGTGCGGCGAAGGCCGTCGCGAGGTTGACGGTGCTTTCCAGCGCATCCGACAGAAGCGCTACGGAACCCGTCATCCACCAGGCAAGCGCCTTCAGACCGAGCACGACACAGCCGATCAGAAGGCTGCCCAGGGCGAGTTTGAGCGCAGCGGACATCGCGTTCCCCTTCGGATGCGCCGGGCTTAACGAGCCGGGAACGATGTCTCAAGCACCTGTATTCGCGAATGATAGGGAGTTGCAGAAAACGGCGGCCTCGTCCGGGCCCGGGTGAGGCGCGCATGGCGCCGGCCAGGGCGTCAGCTCCGGTTCATCCGGTTCTCGATCAGATCGTCCACCACCGCCGGTTCGGCCAGCGTCGAGGTGTCGCCGAGCGCGCCGAAATCGTCCTCGGCGATCTTGCGCAGGATGCGGCGCATGATCTTGCCCGAGCGTGTCTTGGGCAGGCCCGGCGCCCACTGGATCAGGTCGGGCTTGGCGATGGGGCCGATCTCGGTGCGGACCCAGACCTCGAGTTCCTTGCGCAGCTCGTCGGTGGGTTCGATCCCGTTCATCAGGGTGACATAGGCGTAGATGCCCTGGCCCTTGATCGCGTGGGGATAGCCGACGACGGCGGCCTCGGCGACCTTGGCGTGCGCCACCAGCGCGCTTTCGACCTCGGCCGTGCCCATCCGGTGGCCGGAGACGTTGATGACGTCGTCGACGCGGCCGGTGATCCAGTAATAGCCGTCGGCGTCCCGGCGGCAGCCATCGCCCGAGAAGTAGTAGTTCTTGTAGTCCGAGAAATACGTCTTCTCGAAGCGCTCGTGGTCGCCCCAGACGGTGCGCATCTGCCCCGGCCAGCTGTCCTTGAGGCAAAGCACGCCCTCGGCCTCGGTCGTGGTGATCTCCTGCCCGGAATGGGGGTCGAGCACCACCGGATGCACGCCGAAAAACGGCGTCGTGGCCGAGCCGGGTTTCGTGGGCGTGGCACCGGGCAGGGGGGTCAGCAGGTGGCCGCCGGTCTCGGTCTGCCACCAGGTGTCGACGATGGGGCAGCTTCCCTTGCCCACGACGGTGTTGTACCAGTTCCATGCCTCGGGGTTGATCGGCTCGCCCACGGTGCCCAGGAGCTTCAGGTCGCTCAGGTCGTACTTCGTCACGAACTCGTCGCCCTGTCCCATCAGGGCGCGGATGGCGGTGGGCGCGGTGTAGAACTGGTTGACCTTGTGCTTCTCGCACACGGCCCAGAACCGGCCTGCGTCGGGATATGTGGGCACGCCTTCGAACATCAGCGTCGTGGCGCCGTTCGCCAGCGGCCCGTAGACGATGTAGCTGTGGCCCGTGACCCAGCCCACGTCGGCGGTGCACCAGAAGATATCGCCCTCGTGGTAATCGAACACGTATTCATGGGTCATGGACGCGTAGACCAGATAACCGCCCGAGGTGTGCACCACGCCCTTGGGCTGCCCGGTGGAGCCGGAGGTGTAGAGGATGAACAGGGGGTCCTCGGCCCGCATCTCCGCCACGGGGGCGTAATCGTCTGCCTCCAGCCGCAATTCATTGTAGTCGTAATCGCGCCCGTCGACCCATGTGGTCTGCCCGCCGGTGCGCTTGACCACCAGCATCTTGACCTCGTGCAGCACGTTCAGAAGCGCCGCGTCGGCATTGGATTTCAGCGCCGTCTGCCGCCCGCCGCGCGGGGCGTAGTCGGCGGTGATGACCACCTTTGCGTCGCAGCCATTGACCCGTGCGCCCAGCGCATCGGCCGAGAACCCCGCGAAGACGATCGAATGGATGGCACCGATCCGGGCGCAGGCCAGCATCGCGTAGGCCGCCTCGGGGATCATCGGCAGGTAGAGGATGACGCGGTCGCCCTTGCGAACGCCCATGTCCTCGAGAATGTTGGCCATCCGGCAGACCTCGCGGTGAAGTTCCGCGTAGGTGATGTGCCGTGCCTTCTCGTCGGGGCTGTCGGGTTCCCAGATGATGGCGGTCTGATCGCCGCGCGTCTGCAGATGCCGGTCGACGCAGTTGGCGCAGACATTGAGCGTGCCGTCCTCGAACCACTTGATCGAGATGTTGCCCGGCGCGAAGCTGACATCCTTGACCGTGCTGTAGGGCTTGATCCAGTCGATGCGCTTGCCATGCTCGCCCCAGAAGGCCTCCGGGTCACTGACCGAGGCGTCGTACATCTCCCTGTAGCGCGCGGCGTCGATATGCGCGTTCGAGGCGAACTCGGCCGAAGGGGGCGTCATGTCGTTGGGCATTGGTGTTTCTCCTCCAAAGGTGTCAGGCGAGGCGGACGCGCGTCGCGGCACGTTCTGGGCACATCCTGACGTTGTGCGGAGTTTTTCTCATCCTCGCGTGCGAGGCAAGCGGGCGATGGTCGCAGGCGCCTTGACAAGCCGTATCGGAACGCTGGCCTCAAATGATTGAAAAACATCCGCAATGCTGTAAACGGGTCCTGTAAAAACAGGCGGAGGCCGCGATGGCCACTCTTGCGGAGCGCAACGGGCGCGTCGAGCTCACGGGAAGCCGCATCCGGGACCGGCGGCTTCTGATCGGCATGAAACAGTCCGCGCTGGCCGATGCCGCGGGCATTTCACCGTCCTATCTCAACCTGATCGAGCACAACCGCAGGAGGATCGGCGGCAAGCTTCTGATCGAACTGGCGCGCGCGCTGGGGGTGGAGCCGGGGGTGCTGTCGGACGGCGCCGACGCCACCATTCACGACACGCTGCAGGCCGCCGCCAACGGGCTGGGCGAGGGCCGTCGCGGCGGGCCCGAGACCGACCGGATCGACGATCTGGCGGCACGGTTTCCGGGCTGGACCGCGCTGATCGCGCAGCAGCGCAAGCGCATCGGAGACCTCGAGGCCGCCGTCGAGGCGCTGCGCGACCGGCTGGCCCATGATCCGGTGCTGGCCGAGGCCATGCACGAGGTCCTGTCGAGCGCCGCCGCCATCCGGTCGACCGCCGACATTCTCGTGCGCGAGGCCGATCTCGACCCCGCATGGCGCGGACGTTTCCACCGCAACCTCCACGAGGAGGCCGAGCGGCTTTCGCGGCGGGCGACGGCGCTTCTGGGGCATTTCGAGGCGCCCGATGCGCGGGGCGAGACGCTGTCGGCCACGCCCGTCGAGACGGCGGAGGCGCTGTTCGATGCCAACGACCACCATTTCCCCGCCATCGAGACCGGGGGCGCGACCGCGATCGCGTCCATTCTCGACCAGAGCGCGGGAATGGAGGACGCCGCCAGCCGCGCCATGGCCGAGCGGATGCTGACCCGCTATGCCGAGGATGCGGCGCGGCTGCCCCTGTCCGCGCTTCTGCCCACCGCCCGCGCGGCCCGCTTCGATCCTTCCGCGCTGCTGTCGCTGGGGGGCGGGGACGTGGCGCTGGTGCTGCGCCGGCTCGCCACGCTTCCGCGCGAGGAGCCCGCACCCGCCTTCGGGCTGGCCGTCTGCGACGCCTCCGGGGCGCTTCTGTTCCGCCGCCGGCTCATGGCGTTCTCGATCCCGCGCTTCGGGCCGGGCTGCCCGCTCTGGCCGCTTTATGCCGCGCTGGCGCGGCCCGGTCAGCCCGACATGGCGATCCTGCGGACACCGTCCGGGGCCCGTTTCCGCGCGTGGTCGGTGGCGCAGCCCGTCTCGCAGACCGGCTTCGGCAGCGCGCCGGTGATGCAGGCGACGATGCTGATCTCGCCGGTCGAGGCGGGGGCCGAGGACGGGGCCGGGGACAGGGACGGGGACAGGAACGGCGCGGCCATTTCCATCGGCCCGGGCTGCAGCCTTTGTCCGCGTGCGGAGTGCATGGCCCGGCGCTGAGCGTCGCGCCAGTTGATCATTGCCTATTCGGCGGGCGTTCTGCACACTGCAACTCCTGCCGGAGGGAGGCCGGACACCGTGGCGAAGCGCATTCTCTTGGTCGAGGACGAGGCCAATATCCTCGAGGCGATCGGCTTCATCCTGTCACGCGACGGGTGGGAGGTGCTTGGCCATGGCAAGGGCGAAACCGCGCTGGCCGAGATCGACCGGGTCGATCCCGACATCCTCGTGCTCGACGTGATGCTGCCGGGGCGCTCGGGGCTCGACATCCTGCGCGACCTGCGCGAGCGGCCTGCCACCCGTGCACTGCCCGTGCTTCTCCTGACGGCCAAGGGGCAGGCCCGGGACCGGGAACAGGCCATGGCGCTGGGCGCGAACGCGTTTTTGACCAAGCCCTTCTCGAACGACGAACTCGTGGCCACCGTGCGGTCCCTTTCGGAGGGAAGCGTGTCGCCTTCCTCCGCCGGCGACGACCGGCGCAGCGGCGCCTGAGCGGAGGGCATTCGCCATGGCGCGGCGCGTTTTCCTCGAACGCAGGACCTACCGCAAGAACCGGCTTCAGGACGCCGCGCGCCTTCTTCCCGTGCTGGGCATGATCCTGTTCTTTGGCCCGGTCTTCATCGTCGAGGACACCAGCGGGCAGGCCGGGGCCGGCATGGCGGAATGGCTTGTCTACTGTTTCGCCGTCTGGGTCGTCCTGATCGCGGTGACGGCGCTGGTGAACCGCGCGCTGGCCGACGGCGACACGCAGCCGCCGCGGGACCCTTCGGCACCGGCCGCCGACCGGCGGGCCTGAGATGCTGAGTTTCGACGGTCTGGTCGCGGTCTGCGTGCTCTACGTGGCGGGGCTGTTCGGGGTCGCGTTCCTCGCCGAGAAGCGCGCCATGGAGGGCAAGGCGCGCTGGCTGAATTCGCCGATCACCTACACGCTCAGCCTGTCGATCTACACCACGGCCTGGACGTTCTACGGCGCGGTGGGGTCGGCGGCGCGCTCGGGGATGGAGTTCCTGACGATCTATCTCGGGCCGACGCTCGTCTTCATCGGGTGGTTCTGGCTTCTGCGGAAGATGGTGCGCATCGGCCGGGCGCAGCGGATCACCTCGATCGCCGACATGATCTCCAGCCGCTACGGCAAGAGCGGCGGGCTTGCGGCCCTCGTCACCGTGCTCGCGGTGCTGGGAACCACGCCCTATATCGCGCTGCAGCTGCAATCGGTGACGCTCAGCTTCGAGGTCTTCGCACGGCCCGGCGCGTTGGGTGCGCCCGACACCGAGCAGACGGCGGTCTGGGTGGCGGCGGGCCTCGCGCTGTTCACCATCGTCTTCGGCACGCGCTCGCTCGATGTGAACGAGCGCCACCCGGGGCTGGTCTCGGCCATCGCGCTGGAGGCCATCGTCAAGCTGTTCGCGATCCTCGGGGTGGGTGTCTTCGTGGTCTGGGGCGTGGCCGACGGCCCGTCCGACATGCTGGACCGGATCGAGGCGAGCCCGGTGTCCGACGCCGACTGGAACGGGGCGCGCTGGCTGGGGCTGACGGCGCTTTCGGCCTTCGCGATCCTGTGCCTGCCGCGCATGTTCCAGGTGCTGGTGGTGGAAAACTCCGACGAGCGGCACCTCGCGACGGCGGCCTGGGCCTTTCCGCTTTACCTGCTGCTGATCAGCCTTTTCGTGGTGCCCATCGCCGTGATCGGCCTGTCGGTGCCCGAGGCCGGCAGCAACCCCGACCTTTTCGTGCTGACCGTGCCGCTGGGATTGGGCCGGGAGGGTCTTGCGCTTCTGGTCTTTCTCGGTGGCTTCTCGGCGGCGACATCGATGGTGATCGTGGCCGCGCTCGCGCTGTCGACGATGGTCTCGAACCACATCATCGTGCCGCTCTGGCTGCAGGCGACGCGCCACGAGGACCCGATGTCGGGCGACATGCGGCGCGTGGCGCTGATGGCGCGGCGGCTGTCGATCGGCGGCGTCCTGTTCCTCGGCCTGGGCTATTACCGGCTTTCGGGCGGCGCCGACGCACTGGCCGAGATCGGGCTGATCGCGTTCCTCGGCGTGTCGCAGATTCTGCCGGCCCTTCTGGGCGGCATCCTGTGGCGCGGGGCGACGCGGGTGGGGGCGGCCATCGGCATCGGCGCGGGCTTCGCGATCTGGGCGTGGCTGCTGCTGATCCCCAATGTCGCCGAGACCGGCGGGCTGGTGCCATCCATCCTCGACACCGGGCCCTTCGGTCTCGCCTGGCTCAGCCCCGCGACACCGCTCGGGCTGCAGGCGACCGATCCGCTTCTGACGGCGATGGTGCTGTCGCTTGGGGTGAACACGCTTCTCTTCATCCTCGGCTCGCTGTTTTCCTTCCCCAGCCCGCTCGAGCGGCTGCAGGGCGCGCAATTCGTCAATGTCTACGACCATTCCCGCGCGCTTCTGGGCTGGCGCGGGGCGGCGGGGACGGCCGATGACCTGCTGATCATGGCGCAGCGTATCCTCGGCACGTCGCGCGCGGGGAGGCTGTTTCAGGAGGCCGCCGCGGCGCAGGGCCGGACGGGCGATGTGCCAGAACCCACGCCGGATTTCCTCGAAAGCCTCGAGCGGGAGCTTGCGGGATCGGTGGGCGCGGCTACAGCGCATGCCATGGTCGCCCAGATCACCGGCGGCGCCAGCGTGTCGGTGCGCGACCTGCTGGCCGTGGCCGACGAGACCGCGCAGATCATGGAATATTCCAGCCAGCTCGAGGCGAAATCGGCCGAACTGTCGCAAACTGCCGCGCGCCTGCGCGAGGTGAACCAGAAACTCACCGAATTGTCGGTCCAGAAGGACGCATTCCTCAGCCAGATCAGCCATGAACTCAGGACGCCGATGACCTCGATCCGGTCCTTCTCGGAAATCCTCATGCAGGCCGACCCGGTCGACGACGCGGCGCGCACGCGCTTCAGTCGCATCATCCATGACGAGAGCCTGCGGCTGACGCGGCTTCTCGACGATCTGCTCGACCTCAGCGTGCTGGAGAACGGGCTGGTCACGCTGCACCGGGGCGAGACGACGCTGCGCGACGTGCTCGACCGCGCCTTCTACGCCGCGGGCGCCATGGAGGAGGGCGGCCGCATCGCCGTCCGCCGCGACGCCGGCGCCGAAGAGGTCACGCTGGTGACCGATCCCGACCGACTGACGCAGGTGTTCATCAACCTCATCTCCAACGCCCAGAAATATTGCGACGCGGCCGAGCCCGAGCTGCGCATCGAGGTCCGGCGCGGCGCCGACGCGGTCGAGATCGTGTTCGCGGACAATGGCAAGGGCATTCCTTCCCGCCAACGCAGCCTGATCTTCGAGAAATTCGCGCGGCTCGATACGGCCAAGGGTGCGCCGGGCGCGGGGTTGGGGCTTGCGATCAGCCGCGAGATCATGGCGAGGCTAGGGGGCAGCCTGACCTATCAGCCCGGCGGCGGCACGCGCTTCGTGGTGCGCCTGCCGCTCGGGCTGGCCGATGTCGTCGCCGCCCGCTCCGTCGCCGAATAGAGACTTCCTTAACCGGGCGCATGTCAGAACCGGCCCATCCCCGCCAGGTTCGAGCCGCGTTTTCGTGCATGTCCGATAGAGAAGAGCCCGCCGATCACGCACAGCCGAGCGTGCTTGCCCGCATCGTGGCCGCCCATGGGCGTCAGGCCGCGGCGGCGCGCGACCGCTCGGCCCTGCTGACGCCGGCCTGGGACCGGGCGCTGCGCCATGCCGCCGTGCCCTTCGCCGGACTCGAGCTTGTGCCACGGCGGACGGACGTCGCGGAACATGTCGACCTCGCCCGGGCGCTCGACGGCTTGCCCGAACACGGGCTGATCGCGGTGCTTGAGGATCGCGACGGCGCGCGTGGCCTGATCGCATTGTCCCACGGGGCCGTCGATGCGCTGGTCGAGGTCCAGACGACAGGCCGCGTCGACACGCGGGAATTGCCGCCGCGCCCCGTGACCCGCATCGACGAGGCGCTCTGCCGTGATTTCATCGATCTCTGCCTCGCCGCCTTCTCGCGCGAGACGCAATCGATGGCGGATTGCGACTGGCCGCAGCGCCTGAATTTCGGAAGCCGCATCGCCGATCGCAAGCAGCTTGGCCTGCTGCTGCCGGAACGGGTCTACCACGTGATGTCGGCCGACCTCGCGCTGGGACAGGAGGGCATGCGCGGCGGGCGGGCCACGTTGATCCTGCCACGCACGCGCGATCCCGCGCCGCGCGCGCCCGCCGCCACGGGGATCGCGCCGGAGGCGTGGCGCGCGGCGCTCGTGGCGGCGATGGCCGGGGCGCGGCTGAGCCTCGAGGCGACCCTCGTCCGGACGACACGGAGCCTGCGGGAGGTCGAGGCGCTCGGCCCCGGCGATCTCATCGGTTTCGAGGCCTCGGACCTCGCGTCCGTGTGCCTGCAGACCCCGGAGGGCAAGACGGTCCTGAGGGGGCGCCTGGGCCAGATCGGCGGGCAACGCGCCCTGCGGATGACGGGAGGCGCCGCGGATCGCGTCCCGCCGATGGCGCCGCAACCCGCGTCGCCGGGTCATGACATGCAGCGGCCGGGCCGGCAGGTGTCGCCCCCGCCGCCCGCAGTCGCCGCACCTGATCCGATGGGCGCTGCCGCCCCGCCGCCTGCGGGATGTCCCGACGAGGTCGCGCCGGAGGCCGCGCCTCTCCCGTTCGCGCCGCAAACGGTGCCGATCGACCCTGCCGCCTTTCCCGACTGATCCCCGCCGGCACCCGCCGGGCATTGCATTCGGCAGGCCACGGCGGCAGGCTCCCGATCGACGAGGGGCGGATGGTCAGGGGGAAGATGCGCATGTCTGTTCACAAGTTCCGGACACGGGTGATGGACGGCACGCCGCTGGCCGGCACCTTCATGAAGACCCCGGCGGTCGACATCCTCGAGGTCCTGATCCTCGGCGGGCTCGACTTCGTCTGTCTGGATGCCGAACACGCGCCGTTCGACCGCGCGGCGCTCAACGCGCTCTGCGCCGTGGCGCGCGCCGCCGATTTCCCGGTGCTGGTGCGCGTGCCCTCCGGCAGCGCGGAGCAGATCGGCATGGCGCTCGACGCGGGCGCCCATGGCATCGTCGTGCCCCATGTGACAGACGCGGCAACCGCCGAACGGGTCGCCCGCGCGGCGCGCTTCGGGCCGGGCGGACGCGGATATGCGGGCTCCACGCGCTGGGCCGGCTTCGCGACGCGCAGCATGCCGGAGGTTCTGTCCGACGCCGCCGGGACACTGGTCATCGCCCAGATCGAGGATCCCGAAGCGGTCGAGGCCGTCGAGGAGATCGCCGCAACACCGGGCATCGACGCGCTGTTCCTGGGGCCCGCTGACCTGACGGTGGGCTATGGCCATGTCTCGCAGGACAATGCCGACGTGGCCCGCGCCTATGCGAGGACCGGGGCGGCGGCGCGCGCGGCGGGACGCGCCTTCATGACCTTCGTGGCCCATGCCGGGGCCGCGCGCGCGCTTCATGCAGAGCACGGCGTCAGCGTCTTCTTCATCGCCTCCGAACATGCCTGGATGCTGCAGGGCGCGCGCCGCGAGGTCGCGGGCATCCGCGAGATCGGCTGACCGGGTCGGTGCGGCGTCCCGAAAAGGCCTATTTTTCATCAACGTGTTGGCGAAAATGCTTGCGATTCGAAGGTGCGGGTATCCCGTGGACCGGGAATGCCCGGCCAATCGAACCGTGCAGAGGCAGGTGAGTAACATGTACATGAGACGTTTTTTCTACGCCCTTCTGGGGCTTGCGGCGCTGGTCGTTGCGGGCTGCACGCCCACGACCGACGTGTCGCGCAACATCGGGCTCGACATCGGACCGGTCGCCGACGGACCGCGTCAGAACTGGGCTTTGGCCGACCTGGTGGTGAATGTGCCGCGCACTCTGGTCGTGTCCGAGGCGCACGGGTTCAAGCCACGTGCCGATATCGTGTGGCGAGAGGATGGGCCGGGCGACCGTTATGCCCAGGTGGAAGACATCATGCGGGGCGCGCTCGAACCGGCGCTGTCCTCCATGAATGGCGATATTCCGGTGCAGGTGGTCGTCGAGGTCACGCGTTTCCATGCCCTGACCGAGCGGGCGCGTTACACGACCGGCGGCCAGCACGAGATCGAATTCGTCTACGTGGTGCGCCACGCCGAGACCGGCGCGCTCCTGTCCGGCCCGCAGCCCGTGGACCTGACCTTCCGCGCCCTGGGTGGGCGGCAGGCCGTGGAGGCGACGCGGCAGGGTATCACCCAGCGCAGCCGGATCACAGAACAGCTGGTCGGCTGGGTGCAGGGCACGTTCCCCGGTGCGCGGCCGACGACACTGCTTGCGGCACAGTCCGCGATCTGACCCTTTTCCAGCGCTGAAGACAGGCGTAAGGGGGTGCCATGCAGGCATCCCCTTTCCCCGTTCTGAGGCTCAAGCCCAAGGTCGACGCGCGCCGCATCCGCCATGGCCATCCCTGGGCCTGGGCCGATGATCTCGTGCTCGACCGGCGGTCGCGCAACATCGCGCCGGGCTTGCTGGTCATTCTCGAGGATGCGGAACGCGCGCCGCTGGGCGTGGGCGTGGCCACGGTGGAGGCGCGCATTGGGTTCCGGATGCTGGACCGGGACACGGATGCCCTGATCGACGACGACTGGCTCGGCGCGAAGCTGAAGGCCGCGCTGGACCTGCGCGCGCGAACCCATGAGGCGCCCTTCTACCGGCTGGTTCATGCCGAGGGCGACGGGTTGCCGGGTCTCATCGTGGACCGTTTCGGCGACACGCTCGTGATGCAGCCCAACGCCGTCTGGCTGGAGGAGCGGCTCGACAGCCTCGCGGCGCTTCTGCAGGCGCAGACCGGGGCCAGATCCATCGTCAAGAACGCCACCTCGCGCGCCCGCGCCGCCGAGGGGCTGGCCGAGGAGATGGCCATCCTTCTGGGCGATGCGCCCGAGGGCCCGCTCGACGTGCCGATGAACGGCGCCGTCTACAAGGCGGACGTGATGGGCGGGC
Organism: Rhodobacteraceae bacterium HLUCCO18; assembly: GCA_001314805.1. Taxonomy (GTDB): domain Bacteria; phylum Pseudomonadota; class Alphaproteobacteria; order Rhodobacterales; family Rhodobacteraceae; genus Roseibacterium. The sequence goes on along the minus strand of LJSY01000024.1, from coordinate 23,994 downwards.
AGAAGACGGGGCTGTTCTTCGACCAGCGGCCCAACCACGCCTTCGCCGCGCGGCTTGCGCAGAGCGCGCGCGTGCTCGACGTGTTCTCCCATGTGGGGGGCTTCGCGCTGGCCTGCCTTGCCCATGGCGCGGCTTCGGCGCTGGCGGTCGATGCCTCGACACCCGCGCTGGAACTCGCCCGGGAGGGCGCCGAGGCTTCGGGCGTGGCCGACCGGTTCGAGACGCGCGCGGGCGACGCGTTCGACACGATGGCCGCGCTGGCGGAGGAGGGTGCGCGCTTCGACGTCGTGATCTGCGACCCGCCCGCCTTCGCCCCATCGAAACAGGCGCTGCAACAGGGCTTGCGCGCTTATGAGCGCGTGGCCCGGCTTGCCGCCGATCTGGTGACGCCCGGCGGTATCGCGATCCTCTGTTCCTGCTCGCATGCCGCGGATCTGGAAAAGTTCCGCGCCGCCTGCCTGCGCGGGCTGGGCCGGGCCGGGCGCGATCCGCGGCTGATCCATACCGGGTTTGCCGGGCCCGACCATCCGCAGCATCCCGCGCTGACCGAGACGGGCTATCTCAAGGTGCTGGGCTTCCGGCTGATGCCATGACCCGGGAACCGATCTGGGTTCTCGACGCTTGCGTGCTCTATCCCACCGTCCTGCGCGAGATCCTGATCGGTTGCGCGGCGCGTGGCCTGTACGAGCCCGCATGGTCGCCGCGGATCGCCGAGGAATGGGTGCGCACCGCCGGGCGGCAGGGCGGGCCGGGGGACGCCGCGCTTGCGCGTGGCCAGACCGCACGCCTTGCCGCCCGCTTCGCCCGGACCCGGATGGAGCACGACCCCGCCGACGAGGCCGCCCTCTGGCTGCCCGACCCCGCGGATATCCACGTTCTGGCCACGGCGCGAGCGGCCGGCGCCGAGGGCATCGTCACGATGAACCTGCGCGATTTCCCGCGCCGGGAGCTTGCGCCCCTTGGCCTTGTGGCCGTGCATCCCGACCCGTTCTTGCTGGGGCTGCTCGCGTCACGCCCTGAGGCGGTCGAGGGCGTGGTGCGCGACGTCCATGCCGAGGCGGAACGCCTGTCGGGCGCCACGCTGCCGCTGAGGGATCTGCTGAAGCGCGCGCGCCTGCCGCGGCTGGGCCGCGCGCTGACCCGCTAGTCCCTGGGCAATTCGCGCGACCAGCGCGCCTCCAGCGCCTCGATCGCCGCAATGCGTTCCTCGCTTTTGGGGTGGCTCATCAGCCAGACCGGCATGCCGCGCCCGCCCATGCCCGTCAGCCCCTCGAGCTTGGAAAACAGGGCTTTTTGCGGCGCCGTGCCGATCCCCGATTTCACCAGCAGCGCGGAGGCATAGGCGTCGGCCTCGTATTCGTCCTGACGGCTCAGCCGTGCGGCCAGAAGCGTCGTCAGCATATTGGCGATCCAGACGCCCAGACCGGGCAATATCCGGCCCAGGACGCTCGCCAGCGCCACGCGGATCGCGTTCTGGCCGGAAAAGTCGATCATCCGCCGCCGCGTGTGGCCCAGCGCCACATGGCCCAACTCGTGGGCGATGACGCTGGACAATTCCTCGGCCGTCACCTCGCCGCGCCGGTATTTCTCGTAGAAGCCACGGGTCAGGAAGATCCGTCCGTCGGGCGCGGCCAGCCCGTTGACCACGTCCACCTCGTAGAGATTGACGCGAATCCGCTCCACCCCCAGCGCCGTCGCCATCCGGTCGGTCAGCGATTTCAGCGTTGCATCGGCCAGTTCGGTGGACTTCTCATCGAGCTCGCGCCGCGTGCGCCAGCTGGAGAACTGGTACATCGCGAGCGCGTAAAGGATGGCCAGGATAAGGGGCGTGAACTTCAGCATGTGCGGGATATGGGGCCGCGTTGCCGGACGGGCAATGGAAAAACGGGGGATAGCGGGAAGATGCCGCGACGGCCGAACATGGCGGGAATGTGGTCGAATATGGCAGAAACCTGGCGCGGAACGAAGTGTTTCCCGTGGGGAAATCATCTCTATTTCACATAAAAAACCGTATGTTACGGTCTCATGTGGCGCTGGTTTTCAACCCGGAAACAGTGGTTTCGCTGGCCTTCCGACAGCGCGTCTGACCAAGTTCCGCCATATTTAACGTTCGCTTCCTTGTTCGGAGGGTTTGTCATGAAGCGTTTTCTTGCCGCCGCGGCGGTATCCCTGGTCGCGCTGACCGGCGTCTCGGCGTCGGCCTCCACGGTGCGGCTGGACTATACGACGGCGTCAAGCCCGTTCGGCTCGCCCAACCTGTCGGAACGCGTCCGGATCGAAGGGCCGGGCCGGAGTGCCACGAATGTGCTCGCCGGTCCGTTCCGCATGACCGACCACGTCAACGAGATTGTCGCCTGGTGCTTCGACATCGCGCAGCATGTCGGGAACCGCGTCACCTATCACACGGCATCGAACCCGTTGGGCGACGCGCGGGCAAGCCTGCTGAACCGGCTGTTCACCAGCTTCTATCACAAGGTCGACACGCCCACCGAGGGCGCGGCCTTCCAGGTGGCGATCTGGGAGATCGTGTACGAGAGCCTCGACGATCCGTTCAACGTGCGCAACGGCATCTTCGAGGCGTCGCGCAACCACGATGTGACGCGTCTGGCCAATCACTGGCTGCACAATCTCGGCACCGAGGAGAATTATCGCATCTCGTACTTCATGTCCAAGACGAACCAAGACCTTCTGACGGCCACGCCCGTACCGCTTCCGGCGGGCGTGCTCTTGCTGGGCACCGGGCTCGGGGCGCTTGTGGTGGCACGCCGCCGTCGCAAGATGGCCTGATCCGGGAACTCTGCGCTACACCCAGTGCTACGATGACAGCCGCGCCCCGAGCCCCGGGGCGCGGTTTTTCGTTGCAGGCCCCCCGGCCTACCAGGTGACCGGCACGCGCAGCGGCCCACGAAAGGCCCAGCCGGCGAAGGGCGCGTCCCCGGCAAGCGCGAGGTCCGGCAGGCGCTCGAACAGCATCGGCAGGGCCACGTCCGCGATCAGGCACCGCGAGGCCGCCGCGCCCGCGCAGAAATGCGGGCCTGCGCCGAAGGGGATGGCGGGACCGGTGTCGCGCCACGGATCGAAGCGCTCGGGCGCGTCGAACCAGTCTTCGTCGCGGTTGGCCGAGCCGAACATCAGGAAGACGCGGGTTCCGGGGATCAGGTGCACGCCCGCCACGGTGTCGGCGCGCGCGACCTCGCGCGGGGACATGCCGATGGGGCTGATCCAACGGGCGTATTCGGCAAAGACTGCGTCCCAGCCGAGGCGGCCCGTGCGCGTGGCGCAGCGCACCTCCGGGTGGCTCAGCACCGCCCAGGCCGCGCCCGCGATGGCGTCACGCGGCTCGTTCTGCCCGCCGGAGATGATGAGCTTGGTGTTGGCCGAGATCCGGTCGCGCCCGAGGCCTGCGCGGTCCATGACGGAAATGGCTGACATGTCCGGCGCGGCCCTGAGCGCTGGCAGCATCGCGTCGATATGCCGGTCGATGGAGGCGGTGCAGTCGTGGCAGGTGGCCTCGACCCGCGGGTCGCCCGCGTAGTTCGCGCAGCCGTCGATCATGCCCTGGCTCACGCGGTCCATTTCGGCGGCCGCCATGTTTGTCAGTCCGGTGATCAGCTTCAATGCCTCGGCCGACACCGGCATGGCGTAGTCGCGCACGAGATCGGCTTCGCCCCGTGGGGCCAGCGCGTCGAGGATGGCGCCGGTCTTCTCGCGGAAGAGCGGGGCCCAGGTGTCCCTGACGGTGCGCGGGCTCAGCGCCGGGAAGAGCGCGCGGCGTTCGCTCAGATGCGCCGCGCCGTCGCGACGCATCAGGTTCTCGCCCATCAGCCGGGTCATCAGCCCATCGGGCTGGCGCGAGGACAGAACGTCGATGCGCTTCTCCTCGCGGTGGATATCGGCCCGTCTGGTCAACAGGACGGCACCGCCGAGAGCCGGGACACGGGCGACCGGCGCCTCGGCGCGCAGCCGGGCGAGATCAGGGTAGGGATCGGCCCGGAAGGCCACGGGATCGATGTCGATATCGGGCGCAACGCTCACGGCCCTCACCGTCCCAGCACCCGCATGCCGCGGTCAATGCCCTCCAGCGTCATCGGCACCATCCGGTTCTCGAAGATCTGGCGGATCATGCCGATCGACTGCGTGTAATCCCAGTAGCGCTCCGCCACCGGGTTGATCCACAGGTGGTCGGGCCATTGCGCGCGCGCGCGTTCCAGCCAGACCTGTCCCGGCTCCGCGTTCCAGTGCTCGTTGGCGCCGCCGGCGAAGGCGATCTCGTAGGGGCTCATCGAGGCGTCGCCGACGAAGATGCATTTGTAGTCCGGCCCGTAGGTGTTCATCACCTCATGGGTCGGGACGGTTTCGGTCCACCGCCTGCGATTGTCGCGCCAGACGCCTTCGTACAGGCAGTTGTGGAAGTAGTAGTATTCCAGATGCTTGAACTCCGCGCGGGCGGCGGAGAAGAGTTCTTCTACAATTTTCACGTGGTCGTCCATGGACCCGCCCACGTCGAGAAACAGGATCACCTTGACCGCGTTGCGCCGCTCGGGCCGGGTCTTGACGTCGAGATAGCCATGCTCTGCCGTCGCACGGATCGTGCCGTCGAGGTCCAGCTCCTCCGCCGCGCCGTCCCGCGCCCATTGGCGCAGGCGCTTCATCGCGACCTTGATGTTGCGCGTTCCCAGCTCGATGCTGTCGTCGAGGTTGCGGAACGCGCGCTTGTCCCAGACCTTGACCGCGCGGCGATGGCGGCTCTCGTTCTGGCCGATGCGCACGCCCTCGGGGTTGTAGCCATAGGCGCCGAAGGGTGAAGTGCCGGCGGTGCCGATCCATTTCGATCCACCCTCGTGGCGGCCCTTCTGATCCTCCAGCCGCTTGCGCAGCGCCTCCATCAGCCTGTCGAATCCGCCCATGGCCTCGATCTCGGCGCGCTCCGCCTCGGACAGGTGCTTTTCGGCAAGCTTCTCCAGCCATTCGGCGGGGATTTCGGTCGCCTCCAGCACGTCCTCGGCCGTGATCTGCTCGAGCCCGCCGAAGACATGGGCGAAGGCCTGATCGAACCGGTCGAGGTGACGCTCGTCCTTCACCATGGCGGCGCGGGCGAGGTAGTAGAACCCGTCCACGTCATAGGTCACCAGACCGGCCGACACACCCTCGATGAAGGCGAGGTACTCGCGGAGGCTCACGGGGATGCGCGCACGACGCAGGGCGTCGAAAAAGGGCAGGAACATGGACGCAGGATAGGGCAGTCGGGCGGTCGAGGAAATGGGGAACGTCGCGGCCCCGAGGGGGGCGCGAGACGGGCGGGCGGTGGAGCGGAAAATTCGAATTTTCCGCGTCAGAAAAGCCGGCTTTTCTGACGCGCTCAGCCAGGGGCGGGGACAAGGAGCATCGCGAGCGTGCCCAGCAGGAAGCCGATGATGGCGAAGACGGCCGCGTATTGCGCCATGTCGAGCCTGTTGCCGCCCTTGCGCCGCGCCACGATCAGCCCGAGGCCGAGACCTGCCAGCGCACCGATGATGTTGAGCATATGCGTCCCCGCCTCGCCTCAGGGCGAAAGTGCTGCGACCTCGCTCAGCCGCGCGCCCACCGCCGCGTTCGAGCCGAAGCCATAGCGGCCCCAGCCGAGACTGTCGAGGCGAACCGCCCGTGCCTCGGCGGCGCGCCCGACATCGTCGAGTGCCTCGGCGCGGATCATCTGCAACGTGGCCAGAAGGGCCGCGTTCTGCGCGTGCGTGGCCGCCGGAAGCGCCCGGCTGGTCAGCCGCAGCGCCTCGTCCGCGCGGCCCGCCGAAAGCGAGAAGGCCGCAAGCTGCATGTCCACATGGGCAGACTGGATACCGCCCGGCGCCACGCGCTCGAAGATCGACGCGGCGGTCTGGAAGGCCTGCACCGACCGGTCGGCGTCCCGCGACAGGGTAAGCCGCCCAAGCGCGAAAAAGGAAAAGCCCAGCCGCGTGTCCTGCCAGCCGGCATTGCGCGCGATGGTCACGGCCCGTTCGGCGGCCCGGATCCGGTCCGCTTCGGAGGTGCTGGGCCCGAGCGCCGACTGGATGGCGTCGATCCAGGCCCGCGAGGTCGCACGCGCGGAGACGCCGGCCCCACCTCCGCCGCCGGGATTGAGCCGCGCAAGGATGTCCGGCAGCCGGGCTGCCACGTCCTCGCGGGTCATGCCGTTGGCAAGCCCGGGGTCGTAATAGGTCCGCAGGATCAGCATGTCGAACCCGGTCAGGACGGCATGGAAATTGTCGTCGTTGAAGACCGAATCCGGCAGCCGGTAGAGATCGTTGAGCGGCCCCAGCGCCTGCGCCACCTCCTCGTGCAAGCAATCACGGATCTCCTGCGGTGCCACGTCGGAGGGGATGAAGACGGCCACCCGGTCGCGGGTCGTCAGCGTGGTCCAGTCCAGATCGCGGCTGCCGCGCGCGCGCCGGAACTCGGCCCAGGAACTGACGCGGGGCACGACGAAACAGGCCGCCTGCGGCACGACCCGCTGCATGCGCGCGCGCGGCAGCGTCTCGATGGTGATCGAGGCCGGGCTGTCCGATGCCCTGATGCGTGCGATATCGATGCCAGCCTCGCGCCGGAGCCGCCCGATCAACGCATCGAGATCAGGGATCAGCGTGGGCGGCGGCGTGCCGTTGACGGCGACGCTGATGGGGCCTTCGAAGCGCGTCATCTGCGGGATCGGCCGACCCGATTCCATGACGAAGGAAAGATCGATGAAATCGGCGGCGATGGCGGCGTTCCCGCGCCCGGGCGCACTGGGCCGTGCGGCGGTGAAGCGGTTCATCGCGACCGTGTCGCCGGGCAGGTCGGTTACGCGCCGCTCGGCGATACCCGCGGTCGGCGTGGCGGGAGTGCAGGCCGCCAGCGCGCCCAGAAGTGCGGCGAGCGACAGGAGGCGGCGGGGCAGGGTGATGTCAAGGCACAAGGGCGCGTCAGCTCCGGCTGTATTTCATGAAATCGGTGGCCACGCCGATCCGGTCGTATAGCCGCCGGGCGGTGGTGTTGCCGGTCTGGGTCGTCCAGTAGACATTGGGCCGGCCCGCCGCATCGGCATCGGCATAGACCGCCTCGATCAGCGCGCGTCCGACGCCCTTTCCGCGGTGGCAGGGGTCGGCGTAGAGATCCTGCAGATATGTCACGGGCGCAACCTGCCAGCCATGGGCGTGCACGATCACATGGGCAAGCCCGACGCAGGCGCCGTCGGCCACGGCAACAAAGGCCAGCATGTCGGCGCGCGCCGGGTCGAGATAGCGCGCGAAGGTGGTGCCGAAGATGTCAGGCGACCGCCGGGTCCCGTAGAACGCGAGGTAGTCCGCCCACAGACGATGCCAATCGCTACGGTCACCCGCCTCGAGGGGCCTGATCTCGATCCCGTCCGCCAATGTCGAACCTGCCAGGGCCGTTTGCCACGGCCGCGTCCCTTGTGAAACCGCATGTCGTTGCATGCGTCTAGTGTCATAATATGGCATCATTCCGTGAGGGCCGCAGCGTTTTCCGGCCCCGCGCGCCACAAAATTGCACCGGTGTGTGAACGCGGCGACGCGGCAGAGGCTAGCGCTGACGCCGCGCCATGAAGGCCAGCCGCTCGAACAGCGCCACGTCCTGCTCGTTCTTCAGAAGCGCGCCGTGCAGCTTCGGCAACGCGCTGGCCCCGTCGCGGCGCAGGTCCTCGGGCTCGAGGTCCTCGGCCAGGAGCAGCTTCAGCCAGTCCAGCACTTCCGATGTCGAGGGCTTCTTCTTCAGACCCTGCTGCTCGCGGATCTCGTAGAACTGCGTCAGCGCGATGGCCAGAAGCTGCTGCTTGATGCCGGGGAAATGCACCTCGACGATCGCCTTCATCGTTTCCATGTCCGGAAACCGGATGTAGTGAAAGAAACAGCGCCGCAGGAAGGCGTCGGGCAGTTCCTTCTCGTTGTTGGAGGTGATGATGACGATGGGTCGGGTGCGCGCCGTCACCGTCTGGCCGGTCTCGTAGACGAAGAATTCCATCCGGTCGAGTTCCTGCAGCAGGTCGTTCGGAAACTCGATGTCGGCCTTGTCGATCTCGTCGATCAGAAGGACCGTCTTGCCTTCGGCCTCGAAGGCCTGCCAGAGCTTGCCGCGCTTGATGTAGTTGGCGACATCGTGCACGCGCGCCTCGCCCAGCTGGCTGTCGCGCAGACGGCTGACGGCGTCGTATTCGTAAAGCCCCTGCTGGGCGCGGGTCGTGGACTTGATGTGCCACTCGATGATCGGCAGGCCCAGCGACGTGGCCACCTGCCGCGCAAGCTCGGTCTTGCCGGTGCCGGGCTCGCCCTTCACCAGAAGCGGCCGCTCCAGCGTGACCGCCGCGTTCACGGCGACGGTCAGGTCCTCGGTCGCGACATAGCTCTCGGTGCCTTCGAAGCGCATCTGCGGGTTCCTTCGGGAAGTGCCTGCTCCACGAGCGACCTAGGCGGCGCGGCCCGCAGAGTCCAGCACCCGGCGGAGGGCCGGCGCGCGCGGCAATCGAATTTCATCGCCCGCGTGCCGGATTTTCCGCGTCCGGCCGATCTGGCCGCCGATAATCAAGGCACTGAGCGCACAAGACGGGTGACAACTCCCCCATGGTCTTGTAATCGGGCGGCGGAAGCCGGAGGGGATTTGATGCCTGACCAGATTTTGCACGCCGGCTCCGGCGAGGGGAGCACCATGAAAGCCGAAGTCTTTCTGCCTGAAGACTACCGTCCCGCCGAGGACGAACCGTTCATGAACGAACGCCAACTCGAGTATTTCCGCCGCAAGCTCTTGTCCTGGAAGCACGATCTCCTCGAGGAGAGCCGTTCGACCGTCGAGACGCTGCAGGATGGCACGCGCAACATTCCCGACGTGGCCGACCGCGCCAGCGAGGAGACGGATCGCGCGCTGGAGCTGCGCACGCGCGACCGCCAGCGCAAGCTAATCGCCAAGATCGACAGCGCGCTGCGCCGGATCGACGAGGGTGAATATGGCTATTGCGAAGTGACGGGAGAGCCGATCTCGCTCAAGCGGCTCGACGCGCGGCCGATCGCGACCATGAGCCTCGAGGCGCAGGAACGCCACGAGCGTCGCGAAAAGGTCCATCGCGACGACTGAGGCCACCGGCGCGACGCAAAGGAACAGGGGCGCCCTCGCCGGGGGCGCCCTTTTCATTCGGGGGACGGGCATGCTTGCGGGACAACCCATCACGGTCATCGGCGGCGGCATCGGCGGGCTGGCCGCGGCGCTCGCCGCCGCCCGGCACGGGGCACGGGTCACGGTGCTGGAACAGGCCCCCGAGATCGCCGAGGTCGGCGCGGGCATCCAGATCAGCCCCAATGGCTGGGCCGTCCTGAAGGCGCTGGGCCTCGATCAGGCCGTCGCCGCCGAGGCCCCCCGCCTGACCGCCGTGCGCCTGCGCGATTTCCGCCGCGGGGCGCAGGTCTTCACCATGCCGCTCTCCCGCGCCGACCGGCCGTTTCACGCCGTTCACCGCGCAGACCTGATCGACATCCTCGCCACAGCCTGCCGCGAGGCGGGCGTCGCTTTCCGGCTGAACACGCGGGTCGAGGCGGTGGAGGTCGACGGCGCCGAGACGGTGCTGACCCTCTCCGACACCATGCCCGAACGCCATGGCCTCACCTTCGCCGCCGACGGTATCCATTCACCCGCGCGCGCCGCACTCAACCCCAGGTCCCGCGCCTGGTTCACCGGCCAGGTCGCCTGGCGCGCGACCGTACCAGACGACGGTAGTCTCGCGGCGGAGGCGCATGTGTTCATGGGGCCGGGCCGGCACCTCGTGCGCTATCCGCTGCGGCAGGGCCGGCTCGTCAACATCGTGGCGGTCGAGGAACGCGACGCCTGGGGCCCGGAAGGCTGGCACCATACCGACGATCCCGCCAACCTGCGCCGCGCCTTCACCGATTTCTGCCCCGAGCTGCGCGGCCTGCTCGACCGGGTGGAAACCGTCCATCTCTGGGGCCTTTTCCGCCATCCGGTCGCGACGGTCTGGACGCAAGGGCAGCTCGCGCTTCTGGGCGACGCGGCGCACCCGACGCTGCCCTTCCTCGCCCAGGGCGCGAACATGGCGCTGGAGGATGCCTGGAGCCTCGTGGCCGCACTGGCCAGCGACCCCGACACCGCCGACGCCCTCGCCACCTATGCCGAGCTGCGCCGTCCGCGCACGGCCCGCATCGTGCAGGCGGCCGAGGCCAACGCCACGAATTACCATCTGCGCCCGGGCCCCTGGCGCTTCGCCGCGCACAGCGCGCTTCGCCTCGCTCAGCGCGTCGCGCCCCATGCCGTGACGGGCCGGTTCGACTGGCTTCACGGCCATGACGTGACGCGGGGCTGATCCTTCATCTTTCCGAAAATACGCGCGGGGGAGCGCGAGGGGGCGAAGGGCCCCCTCGCTCCCGTCGGCAGCCCAAGGCGCCTCAGTCCAGCGTATAGGACGGCAAGCGCCGGAATGCCTCCTTCAGCGCTTCGCCCCATCCCGATGAGATCATCTCGAAAAACGGATCCTCGCGCTCGATCCGCCGGATCACGCCATGGCGGAAACTGTCCGCTTCATAGAGATGAAGGTCGAGCGGCAGGCCCACGGAAAGATTGGCCTTCAGCGTCGAATCGAAGCTCAGCATCAGCAGCTTGACCGCGTCCTCGAAACTCATGTCGGCATCGTAGGCGCGCACCAGGATCGGCTTGCCGTATTTCGTCTCGCCGATCTGGAAGAAGGGCGTGTCGACGCTGGCCTCGACGAAATTGCCCTCCGGATAGATCAGGAACAGGCGCGGCTCGCCGCCCCGGACCTGGCCGGCAAGGATCAGCGTGGCCGAGAAGGGGCTGTCGGCCTGCGGGCCCTCGACGCCCGATTCCTGCGCGATCACCTCGCGCAGGGTCTCGCCCACCAGCCGCGCGGCCTGGAACATCGAGGGCGCCTCGAGGATCGAGGGCTGGCCGCGCTCTTCCGCCGGCTTGGCGCGTTCGCTCAGGAGGCTGACGACCGCCTGCGTGGTGGCGAGGTTGCCCGCCGTCATGAGCGTGATCGACCGCTCGCCCTCGGTCTCCCAGAGGAACATCTTGCGGAACACGCTGATGTTGTCGACGCCCGCATTGGTCCGCGTGTCGGACATCATCACCAGCCCGCGATTGAGCTTCAGCCCCACGCAATAGGTCATTCCCGCCGCCCTTCTGCCCCTGCGTCCGCGTTATCGGCGGCGACGCTACTGCTGCTGCACCTGTATGTCGATGGAAAGCGCCTCTCCGCCCGCGCCGAAGCGCAGGCCCGAGACCGGCGCGGCCTCGCGGTAGTCGAGCCCCGTGGCCACGCGCACGTAGCGCGCGTCCGGAGAGATGCCGTTGGAGACGTCGAACCCGACCCAGCCCACGCCGTCGATATGCGCCTCGGCCCAAGCATGGCTGGCATCCTGGTGCACGCGGTCGTTCATCATCAGGTAACCCGAGACGTAGCGCGCGGGGTAGCCCATGATGCGCGCGGCGGCCACGAACATGTGAGCGTGATCCTGACACACGCCGCCCGCGCCCTGTTCGATCGCTTCCTCGGCCGAGGTGGAGGAACTGGTGGCGCCCACCACGTAGGGCACCTCCGCGATGATCCGCGCCGACAGCGCGTGAAGCCGCGGGATATCCTCCGCCACCTCCTCGCGCAGGCCCTTCATCAGGCGTCGGACGTTCGGACCCGCCCGCGTCAGCTCGGTGGAGCGGCGGAAATACCAAAGCGGCGCGAAGCCGCCATGCTTGCCGATCACGCCATGCAGATCGGCGTTCTCGACCTCGCCCTCGCAATGGACCACGATGGATGTCGCGTGCGGGTCGAAGGAGATCAGCGTCACCCGGTTCTGGTGATGGTCGTTGAACTCCGTCTGCATCCGCCCGCCATCGATCTCCATGTGCCAGCGCCTGACCACCTGTCCCGCGCGGCTTTTCGGGATCAGGCGCAGCTGTTGCAGCCCGTAGGCCACCGGCTGGTCGAAATGATAGGTCGTGGTGTGCAGGATCTTCAGGTGCATGCGTGTCGCCTAACCGAGAAACCGGTAATCCCTTTCGATCTGGCCGCCGAGGCGCGCGATGTCGGCGAGAAAATCCGTGATGAACTCGTGCAGCCCGTCATCGAAGACGCGTTCGATCGTCATCGTGTCGAGCCGCGTGGTCAGCACCTCGACCTGATCGTGGCAGGGATGACGCATGCCGTAGGCTTTTTCCAGATAGGCCAGGTTGGTGCCGATCTTCATGGAGGCAAACCGCAGCGATCGCGGCATGCGCCCGTCGAAGATCAGGAAATCGGCGATGCCCATGGGGCTGCTCTCGCCCTTGTTGAGCCAGCGATAGGCGCGCTGGCCCGCGACCGAACGCAGGATCGTCTCCCATTGCACGTTGTCGAGGCTCGATCCGATCTGGCTGATCGAGGGCAGGAGCACGTAGTATTTCACGTCGAGGATGCGCGCTGTGTTGTCGGCGCGTTCGAGGAAGGTGCCGAGCCTGCAGAAATCGAAGATGTCGTTGCGCAGCATCGTGCCATGAAGCGCGCCCCGCACCAGCGCCGATTGCTGGCGCACCATGGCGAGCTTCTCGGGCAGGTCGCGGGTGCGCACGGGCCGGGCCAGTTCCTCTTTCAGGATCATGTAGGTGTCGTTGACCGCCTCCCACACCTCGCGGGTCAGCGCCGTGCGCACCATGCGCGCGTTCTGCCGCGCCGCCGCGATGGCCGACAGGACCGAGGAGGCATTGGCGCTGTCGCGCAGCAGGAAGTCGACGGCCTTGGCCCCGTCCACCTCGCCGTGCCGCTCGCGGTAGGCACCGGCCACGGCGGCGGTCTGCAACACGCTCGCCCATTCGTCATCCGCCCCGTCGGGCCGGGTCAGCGCGATGCGAAACCCCGCCTCGATCAGGCGCGCGGTGTTCTCGGAGCGTTCGAGATAGCGGAACATCCAGAAGAGCCCGCCTGCGGTCTTGCCCAGCATGCCCTTATTCCTCCAGCACCCAGGTGTCCTTGGTGCCGCCCCCTTGCGAGGAGTTCACCACGAGCGAGCCTTTCTTGAGCGCCACCCGCGTCAGCCCGCCGGGCGTGATCGTGCATCCGTCGGGCCGCACCTGCACGAAGGGGCGCAGGTCCACATGGCGCGGCGCGAGGCCCGCCTTGGTCAGGATCGGCACCGTCGAAAGTGCCAGCGTCGGCTGCGCGATGTAGTTGCCGGGCCGCGCCTGAAGCTTCTTGCGGAAGGCCGCGATATCCTTCTTCGAGGCGGCGGGGCCCACCAGCATGCCGTAGCCGCCCGAGCCGTGCACCTCCTTGACCACCAGCTCCGTCAGGTTGTCGAGCACGTAGGACAGCGCCTCGGGCTCGGAACAGCGCCAGGTGGGCACGTTCTTCAGGATCGCCTTCTCGCCGGTGTAGAACTCCACGATATCGGGCATGTAGCTGTAGATCGCCTTGTCGTCGGCGATGCCGGTTCCGGGCGCGTTTGCGATGGTGATGCCGCCCGCGCGGTAGATATCCATGATCCCCGGCACGCCCAGCTGGCTTTCGGGGTTGAAGTTCATCGGGTCGAGGAAATCGTCGTCCACCCGGCGATAGAGCACGTCGATGGGCTTGTAGCCTTCGGTCGTGCGCATGGCGACCTTGCCGTCGGTGATCCTGAGGTCATGCCCCTCGACCAGTTCCACGCCCATCTGGTCGGCGAGAAACGCGTGCTCGTAATAGGCGGAGTTGTGGATGCCCGGCGTCAGCACGGCGACGGTGCCGTCGGCGGAGCAGTTTGCAGGGGCACTGGCCGCGAGCGAGCGGCGCAGGTTCACGGGGTAATCCTGAACCGGCTGCACCTTGATGCGTGTGAACAGCTCCGGGAACATCTGGAGCATCGTCTCGCGGTTCTCCAGCATGTAGGAGACGCCCGAAGGTGTGCGGGCGTTGTCCTCCAGCACGAAGAACTCGTTCTCGTCCGTCCGCACGAGGTCGATGCCCACGATATGGGTGTAGACACCGCCGGGCGGGGCGACGCCGATCATCTGCGGCAGGAAGGCGTCGTTTCGGGCGATCAGTTCCACCGGCACGCGGCCCGCGCGCAGGATCTCCTGTCGGTGGTAGATGTCGTGCAGGAAGGCGTTGATGGCGCGCACCCGCTGCTCGATCCCGCGCGTCAGGCGGGCCCATTCGCGCGCCGAGATGATGCGGGGGACGATGTCGAAGGGGATCAGGCGTTCATCCGCCTCCGCCGCGCCATAGACGTTGAAGGTGATGCCGGTGCGGCGAAAGAAGGTCTCCGCCTCGGTGGCCTTCTTTCGCAGCTCGCCCATGTCCTCTCCCGAGAACCAGCTGTGATAGTCGGCGTAAGGCTCGCGCGCGGCGTCCTCCGCGGCGAGCATTTCATCGAAGAACGGTGAATTGTCCTGCATGCGCTACCGGTGTCTCCCCAACCCCCCTAACGCTGCAAAAACCGCGCCGGAGCGCCAGAGTACCACGGGCCGCGTGGGGGTGTCTGACGCAATTTGCACAATTATTGGGCACTATGCCTCCGTATCAAGCCATATTGTGACCGGACCGTCATTTGTCAGCGTGACGGCCATCTCCGCGCCGAAGACCCCGGTTTCCACATTCGGGCCGAGCGCGGCCAGCGCGCGGGCGAAATGCAGGTAGAGCCGTTCGCCGTCTTCCGGCGGGGCGGCGCTGGAAAACCCCGGCCGGTTGCCCCGGCGCGTGTCGGCGGCCAGCGTGAACTGGCTGACGACCAGCGCGCCGCCGCCCGTGTCCGTGAGCGAACGGTTCATCTTGCCCGCCTCGTCGTGGAAGATGCGCAGCTTCGCGATCCTTGCGGCCAGTTTCTCGGCCTCGGCCTCCGTGTCGCCCTGCATGGCGCAGACGAGGATCAGCAGGCCGGGGCCGGTGCGGCCCACGACGTCGCCTGCCACTGCGACCTCGGCTGCGGTGACGCGCTGGACAAGCGCCCTCACGACAGATCCGCGCGGCGGGGTGGGTTGGCGCCCGCGCGCGACACGGTGACGGCGGCGGCCCGCACGCCGAGGTCAAGCGCTCTGCGCAGCGCGTCGTCGGACAGGCCCGCCCGCACCGTGTCGACGGAAAGGCAGCCGGCATCGGCAAGCCCCGCGAGGAAGCCCGCGTTGAACGTGTCGCCCGCGCCCACGGTGTCCACGACCTCGGCCTTCGGCGCGGGATGGTGCAGCGGATCGCCGCCGGAATACGCGGTGACGCCCTCGGCGCCGCGGGTCACGAGGACAAGCCCGGGTCCGTTGGCGCGCACGGCCTCGGCCAGAACGCCCGTGTCGCCCTCGCCCATGAGCCAGACCAGGTCCTCGTCCGAGACCTTGACCACGTCGGCCAGCGTCAGAAGCCGCTGCATCCGGTCCCGGTAGCGGGCCTCGTCGGCGATGAAACCCGGGCGCACATTGGGGTCGAGCATCACGAGCCTGCCCGCCTCGGACATGCGTTCGGCAAGGGTGGTGTAGGCCTCGGCGCAGGGTTCGACCGCGAGGGAGATACCGCCGAAAAAGCCCGCCTCGGCGGTCTCGGGGATGGCGGGCAGATCGGCCTCGGACACCATGCGGCCGGCCGTGTTCTCGTCGTAGAACGTGTAGCTTGCGTTGCCGCCCGACAGCGTCACGAAGGCCAGTGTCGTGGGTCGGGCCGAGCGCGCGATCAGGCTCTGCTCCACCCCGTTTACCGTGAGCGACCGCGACAGCCGCTCGCCGAAAAGATCGTCGCTGAGCCCGGTGAAGAAGCTCACCGGCACCTCCAGCCGCGCCAGCGCCACGGCGGTGTTGAAAACCGCGCCGCCGGGATAGGGGGCGAAGGCGGCCTCGCCCGCCTCGGTCTTGCGGGGCAGCATGTCGATCAGGGCCTCGCCCGCGCAAAGGATCATGGTCCGGCCTCCCGTTCTGGTGTCCCCCTTGCTAACGGCGCGCGCGCGCCTCCGCCAGTGACTTGACGCAGCTCGAGGGCGTGGGGCGATGTCACCAGCGTTGACTGGCCGCGTCAATCTCCGCGCGCGTTGCGCAGGGGTTCGCGACGGCCCTACCCGGTTTGGGGAACGGTGGTGAGGACGGACGCCGCGCCGAACTCAATGCCGGACTCCTCGGCCAGTTGCAGCCCGTAAAGGACGGCGGCGCCGATCAGGAGGGCGAGGATCACCGCGATCGCGATCTTGATGACCGACCAGGGCCGTTCTCCCTGCACCTTGCCCGTCTGGCCGTTCACCACGAACCGGTAGGGCTTGCCGCGATAGCGGTAGGCGGCGACCCAGACCGGCAAGAGGATGTGCTTGAAGGTGACGTCCGACACCTCCGTGTCGACGCGCCCGATCCGCTGGCCGTCGCCGCCGATGTCGCGGACGATGTCGGAGCGGATGCGGGCGTCCATGATCGCGCGCGCCTCGGCCATGCCCTCGTCGAGATCGACGGTATAGCCCTCGGCCCGGAAGCCCGAGAGATAATCGGGCCGGTACTCCGTCAGCGCCTCGAGCCCCCAGGGCTGCAGCGCGTCGGTGAAGCGTTTCGGCAGCGAGCGGGAGGCGAGGACCACCACATCGTCGAAGAACCGCGCTACCCGGCCCGAAACCGGGGTCCAGCGCATCTTGCGCACGCGCTGCGTCTTGCCGTCCTTGCCGCGCACGGTGACGTAATAGGCCGTTCCGCGCTGGCCGGTGTAGCGGGTGCGGGTGTCGGCGTCGTAGGTCCAGTGGGGCACGTAGATGCCGTCCATCTTGCGGCCCTTCTTGGCGTAGTCCGAAAGGCCGTTGGGCGCGAACCACAGCCGCCCGAGCCAGCGGTTCATCGCGTCATGAGCCTGCCGTTCGGACAGCTGGAAGGGCAGCAGCGCCTGCGGCTTGATATGCCGGTGCGTGCCGGTGTCGGTCACCACGGGCGTGGCGCAGAACGGGCATTCCCTGGCGTGGACCTCCGGGGCCAGCGTGACCTGCGCGCCGCAGTTGTCGCAGTGCAGGACGCGGGTTTCCTCCATCTCGGCGGCGTCGAGCCGGTCGCGCAGCGCGCTGCGGAAATCCAGCTCGCGGATGCCACCCTCGGCACTGTCCCATGGGCCCGCCCCGGCCCCGTCGTCGGTGATCTCGTTCTCGTTGCCGCAATGGTCGCAGATCAGCTTGTTCTGCCCCGGGGCGAAGCGCATGTCCGCGCCGCACTGGTCGCAGGGAAAGCGGTGCGCGTCCTGCGGAGCGGGTGTGTCGAACGGGGCGGTCTCGGACATGGGCGTCGCCTTCGGGAAGAACGTGACCCCTTGTCCCGTCTCGGGCGGCGGCGATCAAGGGGGTAGGGGGCGCTCCCGCCCCATTCGGCCTTGCGGCCTGCCATGGGTCGGGCCCGGCGCGGCTTCGCCGCGCGGATGGTGCGACGTCTCGGGCGACGAATTGCGCGGGCGGGCGGAGGGATTTGCCGAGAGGCCGTTTGCTGGCAGGTCTGCCATCAAACAGGCCCCGTCGATCATGGGGTGCGAGTCGGGGACCGCCTCAAGGACAAGCCGCCTTCGGCGGGGCCTCGCGGCCTCCTTGACCCGGTCCCCGACTCACGGTGGTGAGATTTCGGGCGACGAGACCTGAAACGGCCTGCTGGCGTGTCTTACCCCGCGGGCGGCGGCGGGGGCGGCGGGGGCGGCATCACCGTGAAGAGCTGCGCGAGTTCCGTCACGTCCTCGGCCTGCATCCAGCCGTCCTGTCCGGCAGTCCAGACATGGGTCTCGCGCGTGAGTTCCCCTGTGGCGGCCATGCGGCCGAGATCGGCCTTGGAAAAGGGGCCCCTCGTCTCGCCGTTCTCGGCGATGTGCCAGACATGTTCGACAGGCGGCGGCGGAGGGGCGGCGGGGCGGGCGGCCTGCTGGTGCGGCTGGTTCTGCGCCTGGCCCCAGGGACCGCCGGCACCCGTCATCATGTTGCCCATCGCCATGCCTAGGCCGGCACCGAGGCCCGCGCCCATGGTGCCGCCATCGCCCGACGCGGAGGCGGCCGACTGCATCGCCTCGGCCGCGGAGTACTGGGTGTACTTGTTCAGATCGCCCACCACGCCCATGGAGGTGCGCTTGTCGAGCGCCTGTTCGACCGCGGGGGGCAGCGAGATGTTCTCGATATAGAGCTCGGGCAGGGTCAGGCCGTATTGCGCGATCGTCTCGGAGATGCGGGCGGCCACCAGCTTGCCGAACTCGGCCGTGTTGGCGGCCATGTCGAGCACCGGGATGCCGGATCCCGCGACCACGCGGCTGAATTCCTGCACGATGACGTTGCGGATCTGGAAGGTGATCTCGTCGGTCGTGAACTCCCCATCCGTGCCCACGATCTCGGTCATGAAACGGCCCGCGTCGGCGACCTTCACGGTGTAGGTGCCGAAGGCGCGGATGCGGGTCGGCCCGAACTCCGGGTCGCGCAGCATGATCGGGTTCTTCGTGCCCCATTTGAGGTTGGTGAAGCGGTTCGTGTTGACGAAGTAGATCTCGGACTTGAAGGGCGACTTGAACCCGTGGTCCCAGTGCTGCAGCGTTGTGAGGATCGGCATGTTGTTGGTCTCGAGCATGTAGAGACCGGGGGTGAAGATGTCGGCAAGCTGGCCTTCGTGGATGAAGACCGCCGTCTGCCCCTCGCGCACCGTGAGCTTCGCGCCGTACTTGATCTCGTGGCCGTAGCGCTCGAAGCGCCAGACCATCGTGTCGCGGGTGTCGTCGGTCCATTCGATGACGTCGATGAACTGGCCGGACAGGAAGTTGAAGACCATGGGCATACCTCTGCACGAAACGCGTCGGGTTGGAGAGTAAGGGCTTTGCCCCCCTCGCGCTAGATGGGGAAGGCCCATGTGGCCGCGAAAGTCAGCGCGCCCCCCATGAGTGAGGCGGCGAGGCACAGGCCGAGGGTTTTCGACAGGACCTCGCCTTCGCGCGCGACGATGCCCACGGTGGCCGAACCCGCGATGATGTTGTGCGGCGCGATGATGTTGCCGATGGCCGAGCCGAAGCCCTGTGCCGCGGCCAGCGCCACGGGCGGATAGGACAGCGTCTCGGCCACGCCGGTCTGGAACTCGGTGAAGAGGATGTTCGACGCCGTGGCCGAGCCGGTGACGAAGGTGCCCAAGACGCCGATCAGCGGGGCCAGCAGCGGCCAGAACGCGCCTGTCGTGGCGGCGGCCTCGGCCAGCGCCGAGATCAGGCCGCCATGGACCATGACGCGGCTGAGCGCGAGCATCGCCAGAAGGGCCAGCGCCACGGGTCCGATACGCGCCAGCGCACCCGAAAGCGCGGGCAGGAGCGCGCCGGTCCTCCCCGTGGCCAGCGCGCCGAGGCCCAGCCCCGCGAAGAGCAGCGTGCCCGGGTGGTAGAGCGGCGCGAAGCTGCCCGAGAAACGATCCCCCAGCGACCAGGAGACCTCGATGCCGCTGAGCGCGTCCTGCACCGGGCCGATGAGCCGCGTCGCAAGCACGAGGGCCAGAATGGCGGCGTAGGGCGCGATATCGCGGGCCAGCGCGGCCATGTCGGGCAGGGTGCCGCCCTGTTTCCGGCGCAGCACGGCGGCGAAGACGATCAGCCCGATCAGCGCGCCTCCGAGGCTGGGAAGTTCCGGCCCCGCCAACGCCGCCAAGGCGACGGAGGGCACCGCGAAGCTGATCCACGCAAGCAGCGTCCAGCCGATGTCGAAGGGGCTGAGCCGACCCTCGCCCGCCAGCCGCACCGTCGCGATCAGCAGGAGCGGCGAGACGATCGCGTGCATCAGCGCCGCCGATCCCGCCAGCGCCGTGGGCGACAGGCCGGTGAGGTTCACCTGCGCCAGCGTCGGCGTGCCCACCGCGCCGAAGGACACGCCCGCCGCATGGCCCAGAAGCGCGAGGATCACCGCGCGGACGGGTGGGTAGCCGAGGCCCGCCAGAAGCGGAGCGGCCAGCGCCACGGGCGTGCCGAAGCCCGCCGCGCCCTCCATGAAGAGGCCGAAGAACCACGCGATCAGGATGGCCTGGATGCGGCGGTCTCCGGTCAGGCCGGTCAGCGCCACGCGGATGCGTTCGAGCGCGCCGACCTTGGCCTGGAACTCGTAGAGCGCCAGCGCCGGCAGGACGATCCACAAGATGGTGGCGGTGGAACTCAGCGCCTCCGCCCCCGCGCCGGCAAGCGTCAGGATCGTGCCGCCCTCGTGCGGGGCGAAGACGAGAACGACGACGGCCAGCGCCACGGCCAGCCCGATGGCCCCGGCCTTCGCGGCCGACAGATGCGCCCATCCCATCGCGGCCAGCACGATGGCGAGCGGCAGGGCTGCTGCGGCGGCGGTCACGTCATGATGGCCCGCCGACCAGTTCCTCGGCGATCCGGCGCACGATCGGGCGCGCCTCGTCGGGAAGCATGCCGGGGGTCAGGCGGCGGTCGTAGAGGATGCGCAGGAGAAGCTCGTCATGCCGGGTCAGCAGCGCGAATTCCTCGTCATCGTTGAAGATCGAGGGGCGTGCGGCCGGGCTGTCATTGGGCAGGCCCAGACCTTGCGCGATTTCCTCATGCACGCAGGAGCGGCGCAGGAGCGGCGGATGCTCGTCACGGATGATGGCGATGGCGGCGACATAGGTGGACCCGCCGCCCGGCTGCGAGAACGCGTAGACCGAGCAGAAGGTGAAGCGCGGCAGACGCTCCATCTCAGCGACCGTCACGGCGCTGATACCCGGCACGAGGTCGCGCACCAGATCGCCCACCTGCCGCTGCGTGTCGCGATTGATGTAGAGCACGTGGAAATTGCCGTCCGACCCCACGTTCCGGATCGGATGGCGCGCGATGCGGCCCAGGCGGGCGGCGTATCGGGACAGCTCCGCCCGGTCGATGGCCTTCTGTTCCTCGGAGACCATCGGGCCGAAATGCGCCTCGATGCGCACGGGCTGGTCCCAGCGGCGCAGGCGCGAGGGCGTCTGCTGCGCGATGAAGCGTCCCCCCGAGAGAACGTATTCGTCGTATAGCGCGATCCGCTCGAAGTTCTCGACCAGATCGCGCGCGGTGAAGGGCGTGTCCGGGCCGCCCCCGTCGGTCCGCAGAAGGCCATCGTCGAGCAGACGCGCCTCGACCGAGGCGTAGTAGCGCGCGAAGCTCCGGCTTTCCGCCGAGGGGCCTTCGGGGACGGCCTCGACCGGTTCGGCAGGTGGCGGCGGCGCGACCGGGTTGGTCACGCAGCCTGCGAGTGCGCCGGCCAGCACGGCGCAGGCCACCCTGCGTCCCAGTCGGGAGAGGGCGGGCAGGTCCGATGCTGACCGGTCGTTCATCGGGTGACCCCCGTCTCCGGATCAGGCACCGCCCGGTGGGGGCGGCGGCGCTTCGGCGGTGGGCCTGCGCGCCGATGCGGAGGCCAGCGTGTCGCGCAGTTCCGCCTCCATCTTCTGCATCTCGACCTCGGCGTCGGCGCGGCGACGCTTGCCTTCGTCGGCGATCTGCAGGCTCTCCTCGATCGTGGCGATGAGTTCCGCGTTGGCCTTCTTCACCGCCTCGATGTCGAAGACGCCGCGCTCCATCTCTTCGCGGACCATGCGGTTCGACTCGCGCAGGTTCTCGGCGTTCTTCGTCAGAAGCTCGTTGGTGAGGTCGGTGGCCTCGCGAACCGCCTTGGCGGCCTCGGTCGAGCGCTGGATCGTCACCGCCTGCGCCAGCTGGGTTTCCCACAGCGGCACGGTGTTGACCAGCGTCGAGTTGATCTTGGTCACGAGGCTTTTGTCGTTTTCCTGCACCAGCCGGATCGAGGGCAGCGACTGCATCGTCACCTGACGCGTCAGCCTCAGGTCATGCACCCGGCGTTCCAGATCGTCGCGCGCGGCGCGCAGGTCGCGCAGCTCCTGCGCCTTGATGACCTGTCCGTCCTCGGGCGCGGCCTGAACCTCGGCCTCCTTGGCGGGGATCGTCTCTTCGTCCAGCTCGCGCAGCTTTTCCTCGCCGGCGGCGATGTAGAGCGCCAGCTCGTCGTAGAAATCGAGCGTCTTTTCATAGAGCTTGTCGAGCGACTTGATGTCCTTCATCAGCGTATGTTCGTGCTGCAGCAGGTTGTCGGTGATCTTGTCGATCTGGTCCTGCACCTCGTCGAACTTGGCGATGAAGTCATGCAGCGGCTTGGCCCGGCCGAAGAGACGCTCCCACCACGACTGCTTGCGGTTGGGATCGAGCTCATCGACGGAAAAGCCGCGGATGGTGCCCACGATCTCGCGCAAGGAGTCGCCTGCGGGGCCCACATCCTTGTTCTTCACGCCTTGCAGCATGGACTGGCTGATCTGCTGAAGCTCCGCCTGCGCGGCCGACCCGAAGGACACGATGGAATTGGTGTCGCCCATGTCGATCTCGCCCATGCGGCGGCTGATCTCCTCGGCGGTCGGCGCATCGGCCTCCGGCAGGGGCACGAGGTCGGCCGAGGGTTCGGGCAGGACGACGGCGTTCAGCTCATCCACCAGTTTCGCGACCTCTTCGGCCTCAGCGCGGGTTTTTGTACTCATGTTCCTCATCCTTCGATATGCAGGTTTTCGCGGTTGAGCCGTTCCCTCAGCACCTCTATCTCGATGTCGAGGTTGGACCGGTCATCTGTCAGCATCGCGCGGGTGCGCTTGGCGAAGTTGTTTTCCAGGTCGTCGAGGAAATCCATGTAATCGCTACGGATCTGCGGATCGCGGTTGCGCCCGTAAAGGTCGGCGAACTGTACCGTCGCGTCGCGCGCGCCCTGCAGGTAGACCCCGAGATAGCGGCGCGCCGAGGTCAGGTCGCGGGGATCGGCCTCCACCTGGCGGAACATCTGGCGCACGGTGGTCTGGAAGGTCTCCACGCGGCCCTCGAGCTGTCGGTCGCGCGCGCGGCGAATGGCGTCCGACATCTCGTCCAGAACACGCTCGGCCTCGTCGATCTTGCGCGCGATGCGGTCGGTCTGGTGCCGGTCGATCCCCTCCAGCCCCTTGTCGCGCATCGGGTCGAGCCCGAAGGAGACAAGGTGCAAGGCGGCCGCGATCACACCGATCCCGATGGCGGCGGGCAGGACCCAGGCTCCGCCATAGACCAGAAGCCCGGTGCCCAGCCCCGTGGCGACCGACCCGAACATCTTGCGCGGGATGGCGGGGCGGCGGGCGACCTTGCGCTCGTCGAACGCGTCCTCGGCCCGGACCCCGTCGCGCGTCAGCCACGCGCCGAGAAACAGCGCCGCGACCCCGGCCAGTTCCGCGGCCAGTTCGGTCACCGGCGGGAAGGAAAACAGCGTCGCGCCGAGCGCGATCACCGGCAGCACGAAGAGCATGTTGATCTTCGCGCCATGGCGCATCGGCGTGCGGCCCTTGAAGCTTGGCACTTCCAGCCGTTCCGCCGTCACCGTCTCGCGCGGGGTGTCGCCGGGGCGCCGGCCCGTGGGGCTGTGCTGTCCGCCATACCGTTTCGCCATGGCTCAGAGCACTCCGAATCCGCCGAAGGCGGACGCCAGAATGATCACGCTCAGGGCGAAAAACGCCACACCTTGCAGAAAGCTTGAACTCATACCATCCCCGAGGGTCGCCGCGCTCGTTTTCCGGTCACGATAGGCGCGTTCGGTTTCAAAAACCAGACGAAGCCGTCCCGGGAAACGGAATCTCGCCTGTCGCTTCCCCTACACCTGTGATCGGCCGGGCCAGGCTGCAATCGTCAACCCTGCTTTCGCGCGGGGAAAAGCGCGCCCGCGCTCCCCGGTGACGCGCGCGCCGAGCGCCGCCGACAGGTCCCGGGCGAACCCCGCGTCGTCGGGGTCGAGCATCCTGCGGTAGACCGAGAAAAGCCCCGGGCGCATGTAGCCCGACCAGTGACAGATGCGCGTTGCGGGCGCGCGGAGCCTGTGGCCCATGCCCCGCAGCACCGTGCGTGTCGCCTCGTCGTCGATGGCGAGGTCGATGCCGTTGGGCAGATGGTCGAGCCCCGCCGAAAGCGGACGGTCGAAGGGGTCGGACGGCGCGACCGCCAGCCGGAACATCAGGTCGAAGGCCGCGTTCTCGCCGCTGGTGACGTTGAGCACGCGCAGCCGCATCGCCGCCGGCGAG
>LJSY01000038.1 GCA_001314805.1 Rhodobacteraceae bacterium HLUCCO18 | reverse complement strand
CGGCCTGTCCGCGTCGCCATGCGGTGAAACAGGTTCGTAGTGGACCAGAGCAGATCTTCGAGGTCGGGTTCCAGCCGCGTGTCGGACAGCGTCGAGACGAGCGCGTCGAAAATGTCGGCGACGGCGGTGCGAATGGCGTCGGGCTCCGGCAAGGGGCGGGGATCGGGCTCGTCGATGAAGGGGCGCCAGCCGTAGAGCTGCAGTTCCTCGAGCACAACTGCGGTGGAGGATCGGGTTTGAAGATGGGTCTCGGTCATGATGTCGTCTCCGGTTGTCGAAGCCCGCGCCTCTCGCGGCCTTCCCGGGCAACGGAAAAGCGGGGGCCGGGCGGGTCTGCATTCTCAGGGGTCCCCGTCGCGCCCGCGCGATGGGGTGGAACCGAAGCGCAGCGGAGGACGGCCATGGCCGTTGCGGGCCCGTCCGGGCTCTGCTCCGTTTTGCCCGCTCTCGGAAGGCCGGAAGGCGTGGCACTGATCGCGGAGGCGCTGGCCGGCTGCGCCGATCCCGATCAATCGATGGCGTGATCGAGGAAGGTCACGGCATCCTCGGGCGCCAGTTGCGGACGCAGATGCGCGCGCAACGCATCGCTGCCATTCGCGCGCAGATCGTCATTGAAATCGCCGAGACGGGGGGAGAGGTGGACGGCATCGATCCCTGCCCCAATGGCCCGATGCGCGAGTTGGTCTGCGGCAGACAGGCCTGCCGGATCGGCATCAACGGCGATGTAGAGGCGGCGAAGATCGGCGGGCAGCTGCAGGGCTGCGAGATGGTTGGCGGACAGAGCCGCCACCGCAGGCAACTCCGGCAGCACAAGATGCAAGGAGAGCATGGTCTCCAGCCCTTCGCCTGCGGCCAGCGCGCTGACCGGTATGCCGATGCGAACACCATGGCCGAGGAGATTGCCCATCGCCTTGCGCGGTGGACTGACCGGGGCCTTGTCCGCAGTGGCCGGGTCAAGCCAGGTGCGGTGGAGGCCGGTGAGCCGTCCATCGAGGTCCGTCACCTTGGCGAGCAGGGCGGGCCAGGTTTCGGGCGGGTCTGTCAGGGCTTGATCCTCGCGCCAGTAAAAGCAGTTCGGGTGAAACCGGAGACTGTCGAGATGGCCCAGCCCGGTGAGGCCGCGCTCTGCGAGATAGCGTTCTGCCAAGGTGCCAGACATCGGCTGGCCCATGGCCCAGAGCCGCCGCGCCGCCTCGGGTGAGCCGCGAGAGGCTGGCGGATTGTTGGCGCGGTGCCTGTCCGTCTGCGGCAGGCTTAGGAACCTGCGCGCTTCGTCCAGCGTGTCCCTCAGCGTGGTGATACCCATGTTCAGGGCGATCAGGTCCAGAAGGTCCCCGTGCTGCCCGGTTGCGGAATCGGTCCATTTTCCGGCGGCACCGGGACCAGAGATCGGTCCGGTCAGTCGGACATAGAGGCTGCGGCCCGGCGTATTATGCGCATCGCCAACGATCCAGTAGCGGCCCTGTTTGCGCCCGTTCGTGAGGTAGTGACGGCAGACGGCCTCGGCATCCTCGGCAAGGCGGCGGGCGATGTCGGCGGCGGGGCTGTGCATGCTTTGTGCCTCCTGTCGTGGATATAAAAAGGGGCCCGCCATTTCTGGCGGACCCCGGCTGCCGGAACTCGGGGGGAAAGGAGCTCCGACCTGCTCGAAGGTCATTCGGCGGCTGTCTTGGCGAAGGCGTCACCGGCGACGGGATCATCTTCTCCCGAGGGGTCGGAATCTCCGATAGCCGGTTCGCCGCCGTCTTCCGCCGATTGCGCTTCGCCGCTGTCGGGATCATCCTCCGGTGCCTCATCACCGGTGTCGTCCGCATCGTCGATCAACTCGATCTCCGGTGCGTCCTCTTCCGGCAGCGGCGGCGAGCGCATCGGGTCCGGCAGCCAGCCTGTGCCGGAGAGCAGGTCCTCTGCTGCCGTCACCATCTCGGCCTTCTTCAGCCCGGCGATACGGTCAGCGGCGGTCTCGCCCTTCGCCTCGCGCACGGCCTCGAGGATACGGGCCTTGGTCACGCGGCCGAGGTAGCTGTCGCCTGTCACCGTCCAGCCCGCCTTGGCCATATCGAGTCCGACGGTCCCGGCCAGCACATCCGCATGCGCGATGGCGCGCGGTCGGCGCTGGTAGGGATCGTGGACGGCATTCACGCTCATCGCGACGCAGTGGGCGAAGAGCGCTTCGCGGCTGCAGCTGTCGAACTCGGTCAGCGCCTCCCAGAGGTCCTCGGGTGCCTTCGGCAGGTTCCGCGCCCAGGTTTCGTGGCGTTGGTCGATGGCCTGCGCGTAGGCCGTATCACCGAGGCCCGGCACCTGCGACCCGAAGGTGGCGTTGCGCGGTTCGATCTCGACACAGCTGTCGACGGCGTAGCGGTAGAAAAGCCGCAGGACCATCGCGTGCAGCGCCGCGAGGACGGCGACCTGCGGGTCTTGGGCCAGCGCATTGCGCAGTGCCAGGGTCCGATGGGCCGTCAGTTCCATGACGAGGCGGTCGGAGAGCGGTTTCAGGCCTTC
The DNA here is from genome assembly GCA_001314805.1 of Rhodobacteraceae bacterium HLUCCO18. Classification (GTDB taxonomy): domain Bacteria; phylum Pseudomonadota; class Alphaproteobacteria; order Rhodobacterales; family Rhodobacteraceae; genus Roseibacterium. The sequence goes on along the minus strand of LJSY01000038.1, from coordinate 32,839 downwards.
GTCCTCTTCTTCGTCGTCCGTAACAGACGTAGCGGTGTCATCGATATTCGCGTCCGGCGCCGCTTCCGGTGCGACCTCGCCCGCGTCTTCCACCTCCTCGACCGGCTCATCCTCAGGCCGCACGTAGCCGCGCTCGACCCGCAGCCGCCCGGAGCTGTCGATGCTGACGAAGGCTCCGGCCAGCGCAAGGTCGTCGGCCTCGTAGCGGATCGGGCGCGCCTCAAACGCCTCCATCGCCTCCTCGATCTCGCCCAGCCGGGCATCGACCTCGTCTGGCAGTTCGTCGGCTTCCGCATGCTTGGCCTCGATCGCGTCGTATTCGGCTCTCAGCGCTTGGTAGCTGGCAGCCTCTTCATCGCTCATCGGCACTGCTTCGCCATGGAACCGGCGCATCCCGAAAGTGTGGCCATAAGGGAACTCGGTATCCACCTCGACCCATTTCCAGCCCTCGGCACGGACCCCCTCGGCCTCCTCGGCCAGCTTCTCGCGCACCATGACGTCGAGAAGGGCGGCATCCTGCAGCCAGCCGCCATCGTCCTGCTGGAACAGGTCGCGCAGGATCTCGCCTCCTGCCTCGACGTAGTTGTCGAGCCCGACGAATTGCGCCCGCTTGTCCGAGGCCCGCACCGCACCCTCGGTCAGCATGCGGCGGATCTCGTAGGGCTGCCGCGAATAGTGCCGCTGCAGCGCCTCCCAAACCTGTTCCTGCCGCGCGTGATCGGGATTGACCGTGAAGGCCATAAGTTGGTCGAGCGTCATTTCCTCCTCGGCATAGGCATCATGCAGCGACGGCGCCACGGCGGCGAGCTTCAGCCGCTGCTTGACCACGCTGGCCGAAACGAAGAAGGCCGCGGCGATCTCCTCCTCGGTCCGGCCCTTCTCGCGCATCGCCTGGAAGGCGCGGAACTGGTCGAGCGGATGCAGCGGCGCGCGCTGAACGTTTTCGGCCAGGCTGTCCTCCTCGGCGAGCCCATCGGTGCGCACGATGCAAGGGACCAGCGCGGTCTTGTTCATGCGCTTCTGCTTGACGAGCAGCTCGAGCGCCCGGAACCGCCGCCCACCGGCGGGGATCGTGTACATGCCGGTCTCGGCGCCGCTGTCGTCCAGCACGGGCCGAACGGTGATGGAGCTGAGCAGCGTCCGCCGCGCGATGTCCTCGGCCAGTTCCTCCATCGACACGCCCGCCTTGACGTGGCGCACGTTCGACTGGCTGAGCATCAGCTTGTTGAAAGGAATATCGCGCGAGGCGCTGAGGGTGATTTTCTGTTGCTTGGTCATCGGGGTTCTCCGCGACAGGCCAGCCGGGAGCCACTCTCTCGACATCCAAACCCGTCACGGAAATCCCGGCACCCCTCTAACTCTTGAGGCACCAAATAGTTCATATGGACTTGCAAAGCGATCCATATGACCTTATATCATCAGTCAAACTAGGAAGGAGCGCCAACACATGGAAAACGTTGTTCTGGAACGTGCTGCGCCGGATCGGCAGGGGGTCGCGCTCAAGGCCTTCACGCGGATCGCGGACGCCTGGTCACTCACCTTGCGGGAGGCCGCGGCGCTGGCGGATATGTCGGAATCCACCTGGAAACGGGCCAAGAAGCCTGATTTTGCCGGAGATCTGACGCGCGACCAGATGCTGCGCCTTTCCGCGCTCATCGGCCTCTACAAGTCGCTCGAGCTCTATTTCAACGAGCCGATCTCGCGCGACTGGGTAAAGCTGCCGAACCGAGGTCCGGAGTTCGACGGAGCGCGTCCCGTGGACGCGATGATCGAGGGAGGATTGCCCAAGATCCTGCGCGTGCGGGGATATGTCGATGCGCTGCGGGGCGGGGTTTGAGGATCACGTCGGTCAATGACCGTGCTCTTGTCAGGCTTATCTCAGAGACCCATCACAAGCCGCCGGTGCTGCGGGGGCTGGTCGACAGCGACGAGGAGGCCGCGATTCTCGCCGAGATCGAAGGCGAGACCAGTGCGCGCCTGATCGCCGAAGCGCAGGGCAGTCCCGCGCTCGACCGTCGCGAACTCGCCTTCGCGCGGCGGTCGCATGACCTGACCCTTTATGGTCAGAGCCATATCAACGCGGCATTCACCTACACGAGGCCCAAGGGCAACCGGTTCAACACTGGCGACCGCGGTGCGTGGTACTGCGCCTGGAACATGCTGACGAGCGCGCAGGAAGTTGGGTTTCACCGGACCCGTGAATTGGGCTTCATCGGCCGCTACGAGGACGAGGCGCGCTACGTGGAACTGCTGGCGGATTTTATCGGGGATTTCCCGGATCTGCACGGAGAGGCGCATCCGGCGCTCGATCCGGTCCCCGAGCGGGGCTACGCGGTCGGGCAGCGCCTTGCCGCGGATCTGAGATCAGAGGGGCATCGCGGGCTGATCTACCCCTCCGTCCGTCATTCGGGCGGGCGGTGCTTCGTCGCCTTCGATCCGGGGATCATCCAGAATGTCCGCCCTGGCGCGAGCTGGAAGCTGGTCTGGCAAGGTGCACCCGAGTTCACGATCGAGGGGCTATAACGCCCCTCGAAATCTTCATTCAGTGCTTGAGTTTATCTCGATAGGTCGTTGATCCGAATTCATATTCAACGCAATCACGCTTTTTCCAGCAACACCTTCGCCTTCCCCTCCATCACCAACCGCGCATCCTGCTGCGGCTTCGACCGCGCCACCGCCGTGATACCCTGCACGAAGTCGAAGACGCTCTCGGGCGGGCGGCCTTCCTCGGCCAGGATCGTCTCGACGATCCGCCCCGTCTCCGCCTTGGAGAAACCGCGTTTGCGCAGGAAGTCCTGACGGTCCTCGTCTGTCCGCGCGACGATCTTCTCGCGCGCCGCGCGGATGCCGTCGATGAAGGGCGCGGGCGAGGACTCGGCGAAGCGGCTGAGCGCTGGGGCGGCCTCGTGGGCGAAGCGGGAGGCGGCGTATTTCGAGTGCCGGATGGTGATCTCCTGGAAGTCCTCGACGCCCCAGAGGTTGCGGTTCTGGCAGACCGCGCGCAGGTAGAAGCTGGCGATGCCGAGCGTCTTCGCCCCCACCTCCGAATTCCAGCAATAAAATCCCCGAAAGTAGAGGTCGGGTGAGCCATCGGGCAGCAGTCCCGCCTCTATCGGGTTCAGATCGTCGACGAGGAACAGGAACACGTCGCGGTCCGAGGCGTAGAGCGTCGTCGTCTCCTTCGTCACGACCACGCGCGGGTTGTAGATGCCGGTCGGCCAGTCGAGCACGCCGGGGACCTTCCAGCGCGTGTCGCCTGTGCCATTGCCCGCGATGCGTTGAACCGCAGAGACCAACTCGTGATCGTAGATGCGGCCATAATCGGGGCCGGTCACGGCACGCAGTTCGGTGCGTCCATCTCCGGTTTCCAGCGTCTTGATCTGTTCGGCACGGTGGTTGGTCAGCCCGTATTGCAGGTTGATCCCCGCCAACGGCGCGGGCAGTTGGCGCAGATAGGCGGCGGGCGCACCGACGAGGCTCGAGAGCTGGCCAAAGGACCAATGCGTCGGCGCGATGGGTTCATCCGCACCGGGCAGGACCAGCCCCAGCTTTTCCGGGTTTTCGCGATGCGCTTCAACCCGGATCGCCGCACTCTCCACCGTGCGCGTCCGGCTCCGCTCTGCGCGACCCTTCACCGAGGCGAAGAGATCGTCGAGCGACAGATACCGCTCGTCATCCGGACGCGAGAACCATTCAGACGACACGCGGTCCACATTCGTGCCGCGCGACACATCCACCTTGTAGCCGCCGCTGATGTCACGCCCGGCATCGATAATCTCGGTATTCATGGGGAAACCTCCGAAACGGGCGGCCGGGAGCCTCTCTCCCGACCTCCAAACCCGTCACGGGCCGGAACGGCACCCCTCTGACTCTCGGGTCACTCCGCTGCGAGATCCCCCAGCGGGGAGGGGCCGCGCGATGCGGCCAGCCGGTGAAGCGCCTCTGGGCGGATATGGGTGTAGCGGCGCAGCATCTTCCAGTCCTTGTGGCCGGTAACCAGCGAGACTTGCTCGATGGCGAAGCCGGCCTCGAACAGGCGGCTAGTGCCTTCGTGGCGCAGATCGTGGAAATGAAGGTCCTTCACGCTGACCTCGACGCAGGCGCGCCGAAAAGCGGTTCCGACCGATTTTGAGTTGTAGGGAAAGATGCGGCCCTTTGCGTGCCCCAATTCCTTGGCCTGCGCCGTGACCAGCGCCCAAGCGTCGAAGCCAGTGGCCGCGAAGAGCGGGATCCGCTGGTCGTTTCCGGTCTTGTTGCGCGGGTCTTTTCGGTCGCGGATCATGAGCATGCGGCGGTCGACGTCGAGATCGGCCCATTCGACGCGGCAGATCTCGTCCAGCCGCATGGCCGTGGCCACCGCGAATTTCACGATGCGTGTCATCGGCAGGGTGAGGCGATCGTTGTCATCGAAGCAGCGGAAGAGGCGGTTCAACTCGTCCATGCGCGGGCGGCGATCCCGCTCCGTGCCCTTGCCGATCAGTCCAAGCCGCTTGAGCGCGACGCGCGCCAGATCAACGGGTTCCGGAGAGATGTCGAGCCCGTGCACGGCTGCAGCGTGGGTGATGATCATCTTGATCACCCCGATATCGATCCCGAGGGTCACCGGTCCGGCGCCTTGGTCTGCACGCATCTTGCCGTAGTCGATCAGCTTCTGCCGATCGAGGTGACCGATCCGTTCCTTCCCAAGATCGCGCTTGAGCGTGGTGAGTGTCGCGGCCTTGCTGCGACGCGGCGGTTTCCCTACCTCGCACATATCGGTTATATGAAGGTCGATGAGGTCGCCAAAGGTCTGGAGGCGGGAGACGGACGACTTGTTCGGCGCTAACCCCTGATCCACCCGGGTCTCCGCCTGGCGGGCCCAACGATGGGCGTCATCGCGGCGGAGGAACGTCTCGCTCGCGTAGCGGCCCTTTCGTCTGATCTGAACCCGGTAGGCACCGGAGGGGAGCTTGGTGATGGAGGCCATTTTCGTGTGCGCTGTGTGTGCAATGAGTCGTCGTAGAGGGGCAAATTCGGGGATATTGGGGCGTATTCCAGCGTAGCAGCATCCGCCGCCAACAGTTTGAAGATACACAAAAAATGCAAATAAATCAACATGCTAGATTATCCTGTGCCCCTATGATGGACTGGACAGACCGACATTGCCGGTATCTGCACCGGCTGATGTCGCGGCGCGCTCTGCTTTATACCGAGATGGTGACCGCGCAGGCCCTGCTCCACGGGGAGCGCGACCGATTGCTGGGCTTCGACGAGGCGGAGCATCCGGTTGCCCTGCAGCTTGGCGGCTCCGATCCGGGGAACCTGGCCCGGGCCGCCGCGATCGGCGCGGACTACGGCTACGACGAGATCAACCTCAACGTGGGCTGTCCCTCCGACCGGGTGCAGTCGGGCTGTTTCGGCGCCGTTCTGATGGAGCAACCCGGCCTCGTGGCCGACTGCGTCGCCGCCATGATCGCGGCGAGCCCGGTGGAGGTGACCGTGAAATGCCGCATCGGCGTCGACGACCAGATCCCCGAGGACGTCCTGCCGGAATTCCTCGACCGGATTTCGGCAGCCGGCGTGGCCCGTGTCGCCATCCATGCGCGCAAAGCGTGGCTTCAGGGCCTGAGCCCGAAGCAGAACCGTGACGTGCCGCCGCTCGATTACCCGCTGGTGCAGCGGATGAAGGCGGAGTTCCCCGATCTCCACATCTCGATCAACGGCGGCATCGCGACGCTGGACGAGGCGAAGGTGCATCTCGATGCGGGGCTCGACGGGGTCATGATCGGGAGGGCCGCCTATCACACGCCCGCCGAGATCCTCGGTCGCGCCGATGCGGAGATCTTCGGCGACCCCGCCCCGTCCCGCAGCGCCGAGGAGGCGGTTCTGGCGATGCTTCCCTATATCGAGCGGCACCTCGGCCAGGGCGGCAGGCTTCAGCAGGTCACGCGCCACATGCTGGGGCTCTTCGCGGGCCGTCCGGGCGCGCGCGGCTGGAAGCGTGTGCTCTCGGAAGGCGCCCATCGCGACGGCGCGGGCCCGGAACTGGTCGAACAGGCGCTGAGCGAGGTCACCCTGCGCGCTGCCTGAGGCCCGGCGGGCCTTTCCTCCGCCCCCGTCCTGCGTTAGGCGGTCGCCGCCGACGAAGCTGGGGCGACATGCCGGAACTCAACGAACTCTTGCCGATGCTCGCCCTGATCGCGGTGATCGGGGCGTTTGCCGGCGTCATCGCGGGTCTTCTGGGCGTGGGCGGAGGGATCATCCTCGTGCCGACCTTCTTCTTCGCCTTCGAGCGGCTGGGATACAGCACGCCCGACCTGATGCAGATCTGTCTGGCCACGTCGCTGGCGACGATCGCCGTGACGTCCGTGCGCGCGCTGCTGAGCCATAACCGACGGGGGGCGGTCGACTGGTCGATCCTGAAGGGTTGGGGGCCCGGCATCGCCATCGGGGCGGGTCTTGGCGTGGTCGCGGTGGCCGGGCTGCGCAACGAGGTGCTGATGGCCATCTTCGGCGTACTCGGGATCACCGTGGGCCTCTATCTTGCCTTCGGGCGAGCGGAGTGGCGTCTTGGCGACACCATGCCGCGCGGCATTGGGCGGGCGGCGACATCGTCCGTGATCGGGTTCCTGTCGGTCCTGATGGGGATTGGCGGCGGCAGTTTCGGAGTACCGCTGATGACGCTTTACGGGGTCGCGATCCATCGCGCGGTGGCGACGGCGTCGGGTTTCGGCGTCATCATCGCGGTGCCCAGCGTGATCGGATTTCTTCTGGTGGCGGGGCAGGGGCCGGACCGGCCGCCCTTCACCATCGGGCAGGTCAACCTCGTGGCCTTCGCCGTCGTGGTGGCGATGACGCTGATCACGGCACCGATCGGCGCGCGGCTGGCCCATGCGACGAACCCGACGCCGCTCCGCCGCATCTTCGCGGCCTTCGTGACGGTCGTGGCGCTCAACATGCTGCGCAAGGCGGTGGGCTGGTGAGCTGGCTCGACCGCGGCTGGCAGGTGTTCGCGCCGGAGGCGGAGGTGGAGGCGTGGCGGGCCATCGCCGGTCCCGTGGCGCTGCGGGTGAGCGCGGACGAGGGCCAGCGCGCGGCATGGTTGCGGCACGGGAAAACATGGTTCGTGGGCGTCGACGCGCTGCCAAACGGGCCGGACGGCGCGGTGGCCGATGCCCCGCCCCTCGATGGCGCGGCGCTGGCCGAGGCACGCGCGGTGGCGGGCGCGCTGCCGCTTCATCCCGGGCAGGTCTCCGTGACCTATCCGGGTTACCCGGGGCAGGACCCGGGCGAGAGCGACGCCGCGCATCGGTTCCGCAGGGACAGGGACGCGGCGCATCTTGACGGGCTCCTACCCGTGGGGCCGGAAAAGCGCCGCTATCTCAGGGAGTTCCACGCCTTCATTCTTGGCATCGCGCTGACCGAAGCGGCGGCCGAGGCTTCGCCGCTGGTCGTGTGGGAGGGCAGTCACCACCTCGTGCGCGCGGCGTTCGCCAAGGCGTTCGACGGCATCCCGGCCGAGCGCTGGCCCGAGGTCGACATGACCGACACCTACCAAGCCCTGCGGCGGGAGGTCTTCGCGACCTGCACCCGGCGGGAGGTGCCGCTGGCGCCCGGCGAGACGGTCCTGGTTCACCGGCTCGCGATCCACGGGGTGGCGCCATGGGCCGAAGGCGCGATGGCCGCGGCGGAGGGGCGCGCAATCGTCTACTTCCGTCCGGAGGTGACGCGGAAAGTGGATTGGCTGGAGCTCGCGTAGTCTTTCGATAACAAGACGTTGAGCGGCAAGGCTCAGGTGGATTTTCGGGCCATGCGCGCCGCCCGTCCGCCCCGCCGCACTTTCAGTTGCTTCTGCCGACCGGGCAGCTCCACGATGACCGAGCGGCGTTCCTCGCGGCTCATGCGGCCCCACTGGGTGATCTCGTCGATCGTCCGCAGGCAGCCTGTGCAGATCCGCGCCTCGGGATGGACGACGCAGATCTTGACGCAGGGACTTTCGACCTCGTCGCGTTTCCAGATGTCATCGCTCATGTCGCTGCCCCGATATGCCTCAGCCGGTCCAATGCTCCCTGCAGGATATAGGACGCGGCGACCGCGTCGATCACCTCCGCGCGACGTTTTCGTGTCGTATCCGCCTCCAGCAGTGCCCTTTCTGCCGCAACCGTGCTGAGCCGCTCGTCCCAGAAGGTGATCGCGAGCGCCTCGAAACCGGGCTGCCGGATGAGGTTCCGGGCGAAGGCGCGGGTGGACTGGGCACGGGGTCCCTCGCTTCCGTCCATGTTGCGCGGCAGGCCGAGCACCAGACCGGCGAGATTTCGTTTCGAAACGATATCAAGAAGTTCCAGCGCGTCCTTGGTGAACTTCGTGCGCTTTATCGTGGCCAGCGGCGTGGCGACGCTCCGCAGCGCGTCGGAGACGGCGACGCCGATCGTCTTGGTTCCGAAGTCGAGGCCCGCGATCCCGCGTCCGGGCGGCAACGCCAGGGCGAAAGCGGCGATATCGTCGAAGATCACTCCGCCGCCTCGCCCAGGCTTTCGCCCGCGGCTTCGATCTGGGCCAGCGCGGCGGGGTTCTCGGCAAAGACGCCAAGCGCCTCCTCGTAGACCGCCTGCGCCTGTTCCGTGCGGCCGAGCACGCCGAAGGCGCTGATCAGGCGGGCCCAGTCCTCGGGCGGGCCGCCTTCGGCCGCCAGGCGGCTGGAAAGCCCTGCGACCATGCCCTCGATCATCGCGGCGCGGTCCTCCGGCGGCAGTGCCGCGGCCGCCTCCATGTCCTCGGCGGTGGGGCCGGGGGCCGGCACCGATGCCGGCTGCGGCAGGTCGGCGAGGCTGACCCTTTCGCCCGCCAGCGCCGCGACTTCCTCGATCTGCAGGCGGATCGGCTCCAGCCACGGCGCGTCGGGCGTGCTCTCGGCCAGGAGGTCGCGCCAGATCGGGAAGGCGAGATCGGGCCGCCCCTGCTGCGCGTACATCAGGCCGGCGTAGTAGCGCGCGGTGCCGTTGCGCGGCTCCAGCTCGAGCCCGCGCAGAAGGGCGGCCTCCGCATCGGGGCTGACGTAGCCGCCGGCGGCGAGGATCATCATCTCGGCAAGATCGATGTGATGGGCGCCCGTGGCCTCGTCGCCGAGAAGCTCGATCAGCCGCGCCTGAGCGATCCGGGCGGCGCGGAAATTGCCGAGCGCGGCCTCGTTGGACGCCAGCAGCGCCATGCCCTGCGGGTCGTCCGGGCGCTGTTCCATGATCGTGCGCAGCTGCGCGACCAGCTCCTCGCGCTCGGGCTGTTCGGGCACGCCCTGCCGCATGGTGACCTCCGCCTCCGCCTCGGCCTGACCGGGTCGCGTGGCGCGCGCTTCGTCGATGATCGCGATGCGCGTGGCCATCGGCAGGTCGGGATAGCCCGGCGCGCCGATCTGGAAATAGACGCCGACCGCACCCGCCACCACGGCGACGAGCCCGCCCGCGACGATCCAGCGCTCCAGCGCGCCGCGACCGGTGCGGGCGGTCTGGACCCGCTGCAGGGCGCGATCGGCCTCGAGGATACGGCGCGAAACCTCGGTGCGGGCGCGGGCGGCCTCGGCCTCGGTCAGGATGCCGCGTTCCAGATCGCGGTCCACTTCCTTGAGCTGGTCGCGATAGACCTGCAGGTCATAAGCCGCCGCCGGCGCCCCGCCGGTCCGCGGGCGCAGGAAGGCCAACAGGATCAGAAGCGCCACCAGAAGCGACATGAAGCCGGCCACGATCCAGAATCCCATGATGCGACAACTCCTTTTCCTCTGCGCGCTTCTATGTAAGCGCCGAAACGCGCGCGTGGAACCGGCATGAGGCGCGGCATCCCGCCCCGGTTTCGGGTGGCGCCGGCTGGTCCTCTTGAACCCGGCGTCGCAATCGGGCGAAGAGGTGTCGGCCCCGGTCTCATGCGCGCGCCGCTTGTGTCGCAAAGGGTGGGAACAGGTCAGGAGGTCGCCCATGCGCCGCTATTCCGCATTCGCCATCGCCCGCGAGGCCGCGCGCCACCATCTGGGATGGGAACGCGCGTGGCGCTCGCCCACGCCAAAGGCGCAGTACGACGTCGTCATCGTGGGCGCGGGCGGGCATGGCCTGGCCACCGCCTATTACCTCGGCAAGAACCACGGCATCCGCAACGTGGCAGTGATCGAAAAGGGCTGGCTGGGTGGCGGCAACACCGGCCGGAACACCACGATCATCCGTTCGAACTACCTGCAGGACCCGTCGGCCGCGATCTACGAGAAGGCGCGCAGCCTCTACGAGACGCTCAGCCAGGACCTCAACTACAACATCATGTTCTCGCCCCGCGGCGTCATGATGCTGGCCCAGACCGAGCACGAGATCCGTGGCTACCGGCGCACGGCGCATGCCAACGCGCTGCAGGGTGTCGCGACCGAGTTCATCGGCCCCGCCAAGGTAAAGGAGCTCTGTCCCATCATCAACATCAAGGGTCCCCGTTACCCGGTTCTCGGCGCGCTCTGGCAGGCGCGGGCGGGGACCGCGCGCCACGACGCGGTCGCCTGGGGCTATGCGCGGGCCTGTTCCGACATGGGCATGGACATCATCCAGCAGACCGAGGTTACCGGCGTCCGGCGCGAGGGCGGCCGCGTGACGGGCGTGGAGACCACGAAGGGCTTTATCGGCTGCTCCAAACTCGGGATTGTGGTGGCGGGCCATTCCGGTGTGATGGCCGAGCGCGCGGGCTTCCGCCTGCCCATCGAAAGCGTGGCGCTGCAGGCGCTCGTATCCGAGCCGATCAAGCCCGTGATGGACGTGGTCGTCATGGCCAACACCGTGCATGGCTACATGAGCCAGTCCGACAAGGGCGAGATGGTGATCGGCGGCGGCGCGGACGGCTACAACAACTACACGCAGCGCGGCTCCTTCCACCACGTGGAGGAGACCGTGCGCGCATTGGTCGAGACCTTCCCGATCATCTCGCGCCTCAAGATGCTGCGCTGGTGGGGCGGGATCGTCGACATGACGGGCGACCGCTCGCCCATCATCTCGAAAACGCCGGTCGACGGCATCTTCGTCAATTGCGGCTGGGGCACCGGCGGGTTCAAGGCGATCCCAGGCTCGGGTTGGGCGATGGCGGAGCTGATGGCAAAGGGGCACTCGCCGCTTGCAGCGGAATTCGGCATGGACCGCTTCCGCGAAGGGCGCTTCATCGACGAGAGCGTGGCAGCGGGGGTGGCGCATTGACGACGCCGATCCGGAACCAGAACGCCCCTCGAGCCGTTTTCACTGCGAACCCGTTTCGCAAGGGAGACGACCGATGGCCGACAAGAGATACAACAAGACGCTTGATCCAAGGACTGACGCGCCGGGCCTGCACGCGCCGAATGCGGCGACGGCGAACGACCCACGTGATCCCGATGGCGGGCGCGCCCATGACCCGCTTGCAGGGCGCACGGACGAGCCCGATCCGGTGCCCGAAGCCGATTTCCGAGACATCACGCCAACGGATCGCCGCCGCGAGCGCATGTTCGGTGGTGTGCTCGTCTTCGCCATTCCATTGGCGATCCTCGTTGTTGGCTTCCTCATGTGGTCGGCCAATATCGGCGGTGACGACACCGCGCTCGACGCGCCCGACACGCCCGACGTGGTCGAAGGCGGGCAGCCCATGGAGCCGGCCGAGACCGAATGACGCCGGCCGGGCGCGGCCCGGCCTGTCTCAGCATGGCCCGTCTCACGAACACGACTGCGCCGGTCATGGACCGGGCGCGGTCGTCTGTCTTTTTGCCTCACATTCAAACCGGCCGCGCCGCACTCCGGCGGACCCGATGGGACGTTGCCCATGCTGACACTCACATGCCCCTATTGCGGCATCGCCGCCTGCGAGACCGAACTCACACCCGGCGGCGAGGCGCATCTGACGCGCTTCGGCCCGGGCTCGTCGGACGATGATTTCGAGGCCTATCTCTTCCTCCGCCCCAATGTGCGGGGCGTGCATTTCGAACGCTGGCGCCACGCCATGGGCTGCGGCAAGTGGTTCCTCGCCGCGCGCGACACCGCCACGCTGGAGGTCTTCGGCACCTATCCGGCACAGACCACCGAACCGCCCGAGGATATCGTCGCCGCCATCAAGGCGAAGCGCCCGGATTGGGAGGGACGTCCATGAGCACGCGTCTGGCCGATGGCGGCCGCCTGATCGACCGCTCCCGCAAGGTGGAGTTCACCTTCAACGGCAAGCGCTTCTCGGGTCATCCCGGCGACACGCTGGCCTCCGCGCTCATGGCCAATGGTCAGCGGATCGTGGGCCGATCCTTCAAGTATCACCGCCCGCGCGGCATCGTGGCCTCCGGCGCGGAGGAGCCCAACGCCCTGGTCAATCTGGGGCAGGGCGCCCGGCACGAACCCAACCAGCGCGCCACCACGACCGAGCTCTTCGACGGGCTGACCGCCACCTCCCAGAATCACTGGCCGAGCCTCGAATGGGATATCGGCGAGGCGAACGCGGCCATCGCGCGCTTCCTGCCGGCGGGGTTCTACTACAAGACCTTCATCCATCCGCGCGCCTTCTGGAAGCACGTGTTCGAGCCCTTCATCCGCCAATCTGCGGGCCTGGGCAAGGCGCCCGATCCGAAACACACCGACCCCGACCGCTACGAGCAATTCTACGTCCATGTGGACGTGGTCGTGGCCGGCGGCGGGATCGCAGGGCTTCAGGCGGCACTCGAGGCCGGGCGCGCCGGGGCGAAGGTCCTGCTATGCGAACAGACCGCCCACTGGGGCGGCCGCGCTCCGGTGGACGGTGTCGAGATCGACGGCAGGCCGGCCGAGGACTGGATCGCGGACGCCGTGGTCGAACTGGAGGCGATGGAGAATGTCCACCTGCGCCCCCGCACCATGGTCGCGGGCGTCTACGACCACGGCTACGTGCTGGCCTATGAGCGCGTCTCCGACCACGCCCCGCAGGACGGCGTGCCGCGCCACCGGCTGTGGCGCATCCGGACGGGGCAGGTGATCTCGGCCATCGGCGCGATCGAGCGCCCGCTCAGCTTCGCCGGCAACGACAAGCCGGGCGTGATGCTGGCCTCGGCGGTGCGCGATTACCTCGTGGAGTATGGCGTGAGCCCCGGCGACCGGACGGTCGTCGTGACCAACAACGACGACGCCTATCGCACCGCCATCGCGATCAGGCGCGCGGGCCTCGACGTGCCCTGCATCGTCGACGCGCGGCCCGAGGCGAACGGCCCCCTCCCTCAGGAGGCACGCGCGCTCGGCATCCCGGTGAAAACCGGCACGGCCATCGCGGGCGTGAAGGGCATCCGCGGCGTGGTCGCCGTGCAGCTCTGCAAACAGGCGGGCGAAGGCGCGGTGACCGAGGACGTGATCTGCGAGGCCGTGGCCATGTCCGGCGGCTGGTCCCCGGCGGTGCACCTCTGGTCCCATTGCGGCGGCAAGCTCACCTGGGACGAGGCTGGCGCGTTCTTCCGCCCCGATCCCGAACGGCCGCCGACCAACCAGTCGGGCGAGGGCTTCGTGGTTTGCGCGGGGGCTTCGGACGGGGCGCTCCATGCGGGCGAGGTGATGGAAAACGCGTCAACCGCTGTCGGCAAGGCGTTGGCTGCAGTCGGGAAAGAAACCAAGGGCAACCCGCCCGCGGCTACCGCACCTGACGAGGCGCCACTTGCTCCGGTCTGGGTCATGCCGCAGGGCGCTGGCATCAAGAAACGCGCCAAGATGTGGCTCGATTTCCAGAATGACGTGAAGGTCTCCGATGTCCAGCTCGCCGCGCGCGAAGGCTACGAGAGCGTCGAGCACACCAAGCGCTACACCACGCTGGGCATGGCGACGGATCAGGGAAAGCTCAGCAACATCAACGGACTGGCGATCCTTGCCGATACCCTGAACGCGCCCATCCCGCAGGTGGGCACCACGACCTTCCGCCCGCCCTTCACGCCCATCTCCATGGGTGCCATCGCCGGCGAGGCGCGGGGCGAGGTGTTCCAGCCGCTCCGCCGCACGGCCCTTCATGCCCGCCACGAAGAGGCCGGCGCGGAGTGGGAACCCGTGGGCCAGTGGCGGCGGCCCTACTGCTTCCCCAAACCGGGCGAGGCCAGGCGCGACGCGGTGAACCGCGAGATCACGGCGACTCGGTCCTCCGTGGGCCTGCTCGACGCCTCGACGCTGGGCAAGATCCTCGTGAAGGGCCCCGACGCCGGGCGCTTCATGGACATGCTCTACACCAACATGATGAGCACGCTGAAACCGGGCAGATGCCGCTATGGGCTGATGTGCTCGGAAAACGGTTTTCTCATGGATGACGGCGTGGTCGCGCGGCTCGATGAGGACACGTTCCTGTGCCACACCACCACGGGCGGCGCGGACCGTATCCACGCCCACATGGAGGACTGGCTGCAATGCGAGTGGTGGGACTGGAAGGTCTACACCGCCAACGTGACCGAGCAATGGGCCCAGATCGCTGTGGTGGGCCCGAAGGCGCGCGATGTGCTGGCGAGCCTCGGCGGCGATATCGACCTCTCGCAGGAGGCGCTGCCCTTCATGGCGTGGGCCGAGGGCAAGCTCGGGCGCTTCGACGCCCGCGTCTTCCGCATCTCGTTTTCCGGCGAACTCAGCTTCGAGGTGGCCGTGCCGGCCTCGCAGGGGCTCGCCTTCTGGGACGCGCTGATGGCGGCGGGGCAGGGCCATGGCATCACGCCCTATGGCACGGAGGCGCTGCACGTGATGCGGGCCGAAAAGGGCTTCATCATGATCGGCGACGAGACCGACGGCACGGTGATCCCGCAGGACCTCGGCCTTCACTGGGCGATCTCGAAGAAGAAGGACGACTATCTCGGCAAGCGCGCGCAGGAGCGGTCGCACATGACCGACCCCGAACGCTGGCAGCTGGTGGGCCTGGAGACGCTGGACGGCTCGGTCCTGCCCGACGGGGCCTATGCCGTCGCCGAGGGCGAGAACGCAAATGGCCAGCGCAACACGCAGGGCCGCGTGACCTCGACCTATTTCTCGCCCACGCTGGGAAAGGGGATCGCCATGGGCCTCGTGCTGCACGGGCCCGAGCGGATGGGCGAGGTGCTGGAATTCGCCCGCACCGCCCGGGACCCGGAGGGCAATCTGCGCACCGTGGAGGCGCGCATCGTCAGCCCCGTCTTCTTTGATCCCGAGGGGGAGAAACAGAATGTCTGAGATCGCTGTCAGTGCGCTGAGCGGGGCAGAGGCCTCGGGGCTCGTCACCCTGCGCGAGATGGGGCTGCAGGGCATGGTGACCCTGCGCGCGGATCTTTCGAAGGCCGCGAGCGCGGTGAAGACGGTGACCGGCGCGGACATGCCCGACCGGCGCGCCATCCGCGCGGGCAAGGCGGCCTCGGTCGCGTGGATGTCTCCCGACGAGCTTCTGATCCTGTGCGATCACGCAAGCGCCGACGGGATCGCGGCGGAGCTGACCGAGGCGCTGAAGGGCCAGCACCACCTGGCCGTCAACGTCTCGGATGCGCGGGCGATGTTTTCGCTCTCGGGCGAGGCGGGCGTCCTGAAGGACGTGCTGGCCAAGATCACGCCGGCCGACATGGCCGCCCTTGCCCCCGGCGAGATGCGCCGCACCCGGCTGCAGCAGGCGGCCGGCGCAATCTGGCTGGAGAGCGAGATCGAGGCGCGGGTGGTCTGTTTCCGTTCGGTGGCGCGCTATGTCTTCGACCTGATTGCCATCTCGGCGCGCGACGGTGGGGCGGTCGGCTACCACTGAGCCGCCCCCGCAGGCGGAAATCCCGGGATTTCCGTGCTGTTTTCCGCGCGGAAAACGTCCCGCAAAACGCGCGTTTTGCGGCCCTCGGCGGGTCGCACGGGGTTGACGTTGCCCCGCCCGGGCCTCCATCTGTCCGGCAATGGAAACCGACAACGAGGGGGGCCACGCCATGGCTTTCGAACTTCCCGATCTTCCCTATGCCCACGACGCGCTCGCCGATCTCGGCATGAGCCGGGAGACGATGGAGTATCACCACGACATCCACCACAAGGCCTATGTCGACAACGGCAACAAGCTGATCGATGGCACCGAGTGGGCCGGCAAGAGCCTCGAGGATATCATCACCGGCACCTACCAGTCCGGCGCGGTGGCGCAGAACGGCATCTTCAACAATGCCTCCCAGCACTGGAACCACATGCAGTTCTGGGAAATGATGGGCCCCGGCACCGGCGGCATGCCCGGTGAGCTGGAAAGCGCGCTGGTCGAGGCCTTCGGGTCGGTCGACAAGTTCAAGGAAGACTTCGCCGCCGCCGGCGCGGGCCAGTTCGGTTCCGGCTGGGCGTGGCTGGTGAAGGACACCGACGGCTCGCTCAAGGTCACCAAGACCGAGAACGGCGTGAACCCGCTCTGCTTCGGGCAGACGGCACTTCTGGGCTGCGACGTGTGGGAACATTCGTACTACATCGACTTCCGCAACAAGCGGCCCGCGTATCTGCAGAACTTCCTCGACAATCTCGTGAACTGGGAAAACGTCGCCTCGCGGATGTGATCCCCGAGGGGAATGTCATGACACCACGGCACGGAAGGCCCGCTCGAACCGGCGGGCCTTTTTCGTCGGCACCGATCCCGTCCATGATCCGGGGCGCAGCTGCCGCTTGACCCTCCGCCGTCGGCGTGAAAAGCCCGCAGGATGGCAAAAAGGAGAGCTGGGTTTGGGCGACAGCACGAAGGGCGTCCTTGCGATGGCGGCGGCCTGCACGATCTGGGGTCTGTCGCCACTGTTCTACGCGCTTTTGTCCCACATCCCGCCGATGGAGGTGCTGGCGCACCGCACGCTCTGGTCGCTGGTGATCTTCGCCGGCATTCTCGCGCTGCAGGGGCGTCTGGCGGAGCTTCCGGCAGCACTGTCGACGCGGCGGCGCTTCCTGCTCGTGGCGCTGTCGACCGCGATGATCTCGGTCAACTGGTTTCTCTTCATCTACGCGGTGGGCGTGGGCCGCACGGTGGAGGCGTCGCTGGGCTACTACATCTACCCGCTGGTCGCGGTGGCCATCGGCGCGGTCGTCCTGCGCGAGGGCCTCGGCGCGCTGCAGGCGGTGGCGGTGGCGTTGGCTGCGGGCGCCGTCCTTATCCTGACGGTCGGGCTGGGCGCGCCGCCGTGGATCTCGCTCACGCTTGCCACGACCTTCGGCGTCTACGGGCTTCTGAAACGCTGGGTCACGGCAGGGCCGGTCGTCTCGGTCACCTCGGAGGTGCTGCTGTTCCTGCCGCTGGCCCTGGGCTACCTGATCTGGCTGGCGTCGGAGGGGGGGCTGAACCTGTCGCCCGGTGACATGGCGCTTTTCGTGGCCTCGGGCCCGATGACGGCGGTGCCGCTGATCCTGTTTTCCTATGCGGCGAAACGGGTGCGCATGGCGACGGTGGGCCTGATCCAGTATCTCAACCCCAGCCTGCAATTCGCCGTGGCCGTCCTGATCCTGAACGAGGTGATCACGGTATGGCACATGATCGCCTTTCCGGTGATCTGGGCGGCGCTGACCCTCTATTCGGTGGCCACACTCAGGGGACCGCGCCGGGCGGCGTCCTGATGGCCGTGCGGGCCGATACGTTCTTGCGAAATCCCCGGTGACGGCCAGTGCGTTACGCCTCCTGATAGCGCAGGAGGTATTCCATGGAACTCACGCTTGCCTCGGCCTTCTCGCAGGAAGGTCTGCTCGGTCATGCCGCCTATGTGCTGCTGGTGCTTTCGATGCTCATGCGCACGCTTCTGTGGCTGCGCCTTCTGGTCATCGCCTCGGCGATCCTCGGGATATCCTACGCTGCCTTCATCCTCGGCGACCCGGTCTCGACCTTCTGGGAAAGCTGCCTCGTCATCGTGAATGTCGGCCAGCTTCTGCTGACCCACTGGCGCAGTCTCAGGGCGCGCTTCAGCGAGACGGAGGCGAATTTCATCGCCCGTCACCTGCCGGGGCTCGGGCGCGGAGACGCGCGCGCGCTGATCGACTGCGGCCGCTGGGTCGCGCTGGAGGCCGGGGCCTGCCTTGCCGTGCAGGGCCAGCCGGTGGAACAGCTGAGCTACATCGCCGAGGGGCAGGCGGACGTCCGCGTCGCCGGCACGCGCTTGTCGAATTGCGGCGCGGGCGATTTCGTGGGCGAGATGACGGCGCTCACGGGCCTGCCCGCGACGGCCACGGTGATCGCCACGGGGCCGCTGACCGTCTGGCAGATCGACGCGCCCCGCCTGCGCGAGATCACCCGGCGGCGCGACGAGATCTCGCGCGAGCTCGAGGCCGCCTTCGCCCGCAACTACCGCGACAAGATCGTCGAGATGAACCGCCTCGTCTCGGTCGGCGAGGTGCCCGACAGGCTGCCGGCCTAGCGCACCAGCCGCGCCATCAGCGCCGGCAGGTCGGGGACGGTCTCGATGAAGGATTTCAGGCTCGGCGCGGCGAAGCCCTGCTCGATCACGTGGTCGATCAACGCCACGAGCGGCTGCCAGTAACCCTTGGTGTCGAGCAGATAGATCGGCTTGTCGTGCAGGCCCAGCTGGCGCCATGTCAGCACCTCGAAGAATTCGTCGAGACTGCCCGCGCCGCCGGGCAGGACAACCACCGCGTCGGCGTTCATGAACATGACCTTCTTGCGCTCGTGCATCGTCTCGGTGACGACGAATGTCGTGAGATCGCGCTTGCCGACCTCCAGCACCATCAGATGCCCCGGGATCACGCCGAAGGTTTCGCCGCCCGCCGCCTGCGCGGCACGTGCGACGGCGCCCATCAGTCCCACGTCTCCGGCGCCATAGACCAACCGGTGACCATCGCGGGCCAATGCCGTGCCCAGAGCCGTCGCCACGTCCATGTATACGGGGTCTGCGCCGGGCCGCGATCCGCAATAGACACATATCGATGAGCTTGCCATGGCATCCCTTGCGCTTGATCGCGTTTTCAGACCTGATAGTGGGGTCTGCGCGCGGCCTCAACCCAATCCGGGGGGCGGTATGGGGGGCCGCGCGTCACCCCGGTTCGGGGGCATGAACCCGGGAGGTCATTCATGGCATCTGGCACGGCGTCCGGCGTGAACGTCAAGGCGATCGCCGCGGTCCTGATCGGTCTGGGCGTGGCGGGTGCGGTCGCGGTCTTCGCCACGCGCGACGACGGCCTGCCCCGGGATGAGGCCGCTATGTCCGAGGGTGCCGGGTCCGAAGATCCGGTATCGGAAGATGCCGTGTCCGAGGATGCCGTGTCCGGGGATCTCGTGTCCGGGGATGCCGTGTCCGGGGACGCCGTCACCGAAGAAGGGTCAGCGGCGCCCGAGACCGTCGAGCCCGAAACGGCCGGGCCCGCGCCCGGGGACACTGCGGCGGACACCACGCCGCCCCCCGATCCGCCACGTTTCGACCAGATCCGTGTCGCGCCCGACGGCTCGACCGTGATCGCCGGTCAGGCGCCCTCCGGTTCGGAGGTCTCGCTCCGGCTCGACGGCGAGGAAATCGGCACGGCGCGCAGCGGCGGTTCGGGGGATTTCGCCGCCATCCTGATGCTTTCTCCGTCGGACCGCCCCCGGATCATGAGCCTTGTGGCCATGGTGTCGGACGGAACCGAACTGCCCGGCGTGGACAGCGTGATCATCGCGCCTTTCGGTATGTCCATCGCCGCGCCCGAGGCCGAGCCCGGCACGACCGAGAGCGCCGCGGCCGAGACGGCGGACCCCGCACCGCCCGCCCCTGCAAGCGATGGGGAAGGCGGCGCGGCTGCGGATAGCGCCGCAACCGGGGCGGCCGACGGCACGGACACGGCCCCTGAGCCCGCGCCCGCACCCGAAGAGACCGCGTCCGAAGAGACCGCGCGCGACGAGACCGCGCCGGAAGAGACCGCGCGCGACGAGACCGCGCCGGAAGAGACCGCGCGCGACGAGACCGCGTCGGAAGGGACCGTGCCCGCAGAGACCGCACCCGATGAGACCGCGCCGGAAGAAGCGCCGGCGCCAGAGGTCGCCGCGGCGCCACCTGAGGCTCCGGACCCCGGCGACTCCCCGCCGGAGGCCGCAGGGCCCCCGGCAATCGGCGAAGCCCCGGATACCGCGGAAGCCCCGCCCGAAGTCCCCGAGACGCCGCAGGCCGTCGCTGCAGCGCCATCCATCGTCATCGCCAGCCCCGAGGGTGTGCGTGTCGTTCAGGATCCCGGCGGCGCACCGGAGGCGCAGACGGAGGTGCAGATCGACGCGATCACCTACACGACCGAGGGCGAGGTGGGGCTTTCGGGGCGCGGGCCCGCCGACAGCCAGGTGCAGATCCTGCTGAACAACCGCCCCGTCCAGCTTGGCGAGATCGGGCCCGGCGGGCAATGGTCGCTCGAGCTTCCGGATGTCGATCCGGGAACCTACACGCTGACCGTGGCGCAGCTTTCGCCCGAAGGCGAGATCGAGTCGCGTGTCGATATGCCGTTCCTGCGCGAGGATCCGGCGCGGGTCGCGGCCTCGCCCATGCGGGTCGGCGACGGCGTCACGGTCATCACGGTGCAGCCGGGCTTCACGCTCTGGGGCATCGCCGAGGCCAATTTCGGCCAGGGCATCTCCTACGTGCAGATCTTCGAGGAAAACCGCGACCGCATCCGCGACCCGGACTGGATCTTCCCCGGCCAGATCTTCCGGCTGCCGGATCTGCCGAGGCAGGACAGGGTCGACTAGCGGGCCGGGGCTCGGGGTCGCACTGGTCAAGCGCGCTCGTGGGGCATAGGTAGAGCACGGGCCAGCCAGAAAGCTTCCATGCCAGCCGATACGATCAGCACCCCGACCGCGCGCGGTCTGCCGAACACGTCCCGGAACGACGCGGAGGCCACGTTGCAGGACACGGGTCCGCAACCAGTGTCCGGGTCCAGCATCGAGGAGGCCGAGCGCCGCTCAGGTTGGCGGACGATCCGCAAGGTGGGGCCCTATCTCTGGCCCGAAGGCGAGACCTGGGTGAAG
Source organism: Rhodobacteraceae bacterium HLUCCO18 (assembly GCA_001314805.1). Taxonomy (GTDB): domain Bacteria; phylum Pseudomonadota; class Alphaproteobacteria; order Rhodobacterales; family Rhodobacteraceae; genus Roseibacterium. The sequence goes on along the minus strand of LJSY01000038.1, from coordinate 11,959 downwards.
CGGCGGGTCGTTCTTGCGCTGGCCATGCTGGTCATAGCCAAGCTCGTCGCCGTGGCCACGCCCTTTCTCTACAAGGCCGCCGTCGACAGCCTCGCCGGTGAAGACGCCGGTTCCCCGGCCTTGCTTCTGGCGATGGGCGCGGTGGGCGTCACCGTGGCCTACGGTGTGGCGCGGCTGGCCAATGTCGGCTTCCAGCAGCTGCGCGACGCCGTTTTCGCCCGCGTGGCCCAGGGCGCGCTGCGCCAGCTCGCGCTCGAGACGTTCCAGCACATCCACGCGCTGTCGCTGCGCTATCACATCACCCGGCGCACCGGGGGATTGAGCCGGATCATCGAACGCGGCGTGAAGGGGGTGGAGTTCCTGCTGCGGTTTTTGCTGTTCTCGGTGGGGCCGCTGGTGCTGGAACTGGCGCTGACGGGCATCATCCTCGCGGTTGTCTTCGACATCTCGTACCTTGTCGTGCTGACGGTGACGATCGCACTTTACATCTGGTTTACCTTCAAGGTGACCGAATGGCGGGTGAAGATCCGTCGCGAGATGAACGACCAGGACACGGACGCCAATCAGAAGGCGATCGACAGCCTGCTCAACTATGAAACCGTCAAGTATTTCGGCGCCGAGCGTCGGGAGGCGGAACGCTATGACGGCGCGATGGCAGGCTACGAGCGCGCGGCGGTCAAGACATCCCTGTCGCTGGCTTTCCTGAATTTCGGGCAGTCCTTCATCATCACGACGGGTCTTGTCATCGTCATGGTGATGGCGGCACTCGGCGTGCAGTCGGGCGACCTGACCGTGGGCGATTTCGTCATGGTCAACGCCTACATGATACAGATCACCCTGCCGCTCAATTTCCTCGGCACGGTCTATCGCGAGATCCGCCAGTCGCTGGTGGACATGGGCGAGATGTTCGACCTTCTGGAACAGCCCCGCGAGGTGGCCGACAAGCCCGCTGCGCCGGATCTGGAGGTCACGGGGGGGGAGGTCGTTTTCGACGAGGTGCGCTTCGCCTATGATGCGGCCCGGCCCATTCTGAAGGGCATTTCCTTCCGCGTGGCACCGGGCGAGACGCTGGCGCTGGTCGGGCCCTCGGGGTCGGGCAAGTCCACCATCGGGCGGTTGCTCTTCCGGTTCTACGACGTGGTGGGCGGCGCGATCCGCATCGACGGGCAGGATCTGCGCGACGTCACGCAGGAAAGCCTGCATGCCCGGATCGGCGTCGTGCCGCAGGACACTGTGCTGTTCAACGACACGATCCGCTACAACATCGCCTATGGCCGTCCCGAGGCGAGCGAGGCGGAGATCCAGGGCGCCGCGCGGGCCGCCAATATCCACGAGTTCATCCTGAGCCTGCCCGAGGGCTACGACACGCAGGTGGGCGAACGGGGCCTGAAGCTTTCCGGCGGAGAAAAGCAGCGCGTCGGCATCGCGCGCACGCTCCTGAAGGACCCGCCGATCCTGCTGCTCGACGAGGCGACCAGCGCGCTCGACACCGAGACGGAGCGCTCGATCCAGTCGGAACTGAAGATGATGGGGCAGGGCCGGTCGGTCATCACCATCGCGCACCGTCTTTCGACCATCGTCGATGCCGACCGGATCATGGTGCTGGAGGCCGGCGAGGTGGTGGAGCAGGGCACGCATGAGGACCTGCTCCGCAAGGGCGGGCGCTATGCCGACCTGTGGTCCAAGCAGATGTCGGGAGAGGATAGCCCATAGGACAGCGCGCCATCGGCAGGGGATGTCGAGGGCGGCTTGCGTCGGAGCGAGGGGCCAGCCCCTCGCGCTCCCCGGAGGTTTATTGCCAGGATGAAGGGGCCCCGACGCGCTTGGGCGGCGCGCTTGGCGCAGGGTGCCCCCGCGGCGGGTTCCAATGGGTCCCGTCATGCACCGGCCGAGACCGCTGGACTGGTGCGCATCAAGGGTCCGATGACACCACGCTCCTGCCCGCCGCCCTATTCGGCGGCGCGAAGGGGCGGCTTCGGGCGGTCCACGTCGGCGGGGTGGAGGTCGTCGGGAGAGATCGTCTCCTGTGGCCCGGATGGGGTCCCGTCGGGCGTGGCGTCGACATGGCCCTCGGGCGCGTCAGGCATCGCGACCGGGCGCGGGTCCTCGTCCCAGAAGATCACCGGATCGCGGATCTGGCGCGCGGCGCGCGCGAGCGCCCAGTCCTGCGCCGTCCGGCTGGCACGGTTCGCGCCGAGCCGCGACAGGCCGCGGGCGATCCAGCCCAGGATCGTGCCCCACCAGACGCGCAGCGCCAGAAGCGAGGGCGTGACGACGAGCGTCAGCACCGTGGCGACGCCGAGGCCGAAGAACACCGCCGTGGCCAGCTGTTTCCACCACAGCGCCGTCGGGCTGTCGACCGTGTAGCCGCCATTGGCGAAGTCGAGCGAGATGCCGAACATCATCGGCGCGAGGCCCGCCATGGTGGTGATCGTGGTCAGCAGGACGGGACGGATGCGCGCCTCCGCCGTGCGGATGATCGCCTCGATCCGCGGCATGTAGCGGCTGTATTCCTGGTAGGTGTCGATCAGGACGATGTTGTTGTTCACCACGATCCCTGCGAGCGCCACGATCCCGGTTCCCGTCATGATGATCGAGAAGGTCTGGTCCATCACCAGCATGCCGATCAGGACACCGGTGGTGGACAGGACCACGGCCAGCAGCACCAGCACGGCGTTGTAGACGGAGTTGAACTGCGCCAGCAGGATGATGAACATCAGCCCGAGCGCGGCGGCGAAAGCCTGGCTCAGGAAAGCCTCGCTTTCGGCCTGGTCTTCCTGGTCGCCGGCCCATTCCCAGTCGATCCCGGCTGGGAAGGGCGTTTCGGTCTCCAGCCATTCGGTCAGCGCCTCGATCCGTTCGTTCGCGGTGACCGGCACGGTGGTGGCGCGGCCCGCCTCCAGCGCGTCGCGGATTTCGGACGTGGCTTCCGCTCCGGTGAGGGCATGGACCTGCCAGCCGGTGTCGCCGATGGTGAAATCCGCCTCGCCTGCGACCGTCTCGTCGGCGGTGTCGCGCAGGTAGCCCAGTGTCTCGCCGTCCTCGGCAACGACGCGAAAGAGGCTCGAGACCACGTCGGCCTTCACCTGGAACACGCGCCTCTGGTCCACGCGGCTGATCTCGGCCAGTTGCGGGGTGGGGGTGTAGCTGACGAAATTCGCAAGCGGCACGAGGCCTTCGCGGGTCCGGGTGCGCAGCGTGTCGAGCGTGGAGAGAACGCGCGCCTCTTCGGGGAAGCGCACGCGGATCTCGATCTCGTCGTCGGAGCTTGGCACGCGCATGGTGTCGAGCAGGATGCCCCGCGTCACCAGCTGCACCATGGCGCCCACCGTGGCCACGTCGGCACCGTAGCGGCCGGCGGCCTCGACATCGACATCGATCTGCCAGTCGATACCGGGCAGCGGCAGCGTATCCTCCACCAGCGCAAGGCCGGGCATCTGGTCGAAATGTTCCCGCGCGGTCGCGGTCGCGGCCAGCAGATCTTCCCAGTTGTCGCCAGACAGGCGCAGGTTCACGGGCTTGCTTTCGCCGGGGCCCTGCGCGGCGGCGAGGATCTCGGTCTCGATGCCGGGCAGCACCGACAGGCGCGCCTGCATCTCGTCGAGGATCGCGTTGCCGGCGGGGCGGGCGCCCCAGGGTTCGAGATCGACCTGGATCTGGCCGATCGTGTCGCCGGGCGCCGAGACGCCGCCCGTGTTGTTGTTGAGCCCGCCATCTCCGGCGAAGGCGAAGACGTCGCGCACGCCGTCCTGGGTGATCACGATCTGCTCGGCCATGGTCACGAGCGCGTCCATTTCCTCGATGGAGAGGTTGCCGCGCGCGCGCACGTAGACGATCGCCTGTTCGGGTTCGGTCTCGACGAAGAATTCCACGCCGTTGTTGTTCTCGCCGAAATAGACGAATACGGCGACCACGAACCCCGCGACGGCGGCGATGACCACCAGCGGCATGACCGGGTTGGCGACGAGCAGGTGGATGAACCAGCCGAAAGGCTTGCGGCGGTAGCCCACCTGCACCGGGCGTTCGGCCCGGGCGATTTTCAGCGTGCCCATCACAACCGACATGAGCGCCGCCGTGACAACGAAAAGAAGCGCGCCGGGCAGCATCGCCAGCATTGGCGCCGTGCCGGGGGCGGGTTCCGGGAAGAGCACGCCGGGATTGATCGTCTGCATCGCGGCGAGAAACATCAGGCCGGCCACGCTCACGGCCAGCACAAGCCTCACCAGGTACCACGGCACCAGCGCCTGCAGCACGGCCGAGCCGCGTTCGACGTTCCGCGTGAAGCGTGCCGCGACACCGCCCAGCACCGGCAGGTAGATCAGCGCCACGATAAGCGACGCCGCAAGGACGAAGATCAGCGTCACGGGCAGCATCCCCATGAACTCGCCCGCCACGCCGGGCCAGAACAGCATCGGCAGGAAGGCGCAGAGCGTCGTGGCGGTCGAGGACACGATCGGCCAGAACATCCGCTTGGCCGCGTCGGTATAGGCCTGCATCGGCCGCGCGCCCTCGTTCAGGCGCTTGTCGGCATATTCGACGACGACGATGGCCCCGTCCACCAGCATCCCCACGGCGAGGATCAGGCCGAACATCACGATGTTCGAGATCGGCACGCCCATGACGCCCAGCAGGATGAAGCACAGCAGGAAGGATGTGGGGATCGCAAAGCCCACCAGCATCGCGGAGCGGGTGCCGAGCGTGGCCAGCACGACGATCATCACCAGCGCGATGGCCGTCAGGACCGAGCCCTCGAGCTGGCGCACCATGCCGTCGACCTGCTCGGACTGGTCGAGCGTGGTGGCGACCTGCACGGCGTCGCGCAGTTCGGCGGGCCAGCTTGCGCGCACCTCGTCCACGGTCTGGCGCACCAGGTCGGCGGTGTCCATGATGTTGAAACCCTGCCGCTTGACCACCTGCAGCGCGACGGTCGGCTCACCGTTGAAGCGCGCGGTGCCGGTGCGGTCCTCGTAGGTGAGCCGGATATCGGCCAGTTCGCCCAGCGTTACCACCCGGTCGCCATTGGTGGTGATGGGCAGGTCGTAGACATCCTCGGCGGTGTCGAAGCTTGACGGGATCTTGACCGAGATCGCGCCCGAGGCGGTTTCCACGTCGCCCGCCGCGATCAGCTGGTTGTTGTTGACGACGGCGGCGATCAGGTCCTGCGCGGTGACGTCGTATGCCTCCAGCGCCAGCGGGTCGAGGATGACCTCGAGCATCTCGTCGCGGGTGCCGGCGAGCCCCGCCTCGAGCACGGGCGAAAGCGCTTCGAGCGCAGTCTGCATCTCGTTGGCGAGCCGGATCAGCGTGCGCTCGGGCGCGTCGCCAGACAGCGCCACGACGATGATCGGGAACTCGGAAAAGTTGATCTCGGAAATCTGCCAGCTTTGGGCGCCGTCGGGAAACTCCGCCTCGGCCCGGCCCATCGCGTCGCGCACATCGGCGATCACAGCCGACTTGTCCCAGCCGAACTCGAACTCGAGGAACAGGCCCGCGAAGCCTTCGGAGGCGGTGGAGGTGATCGTGGTCAGCCCGTCAAGGTCCTGGAACTCCGATTCCATGGGCCGGATCAGAAGGCGTTCGCTGTCCTCGGCGGAAATGCCGGGGAAGGGCACCGACACGAAGAGGCCGGGGATGTCGATATCCGGCTCGCCTTCCTTGGGCAGGCCGATATAGGCGGCCGCGCCGATCGTGAGAGACAGGATCACGAAGGCGACGATCATCCGCGCCCGGCTGGCGGCCCAGTCGATGACGCCGGTCATTGCGTCAACTCCTCGTAGGTGACCTGCACCGCGACGCCATCCGTGACGAATTCCTGGCCCACGGTGATGACATCCGCCACCTCCGGCAAGCCCGTAAGCAGGACGCCGCGCGCGGTGTCGCGCAGCATGCGCACCGGCACGAAGCGGACTGTGCCTTCCTCGACGATGCGCACGCCGAGCTGACCGTCATCGTTCAGCGTCATGGCCGAGGTCGGCAGCAGATGCGCCGACGTGCCCTCGGTCTGGATCAGGATATCGGCGGTTTGCCCATCGCGAATCGTTGTGTCGGGGTTGGGCACGGTGATCTCGACACGGAAGGTGCGGGTCCGTTCGTCGGCCGAGCGGCTGAGGAAGGTCACCTCTCCCGTCACTTCGCGCCCCGAGGCCAGCCGCGCCCCGGCATCGGCGCCGAGCGTGACACGGTCGACCTGAGCCTCGGGCACGAAACCCACCAGCTTGATCGGGTCGAGCTGGATGATCGTGGCGCACAGCGCGCCGGGCTGCATCAGAGTGCCAAGCTCGGCGGTGTCCGACTCGAGATAGCCCGAGAAGGGCGCGGTGATCGTCAGCCGTTCGATATCCTCTTCTGCGCGCATCACCGACACCTCGGCCGACTGGATGCCCGAGCGGGCCTGCGACACGCTGGCCTGCGCCGACTGGATCGTGGCGAGCGCGCTTTCGCGGGCGGCCTCTGCGCTCGCGGCGCGGGTCTCGGAGCCGAAGCCCGATGCGCTGAGCCGCGAGGCGGCGTTGGCGTCGATCTCGGCAGCGGCGAGTTGCGCGCGTGCCCCGGCCAGCTGCGCCTCGGCCTCGGGCAGGCGCGCCCGCGCGGTCGCCAGTGCCGCCTCGGCCTCGGCCAACGCGGTCAGGCGGGTGCCCGGCGCGATTTCGCAAAGGACGGTACCCGCCTCGACGAAGGCGCCGGCGCGGCGCGGGTCGGAGATGATGCGACCGGAGATTTCGGCGGCCACGTCCACCTGGCGCAGCGCCTCGGTCCGGCCGCGCAGCAGAACCGCGTTCTCGGCCACCTGCGCCTCGGACCGGCGGGCGGTGACATGAACGCGGCCGTCCCCGTCGCCGTCCGCATCTTCGGCTTCCGCCGCCGCCACGGGTGTCCCGGTCGCGGCCTCGCCCTCTTGCGCCGTCGGCCCGGGTGCGAATCCCGAGGCGAACTCCACCAGCGCCTCGCGCTGGAGGATCACGAAGTAGAGCGTCACGCAGACAAGGGCTGCGATGATGAGCGGGAAGGGTTTCATGCCTGTCTTTCTACTATCCCGGGGCGCGGTATCCGGCACGTGCCGCCATCCCGTGGGGTGCTGGTTGCGCTGATCACGTTTACGCTGAACGGACCGGTTCAGATTAGAATCTTATCCGTTCGGGCACAAGAATGAACCGATCGGTTCAGTTTGGTTTTCCGCCCAACGGTATCGCAGGCGTGCGGAGTCCTTGCGGCCACCGTCGCCGACGGGCTATGAGCGCGTGGGAGTGCAGGTAGGGCGATCGGTCAGGCATGGCAAACACCGACAGTTTCATCGACGAAGTCAACGAAGAGGTCCGGCGCGACCGCCTGTTCGCGTTCTTCCGCAAATGGGCGTGGCTGGCCATTCTCGTCGTGGCGCTCGTCGTTGGCGGGGCGGCCTGGTTCGAATACCAGCGGACGCAGCGCACCGCCGCGGCGCAAGCCTTCGGCGATTCCCTGATCGCGACGCTCGAGCAGGCGGAGCCCGAAGCGCGGGTGAGCGCGCTGGAGGCCATCACCCCGCCGACCCCGGAAGGCGCCGTTCTGCTGGCGCTTCTGGCCGCCGGAGAGGTCGCGGAGGCCGATGACCGGGAGGCAGCGGCAGCCCGGCTGCGCGAAGCGGCGGAAGGGGCCGAGCTTGCGCCGCGCTACCGCGATCTCGCGCTTCTCAAGGCGCATCTTCTGCATCCCGAGCCGGATCAGGCCCGCCTCGTTCTGGGCGCGCTGGCCGAACCGGGCGCGCCGTATTCGGCGCTTGCCGAGGAGCAGCTGGCGCTTCTGGACATCGCGGAGGGCGATCTGGAAGCGGGGGTTGATCGGCTGCGCCGGCTCCAAACCGCCGCGAGCGCCACGCCGGGCCTGCAGCAGCGCGCGGAGCAGTTGGTCGTCGCGCTGGAAAGTGGCGCGGCGCTGGTCGACACCAGCCCCGATGCGGTAGATAATCCACAGGACGATCCACAAGGGGCTGTCGCGCCCGAGTCGGATGCCGGGGCGCTCGATCTGCTGCCGCCCGTGTCCGAGGGCGCAGCCGAAGACAGGTCCGACGCGGAAGACAGTTCGGACGCGGAAGATGCGAGCCCGACTGCGGGCGAGGACGACGCGGCCGACACGACGGAGCCTGCGGCAGAGCCCGCGGCAGAGGAATGACCCCACCGCGACGATCGGTGGACGGCAAAGGGAAGGGGCGCACGATGCTTGGCGGCGAACCGATGGGGCGAAACCGGTCGATGGCACTTTCGCGACGAACGGGTGCGATCGCGCTCGGGCTCGTCGTGGCGCTCGCGGGCTGCGGCAACCGCGAGACCCCGCTGGAAGGCGAACGCTTCGGCACCCGTGTGCCGCTGGCCGCCACACTGACGGGCGACGCGGAGACCGAGGCCGATGCGCAAGCCGATGTGGCGCGCGCCATCAACCTGCCCGCGGCAAATACCTTCTCCAGCTGGGCGCAGCGCGGCTATGACGCACAGAACGCCACGCCGCACGCAGCGCTGTCGCCCAACCTCACGCAGGTCTGGTCGACCAATATTGGCGCGGGCAACAGCCGGCGGAATCGGCTGACCGCCGATCCCGTGGCCGGCAATGGCGCGGTTTTCACCCTCGATGCCACCGCGGGCGTACGGGCGCATTCGGTGTCCAATGGCGGGCTGATCTGGTCGGCGGACCTCACGGCGGGCTTCGACCGGGGCGGCAACGTGTCCGGCGGAGGCCTCGCGCTGAGCGGCGATACGCTATATGCGACAACGGGTTACGGTGAGCTCGTGGCGCTCGATGCCGCCAGCGGCGCGGTGCGATGGCGGCAGCGGCTGGGCGCGGGCATCGGGGCGCCGACCGTTTCTGGAAACACCGTCTACGTGGTGAGCCGCGACAACAGCGCATGGGCGATTTCGACCGATGTGGGCCGCATCCGCTGGGAACTGCCCTCCGCGCCGGCGCGCGCGCTGCTTCTTGGCGGCGCGGCGCCAGCGGTCTCCGACGGCACGGTGGTGTTCCCCTTCGGCACGGGTGAGCTGGTTGCCGCGCGGACCGACACCGGCGTCCGCAGCTGGGCCACGGCCGTGGCGGGCGGCCGGCTGGGCGTCGCCTATTCCAACATCAACGACATCACCGGCGATCCGGTCATCTCGGGCGGCACGGTCTATGCCGGCAACCAGTCGGGCCGCGTCGTGGCGTTGAGCGCGTCGAGCGGTGAGCGGCTCTGGACCGCGACCGAGGGAAGCTATTCGCCCGTCCTCGTCGCCGGCGGCAGCCTGTTCTTCGTGTCCGACCGCAACGAGCTGATCCGGCTCGACGCCTCCGACGGGGAGCGGGTCTGGGGCACCGAACTGCCGCTTTACGTGCGCGAACGCGAGCGGCGCCGCCGCGCGGTCTTTACCCATTTCGGGCCAATCCTCGCCGGCGGGCGGCTGATCGTGGCCTCGGGCGACCGCCAGATCCGCATGTTCGACCCGGTGAGCGGCGCGCTGGTGCACACCGTCGCGCTCAGGGGCGGGGCCGCGTCGCATCCGATCGTGGTCAACAACACGCTGATGGTGGTCACGGGCGACGGACGGCTGACGGCCTATCGCTGATCAGTTGAACCACGAGATCCGCGTCTCGCGATCCACCCCCGCAAGTCCCGCGATGCCGTAGACGGCCACGCGTCCCACGTTGAACCAGATCGCCGCACCCTCGCGCAGGCTCCATTTCAGACGCGTGGAGAGCGGGGCTTCGAAATCGCTCTCCGTGGCGTAGAGGCTGAGATCGGCCGTACCCAGCAGGCTGAAGATCACCCAGGCCCGGGGCAGGTGGAAGGCGTCGGACACAAGGATCACGTGCTCGGGCGGCGCCTGCAGGAGTGCAAGACCGAAGGCTGCGTTCTGGAGCGTCGAATGGGCGCGCGGCTCCACGATCACGGCCTCCGCCGGCAGGCCCGCGTCCACGGCCGTTGTCGCCATCGCCTGCGCCGCGGAATGATCGTCATTGCCTGCACCGGTGAAGACGACCACGGGGGCCACGCCTCTGGCATGGAGCGCGGTGCAGGTCTGTGCACGGGACCGGCTGACCTCATCGGGCAGGGGCGAGACCTCGTCCGCCATGCCCGCGCCGAGGCAGAAGATCGCGTCGGCGGGCTCCGGCTCGGCTTGCGGTCTTGGCCATGCGATCTGCACCAGCATCACCACGGCGACACTGGCGGCGTAGAGCAGAAGAACGGCGCGGAGGAGCCGCCCGATCCGTGTCACTCCCACTCGATGGTTCCCGGCGGTTTCGACGTGATGTCATAGGTGACCCGGTTGATCCCCTTGACCTCGTTGATGATCCGCGTGGCAGTTTCGCCGAGGAACTCGTGGGAGAAAGGGTAGTAATCGGCAGTCATGCCGTCGACCGAGGTCACCGCCCTGAGCGCGCAGGCAAAGTCATAGGTCCGCCCGTCGCCCATCACGCCCACGGTGCGCACGGGCAGGATCGCGACGAAAGCCTGCCAGATCTCGTCATAGAGGCCATGGCGGCGGATCTGGTCGATATAGACCGCGTCGGCTTTGCGCAGGATCTCGAGCTTTTCGCGGGTGATCTCGCCGGGGCAGCGGATGGCGAGGCCGGGGCCGGGGAAGGGATGGCGGCCGATGAAGCTGGCCGGCAGGCCGAGTTCGTGGCCCAGCGCGCGGACCTCGTCCTTGAAAAGCTCGCGCAGCGGTTCGACCAGCTTCAGGCCCATTTTCTCGGGCAGGCCGCCGACATTGTGGTGGCTCTTGATGGTGACCGAGGGGCCGCCCGAAAAGCTCACCGATTCAATGACATCCGGGTAGAGGGTGCCTTGGGCGAGGAACGCCGCGCCCTCGATTCCGTCGGCATAGTGCTGGAAAACGTCGATGAACAGTTTTCCGATTGTCTTCCGCTTTGTTTCCGGATCGGAAACGCCATCCAGCGCGGTCAGGAACCGCTCGCTTTCATCGGCATGGATCAGCGGGATGTTGTAATGGTCGCGGAACATGGTCACGACCTCGTCGGCCTCGTTGAGCCGCAACAGGCCATGGTCGACGAAAACGCAGGTCAATTGATCGCCGATGGCCTCGTGGATCAGGACCGCAGCGACCGATGAATCGACGCCCCCCGAAAGCCCGCAGATGACCTTGGCGTCGCCCACCTGCTCGCGGATCTGGCGGATCGCCTCGTCGCGATAGGCGGCCATGGTCCAGTCGCCCTTGAACCCTGCGAGCCGCACGAAATTCTCGTAGAGCGTCCTGCCGTTGGGGGTGTGGTGCACCTCCGGGTGGAACTGCACCGCGTAGTAATTTCGGGACAGGTCGGCGGTGATGGCGAAGGGCGCGCCGGGGGAGGTGGCGTAGACCTCGAAGCCGGGCGCGAGGCGGCTGACATGATCGCCATGGCTCATCCAGACCTGTTCGCGCCCGTCGAGAAACCAGCCGGTCAGAAGGTCGATGCGCTCGGCCCCGTGCTCCACGTAGGCGCGGCCGAATTCGGCGGTGCCTTCTCCACGCAGGACCTCGCCGCCCAGCATCTGCATCATCACCTGCTGGCCGTAGCAGATGCCCAGGATCGGCACGCCAAGCTCGAAGATGCGTGCGGGCGGACGGGGGGAGCCCTCGTCGATCACGCTGGCCGGACCGCCCGAGAAGATCACCGCCTTGGGGGCGAAGTCGTCGAGGAAGGCGTCGGTGACGTTCTGGAACGGGTGGATTTCGCAATAGACGTTGAGCTCGCGCAGGCGGCGGGCGATCAGTTGCGTGACCTGGCTGCCGAAATCGACGATCAGCAGGCGTTCGTGATGGCGGGCGGGATCGGGCACATGCGTCATGGCCGAGGCATAGGGCGCGTCCCGGACGGGCGCAAGATGCGCGTTGTGCCGCCCGGGCCCTCTCTTGGGTCTAGGACACCGACTCATAAACTCGCAACCAGATGCGTGTGGCTGCCATTTTGATGAGGGCGAGGAAGTTGGCGTCGTGCTTCTCGTATCTTGTGGCGA
>LJSY01000037.1 GCA_001314805.1 Rhodobacteraceae bacterium HLUCCO18 | reverse complement strand
AACTCGTAGCGACGTTGGGACATGCTGCTCTCCTCTTTCCAAAGAGTGAATCAGCAAAGCCAAAACGACGCTAGTCATTTATGAGTGCGTGACCTAGGCCGCGGAGGAGGCACCCTCGGCGACCGTCACCCGGTCGCGGCCCAGCGACTTGGAGCTGTAGAGGGCGCTGTCGGCGCGCGCGATGACATGCTCGGGCGTTTCCATGACCGCGGGGTCTGCAAAGGCCACGCCCACGGACATCGTCACGGTGATCGACGCGCCGCCCTCCCCAAACGCGAAGGGCATGTCCGCGATGGAGCGGCGCAGGCGTTCGGCGCACTCCACGGCGGCCGCGTGATCGGCATCGGCCAGCGCCACGAGAAACTCCTCGCCGCCCAGACGGGCCACCAGATCGCCCGAACGCAGCTCGGCGCGCAGGCGGCGGCTGAGCCGGCGCAGCACCTCGTCGCCGGCGGCATGGCCGTGCCGGTCGTTGATGCCCTTGAAGTGGTCGAGGTCCAGCATCATCACCACGATGCCCTTGCCCGGCCGGGCCATCATCTGCTCCAGCCGGTAAAGCCCGTAGCGCCGGTTGTGCAACCCGGTGAGACTGTCCGTCACCGCAAGCTCCAGCCCCGCGCGCAGGCTGGCGCGCAGCCTGTCGGCCTGTCGCTTGCGGCCCAGCTGCGCACGGATGCGGATGGCGAGTTCCTGCGTGTCGACGGGCGCATAAAGGATGTCGGAGGCCCCGAGATCGAGCGCGATCGCCGCCCGTTCCGTATCACCCTCCGGCAGCACCATGAGCGTGGCGGCATGCCGTGTCGCCGGGCGCGAACGCAGTTCGGACAACAGCCGCAGACCGTCGTTGCGGTCCGTCAGATCGGCGGAGATCACGAAGACGTCGGCGCTTTCGCTGTCGTCCACCGTCAACTCCGTCAGCGCCGTCTCGCGCGGCACGACGCGGACCTCGCCGCCGACCTTGTCGTCGAGCGCCGTCTTCCACACGACGGCCCCATTGTGGCCCGGCGCCACCAGCCAGATGCGGCCCGGGCGGCTCTTGGCCTCGAAGCCGGCCATGGCCTCGGCGAAGCCCTGTCCCGCGCCGTACTCGCCGCGCTCGCGCAGTTCGCGCACGGTGTCGCGCGCGCGGATCAGCGACCGCACGCGCGCCAGAAGCGTGACCTCGTCCACCGGCTTGGTCAGGAAATCGTCGGCGCCCGCCTCCAGCCCCGCCATCTTCGAGGCGCGGTCCCTGAGCGCGGTCACCAGAAGGACCGGGATGTCCGCCGTGTCCGGATCGGCCTTGAGGCGCCGGCACACCTCGAGGCCGGACATGTCGGGCATCAGCACATCGAGGATGATCAGGTCGGGTCGTTTTTCATGGGCGGCCCGGAGGGCGGCGGAACCGCTGTCTTCCTGTTCGACCGTGTAGCAGGCATCGACGAGTTTGACCTTCATGACGATGCGATTGGTGGCCACGTCGTCGACGATCAGGATTCGCCCCGTCATGCTGTCCTCATCATTGGTTGCCTGTATGCTTGGTGATGCACGTTGTGGCCCCGAATGGTTAACAAACCCTTTAACACGCAGGGAGGCGTTTGGCATGCAGCAGGATTTGGCCGAGATCGGCGCGATGCGCGCGCTCGCGTGGCTGGCGGCGCAGGAGGACCTCGTGGGCGTGTTCCTCGGCTCCACCGGGACAAGCCTCGAGGATCTGCGCGCCCGCGCGGCCGAGCCGGAATTCCTCGCCAGCGTGCTCGATTTCGTGTTGATGGACGATGCCTGGGTGATCGCCTGCGCCGATGCGCTTGAGGTTGCGCCCGGACGGCTGATCGAGATGCGACAGGCTCTGCCCGGGGGCGGCCTGCCCAACTGGACCTGACCTATGCGGCCCGCAGCCGGTTTTATTCAGTCGTTTTCGCCGGAATTCAGGATGGACAGCAGCCGCTTGAGTTCGAGGGCTTCACCCGCGCTCAGCTTCGCGTTGAAATGGTCCATGTTTTCCAGGCAGACCGGGCGTGCAGCGACGAGTCGGGCCTGGCCCTCCTCGGTCAGCGTCACCGTGGTCGTGCGCCGGTCTTCGCGCCCCATCTCGCGCGCGATCAATCCTTCGTCTTCCAGTTGTCGAAGGGCGCGCGACGTGGCGGTGCGGTCGATGCCCACGAACTGCGCGATTTCGGACGGGTTCTTGAGACCCTCCTCCTCGACGGCAAGAAGGATACACCAGCCGACTCGCGTCAACCCGTACTCGCGGAGACCACTTTCCACCCGACGCTCGACAATGCGTGCCGTTCGGGTGATCTGAAAGCTCAGGCTTGAGTGAAGCCTGAATTTTGACCTGATACCATCCATGGTGCAATGGCCTATAGGCGCGTCAATGCGTCTTGTCACGCATTAACGCACTTCATTGCAGGAGATACGAATCATGGCGATAGAGGCCATCCTCTTCGACAAAGACGGAACGCTGTTCGATTTCGAAGCGTCCTGGGCCGGTTGGATGCAGGGCGTCATCGGGATTTTGTCGGAGGGAAGCGCCCCCGTCGCAGCGGCGCTTGCCGCGTCCTTGCGATTCGACATGGCCGCGTGCCGCTTCGCGCCCGACAGCCCGGTGATCGCGGGCACCCTGGCCGAGGTCGCGCCGCTTCTGGTGCCGCATCTGCCTGCGCTGACCCTTGGCGAGATCGCGACGCGCCTCGAGACTTCGGCGCGTGCTGTCGCCATGATGCCGGCCGTGCCGCTCCATCCGCTGCTGGAGGGGCTGCGCGCCGGCGGCTATGCGCTGGGTGTCGCCACCAATGCCAGCGGAGGCGAGGCGCGCGCGCATCTCGATGCGGCCGGCATCGCGACGTTCTTCGACTTCGTCGCGGGATGCGACGCTGGCTTCGGCGCCAAGCCCGCGCCCGGCATGTGCCTTGCTTTCGCGCGGGCGCTCGGCCTGCCGCCGGAGGCGGTGCTCATGGTGGGCGACAGTCTGCACGATCTCGAGGCCGGTCGCGCGGCCGGCATGCGGACCGCGGGCGTCCTGACCGGATTGGCCACTCGGGAAGATCTGGCGCCCCATGCCGACGTGGTTCTCGCGGATATCGGGCAACTGCACCTATGGCTGCAGGGCGCAGGCGCGGCGCCGTCTCGGCCTCGCGCGGGGTGAAGGAAAACGACACCTTGTGTCGTGGAATGGCCACAAGCCGGGTCGGGGCCTGTGATCTATTGGAGCCGCATCGCCAGACCGCAGCGGGGAGATCACCATGAACGACGAAGCGCCGATAGGCCGGAAGGCGGCGGGCCGCCGGGCCGGGGGCCGTCGCGGCCATGCCGACCGGGCCGGTGGCGCCGCGATCTCGCAGACGCCTTGGCGGATCCCGGTCAATCCCGACCGGCCGACCGAGCCGCTCGACGAAGAGGGCATCGCCGCCATCCACCGGGGTGCCATGCGCATCCTCTCGGAGATCGGGATCGAGTTCCTGAACGAGGATGCCGTGGCCCATCTGAAGGCCGCCGGCTGCACCGTGGAGGGTCTGACCGTCCGCTTCGACCCGGCCTTCGTCGAGGAGATGGTCGCCCGTGCGCCCGCGCAGTTCACCCTGACCCCGCGCAACCCCGACCGGGCGATCCCGGTGGGCGGGCGGCACATGCTTTTCGGCAATGTCTCCTCGCCGCCTAACGCGTGGGATCTCGACCGCGGCAAGCGGCCCGGCGATTTCGAGACATATCGCGAGTTCATCAAGCTCACGCAGTATTTCAACTGCATGCATTTCGCCGGCGGCTACCCGGTGGAGCCCATCGACATCCACCCCTCGGTGCGGCATCTCGACTGTCTTTTCGAGAAGCTGACGCTCACCGACAAGGTGGCCCACGCCTACAGCCTCGGGACCGAGCGGGTCGAGGACGTGATGGAGATGGTGCGCATCGCGGGCGGGCTTTCGCACGAGGAGTTCGACGCGAGCCCGCGGATGTACACCAACATCAACTCGGTCAGCCCGCTGAAACATGACTGGCCGATGCTGGACGGGGCCATGCGGCTTGCGCGTCGGGGCCAGCCCGTGGTCGTCACGCCCTTCACCCTGGCCGGCGCCATGGCGCCGGTGACGCTGGCCGGTGCCGTGGCCCTCAGTCTCGCCGAGGGGCTGTCCGCCATCGCGCTGCTGCAGTGGATCGCACCGGGATGCCCGGTGGCGATCGGCACCTTCACCTCGAATGTCGACATGAAATCCGGCGCGCCCGCCTTCGGGACGCCCGAATACATGCGCGCCACCCAGATGACCGGCCAGATGGCGCGGTTCTATGGCCTGCCGATGCGCGCCTCGGGCGTCTGCGCCTCCAACGTGCCCGACGGGCAGGCGATGTGGGAGACGGCCAATTCGCTCTGGTCCGCCGTGCAGTCCGGTACGAACATCGTCTATCACGCCGCCGGGTGGTTGGAGGGCGGCCTGATCGCCAGCCCGGAGAAATTCGTCATGGATTGCGAACTGATCCAGCAGATCCAGCGCTATTTCGAGCCGCAGCTGACCGCGACCACGGACGATGACCTCGGCATCGACGCCATAGCGGAGGTCGGCGCGGGCGGGCATTTCTTCGGCTGCGCCCACACGCAGGAGCGCTACCAGACCGCGTTCTACCAGCCGTTCCTGTCGGACTGGCGCAATTACGAGGCATGGAGCGCCGAGGGCGGCGTCTGGACGGTCGAGCGCGCAAACCGCCTCTACAAGCGCATCCTTGCCGAGTTCGAGCCGCCCCCGATGGACGAGGCGATCCGCGAGGAACTCGCCGCCTTCGTGGACAGGCGCAAGGCCGAAGGCGGCGCGCCGACCGACTTCTGAGGCTGCTCGCGCGGCCGGAAAGCCTTTGTTTACGGGTCTCGCCTAGTGTGCCGGCTCTGGCCGGGGTGCGTGCCGCGCCTCTTTTCGGACGGAGGCCCGATGCACGGCATGGTCAACCGCGCCCTGCAGGGCTTCATCGTCGCCAATTACGGGCAAGACGTCTGGGCGGAGGTGCGCAGTGTCGCGCGCCTACCGGAGGATGGGTTCGAGGCGATGCATCGCTACGATCACGCGGTGACGCTCACCGTCTTCGGCGCCGCCGTGGATGTGCTTGGAAAACACCCGAACGCGCTTCTGGAGGATATCGGCACCTATCTCGTCACCGATCCGCAGCTCGAACCCCTGCGCCGGTTGCTCCGCTTCGGGGGTGGAACCTTCCTGGAATTCCTCGTCTCGCTGGAGGAGTTGCCCGATCGCGCGCGGCTGGCGATGCCCGAGCTCGAAATGCCGGAGATCATGCTTCAAGCAGAGGGCTGCGGCCTCTTCACCATCGCGGCGCGCTGGCCCGTGCCGGGCATCGCGCCGCTGCTGATCGGTGCGCTGCGCGCCATGGCCGATGATTATGGCGCGCTCGTCTTTCTGGAGCTCGCGGGGATCGAGGGCGGAACGGAACGGCTGCGCGTTCGCATCTTCGATATCGAATTCAACGAAGGGAAGGCGTTTTCGCTCGGGCAGGTGGCGGAATGACCGCGCCCGTGCTCGATGGCCCCGCAGGTCTCATCGCCGCGGCGGCGCTCGACCGGCTTTTGCCGATGCATCTGCTGCTTGCGCCCGACAGGACGATCCGCCACGCCGGTCCCACGCTTGAAAAGATGGCGGGTCGCGGGCCGCTGGCCGGTCAGCCGGCCGACCATGTGCTCGATCTGCGCCGCCCCTGCGGACTGGATGACTTCGACCGGCTGCTCGCGGCCGATGGTGAGCGGCTGACCCTTGCCTTGCGCGGCGCGGACGACCTGCCGCTGCGCGGTGTGCTGGTCCGGATGCCCGATGGCGGCGCGCTGATCGACGTGTCGCTGGGGCTGAGCTTCGAGAGGGGCGTGACCCGGTTCGACCTGAACGGATCGGATTTCTCCCCCTGCGACCAGACCGTCGAACTCCTGTACCTGCAGGAGGCCAACGCCGTCATCGCCCGCCTGTCCCGCCAGCTGACCGACCGGCTGTCCGCCGCGCGCGAAGCGGCCGAGCACCAGGCCCTGACCGACCCGTTGACGGCGCTGGCCAACCGCCGTGCGATGGATATCGAGCTTCGCCGCCTGCTGGAGGACCCCGGGGCGGAGTTCGCGCTGCTCCATCTCGATCTCGATTTCTTCAAGCAGGTCAACGACACGAGGGGGCATGCCGCAGGCGACCACGTTCTCATCGAGATCGCCGGTATCCTGCGCGGTGATCTTCGCGGAATGGACATGGCCGCGCGGATCGGCGGCGACGAGTTTCTGGCCGTCCTGCGCGACACCACCACGCCCGAGGGGATTTCCATGCTGGCCGAAAGGCTCATCCGAAGGATCGAACGACCCATTCCCTTCGAGGGGCGCGTTTGCCGCGTGTCGGCCTCCATCGGTGCGGTGGCCACGACAGCCTATGGCTCTCGGCCAGGCGCCGACCTCATGATGGCCGATGCCGACGCCGCGCTCTATCGCGCCAAGAAGGCCGGGCGCGCGACCTTCGCGATCCACGGGCGGCAGGCCGAATGCCTGAACCGGGAAAAGCGTGCGGACGACCCCCGCCGGGGCTGATCGCTGGTCGCGGGCCGCCGACGGTCTACCCTCCATGGTGCAGTCCCGCCTCCCTTCGCATGAAACGGCCCGTCATGACCGACATCCCCTTTTCCCCCCGCGTGCGCAGCGTGCCCGCGACCCGACTGGCGCGCCTTGGCCACATGGGCGGGCTCGCCACCGGCCTTGCGGGCGACCTCGCGCTGGGTGCGGGCCGCGCGCTTGCGCGCGGAGAGCGTCCGCGCCTCGACCAGCTGATCCTCAGCCCCGGAAGCGTGGAGCGCATCACCGACCGGCTGTCGCAGATGCGTGGTGCTGCGATGAAACTGGGCCAGCTGATGTCGATGGAAACCGGCGACCTGCTGCCGCCCGAGTTGTCGAACATCCTCGCGCGGCTGCGTGCCGAAGCGCATACGATGCCGCCCAAGCAGCTCAAGACCGTGCTGGAGGCCAATTACGGAGCCGGTTTCCGACGTCTCTTCAAGGGCTTCGACACGCAGCCCCTGGCGGCGGCCTCGATTGGGCAGGTGCATCGCGCCACCGCCGCGGACGGCACGGCGCTGGCCATCAAGATCCAGTATCCCGGCGTGCGCGAGGCCATCGACAGCGATCTCGACAACGCCGCCGCGCTGATCCGCTGGAGCGGGATGGTCCCGGCGGAGCTCGACCTCGGCCCGCTCATGGCCGAGGCGCGCCTGCAACTCCACGAAGAGGCGGATTACGCCCGCGAAGGCGCCTGCATGGCCCGTTTCGCAGCGCTTCTCGACGGCGACGACCGCTTCGTCGTGCCGCGCTATCGGCCAGACCTTTCGCCAGGCGGTGCTCTCGCGATGAGCTACGAGCCCTCCGCCCCCATCGAGACGCTGGCCGACGCGCCCGCCGACATCCGCGACCGCGCCGTGTCGGCCCTGATCGAGCTCTGCCTGCGGGAGTTGTTCGATTTCGGCCTGATGCAGACCGACCCGAATTTCGCCAATTACCGCTGGCGGCCCGAGACGGGGCAGATCGTGCTGCTCGATTTCGGGGCGACGCGCGAGATCGGCGACGGGCTGGCGCAGGGGCATCTGGACCTGATGCGCGCGGGCCTCGCACGCGACCGCGACGGTGTCTTGTCGGCGCTGGAGGGGCTGGGCTTCGTCCGTCCGGGCCTGGCCGAGCGGCACCGCGCGGCGATCCTCGACATGGCGGAGATGGGCTTTGCCGCGCTTGATGGCCCGCTCGATTTCGCCACGGACGACCTGCCCGACCGGATGCGTCGCCGGGGCATGGAGATCGGCAGCGAGCGGGAGTTGTGGCACATCCCGCCGGCCGAAACCCTGTTCCTTCAGCGCAAGATCGGCGGTCTCTACCTGCTGGCCGCGCGACTGGGTGCGACGGTGGATTTTCCCCGTCTGCTCGCGCGCTGGGCCTGACGCTCAGGCGGGCGGCCGTTTCCTGAACCGGTCGAACGCCCACCAGTAGGGCGCGGGATCGTCCACGATCAGTCCCTCGATGGCGCGGTTCATGGTGGCGGCGTCGGCCTCGGCGTCGCCGCTGGGAAAGCCGTCGAGCGGCGGGAAGATCTCGAGCCTGTTTTGGCGCAGGCGCACCGGCAGGACGATGGCGTTCGACATCCCCGCTATTCGCGCCAGCGAGTTGCTGGTGGCCGCCGGGATGCCGAAGAACTCCGCCCAGACGAAGCCGCGCCCGCCGAATTCGAGGTCGGTCGCGAACCAGGTGACGTCGCCTGCCTTCAGACCGCGCGCGATGCTGCGAATGTCCTTGGCGGGCAGGACACGGTCGGTGAAGGCGGTGCGCGCCCATTGCAGCACCTCGTCAGCGGCCGCGTGGCTGGGCGCGCGGTAAAGCCCGGTGAAGCGCCGGTCGCCGCGTGGCAGCTGGTCGGTGAAGGCGCCGTTGAGTTCGGTCGAATTGTAGTGGCAATTCAGCAGGATGATGCCTCGCCCGGTGTCACGGGCGGCCTCGAAATGCTCCATCCCGTCGAACCTCGCCCGAAACGCAGGCGCGCCCTTGCGGTAGGAGAACCACGTCTTCAGCGCCACCAGAAGCGATGTCGCCAGATGCCGCGTCGAGGCGCGGGCCAGCCGCGCGCGCTCTGTGTCCGCAACATCCGGCAGGCAGCGGTCGATGTTGCTGCGCGTCGTCCTGCGCAGTCTCGGCCAGAGCCAGAGCGCCCCGGCAAGCGGGCGGGCAAGGTAGGGCATCGCGCCGAGCGGGAAGAGAGCAACCCCGCGCCCGAGCAGAAGCACAAGGGCCAGCGGCCAGTTCTGCGGGCGCATTAGGGCGCGCCATGGAAATGGGGCTCTGGTCGATGTCATGGTCCGGGTCATTGGCACAGGCCGCATCGGTGGCAAAGCCGAAATCCGGCCGCGCGCGCGGCCCGCCGTTTTGCCGATACCACCATATCTGCCGATTGACCGACAAGTCTGCCCAAAAAAATGGCAGTTGCCGCATCGTATGGCGAATTTGGTCGAGAAGCGTTGCGCGCGCGCGGAACTTCTTTAACCATTTGGTCAAAGACGACGGGGGATGATGAATGCTCGACCTGCTGCTGCGCGCGGCGTTCCTGCCCGATGGGCGGGGCCCGGTGGATATCGCCGTCAGGGACGGGCGCATCGTCGACATTGCCCCCGTGATCGAGGCGGAGGCGGCCGAGATCATCGACGCCACGGGGCGCCTGGTGTCGCCGCCCTTCGTCGATCCGCATTTCCACATGGACGCCACGCTCAGCCTCGGCCAGCCGCGGATGAACGTATCGGGCACGCTGCTGGAGGGGATCGCGCTCTGGGGGGAGCTCAAGCCGCTCCTGACGCCGGAGGCCGTGACCGAGCGCGCGCTGCGCTATTGCGATCTGGCCGTGGCGCAGGGGCTTCTGGCGATCCGCAGCCATGTGGACGTGTCGACGGCGCCGCTTGTCGGGGTCGAGGCGCTTCTGGAGGTCAAGAAACGCGTCGCGCCTTACATCGACCTGCAGCTCGTGGCCTTCCCGCAGGACGGACTCTATCGCGCCGAGGGCGCGGAGGAAAACCTGATCCGCGCGCTCGACATGGGCGTGGACGTGGTGGGCGGCATCCCGCATTTCGAGCGCACGATGGAGGAGGGCGCGGCCTCGGTGAAACGGCTCTGCGAGATCGCCGCCGACCGGGGGCTGCCGGTGGATCTCCATTGCGACGAAAGCGACGATCCCATGTCGCGGCATGTCGAGACGTTGGCGGCCGAGACCACGCGGCTGGGTCTCGGGGGCGGCGTTGTGGCGAGTCATGTGACCGCCATGCACTCTTACGACAATTACTACGCGTCGAAGCTGATCCCGCTGATCGCCGAATCCGGCATGCATGTGGTGCCCAATCCGCTGATCAACATCACGCTGCAGGGGCGGTCCGACACCTATCCGAAACGCCGGGGCCTGACCCGCGTGCCGGAACTGCGGGCGGCCGGCGTCAACGTGGCCTTCGGGCAGGATTGCACCATGGACCCGTGGTATTCGCTGGGCTCGGGCGACATGCTGGAGGTGGCCCATATGGGCATCCATGCCGTGCCCATGACCTCGCGCGAGGCCATGGCCTGGGCCTTCGACAGCGTCACGCTGGGCGGGGCCGCGGCCATGGGGCTGCCCGACCCGAGCCTGCGTGTGGGCGGGCCCGCGACGATGGTCGTCCTGCAGGCAAGCGATCCGATCGAGGCGATCCGCCTGCGCGCCACGCGCCTTGCCGTGATCCGCGAGGGTCGCGTCCTGTCGCGCACCCCGCCACGTGTTGCGACCCTGTCGCTCGATGGACGCCCCGAAACGCTCGACCCGGCGGACTACGCGCCACCCCGCGACTAGAAAAACGAACCAGCCAACAGGAAAGGACGCTGCCATGACATTCAGGACAACCCGCCGCACGCTGATGATGGGGGCGGCCGCCACGCTGGCGCTGCCGGCCTATATCCGCCGCGTGAACGCCCAGACCGCCGTGCGTGTCGCCGGTATTCATGCCAGCCCCGTGGAAAACGCGTGGAACAGCCGCATCCACATCGCCATGCAGGCGGCCGCCGAGGCGGGCCTGATCGAGTACGAGTTTTCCGAGGGCGTGTCCGCGACCGACTACCCCCGCGCGATGCGCGAATATGCCGAAGGCGGCGCGCAGCTGATCTGGGGCGAAAGCTATGCCGTGGAGCGCGAGGCGCGAGAAGTGGCCGCCGACTACTCCGAAACGGCATTCCTGATGGGCTCCTCCGGCGGGCCTGCGGGTGAGAATTTCGGCGTCTTCGGCACGCGCAACCACGAGGCGGCCTATCTCGCCGGGATGCTCGCGGGTGCGATGTCCGAGACCGGCGTGTTCGGCTCCGTCGGCGGCTACCCGATCCCCGAGGTCAACCTGCTGATCAACGCCTTCCGCTTCGGCGTGGCCGAGGTGAACCCGGACGCCACCTTCCTCAACGGTTTCATCGGCGCGTGGTTCGACCCCGCCCGCGCGCAGGAGGCCGCGATCGCCCAGATCGACGCGGGCGCGGATATCCTCTTTGGCGAGCGGATCGGCACGGCGGACGGCGCCGAGGCGCGCGGCGTGAAGGCCATCGGCAGCCTGATCGACTACACCCCGCGCTACCCCGAGACGGTCTTTGCCAATGCGATCTGGAACTACGGGCCGACCATCGCGGCCATCGTGGCCGACGTTCAGGCGGGCAACCCGGTCGGCCGCGACTACACCGAGTATTCCTTCATGGAGTATGGCGGGAACGAGCTGATCTACGTGTCCGACATGGTGCCGGCCGAGGCGGTCCCGGCGATGGAGGCGAAAAAGGCCATGATCGAGGCGGGCGAGTTCGAGGTTCCGATCGACGCCGACGAACCGGCCTGAGGAGCACCGCAGGCATGACGGACGCGACGGCGCTTGGCCTCGCCATCAAGGCGGGTGGGGTCGATCCATCCGCCTTGGCAAGCGCCGTGTGTGATGCGATGCGCGACCGCGCCGGCTTGGGCGCGGTCGTGACGCTGTTCGACGAAGACGCGATCCGCGAGGCGATCACCGAGGCGCGGGCGAAGGGCGGTCCCTTCGCCGGCGTCCCGATGCTCGCCAAGGACCTCGGCGCACCGGCGGCCGGATTGCGGCAGGGCGTGGGGTCCGAAGCCCTGCGCACCCGGCTCCCGCCCGCGGACCGCCAGAGCGAGGGGCATCTGATGCGGCGCTTCCGGGCGGGTGGGCTTGCGCCCGTCGGCCTCTCTACCGTTCCTGAATTCGGCTTCGCCCTGTCGGCGGAACCGCCGGGCAAACCCGTGGCGCGCAACCCGTTCGACACGGGAAAGACGCCCGGCGGCTCCTCGGGCGGGGCAGCGGCGGCCGTCGCGGGCGGCATCGTCGCCATTGCCCATGCCACCGACGCCGCCGGGTCGATCCGCGTGCCGGCCTCGGCCTGCGGTCTCTGGGGGCTGAAACCCTCGCGCGGGGCGGAGGCGGCGGGGCCGGTCTTCGCCAACCACCTGATGGGCATCGCCTCGGAGGGGGTGCTGGCCCGCTCGCTCCGGGATGTCGCGACGGCGTTCGAGTTGACGCGGGTCACGCGGGCCGAAGCGCCGCTGCCCGACGGCCCGCGCGTGGGGCTGGCGATATCGGACCGTTGCGGTGCGGCGGAAGCGGAGGCCGCGCGGCGTGTCGCCGACCTGCTGCGCGCGGCGGGCTGCGAGATCGTGGAGATCGAGGCACCGGACGCGCTGGGCCGTAAGGTGCACGCGCTGATCGGTCAGATACTGTCGGTCGCGCTGGCGACGGGGCTCGACGCGCTCGGCGTCCCGGATGCCGAGATCAGCCCGCTCGCCGCCGCCAACCGTGCGCGGGGGCGCGGCCTGTCCGGCACCGAGGTCTTCGCCATGACCAACCGGGCGGCGGAGCTGTCGGACGCCACGCGCCGCGCGCTTTTCACCGGCTGCGACGTGGTGCTTGCGCCGATCCTTTCGGGCCCGCCGCCGCCGGTGGGCCATTTCCCCACCGATCACACCGATATCGACGCCCATCTCGCGAAGATGGAGGCGATGGCGCCGGGGGCGGCGCTGGCCAATCTCGCGGGACTGCCGGCGCTTGCCATGCCGGCGGGCATGGCCGACGGACTGCCGCGCGGGGTGCAACTGATCGGCCCGAGCCATTCCGACCGCGCGCTCCTGTCGCTTGCGGCCCGGATCGCGGCGGATCTGCCGGCCATCCCCTATCCCTTCGCGATCGCGGGGATGCCCGCATGACCACCGTCCTCCACCTCGACCGCATCACCAAGCGCTTCGGCGCGCTGACCGCCAACGACGCCGTGACGCTTGAGCTTAAGGAGGGCGAGATCCTCGCGCTTCTGGGTGAGAACGGCGCGGGCAAGACAACGCTGATGAACATTCTTTTCGGCCATTACGCCGCCGACGAGGGGCGGGTCGAAGTCTTCGGCCGGGAGCTTCCCCCGGGCCGCCCGCGTGCGGCGATCGAGGCGGGCGTGGGCATGGTGCACCAGCATTTCACGCTGGCCGGCAACCTGAGCGTGCTCGACAATGTCATGCTGGGGTCCGAGCCGCTCCTGCGTCTGCGCAGCCGCCGGGACGAGGGCCGCGCGCGGCTGATGGCACTGTCCGAGCAGTTCGGCCTGCCGGTCGAGCCGGATGCCCGGGTCGCGCGCCTGTCGGTGGGCGAACGCCAGCGCGTGGAAATCCTCAAGGCGCTCTATCGCGACGCGCGCATCCTGATCCTCGACGAGCCGACCGCCGTGCTTGCCCGGCCCGAGGCGCAGCGGCTTTTCGAGATCTTGCGGGGCATGACGGGGCAGGGGCTGTCGATCATCTTCATCAGCCACAAGCTGAACGAGGTCATGGCCGCCTCCGACCGGGTCGCCGTCCTGCGCGGCGGGCGCAAGGTGGCCGAACGCAAGACGCCGGAAACCTCGCCCGAGGACCTGGCCGAGCTGATGGTCGGCCGCCGCGTCACCCGGCCGAGGCGGCAGGCCCATGCCGTCGGAGCGCCGCGTCTGGTGGCCGAGGCCGTGACCGTGCAGCTCGACGGCAAGACCGCGCTGGAAAACGTGTCCTTTACGGTCCATGCCGGCGAAATCCTCGGCATCGTCGGCGTCTCCGGCAACGGGCAGGCGGCGCTGGGCGCGCTTCTGTCGGGCATCGCCGCGCCTGAGGGCGGGCGACTGACGCTCGAGGGGCGCGAAATCGGCGGGCTGGGCCCCCGCGCCTTCATCGCCGAGGGGATCGGGCGCGTCCCAGAGGACCGCCATGCGGAAGGCGTGGTGGGGGAGTTGCCCGTGTGGGAAAACAGCGTGCTGGAGCGTCTGGCGGCCCCCGAGTTTTCCACGCGCGGCTTCGTCCGGCGCGCGGCCGCACGCGCCCATGCGGCGGGGCTGATCGAACGCTTCGACGTGCGCGGCGCCACACCCGAGACGCGCATCCGACTGCTGTCCGGCGGCAACATGCAGAAGCTGATCCTTGGCCGCGTGCTCTCGGCCGGGCCCAAGGTCATCCTCGCCAACCAGCCCACGCGCGGCCTCGACGAGGGCGCCATCGCCGCCGTCCATGCGGAGCTTCTGGCAGCACGGTCCGAGGGTGCGGCGATCATCCTCATCTCGGAGGAACTGGAGGAGGCCGTGGGCCTCTCCGACCGGTTGCAGGCCATCGTCGGCGGGCGGTTGTCCACTCCGGTCTCGGCGGAAGAGGCCGATCCGCGCCGTCTCGGCCTGATGATGGCCGGTGTCTGGGAGGAACCCGAAGATGCGGCTTGAACGACGCGCCTCCGTGCCCTGGGCGCTCGCGGCCACGGCACCGCTTGCCGCCATCGCCGCCGCGCTGGCGCTGGCCGCGGGCCTGATCCTCGCGGCGGGCGTCAACCCGTTTGCGGCCTATGCCGAGATGGTGAAGGGCGCGCTGGGCTCGCGCCTGGCGGTGACCGAGATGCTGACCCGCGCCGTGCCGCTGATGCTGACGGGGCTTGCCGCCGCCGTCGCCTTCCGCGCGCGGCTGTGGAATATCGGCGGGGAGGGGCAATTCTACCTCGGCGCGCTGGCGGTGGCCTGGGTTGGCCATGACCTGATCTCGGGCCTGCCCCCGGCGCTGGGGATCGCCGTCCTGATGGTCGTGGGCATGGCCGCCGGTGCGCTGTTGCTGGCCGGGCCTGCCTTCCTCCGGCTGCGCTTCGGCGTGGACGAGGTGGTCACGACGCTGTTGCTGAATTTCATCGTCATCCTCTTCGTGGGCCTGATGATCGAGGGCCCGCTGCGCGACCCGCTGGCCTTCGGCTGGCCGCAATCGGTGCCGGTGGACGACGCGTTCCGTCTGCCCGATCTGGTCCCGCGCACGCGGCTGCACATCGGGCTGCTGATCGCGCTGGCCGTGGCGGGGGTCGTCTGGCTGATCCTCGCGCGCACCGTCTTCGGGACGGAGGCGCGGGCGGCGGGCTTCAACGCGCGGGCTGCGGAATTCGCGGGCGTGTCGCTGCCGCGCACGATCATGGGCGTGGCGCTTCTGTCCGGCGGGCTCGCGGGACTGGCGGGCGGCATCGAGGTCATGGGCGTCACCGGGGGCGTGACCACGACCATGTCGCCGGGCTTCGGCTATGCGGGGATCGTGGTGGCTATGCTGGCGGCCCTCCATCCTGCGGGCGTGGTGGCGGCGGCGGTCTTCGTGGCCACGGTCTTCGTCGGCGCGGATGCCATGAGCCGGGCGACCGGCGTGCCGTCCTTCATCGCCGACGTGATCGTGGCGCTGGCGCTGCTGACCATGCTCGTGGCGCTTCTTTTCACCAGCTACAGGGTGCGGCGATGATCGAGGCGCTCGACCTTCTGTTCAACGCGAGCCTCTGGGCCGCGGTCCTGCGCATCGCCACGCCGCTGATCTTCGGGGTGCTGGGCGCGCTCCTGTGCGAGCGTGCCGGGGTGCTGAACCTCGGGATCGAGGGGATCATGACCATGGGCGCCATGGTCGGATGGCTGTCTGTTTTCCTCGGCGCGGACCTCTGGACGGGGCTTCTGATCGCGGCGGGCGCCGGGGCGCTCCTGGGGCTTCTGCACGCGGTTCTGACCGTGCCGCTGGGCCTGTCGCAGCATGTATCGGGGCTGGGCATCACGCTCTTTGCCTCGGCGGTGGCCTACTACCTCTATCGCCTGATCGTGACCGTGGGGGAATCGCCGCCGACGATCGTGCCTTTCCGCCCGCTCGACATCCCCGTCCTGTCCGACATTCCCTTGCTCGGCCCGGTGCTGTTCTCGCAGGCGGTACCGACCTATCTCGCGCTGCTGGCCGTGGCGGTGCTGGCCTATGTGCTGGCGCGCACGCCGCTGGGCCTCGCGATCCGGATGACCGGAGAGAACCCCCACGCGGTGGAGGCGCAGGGGCTCGATCCCACGCTCATCCGCATCGGCTGCGTCATGGCGGGGTCGGCGTTGATGGCGCTGGGTGGTGCGTTCCTGACCACGGCGGCCTTCAACAGCTTCTTTCCCGAAATGGTGCAGGGAAGGGGCTGGATCTGCATAGCCCTTGTGGTTTTCGCATCCTGGCGGCCGGGAAAGGCGCTTCTGGGGGCGCTGCTCTTTGCATTTTTCGACGCGTACCAGTTGCGGCTGCAGACGGTGGTGGAGGGCGTGCCCTACCAGCTTTTCCTGATGGCGCCCTATGTTCTGTCGATCGTGGCCCTGATCCTCGTGGCCCGCCGCGCGCAGGTGCCCGAGGCGCTGATGACGCCGTATCGCAAGGGAGAGCGGTAGCTTGCATCCCGGCGCGGGATGTGCTGCCTCCGTGTTGGCGCCACGAGGGGCGGGCGCCGGGTTCCGACGTGACGGGACGAAGGGAGGGACGAGATGAGCAAGACACTGTCGGCCTTGATCGCCGCGCATGACGGGGCGGCGCCCGCGCTGGGCGCGCCGGGGCGGGACTGGATGGATTTCGCGGGCCTGCGCGCCTTGTCGGGCGACGTGGCAGGAGCCTTGCACGGCGCGGGGATCGGCCGGGGCGACCGGGTGGCGATCGTGCTGCCCAACGGCCCCGAGATGGCGGCGGCTTTCGTGACAGTGGCGCAGGTGGCCACGACCTGCCCGCTCAACCCCGCCTACAAGCAGGACGAGTTCGCCTTCTACCTCGAGGACCTCAAGGCCAAGGCCGTGATCCTGATCGAGGGCGAGGCGGGCCCGGCCCATGCCGCGGCGACAGAGCTCGGGCTGCCGGTGATCCGACTGCGGCCGGGCGCGGGGCCTGCCGGCAGCTTCACCCTGCATGCCGATGGGTCGGCGGGAGACGCGGATGCGTCGCCGCCCGGTCCGGAAGACATGGATATATCTGCGCCCGGTCCGGGCGACGTGGCGCTGATACTGCACACTTCGGGCACGACCTCGCGGCCCAAGATCGTGCCGCTTCTGCAGTCGAACCTCGCGGCCTCGGCGCGAAACATCGGCGCCTCGCTGGACCTGTCCCCCGCGGACCGCTGTCTCAACGTCATGCCGCTTTTCCACATCCACGGGCTGATCGCCGCCGTGTCGGCCTCGCTGGCGGCCGGCGCCTCGGTCTGCTGCGCGCCCGGTTTCGACGCGCTGAAGTTCTTCGGCTGGATGAAGGAGACGCGGCCGAGCTGGTACACTGCCGTGCCGACCATGCACCAGGCGATCCTCGCGCGGGCCGGCCGCAATGCCGAGACCATCGCCGAGGTGCCGCTGCGCTTCCTGCGGTCGTCCTCGGCGTCACTGCCGGGGCCGGTGATGGAGCAGCTGGCCGAGACCTTCGGCGCGCCCGTGATCGAGGGCTACGGGATGACCGAGGCGACGCACCAGATGGCGTCCAACCCGCTGCCGCCGCGGGCCCAGAAACCGGGCTCCGTCGGTGTGGAGGCGGGGCCGCTGGTGCGCATCGCCCATGAGGTGGAGGACCGTCTGGTCGGAAGCGGCGACGTGGGCGAGGTGGTGATCTCGGGCCCGAACGTGACGCCCGGCTACGAGGGCAACCCCGAGGCCAACGCCAAGAGCTTTTTCGAGGCCGAGGGACGGCGCTGGTTCCGCACGGGCGACCAGGGAACCTTCGACAAAGAGGGGTACCTGACCCTGACGGGACGCTTGAAGGAGATCATCAACCGTGGCGGCGAAAAGGTCTCGCCGCTGGAGGTCGACGGGGTTCTCTCGGCGCATCCGGCCGTGGCGCAGGTGGTGACCTTCGCGCTGCCCCATCCCAAGCTCGGCGAGGAGGTCGCCGCGGCCGTGGTCCTGCGCGAAGGGGCCGAGGCCGACGAGGCCGCGATCCGCGCCTTCGCGGGCGAGCGGCTGGCGGGTTTCAAGGTGCCGCGCAAGGTGGTGATCCTCGACGAGATCCCGAAGGGGGCCACGGGCAAACTGCAGCGCATCGGGCTTGCGGAGAAGCTGGGACTGGTCGAGGGCGCGTGAGGCTTCGGCGCGCGCGCGCACCGATCGAAACGGAGGGCTTCGCCCGTTGTTTTCCCCGAGGGGGGCCTGCCCCCCGGCCTGCGGCCTCCCCCCGGCGTATTTTCGGAAAGATGAAGGGGTGGGGCCTGCGCGGGAGGCGATCGGCGCTTTCGGGGGGCAGAGCGAGAGACATGGTGAGGGACGGGACATGAAGATCTGCATATTCGGAGCGGGCGCCATCGGCGGCTACATGGGCGTGAAACTGGCACAGGCCGGCGCGGATGTGAGCCTTGTCGCGCGCGGGCCGCACCTGGCGGCGATGCGGGAGAAGGGGCTTTCTCTTGTAGAAGAAGGTGAGACGGTAACGGTGCCGGTCACGGCCTCGGAAGATCCGGCCGAGCTTGGGCCGCAGGATTACGTGATCGTCACGCTGAAGGCCCATTCGGTGCCGCCGGTGGTGGGACGGATGCAGCCCCTGATCGGGCCGGAGACGACGATCGTCTCGGGCGTGAACGGGGTGCCTTGGTGGTATTTCCACAAGATCGGCGGCCCGCTGGAAGGCACCCGGCTGGAAAGCGTCGATCCGGGCAACGCGCAATGGGACGGGTTCGGGCCGGACCGGGTGCTGGGGTGCGTCGTCTACCCGGCAGCCGAGGTTTCCGAGCCGGGCACGATCCGGCATATCGAGGGCAACCGGTTTTCGCTGGGTGAGCCGGACGGGTCGAAATCCGAGCGCGCGATGGCCCTGTCGCAGGCGCTGGGGGCCGCGGGCCTCAAGGCACCGGTGCGCCCGCGCCTGCGCGACGAGATCTGGGTGAAGCTCTGGGGGAACCTCTCGTTCAACCCGATCTCGGCGCTGACCCTTGCCACGCTCGATGTGCTTTGCACCGATCCCGGCACGCGGGCCGTGGCGCGCGCGATGATGCTGGAGGCGCAGCAGATCGCGGAAAAGCTGGGCGTGAAGTTCCCCATCGACGTGGAACGCCGCATCGATGGCGGCGCGGCAGTGGGCGCGCACCGGACCTCGATGCTGCAGGACCTCGATGCGGGGCGGCCGATGGAGATCGATGCGCTGGTGGGCTCGGTGCAGGAGCTGGGGCGGATCACCGACACGCCCACGCCCACCATCGACACCGTGCTCGGCCTCATCCGGCTGCGGGGGCGGGTCGCCGGGCTTTACCAGTAGGGAGATCGTACATGGTCACCACCCACGACGCGCTGGAGGATCCGCGCAACGCCTATATCCGCATCTACGTCAATGGTGCGCTCAAGCACCGGGACGAGGCCGTTGTCTCGGTCTATGACAGCGGCTTCATGCTGGGCGACGGCATGTGGGAGGGGATGCGCCTTTACGATGGCGTCTGGGCGTTCTTCGACGATCACATGGATCGCTTTTTCGACAGCTGCAAGACCGTGAGCCTCGATCCCGGGATGGATCGGAAGGGGATCATGGATGCGCTGGAGATGACGCGTCACGCCAACGGGATGGAAACGGATGTCCATTGCCGCCTGATGCTGACGCGGGGGGTGAAGGTGCGGCCTTTCCAGCACCCTGCGCTCAGCCGGTCAGGCCCGACGCTGGTGATCATCATGGAGCATTCGAAACCGGTCGACCGTCTGCAGGAGCGGGGCATCCGGCTGGCCACCGTGCCGCAGGTGCGTGGCCTGCCGATGAGCCAGGACGCCAAGCTCAACAGCCATTCCAAGCTCAACTGCGTGATCGCCTGTCTTCAGGCGGAGCAGGCGGGCGCGGACGAGGCCCTGATGCTCGACCCGCATGGCTTCGTGAACACGACGAACGCGTGCAACTTCTTCATCGTGCGCCGGGGCGAGGTTTGGACCTCGACGGGCGATTACTGCATGAACGGGGTGACGCGTCAGAAGGTGATCGACCTTTGCCGGGCCGACGGGATCCCCGTCTTCGAGAAGAACTATTCGCTCTACGAGGCCCATGGCGCGGAGGAGGCGTTTCTGACCGGCACCTTCGGGGCGCAGACACCGGTGGCCGAGATCGACGGCAAGCCGGTGGGGGACGGCACGCGGCCGGTGACGCAGCGGATCCGGGACCTCTACAAGGCGCATGTGGCCGAACACGTGGCGGCGGCGAAGGGCGGCGCCTAGAGGTCGATCCGCATCCCGTCGCGCCCGAGCGTGAGGGGGCCTGCCCAAGTCTTTCGCACGGCGGCCTCCCAGTCGGCTTCGGTGAAACCGGGGATGCCGTCGGGGACGAAATGGTTGAGCGCGAGGTGCCTCACGCCGGCCTCGGTGGCGATGCGGCCGGCATCCTCGGCGTCCGTGTGGCTGCGCAGGACATGGGTGCGCAGGCGCTCGTCACCATTGGTCATGCGCGCCATCAGGGCATCCACGCCATGGCTCAGCATCGCCTCGTGGACCAGCAGATCGGCGCCCTTGGCGAAACCCGCCATGGCCGGGATCGGGGCCGTGTCGCCGGACAGGACGACGCGCTTGTCGCCGGTTTCGAAGCGGAAGGCGTAGCTGGGCCGCACGGGCGGGTGCTCGTTTTCCAGCGCATGGACCGTTATCCCGGCAAGGTCGATCGGGCCGTTCTCCGGGATCGCGCGAAGCTCCACGAGGCGGGCGAGGTCGGGGCGGCCCTCGTCCGCGATCCTCAGCGCGATGTCGTCCTCCATCGAGGTCAGGAAGGCCTGCCAGTACCGGGCGAGCCGAGGCGGGCCGTAGACGGGGATGGGCCGGGTCAGGCCCGCGGTCCATGCGGTGTGGAGGAGGGGGCCCAACTCGAGATAGTGATCCGAGTGCAGGTGGGTCACGAGGATCGCGTCGATCGCGGTCAGCGCCACGCCCTGATCGCAAACGCCCCGTGCGGCGCCAAGGCCGGCGTCGACGAGGACCGTCTTTTCGGCAAGCGACAGAAGGATCGAGGTCGGCATGTTCGACCCCGGCCGGATCGCCGGCCCGCCCTTCACGCCCAGAAGTGCTACGAAATCCGACATGCGATGCCCCCCGGTCCGTTCCCTGTCGCCGCGGGCATGCCCTGCGGCGAGCGTCGCGCCGCCTCAGTGCCCTGCCGGTTCCACATCGGCGCCAGCGCGGCCGGCGTCACGTTCTTCCAGCAGATGTGTCAGCCAGTCGGGATCCATCTCGGGCACCGATGACAGCAGAAGCTCGGTGTAGGGGTCGTGGGGCGGCTGGAACACCTCGAGCTTGGGACCGGCCTCGATCACGAGACCCTCCTTCATCACCACGACCTCGTCGGCGATGGCCCTGACCGTGGCGAGGTCATGGGTGATGAACATGTAGGCGAGGTCGAACTCGCCCTGAAGCCGGTCGAGCAGTTTCAGGATCCCCTCGGCCACCAGCTGGTCGAGGGCGGATGTGACCTCGTCGCAGATGATGAATTGCGGCTCTGCGGCGAGCGCGCGGGCGATGCCGATCCGCTGTTTCTGCCCGCCCGAAAGCTCCGACGGCACCCGGTCGATATACTCGCCCGGCTCCAGCTCGATCAGCGACAGGAGGTCCTTGATACGGTCCTCCAGCGCCTTGCCCTGCAGGCCCAGATACATCTGCGCGGGCCGTCCGATCAGGTCGCGGATCCTGAGCTTGGGGTTCAGCGCCGTGTCCGCCATCTGGTAGATCATCTGCGCCTGCCTGAGCTGTTCGCGGGTGCGGCGGCGGTAGTCGGGCGGCAGTGCCTCGCCGTTGAACAGGATCTCGCCCCGGCGCGGCGGCAGAAGGCCGGTGATGACCCGCGCCGTGGTCGATTTGCCGGAGCCGGATTCGCCCACCACGGCGACGGTGCGGCGCGCGTGGATGTCGAAACTGATGTTCGTCAGGACATCGATCACCCCGTAGGCCGCCGTGACGTTGCGGACCGAGACCACGGGCGTCACGCCCTTTTCGACAGGCGGCTGCGTGGGACGCGTGAAGCTCCGCACGGCCCAGAGGGACTTGGTGTAGTCCTGCGTCGGTGCGTCCAGCATGATGCGCGTGTCGGCTTCCTCGACCTCTTCGCCCCGGAGCAACACCTTGATGCGGTCGGCCATCTGCGCCACCACGGCGAGGTCGTGGGTGATGTAGATCGCGGCCGTGTCGAACTGTTCCACGATATCCCGGATCGCGGCCAGAACCTCGATCTGCGTGGTCACGTCGAGCGCGGTGGTGGGCTCGTCGAAGATGATCAGGTCGGGCCGGCAGGACATCGCCATCGCCGTCATCGCGCGCTGCAACTGCCCGCCCGAGACCTGGTGGGGGTAGCGAAATCCGATTTCCTCGGGGTTCGGAAGCTGCATCCGGCGATAGAGGTCCACCGCGTCGTGTTCCGCTTCGGACCGGCTCATGACGTGGTGCCGGACCGGCGCCTCGGCATATTGGTCGATCAGCTTGTGGGCCGGGTTGAAGCTGGCGGCGGCCGATTGCGCGACATAAGCGATGCGCTTGCCGCGCAGGCCCCGCCGCTCGCGCTCGGAGGCCGCGCGCAGGTCGATCCCGTCGAAGGTGATCTCGCCGCCCGTGATGCGGCAACCGTCACGGGCAAATCCCATCGCGGCAAGCCCGATGGTGGACTTTCCGGCCCCGGATTCGCCGATCAGGCCCAGTACCTCGCCCTTGTGCAGCGTCAGGTCGATACCCTTGACGATCTCGGTCCATTCCTCGTCCGCGCGGCCCTCGATCCGAAGGCCTTTCATGGACAGCAGGACGTCCTTGTTCGTTTCCGTCATCGGCTCACTCCCTCAAACCGCTGGCGCGGTGCAGCTGCCAGTCGACGACGAAATTCACGCTGACCGTCAGAAGCGCGATGGCGCCCGCCGGCAGAAGCGGCGTGATGTCTCCGAAGGAGATCAGCGTGGCATTGTCCCGCACCATCGACCCCCAGTCGGCCGTCGGCGGCTGGATGCCGAGGCCAAGGAAACTCAGCGCCGAGATGGTGAGGAACACGAAACAGAAGCGCAGACCGAACTCCGCCACCAGCGGCGCCAAGGCGTTGGGCAGGATCTCGCGCGTGATGAGGCGCCAGAGGCCTTCGCCCCTGAGCTTGGCGGCCTCCACGTAATCCATCACGACGATGTTCATCGCCACGGCGCGCGCAAGGCGATAGACCCGCGTGGCGTCGATGACCGCGATGACGAGGATCATGTTGATGACCGACGTGCCGACGATGGTCAGCAGCAGCAGCGCGAAGATCAGCGCCGGGATGGCCATCAGCACGTCCACCATGCGCGACAGAAGCTGGTCGAGCCAGCCGCCCACCACCGCCGCCAGAAGGCCGAGCACCGAGCCGAGGATGAAGGCGAGCGCGGTTGTGGCAAAGGCGATGCCGACCGTGTTCCGCGCGCCGTAGATCAGCCGCGAAAGCATGTCGCGCCCCAGATTGTCGGTGCCCAGAAGGTGCACATTGTCCCAGGCCTGGTACTCGCGGCCGACGATCGCGGTCTCGGAAAACGGCGCGATGGCGGGCGCGAAAACCGCGACGAGAACGTAGATCACGATCATCAGAAGCCCGAAGCCCGCCGTCAGCGGCATGGTGCGGAATTCCCTCGCCACCCCGTGTGGGCTGACGGCGATGACGGCGGTGCGGAACACCCAGCCCGCGGCCATTGCGCCGACGATGACGGCGGCAAGCCAGAAGAGACCGGTCAGAAAACCCATGACCCTTCCCCCTCAGCGCCGGTGCACGAGGCGCGGGTTGGACAAGGTCGCCAACACGTCCGCCGTGAGGTTGAGAAGGACATAGGCCGCCGCGAAGACCAGCGCGACGCCCTGCACCACTGGCATGTCGCGGGCCGCCACGCTGTCGACCATCAGCTGCCCGAGGCCCGGATAGACGAAGACGACCTCCACCACCACGACGCCGGTGATCAGATAGGCGAGGTTCAGCGCGATCACGTTGATGATGGGCGCCAGCGCATTGGGCAGCGCGTGCTTCACGATGATGCGCATCGGCGACATGCCCTTGAGCCGCGCCATCTCGATATACGGGGAAGCCAGCAGGTTGATGATTGCCGCCCGCGTCATCCGCATCATGTGCGCCGTGACGACGAGCGTCAGCGTCAGCGCCGGCAGGAAGGCGCGGTAGAGGAACTCGTCGAAGCTCGGGTCGGTCCGAAAATTCGAAATGGACGGAAAGACGCCGCCGGCACCCGCGAGAAAGAAGATCAGGATGTAGGCCACGAAGAACTCGGGGAACGAGATCGATGTCAGCGCGCTGGCATTGGCGAACCGGTCGAAGAAGGAGTTGCGGAACAGCGCCGCGAGGATGCCGAGCATGAGCGACAGCGGCACCGCGATGGCCGCGGCGTAAAGCGCCAGCAAAAGCGTGTTGCCAAGCCGTCGCCCGATCAGGTCGGACACCGATTGCCCGTTGGCGAGACTGACGCCCAGTTCGCCGCGCGCGATATCCGTCAGCCAGTTGATGTAGCGGATGTGCATCGGGTCGTTCAGGCCCAGACGTTCCCGCAGGGCCGCGACGGTCTCGGGCGTGGCGGCCTGGCCGAGGATCTCCTGCGCGAAATCCCCGGGCAGAAGCTCCGTGCCCAGAAAGATGATCAGCGAGACCACGAAGAGCGTGACGACGCCCAGCCCCAGACGCTTCGCGATCATGATCCAGATATGTGACATGTCCCCCCTCGGTCCGCTTTGTCAGGTCTTCGGTCCCGGACGCGGCTTCGGTGTTCTTCTTGCGACGATGCGCCGGGGCCCGGCGGCGTCAAAAGACCCCCGGGCGGCGGCCGCCCGGGGGTGATCGGTGTCGGATCAGGAGGCGAACCACCAGCGTTCGCTCATCCGGTGACCGTCATTGCGCCAGTTCGACGCGATCTGGTCGCCATGGGCCAGCGCGTCGGAATAGGCGCCCACGTAGTTGGCGAACATCGGGATGATGGTGCCGCCCTCGTTGGCGACGATATCCTGCATCTCGAAATACATCTCGCGGCGGATGTCCTCGTCGAGTTCCGAACGCGCGGCGACCAGAAGCTCGTTGAAGCGCTCGTTCGACCAGTAGCTTTCGTTCCACGGCACGCCCTCGGCATATGCGGTCGCGAACATCCAGTCCTCGGTAGGGCGGCCGCCCCAATAGGTGCCGGCGAAGGGCTTCTGCATCCAGACATTGGACCAGTAGCCATCGTTCGGCTCGCGAACCACGTTGATCGTGACGCCCGCCGCTGCCGCGCTTTCGGAGTAGAGGATCCCGGCATCGACCGCGCCCGCGAAGGCCGCGTCGGCAAGGTGGATGTCCACCGACAGGCTGTCGAGCCCGGCCTCGCGCAGGTAGAAGGCGACGCGGTCGGGGTCGAATTCCTTCTGCTCCAGTTCGGTGTTGAAGAACCGCTGGCCCGGTCCGATCGGGTGGTCGTTTCCGACCGTGCCGTACCCGTTGAGGATGGTTTCGACCAGCTGCTCCCGGTTGATGGCGTATTTCAGCGCCTGGCGGACGTTGTTGTCGTCGAAGGGCGCGGCGCGGGTGTCCATCGGAAGCCCGTAATGCTGCATTCCCGTGATCGACAGCACGTTGATGCCCGGCGCGCGTTCCAGCAGGTGCACGGTGTTCAGGTCGGCGCTGTCGATATAGTCGACCTCGCCCGAGATCAGCGCGTTCTGCCGTGCGGCGTTGTCGAAGATCAGGATCTGCTCGACGGCGTCGAAATAGGGCAGGCCTTCTTTCCAGTAGCCGTCATGGCGGGTGTAATCGGCGCGCACGCCGAACTCGATGTTGTCGAGCCGGAAGGGGCCGCAGCCATCGGTGGTCGACGGGTCGATCGTGCCATCGGCCTGCGCGGGCAGGATCGGCAGGTGATAATCCGACATCACGAAGGGGAAGTCCGCGTTGCCGGCGGACAGCGTCACCGTCACGGTCATGCCGTCGGCGGTGATCTCCGCGATATCGGCGACGATGGGGGCCGCGGCCGAGGTATTGTCCGGTCCGCGATGGTGGTTGATCGAGGCGACCACGTCCTCGGCCGTCAGCACGTGGCCGGAATGGAACTGCACGCCCTCGCGGATGCGGAAGGTCCAGACGACCGCGTCGTCCGTGGCTTCCCACGATTCGGCGAGTTCCGGCACGATGCTGCCATCGGTGGCGATCTCGGTCAGGAACCCGTTCCGCGTATGGGCCTGGAAGTTCATGAACTCCGAATCCCACGAACCGGGATCGAGCGAGTCGGTGGTGCCGCCGGTGGAGATCGCCACCCGCAGCGTGCCGCCGCGCGTCGGTTGTGCCCGAAGCGGCGTGCCCCATGGCGTGACGAGGGCCGCGGCCCCTATCGCGGTCGCGCCCTTGAGAACCCCCCTGCGACTGACGCCGCCGTTCGACATGAATCTGGTCATTGCTTGTCTTCCTCCGCTGATTTCGTCTCTCGTCCCGCGTGCCGGGATCTGTTCCACCGTCATACTGCCCGGAATCCCGCGGGGTTCAAAGGTTTATTGGCGGTGTTTTCGGGCAGGCGCGTGACGGACTGCCGATCCGGGCCCGTGGTGGACCATTCCTTGGGGGACCATTCCTGAGGATAGCAGGCCCGGACGTGAGCGCAATTCCGCGGGACCGGCCCCGCGCAAACCGCCGCTGCCTAAAGCACCCGCTCGAGGAAGGCCCGCGTCCGCGCCTCGCGCGGGGCGGCGAAGATCGCCTCGGGCGGTCCCTGCTCGATGATCCGGCCGCCGTCGAGAAAGCACACGGTATCGGCGAGTTCCCGGGCGAAGGACATCTCGTGGGTGGCCAGCACCATGGTCATGCCCTCGTGGCGCAGCTGGCGCAGCACGTCGAGAACTTCACCCACCAGTTCCGGGTCGAGCGCCGAGGTGATCTCGTCGAAAAGCATGATCTCGGGCGACATGGCGAGCGCCCGGATGATCGCGACGCGCTGCTGCTGTCCGCCCGACAGCTGGTCGGGGTAGTGGTCCATCCGGTCGGCAAGGCCGAAGCGCGCGAACAGCGCCTGCACCGGCGCGGCCAACTCGGCCGGGGTCTTTCCCCGCACGCGGCGGGGGGCGAGCATCACGTTCTGCGCCGCCGTCATGTGGGGAAAGAGGTTGTAGGACTGAAAGACGATCCCGATCCGCGTGCGGATGGGCTGTGCATCGAGGCCGGGTTCGCTGATGTCCTGACCGTCGAGATGGATCGTGCCCTCGTCGATGGGCTCCAGCAGGTTCATGCAGCGCAGAAGGGTGGACTTGCCCGAACCCGACGCCCCGATCAGGCAGACCATCTGGCCCGCGCCGACGCTCAGGTCCACGCCCCGGCAGACCTGATGGTCGCCGAAGCTTTTCCAGACATTGGTAAGTTCCAGCTTGCCCCTCACCGCTGCCGCCGCCGCTGCTTGTGGAGGAGGTAGTCGGCGTAGCGCGTGGCCGGGATGGTGATCGCGAGAAAGATCAGCGCGGCGCCCACGTAAGGCGTGAAATTGGCCATCAGAGATTTGTAGACGCCAGCCTGCCGGAAGATCTCCACCGGTCCGATGAAGCTCAGCAGCGCCACGTCCTTCTGCAGCGCGATGAACAGGTTCATGTTCGCCGGCGCCACGTTCCGGATCGCCTGCGGCAGAACGACGAAACGCATCGTGTCGGCCTCCGAGAGGCCGAGCGAGGCGGCGGCGCTGCGCTGGCTCTGGTGGATGGAGTCGATCCCCGAGCGGATGACCTCGGCCACATAGGCGGCGTAGACGAGGATCAGCGCGAGAGACCCCCAGATATAGGGCGAGTTCCACGGTCGCGGCAGGCCGAGGCCGGGGACGCCGAAGCCCACCAGATAGATCACGAGGATCACCGGCAGACCCCGGAAGATATCGGTGTAGAGCGCCCCGAACATCCTGAGCGGAAAGAGCGCGGGTGCGCGCACGTCGCGGCAGAGCGCGATGAGAAGCCCGAGGATCGCGATGGCGGGCGCGCACCACAGGAAGATGGCCACGTCCAGCATGAAGGCGTTCAGAAGGCCCGGGAAAGTGGCCGCGAAGACCTCGCCGTTGAAGAAGCTGCGCTGCACCGCCTCCCATCCTGGGGCCAGCGGCACGAGCACGACGACCGCGAGCACCACCGCGATGGTGGAGCCCGCGGCGATCATGTTGGAGCGGCGTTTCAGCCGCGCCTCGTAGGCTTGCCTTCGCGTCGGCGCGGCTGATGTGTCGCCGGCCGCGCCCCGAAGTGGCGCGTCGGTCATGTCACTGGATCACGGGAACGCCGGTGGCGGCCTGCAGCCACTCGGCCTCGATCTCGGCCAGACGTCCGCTTTCGGTCAGATGCTCGATCGCGTGGTCGACGCATTCCTTCAGCGGGTTGCCTTCTTCCATCAGAAGCCCGAACTGGTCGGGGTTGTCGGAGCGGTCGGCAGGGAACTGGCCGAGGATCGTGCCGCCCTCGACCACCACCGCCGCGAGGTAGAGCGCGGTCGGCAGATCGAAGAGCGCGGCGTCGATCTGGCCTGCCTGCATCGCCGCCGTCACGTCCACGTTGTCGCCATAGAGCATCGCGTCGCGCTCGGGGCCGACGATCTCGGTCAGCATCGGCACGGCGGTGGTGTTGGCATCCGCCCCCCAGAGCAGACCGCGCAGGCTTTCGAGCGTGGGCTCGGCGCCTGCCTCGACGACCGCCTCGGTGGTCAGGACCGCCATGGCCGAGGTGTAGTAGGGCAGGGAGAAATCGACCATCTGCTCACGCTCGGGCGTGATGGAATATTGCTGAATGTTGAAGTCGAAGTTCTTCGGCCCCGGCTGGATCGCCTCGTCGAAGGAGGTGCGGACCCAGGTCACGGCATCGGCGTCGAAACCCATCTCGGCGGCGATGGCGTAGGCCACGGCGGCCTCGAAACCCTCGCCGCTTTCGGGTGCGTCGTTCAGGACCCACGGATAGAAGGCCGGGTTTCCCGTGGCGATGGTCAGGACGCCGTCCTCCAGCGTCTTGCCCACGGCGCATTCGTCATCGCCATGGGCAAGCGCCCCGGTCGCGGTCAGGCAAAGCGCGGCGGCGGTCGTTGCGAGCAGTCTCATGAGTTCATCCATCCCCTGTTGGTGATTGTGATTCAGGTTTAGACACGGGCCATGAATTGTCCAGATGGCGCGGGCCTCAGCGCGCGAGGCGCCGTTCCAGCGCCGTGGCCAGACCGAAGATGGTGAAGGCCGTCGCCATGCTGAGCGCCACGGCGGCGAACATCAGCGGCATGTCGCGATAGCCGAGCGCGTCGTAGATCAGCCGCCCGATCCCCGGTGCGCCGCTCAGCCACTCGGCCAGCATGGCGGACAAGAGCGCGCTGGTCGTCGCCACGCGGAGACCGGTGAAGAAGAAGGGCAGGGCAAACGGGATGCGCGCCTTGATCAGGAGCTGCCACCATGTCGCGCCGGCGACGTGAAACAGCTCGTGCACCGTCGGGCTGACGGATCGGAAGCCGCGCATCGCGTTCACCATGATCGGGAAGAAGCCGACGATCACCACGGTGGCGACGGTCGTCCCCTGACCGCGCCCGAAGATCATGATCAGGAGCGGTGCGACCGCCAGAACCGGCACCGTCCGAAGCCCGATCACCAGCGGCATGAAGGCGCGCGAGGCCGGCGCCGAGAGCGTGAAGATCACCCCCAGCGACAGCGCGATGGCCACGGCGAGCGCCAGTCCGATCGCCACGCCCGTCAGCGTGAAACCAAGTGCCCCGAAAAGCCGGTCGCCCTGCTCGACGAATGCCTGCCACGTGTCCAACGGCCCCGGCGCCACGAAGATGGGCACGTCGAACAGCGCGATCGCCCCGCCCCAGAGCGCGACGAGGATGCCGACGCCCAGCGCCACGCGCGAGATGAAGCGCCAGAACGCGGCCAGCCGCGCCTCGGCCCTCTGCCCGCGTGTGGGCAGCGCGCGCCAGTCGGGCGTGTCCACGGTGGTATCGACCGGCGAGGTCATGTCGGCGCCTCCTCCAGCCCTGCCCAGCGCAGGTAGGCCCGTTCGAGCAGGGCGAAGGCGCCGTAGCCGCCGATGGCCATGAGACAGACCGCGACGATGGTCATCCAGACCTGCGGCGCGTTGAACGAGAACATGGCGTAGATCATCATGATCCCCACCCCGCGTTCGGCCCCCATCCATTCGGCGATCAGCGTGCCGAGAACGGCGAGCGGTGCGGCGATCTTGAAGCCGGAAAAGATGTAGGGCAGCGCGCTTGGCAGCGCGAGTTTCACCAGCCGCTGCCAGCGGGAGGCGGCGAGCACGTGGAAGAGCTCGTCGGCCGTCGCCTCGACGGCGCGGAAGCCACGGCTCATGCCGATCAGGAGCGGGAAGAAGCAGGCCGTGGCCGAGACGATGATGTGCAGCGTCATGCCGCCGCCCACGAAGACGATCAGGATGGGCGCGACGGCGATCAGCGGCGTGCTGTCGACAAGCACGCCGAAGGTCATGACCGGCCCGTTGGCGCGCCGCCATGACGCGCCGATCCCCGCCAGTGTCGCGGCCAGCGTGGCCGCGATCGCGAGCCCGGCCACCGTGGCCGTGATCGACGGGACGATGTGATACGCGAGGTCCGCCCCGCTCTGGCCGAACTCCATCGCCACCGCGCTGGGCGCGGGGATCGTGATCGGCGTCCAGCCGAGGGCGACCGCGATCTCCAGCAGCGCGAACAGGCCCAGAAGGGCGGCGGTCGGCGGCCAGACGGCCGAGACCCGATCGCGCAGCCGCTCAGCCATGGGCGCGCTCCGGCGTGCTCTCGGCCTCGGTGTCATCGTCGAACAAGACCTGTCGCACGGAGTTTTCCAGCGCGTTGAACCGCGGCGATTTCATCAGGTCGATGCTGCGCGGCCGGGGCAGGTCCACGTCCACCACGCCCGCCACGCGCCCCGGATTGGCCGAGAGCACATGCACCCGGTCGGCCATGAACACGGCTTCCGAGATCGTGTGCGTGACCAGGATCG
The DNA here is from genome assembly GCA_001314805.1 of Rhodobacteraceae bacterium HLUCCO18. Classification (GTDB taxonomy): domain Bacteria; phylum Pseudomonadota; class Alphaproteobacteria; order Rhodobacterales; family Rhodobacteraceae; genus Roseibacterium. The sequence goes on along the minus strand of LJSY01000037.1, from coordinate 4,938 downwards.
CGGTCGTCCCGCTTTCGCGCCAGATGCGCAGAAGCTCCACGTTCATGCGCTGGCGCGTGATCTCGTCCAGCGCGCCGAAGGGTTCGTCCATGAGCAGGACCTTGGGCTCCAGCACCAGCGCGCGGGCGATGGCGACACGCTGCTGCATGCCGCCCGACAGCTGCGCGGGCTTGGCATCCTCGAAGCCCTGCAGCCCTACCAGCCGGATCAGCGCCTCGGGGCTGCGCCTGGGCGTGACGCCCGCGATCTCGATGGGCAGCGCCACGTTTTCGCGCACCGTTCGCCATGGCAGGAGCGTGGCCGCCTGGAACACGAAGCCGATCTCGTGGTTCAGCCGCGCGGCCTTCGGCGGGCGCCCGCCCACGGCGATGGCGCCTTCGGAGGGCGCGAAGACATCGGCGATGAGACGCAGAAGCGTGGATTTCCCGCAGCCCGAGGGCCCGATCAGCGCGGCGAAGCTGCCTTCGGGAACGCTCAGGTCGATGCTGTCCAAGGCCGTCAGGCTGCGCCCGTCAAGGTCGAAGCGCTTGGTGACGCCGCGAATGTCGATCCCGGTCATGTGGCTGGCTCCTTTGCCGGTTCCGTCTGCGGAAGATGTCGGTGGCAGCCGCAGCGGTAGTAATCGGCGAGCGCGGCCTGCAGCGCCCTGAGATCGTCATCGGGCGGCATCGCCCCGGCGGCGCGGGCCTGCGCCATCAGCTCTGCCTCGGCGGCGGGGCGGTCGAGGCCGGTGGCGCGGCCATTGGCGACGACCTCGCGGCCACCCACGAAGAGGCTCCGCACATCCTCCGCCCGGGCGCGGGCGACGGTCAGTTCGACGAGGTCGGCGCAGCCGTCCAGCACATCGGCGGTCATCCGCGCCGTGTCGAGCACCAGCAGATCGGCGGGTGCGCCGGGGTCCAGCACGCCGCCCTTGTCCGAGGGACCGAGGATCGCGCGCCGCCCGTCGATCAGCGCCGCATCGAGCAGGCGGTCGAGGCTCAGCACATCCTCCGCCCCCCAGCCGCGCGCCAGACGCCAGGCCACGCGCAGTTCCCTCAGCGCATCCTCGTCATCGTCGAAGGCCATCCCGTCGAGGCCAAGCCCGAAGCGCACGCCGTGGCGCAGGAACCGCGCGATGGGCGGCAGGCCGGATCGCAGGCGCAGGTTCGACGAGGTGTTGACCGACACATGCACGCCGCGTTCGGCCAGAAGCGCGCAATCGGCATCGTCGAGATGGACGCCATGGGCCACCGTCAGCCGCTCGGACAGAAGGCCGATGGCGTCGAGATGCGTCAGCAGCCCCCCGGGATAGGCCGCCTCGGCCCATTCCTTCTGGTACGTCGTCTCGAAGAGATGCATGTGCACGCGCCGCCCGCTCAGCGCGGAGCCTTCGGCGATCCGTTCGAGGATCGCGTCCTCCACCCATTGCGGGCCGACGGGGCCGTATTGCACCTGGAACAGCTCATGCTCGAAGGCCGCGACCTCCTCCACCATGGCAAGCTGGTCCATGGCGGAAGGGCCGCGCGCCGGGCGGGCGCGAAGGGCTTCGGCCTGCGGCCCGGGTAAACGGTCCAAGAGCGGCGCGGGATCGCCGTAGGTAAGCGGGTTGCGCCCGGTGACGGGCACCGCGAAGGCCACGCGCAGGCCCACGTCGCGCGCTGCGCGCGACACGGCCTCGGCCTCCTGCACCAGTCGCGCGGGATCGGCGGAATTGTGGCAGTGGTTCAGCGTGGCGATGCCGGCCTCGGCCATGCGGGCGAAGGCCACGGCGGCGCGCAGGTAAGGGTCCGTCGCGGGCTCCCGCCCCAGCGCCGCGATCCAGACCTCGAGCGCGTCGTCGCCCGCGCCGAAGGCCGTGGTCCGCATGCCGCGCCCGTGGTCATGGGCGTTCGAGAGCGCGGGAAGGATCAGCGTCCGGGATGCGTCGTCCGACGGGGTGACGGCACGCACGCCACCCTCGTTGAAGGACAGGCGACCGGGGGCCGCCTGCCAACGGCCCGCGTCGTCGCGGGCGAGGTATCGTCCTGACAGGACGCCGGACATCGCGCTCAGGCCGCGCCGTGGGCCGCGGCGATCAGGTCCTGCGTGACCACGTCCTCGACGGTGACGGCGCCGTCCTCGATCCCGCCGGTGGCGATCTCGAAATCGATGCCCTGCTGGAACACCTCCGGATCGACCCAGAGCAGCCCGTTCTCGGCGGCACCCCCGATGGGCACGAAATCGGCCATCAGGCGGCTTTCGACCGTCTGCGCCTCGAGGTCGAGACCGCGCTGGCCGTAGGTGGAGACCATGAGTTCGGCCATCTCCTCGGGGTTCTCGAGATGCCATTGCCAGCCCTTGATCTCGGCCCGGAGCCAGCGGATCAGCAGGTCGCCGCGTTCCTCGATGGTCTGGTCGGTGGCGGTGATCACGCCCGCATAGCCGGGGATGCCGAGGTCGTTCATGTAGGCGATGTTGATGTCCACGCCGCGCGTCATCAGCATCACGCCCTGGTTGGTGGCCCAGCCGTAATAGCCGTCCACCTGACCGGCGGCGAGCATGCCGGGATCGGTGCCGACGGGCACGTAGGTGACCGAGTCCGGGTCGAGGCCGGCGGCCACCATCAGCGAGGCGACCTGCGGCTGCAGGCCCGTGGGCAACGCGATGGTCTTGCCGGGGAAATCCTCGACGGAGCTCAACGGCGTTTCCGCGAGGCTCATGATGGCGCCCGGCGCGCGCTGCATGATCGCGGCAAAGGCCTTGATCGGCATGTCGCCCGCGCGGGAGCGGATGGTGCCGGGCACGTCGGTGTCGGAGGTGTCGGCCTGCCCGGTGGCGATGGCCACGTCGGTACCGATGGCGTTCGGGCCGCCCGAGACGAACTCGGCCTCGATGCCTTCCTCCTCGAAATAGCCGTGATGGATGGCGGCGAAATGCCCGCCGAACTGGATCGACTTGATCCAGCCGAGCTGGTGGACGACGCGATCGAGGCTCTGGGCGCGCAGCGGGCCTGCGGCGCCGACGGTCATGTAGCCGAGCCCGGCAAGCGCGCCCGCGCCAGCCATGAAGCCGCGGCGGTCGAGATGGAGGGCAGGGGTGGCAGGTCGACAGAGAGGTGATTTGATGCTTGGCTTCGTCATGGAAGGGGTCCTTTCCAACGCACGATTTCGGAGACGTGGCGGTGATGGGAAAACGCTACCGAGGCGCGTCGGAAACGAGTCAAGCGGCAAGGGGCGCTCATCGGGTTCCGCTCGAACACATGCCGCAATTTTGCGCAGTTTGCTGTGCGTGGCTGAATTTTTAACTTTCCACGTTTCGTAGAATGTCAGGTAAATTGCAGTATCAAATACCTCTGCTAGAGAGGATGGGCGACGGAACCGGGGCGGGATTCGGATTGGCCCAGATGCGGACGATTCAGGCGAACGGCATTTCCATGGACTATGCCGAGGCGGGCGGGCCCGCTGCGCCGCCGGTCCTGCTGATCCATGGCCTCGGCTGGGACGCGTGGAGGCTCTGGCGGGGTGTCATGCCCGCGCTGGAGGCGGCCGGGTTCCGCGCGATCGCCCCCAACCTGCGCGGTGTCGGCGGGACGGAAGCAACGGAGGCCGCCTACACGACCGAACTCTATGCGCAGGACCTCGAGGCCTTCCTCGCCGCGCTCGGGATCACGCGCGCGCCTGTCGTGGGCTTCTCCATGGGAGCCTCGATCGCCGGGGCGCTCGTCGCCCGGTCGGCCCGCGTCTCGGCGCTGACGCTGGCCTGCGGCGGGCTGCACGCGACCGAGGCCGGACGGCGCGAGGTGGAAGAGATGCTGGCCCGCGCCGGCACGCTTGGTCCTCTGGCCTTCGCCGCCGAACAGGCCGAGGCGATCTTTCGAACCGCCTGGGCGGGCGCGAACCCCGATGCCGTCGAGGACTTCAAGGAATGGCGCGCGGCGATGAACCAGTCCGCGCTCTTCCGCGCCTTCCGCTCGGGATATGGTGCGGATTACCGTGCGACGGTGCGCGAGGCGGGGCTGCCGGTGCAGGTCATCGCGGCGGATGCGGATGCGTTCTGTGACCTCGATGACATGCGCGCGATGGCGGCTTCGATACCGGGCGCGCGGTTCGACGTCATCCGGGAGTGCGGGCACATGGCCACCATCGAACAGCTGGACGCGTTCAACGCCGTCCTGACGGATTTCCTGACTGGCGGGAGGGGCGCGGCATGAGCGTCGGACTGGTCACGGGCTCGGCGCCTTTCGCGGGCCTGCCGGACAACCCGGCGGCGGAGCTTCTGGGCCGGATCGACGGGGCGGAAATCGGGGGCGTGACGATCCGGACGGCGGAGCTTCCCGTCTCCCGCGCGCGGCTGCCGGGCGTGATCGCGGCGCTGGTGGCGGAGCACAGGCCGGAGTTCTACGTCTCGCTCGGCCTCGCCACGGGGGAGGCGGTGTTGCGCTTCGAGACGACGGCGATCAACCGCGTGGATTTCGGCGTGGCCGACAACGAGGGCGCGAGGCCCACCGATGGCGGCCCGATCGAGCCCGAAGGTCCGCCCGCCCGTTTCGCCACCTGGGACGCCGCGGCGCTGGCCGGGGAGCTGCTGGAGCACGACCTGCCCGCCATCGTCTCGCACCACGCGGGCACGCATCTGTGCAACCTCGTGCTCTACTGCGCAGCCGGTGCGATGGCGCGCGCGGGCCTCGAGGGTCCCGTCGGCTTCCTGCATCTGCCCTACACGCCGAAACAGGTGGCGCGATTCCTGAAGAATGGCCCGCCAGCCGGCGACACCGCGCCGATGACGCCGCGCGCGCTGCCCAGCATGCCGCTTGCGACGCAGGAGGCCGCGCTGCGGCTGATGCTTGCGGGGCTGGCGCGGCAGTTGCGGGCCGCTGACGCCTAGGTCACGCACTCATAAATGACTAGCGTCGTTTTGGCTTTGCTGATTCACTCTTTGGAAAGAGGAGAGCAGCATGTCCCAACGTCGCTACGAGTT
>LJSY01000022.1:38757-63906 GCA_001314805.1 Rhodobacteraceae bacterium HLUCCO18 | reverse complement strand
GGCTGCTGTGAAAGCCCTTGAACGGATCAGATCTAATCATGATCCGACGCTACGAGGCCGCCCTGCCCAGCTCAACCGGAATCCTTCTGACAACACCGCCGGGACTGCTCTTCCATCGACAGATGGTATTCGAGCAGCTCGAAGTCGCGCTGCGTTTCCCGCTCGCGCGCTGCGAGTTCGATATCATCAAGCTGCGTGGCAAGGTTTGAAATCCGTTCTTCAAGGTCCGAAACAGCGACCTCCGTGTCGAGCAGGCGGCTGCGCGGGACCACGCCGCGCTCCGTCAGCGGTGCCAGTTCCAGGGCGAGTTCGCGAAGGATCGGCAGACGCGTCCGCAAGGTCTCGAGGGTGGCGTTCAAGGAAGCGCGCCGCTCGGCATCCGCTGCGCGTTCGCGTTGCGTACGTTCCTGCTGCGCGGCCAGAAGCTGATCGTAGCGCACCTGCTGATCCGCCAGAAGTGACTGCGCCCCGCTCAATTCACGGCGCAATTCCGTCCGTGACAGCGTCGCGATGATCTGGCCGGCTTCGATCTGATCGCCCGGAGCGATCATTATCTCTTGCAACAAACCGCCTTGTTCCGACACGAGTTCGATCAGGCCGGCCGCGTCGATCAGGATACCGTGGCCTCGCACCTTGATTGGCGCATTCGTGATGGATGCCCACACTACTCCGGCCGAAAACAAGGCCGTGAAGCAGATCAAGACCAACCAGCCGCCCCCACTCACCAACCGCAGCGGACGGTCCAGCCGCTCGGGGCTGGCCATGCGTTCCAGCGCGTCGCGGCGAAAAATATCCCGCTTCAATAGGCCAACCTTTCAGCCTGAACAAAAAATGCACCAATTCTCGAAGCATTGCACGTCAGCAGACGGATGCAACAAAAAGAGTCGACCAAACCAACCAAGCCGCCGCAATCAAATGATCTCCCGATCCACAAGGGAATGCAGTTCAAGATGCGTCGGCACTGGACCTAGCGGACGCCTCGGCATGGGGAGAGGCGGGACGAGATCGCCCCCGGGCTGCGCGCCATTCCTGCAGGTCGCAAGGCCGTGGTCGTTTTCACCGTCGACGCTGAAGCCGGTGAGGTGGATGTCCCTGCCGTGACCCATGCCGGGGCCGACTGGATCAGTCGCAGCAAGGCGCGCGGGCGCGAGTGCACAAGTCGGGCATTCGGAGACCCGTTTTGCGTCAAGCGTCCGGTCTCCGAAGAACGGATGGCCCGGCCAACGCCCTCTGAACCAAAAAGAAAAAAAGCCCCAATGGGGGCCCTTGGACGGATTCGGTGTCTGAATGTGGCGGAGAGACAGGGATTCGAACCCTGGAGACGGTTACCCGCCTACACGCGTTCCAGGCGTGCGCCTTCGACCACTCGGCCACCTCTCCGGCGGGCTTCCGATAGCGCAGCGCATGACCTGCGCGCAAGGGCTGAAATTTCAGAAAGCGGACCGGACCAGGCGGAAGCCACCCTGGAAATGGCCCGGGAGTTCACGCCGGACCGGGTGACGGCTTCGGGGGGCCTCAGACCGTTTCGATCGTCACGCGGCGGTTCTGGCGCCCCTTTTTCTCGATCTTCGTGATCCTGAGCTTCCCGATCTCGCCAGTGCGCGCCACATGGGTGCCGCCGCAGGGCTGAAGATCGACGGCGCCGGCGCCGGCGCCGATCTGTACCAGCCGCACGCGACCTGCCCCGCGCGGCGGCTGCACCGACAGCGTCTTGACGAGACCCGGGTTGGCGTCAAGCTCGGTCTCGGTGATCCACATCTCCGAGACCGGCAGGTCGCGGGTGACGAGCGCGTTGAGCTGTCCCTCCAGCACCTCACGGTCCTGTGGAGCTTCGGGCATGTCGAAGTCGAGCCGCCCCTTGCCCGCCCCGACTGCGCCACCCGTGACCGGAAGCGGGATCACCACCGACAGAAGATGCAGCGCGGTGTGAATGCGCATGTGGCCATGGCGACGATCCCAGTCGAGCCTCTGGTCGACCGTGGCCCCCACCGACGGCAGACCCCCGGGTTCTGCGGGGACGAGGACGATCGCGCCGTCCTCTCCTTTCACCGCCGTGGCGATGGCGATGCGACCGCCCGACCAGTCCAGCGTGCCGCTGTCGCCCGGCTGGCCGCCGCCGCGGGCGTAGAAGATCGTCCGGTCGAGGATGATCCCGCCTTCCTCGGTCAGGGCGACGACCCGACCGGGCGCGGATTTACGATACGCATCGGCGAGGAAAAGCTGTTCGGTCATGTGGTGGCTCCGGCGGCTCCGCTGGTGTCAGGATCGGACCCCTTGTCGGTGTCATCGGCCTTGTCCTCCACCTGAGCGGCAGGCCGAAGGGTCTCGGGGTTCCTGAGCCAGATGTCGCGTTGCGCGAAGGGGATCTCGATCCCCTCTTCGGCGAAACGCTCGGCGATGCGGTGGTGGATCTCGGTCTTGACGGCAAGCAGCTGGTTCACGTCGCGCAGGATCGCGCGGATGCGGAAATCGAGGCTGTCCGCACCGAAGCCGAGGAAATCCACGCCCGGCTCGGGGAAGGCCGCGACGACCGGGTGCTCGCGGGCGACCTCGGTCAGGATCTTCTCCACGCGCCGCGTGTCGGTCCCGTAGGCCACCCCCACCGTGATGATGGCGCGACCGACGGTGTTGCCCCGGGTCCAGTTGGTGACCGTGCCCGAGATGAAGTCGGCGTTGGGCACGATCACGTCGGTGCGGTCGAAGGTCTCGATCCGGGTGGAGCGGACGGAGATATCCTTCACGATGCCCATGGTGCCGTTGACCTCGATCCAGTCGCCCTCGGAAATCGGGCGCTCGATCAGCAGGATGATGCCCGAGACGAAGTTGTTGACGACATTTTGAAGGCCGAAGCCGATGCCGACCGACAACGCGCCCAGCACCACGCCGAGGGCCGTGAGGTCGATGCCGCCCGCCGTGATCGCGATGACGGCCGCAATCCCGATGCCGAGGTACCCCACGCCCGAGGTCAGGGCCGTGCGCGCCCCGGTATCCAGACGCGTGCGCGGCAGGACGGTCGATTTCAGCGCCCCCTGCAGGAGTCGCGTCACCAGAACGCCCAGACCGAAGAACACCGCGACCGCAAGGATGCTGGAGGGCGTGATCCGGGCATCGCCTATGGACAACCCCTCCCAGAAACGGGCGTAGACATCTCCCAGCGTCTCGGGGCGCGCGCCCCAGATCAGCGCGAGGAGCGGCAGGGCAGCGAAAACCAGCAGGAAATTGACCAGAACCGGGATCAATGCGTCGCTCGCCGCTTCGGGCGTGGTGCGCAGGACCACGGCATAGAGGTCGCGCACGACCGGCTGCAGCGTCAGGAGCAGCCCGATCAGAGCGAGACTGAGCGCCGTCGGCACCATCACCACCTGCGTGGCGTTGATGTAGCCGATGGCCGCGAGCGTCGGGCCGATCACCGCCAGCACGACGAGGATATTGGCGACAAGCGTCAGCGCCCGAGCCTGGAACCCGGGAACCTCGTCATCGGCCCGTTCCGTGATATCGGCCCGCAGCAATCGGGACGCGCGCCAGAACAGGTAGGCCATCAATACATAGACCGGCAGCAACAGGACACCGTGGGCTGCCGGGGGCACCTGATCGAGGCCGGCGATCGTCTCTGCCACGAGGGTGAGGCCTACGGTCACGCCCACGGACACGGCGACCCTGCGGGCGGCCATGGCCGTGCCGGGCTCGGCCCTCAGATTGGCGAAGACGTCGTCGGCATCGTCGCGAAAAAGCCGCCCGGCCAGCCAGAGCGAGACATAGACCGCGACCGCGAGGCCTGCGACGGTTTCGAGGATCGCCGTCGCCTGCGGCCCGATCATGCCGGAGGCGACCACCGCCGTCAGGAACATCATCACCCCGGCCATGGGCACCGTGATCTGGAGAAGCGAGACCAGAAAGGCCACTGCCGTGCGGCCGCGCGTGCGAGCGCGTGACTGAAGCCGTTCGGTCAGGCGTTCGGTCCAGAGCCGCCCCCGAAACAGTGCCAGAAGACCCAGAAGCGCCAGAAGGACGATCACCGGGGCACTGTCGACGAGCTCGTCGCGTCGCACGGGGTCGGCGATGCGGCTGGAGATCTGTCTCTGGATCGAGACCGCGAGATCGCGAAGGGCGGTCGCCGCCATGGCCCAGTTCACCGGGTTGAGCGGGCTCGGGTCCAGTTGCAGCAGCAGCTGCTGCTGGCGCTCGCGCAGAAGCGCATCGACCTCCTGAATCAGCCCGTCGGCACGCGTGAAGGCCGCCGCCGCGTTGACCTGCGGAACGCGAGCATCGGCCAGTCGGGTATCCAGCTCCGCGCGCCGCTCGGCGATCGCGTCCGGTTCGGGATTGCCATCTTCCGGCGCGGGTCCGAGTGCGGCGATCTGCGCCTCGAGCGTGGCGATCCGCGATGCATTGGCATCCTGAGCCGCCAGAAGCCGCGCGCGCCAGTCCACCAGCGTCGCGCGCAGGTTCTGGAAGAACGAGGTGGAGGCCGTTCCCGCTTCGAGGAGGGTCTCGATACGATCTGCTTCCGCTTCCCAGGCCTCGAAGTCGATCGCGCCCGTCTCGGTGGCCGTCCCCGCCGCCGTTTCGGTCTGTGCCGGCATCACATCGGTCTGGGCGGCGACCGGGACGGCCCCGGTCAAGAGGATCAGGGCCAGAAGAAGAGCAAGAAAGCCTCTTGTCATGTCTCGAAGACGCTCGGCAGGTCACGTCCGGGGCCCGTCATCCATGGCGGGATCGGAAGGCCCTTTTCGGCAAGGAATGCCGGGTTGAAGAGCTTGGACTGGTAGCGCGTTCCGTAGTCGCACAGGATCGTCACGATCGTGTGGCCCGGCCCCATGTCGCGCGCCATGCGCACCGCGCCCGCCACGTTGATCCCCGAGGACCCACCAAGGCAAAGTCCCTCATCCGCCAGCAGGTCGAAGACGATGGGCAAGGCCTCGCTGTCGGGGATCTTGTAGGCGTCGTCGGGGGTGAAGCCTTCGAGATTGGCGGTGATGCGCCCCTGCCCGATGCCCTCGGTGATCGAGTTTCCCCCAGCCTCCTTGCCGGTATAGAGCTTGTAGAGCCCCGACCCCTCGGGATCGGAAAGCGCCACCTTCACGCCCCTGGGCTGCAGCACCTGCGCCACGCCCGCGATGGTCCCGCCCGACCCCACTGCGCAGGTGAAGCCGTGCACGCGGCCCGCGGTGTCGTTCCAGATTTCCGGGCCGGTCGTCTCCACATGGGCCTGCCGGTTCGCCACGTTGTCGAACTGGTTGGCCCAGATCGCTCCGTCGGGCTCGGACTGCGCCAGCCGCTCGGCCAGACGCCCCGAATAGCGCACGTAGTTGTTGGGGTCGGCGTAGGGTACCGCCGGCACCTCGACCAGCTCCGCGCCCGCCAGCCGGATCATGTCCTTCTTTTCCTGGCTCTGGGTCTCGGGGATCACGATCACCGTGCGAAACCCCATGGAGGCGCCCACCAGCGCGAGGCCGATGCCGGTGTTTCCGGCCGTGCCCTCCACGATGGTGCCGCCGGGCCGGAGCGTGCCCTTCGCAATCGCGTCGCGGATGATGAAAAGCGCGGCGCGGTCCTTGACCGACTGTCCGGGGTTCAGGAACTCCGCCTTGCCGAGAATCTCGCAGCCCGTGGCCTCGCTGACCTTGTTGAGCCGGATCAGTGGCGTATTCCCGACGGCGGCGGCTAGATCGGCGTGAAACGGCATGATGCGGGGTCTTTCGCACAAGGGGGTGGGACCCAAAGGGATAGAAGCCCGCGCCGGCAAACTCAAGAGAGGCCGGCGGCGGCGCGCAACCGGTGGCGGTGCATCGCCAGCCATTGCAACGAGATGATCGCGGGCGCGTTGACCAGATCGCCCGCTTCCATCAGCTCCATCGCCCGGTCGAAGCCGATGACGTGCCCGAGGATATCCTCGTGCTCTTCGGCATGCCCGCCCAGACCTGCCGCCTCGTCGGGCAGATCCGCGATGCCGACATAGGAAAACAGCACCTGCGAGACGCCGCCGGGGCTGGGATAGTAGCGCGACACGAAATGCAACTCTTCGATGGCGAGCCCCGCCTCCTCGGCCGCCTCGCGCCGGGCGGAGGTTTCGGGGCTTTCGCCCGCGTCGATGAAGCCCGCAACCGGCTCCAGCAGCCAGGGCGAGGGGTCGCCCTGCGCCAGCGGGCCGAAGCGCACCTGCTCGACCAGCAGGATCCGGTCGCGCACCGGGTCGTAGGGCAGCACCGTGGCGGCATCGGTCACGCGAAAAACGGCACGCAGCACCTCGGACCGGTCGGCGCCGTCGAAACGCCGGAACCGCGCCGTCACCTCCTCGACCGAGAAGAACCCGTCATAGGGATGGCGGCGCTCGACGATCTCGACATCGTCGGCGGCAAAGCCCCGCCCGACGAGCCCCGGACGCCGCCACGCCCGGCTGCGCAGCTCCGCATCCGCCCGCGAGCGGATGACATGCACCACGCGCCCGATGTCCGAGGGCGTGCGATGCGCGAGCTGACGCAGGATGTCCCCGGCGGCCTGCACCGTCACCGGTCCCCATGTCTCGACCCAATGCGCGAGGCTCCATGGCACACCGCTGCCCGGATCGTCGTGATCGGGCCGCCAGACTTGAGCCGCGACGGTCCCGTTCTCCGTGACCGCCGCGACATCGTGCCGATGATATCCGAACACTGCCTCATAGGCATCGAGCCGCGCGAGCGTTTCCGGATCGCACGCCAGGAGCAGCCCCTCGGCCTGCCCTTGCGCGTGACCCACCAGCACCGGCCAGTCCCCGAACGCTGCGCGGTCGCAGCGCGCGCCGGGCAATGACGCGGATACGCACGACAACGACCGCCCCGCCACCAGCCTGAGCAGGGGATCGTACCGCAATGTTCCGAAAAGAAAGACCTTTGTCTCTGTCACCTGGCCTATCGCCACAACCTGCCTGCCGCTTCGACCACCAAGCCGCAAAGCGCGCCGCCGATCAAGAGCGTACCCCAGACGGGGATGGTCAGGGATTGCAGGAAGTACTCGATGAAGAGCTCGAAGGTGGCCGTCACAGCCTCCCACGGGGCATCGTAGCGCAGGTTGGAGGCGCGGCTGAACATGGTTCTGAGCGCAAACAGAAGAATGCCGAAGAACGCGATCTGCACCGAACAGCGCACGCCGTTGGCGAAGGCGACGCGAAGCCCCTGCCCCGCCCGCGTGCCCGACACCATCCAGCCCTGCCAGAGCCCGATCAGGGCGATGGTGAGCGGAAAATAGGTCGCGGGCATCTCGGGCGGAAAGGTCAGCAGCGTGTAGACCGCCGCCTGCCATCCCACGAGGAAGAACAGGATCGCCGCCACGAGCTTGGCGGCCGTGGGCATCTGCGCTTTGGGGGCGCCGGATTGTGTCTGCGGCGGAAAGAACATGACGCGCAACAGACACGCCGATTCTGGCCCATTTGTGACCAAACCGCGCACTCGTCGTGGAGTCTTGTCGCCTCAGACCGGCTTGCGCACCGTGATCTGGATCACGTCGGTCACGCCAAAGCGGAAGGCGGCGGCACAGGAGCACAGGTAGAAGTCCCACATCCGCCGGAAACGGTCGTCGAAGCCGAGCTGCCTGACCTCGTCCCAGCGGTCATCGAAGGCATCGTGCCACCGTCGCAGCGTCTGGGAGTAGCTCTCGCCGAACTCGATGGAGCCCGCCAGTTCCAGCCCCGCGCGGCTGACCTGCTGACGCAGGACCTTGGGCGCGGGCAGCATGCCGCCGGGGAAGATGTACTTCTGGATGAAATCCACGCCGCGCTTGTAGATCTCCCACCGCTTGTCCTGCACGGTGATGATCTGCAGCGTCGCCTGCCGTCCGGGCTTGAGCCGCTCGCGCAGGGTGTCGAAATAGACCGGCCAGTATTTCTCGCCCACTGCCTCGAACATCTCGATGGACGCGATCCCGTCATAGGTCCCGCGCTCGTCGCGGTAATCCTGCAGCTTGATCTCGACCCGGTCCGCCAGCCCGGCCTTCGCGATGCGCGCCACCGCGTAATCGTGCTGTTCCTTGGAGATCGTGAGCCCGGTGACCCTGAGCCCGCGCTCCCTGGCGGCGTATTCGGCGAACCCACCCCAGCCGCATCCGATCTCGAGCACATGGTCCCCGGGCCGTGCGCCCATCTGGTCGACCATCGAGGCGTATTTGGCGATCTGAGCGGCCTCGAGGCTTTCCTGCCCGGTCTCGAACTTCGCCGAGGAATAGGTCATCGTGTCGTCGAGCCAGAGCCCGTAGAACTCGTTGCCGAGATCGTAGTGGTAGGAGATGTTCTTCTTCGCCTGCCGCCGGGAATTCGACTGCAGCCAGAAGCGCAGCCTCTCGTAGGCGCGCACCAGCTTGATGCCGAGAAAGCCGTCATAGACCTCCTCGTTGTCGGCATGGACAAGATCCATGAAGGCCTGCAGGTCGGGCGTGGTCCACCAGCCGTCGAGATAGGCCTCGCAGAAGCCCAGGTCGCCCTCGCGGATGAGACGCGCGAAGATGTCGGTGTTGTGGATATGCAGCTCCGCGACCGGGCCGGGCTTGGGCCCCTCGGTGCGAAAGACGCGGCCATCGGGCAGCACCATGTCTAGGCGCCCGTGTTCCATGCGGCTGGCCTGGTCGAACACCGCCTGAAAATAGCGCGGCAGCCCGGTTTCCCCTTGGGTCGTTGTCTTTATCGTCATGGTCATTCCTGTTTAACGCATCTTGTCCGCAGTCGTTGCCGGGTTACAAGCCCCGCCGGGACCCTGCCCCGTCAGAACCCGCGGTTTTCATAGGCTTCCAGTGCGCGCTTGCGCCCGCTTGCCGCATCCACCACCGGCGCCGCGGGATAGGCGTCGTCGGGCGACATGCCCCAGCTGCGCGGGATGGCGTCGAAATAGCTGAGCGCCGTCTTGGGCGGGGCCGAGGACAGCTCCGCCACCCATTTGCGGCGATAGCGGCCATGGGCGTCGAATTTCCCGGCCTGCGTCTCGGGGTTGAACACCCGGAAATAGGGCGTCGCATCCGGCCCCGAGCCCGCCGACCACTGCCAGCCCATGGCGTTCGAGGCCGGGTCCCAGTCCACGAGACAATCCTCGAACCAGTCCATCCCGATCTTCCAGTGGCTCAGAAGATGCTTCGTCAGGTAGGAGGCCACCAGCATCCGCGCGCGATTGTGCATCCGCCCCGTGACATACATCTCGCGCATCGCGGCATCGACCACGTCCATGCCGGTGCGGCCCCGTTTCCATGCGACGACCTCGGGCGCGTCTGCGTCCTCGTTCCACGAAAACGCGTCCCACTCCTCTCGCCAGTTGCGCTCCACGATATGTGGCGTGTGAAACGCGAGGTGATGGGCGAAGTCGCGCCACACGAGTTCCTTGAGGAAAGTCTCGGCCCCCGCCTTGCCCTCTTCCATCGCACGCTGCCCTGCCCACCAGCAGGTGCGCGCGGAGATCTCGCCGTAGGTGAGGTTTTCCGACAGATGCGAGGTGCCGTCGCGCGCCAGATCGTCCCGCGCCTCGGCGTAATCCGCGATGCCCTGCGCCATGAACGCGCCGAGCCTGCCCTGCGCCGCCGCCTCGCCCACCGCCAGATGCGGGCGCACCACCTCCGCGCCCCGGTCCATCGCGCGATCCAGCCCCATACCGGATAGATCTTGCGACGAGGGCCAGCTCTCGGGCGCAAGCAGCGTCGGGGGCCTCAGCGCCTCGCCCGGGTCGCGGCCGCGCACGGCCTTCCAGAAGGGCGTGTAGACCCGGTAGAAACCGCCCGTGCCCGTTTCCACCGTCCACGGCTCGAACAGGACATGGCCCGCATGGCTGTGCGCCGCGACGCCGTCCGCCTTGAGCGCCGCCTTCACGTCCTCGTCGCGCGCCCGCGCAGCCGGATCGTAGAGCCGGTTCCAATGCACCTCTCGCGCGCCGGTCTCGGAGACAAGCGCGCGCAGCACATCGAGCGCCACACCGCGCCGCACCACCAGGTCCGACCCAGCCTCGCGCAGCGCAGCCCCGAAAGCCTCCGCGCCCAGCCCCAGACGCCATTTCGGCGCGGCCCCGTGGCCTTCGACCACCTCGTCGACGATGAAGACCGGGATGACCGCGCCGCGCGCGGCCGCCGCGCAAAGCGCCGGATTGTCCGCGATGCGAAAATCCCGCCGCGTCCAGTACAGGATCGGTGTTTCTGTCATGCGTGACCGCGTCGCCCCTCAAACCGCTTCGACGCAAGTAACACCGCGTTAACCCTCGTCAAGGCAGGCGCGCGCGGCCAGCACTTCATCCTGGCTGAAAACTCCGGGGGGGCGCCCGCAGGGCGTGGGGGCAGAGCCCCCTCGCTCGCGCCCTCTCAGCTGCGCACGTCCACCACGACGCGACCGCGCACGCCGCCCTTGAGGATCGCGGCACCAAGTTCGGGCAGGTCGCCAAGGCCCGCGGGCTCGATCATCGCCTCAAGTTTGTCCTGCGGCACGTCGCGTGCCACCCGCTCCCATGCGCGCAGGCGGTTGTCGTAGGGCTGCATGACGCTGTCGATGCCCAGAAGGTTCACGCCCCGCAGCAGGAAGGGCACCACCGTCGCCGGCAGTTGCGCGCCACCGGCAAGGCCCACCGCCGCGACGCTGCAGCCGTATTTCATCTGGCCCAGCACGCGGGCCAGCATCGCGCCGCCCACGGCGTCCACGCAACCGGCCCATGTCTCGGCCTCCAGCGGGCGCTTGACCGTCTCGGCCAGCTCCGCGCGCGGCACGATCCGGGCGGCGCCGAGGCCCTTGAGGTACTCCTCCTGCTCGGGCCGTCCGGTGACCGCCGCGACCTCGTAGCCCAGAGTGGCCAGCGCGGCTGTGGCGACCGAGCCCACGCCACCGGCAGCCCCCGTGACAAGAACCTCGCCTTTTCGAGGGGTTAGCCCGTGATCCTCAAGCGCCATGATCGCGAGCATCGCGGTGAAACCCGCCGTGCCCACGGCCATTGCCGCGCGCGGGGTCAGCCCCTCCGGCAGCGGCACCAGCCAGTCGGCCTTGACCCGCGCCTTTTCGGCATAGCCGCCCCAATGGACCTCGCCCACGCGCCAGCCGGTCAGCACGACCTTGTCGCCGGGCTTGTAGCGGTCGTCGTCGCTGGCCTCGACGGTGCCGGCGAAATCGATGCCCGGCACATGCGGATAGGTGCGCACCAGCCCGCCGCCCGATCCGAGGCAGAGGCCGTCCTTGTAGTTGAGCGTGGAGTATTCCACGGCGACCGTCACGTCACCCTCGGGCAGCCGGTCGTCCTCGAGCGTCTGGACGCTGGCCGATTTCTGGCCCTGTTCTTCCTCTTCCACCACCAATGCGCGAAAAGCCATGCCGGTCTCCCTTTATTCGTCTTGCGTGAAGATCACGCCACAACATCCTGTTTCTTGTACCAGAATTCCTCATGCACCATCGCCGGAAACACGCCATCCTGCGTCTGCACCATGAGTTCGGTGCCCTCGTCCCAGTGGGTCATGCGTACCATCCCGATCCCGACGCCGCAGCCGAAATCCGGCGATTGCGCGGCCGAGGTCACGATCCCCACCGGTTTCTTGCCGGCCACGAGCGGCCATGACCTGTCGCAGGGCGGCGGGGAGCTCGTCTCGATCTCGATGGCGCGGATCTGCTTGACCGGCCCCTCCTTGGCCACGCGCAGAAGCGCGTCGCGCCCGACGCAGCCGATGGCCGTCGCGGTGTTGCAGAACCGGCCCAGCCCGCATTCATGGGGCGTGTTCTCGCGCGTCATGTCGTTGCCGTAGCTCAACAGCCCGCCCTCGATCCGCTCGATCGCGTTGGGACAGCCCGCGCGCACATCCAGATCGCGCCCCGCCTCCATCAGCGCGTTCCACAGCGGCATGCCGATGTCGGACCCTTCGACGTAGATCTCGAAACCGCCCTGCCGGGAATAGCCCGATCGCGCGATCACCATGTCGCGCCCCTGAAAGTCGAAATGTCCGAAGCGGAAAAACCGCAGCTGCCGGATACCGTCGCCGAAGACCCGCGCCATCAGATCGTCCGAGTGCGGCCCCTGCACGGCCAGCGGCGAGACATCGGGCTCATCGACCAGAACGTCGAGCCTGTAGCCATTCGCCATCGCTTTCACCCAGAGCAGCAAGTCACTGTCGGCAATGGATATCCACCAGCGATCCTCGGCCAGTTTCACCGCCACCGGGTCGTTCAGCATGCCCCCGGTCTCGTCGACCATGGGCACGTAATAGCACTGCCCCGGCAGCATGCCGCGCAGGTCGCGGGGGGTCAGCATCTGCACCAGCCGCGCGGCGTCGGGCCCCCGGATCTCCACCTGCCGCTCGCAGGCCACGTCCCAGAGCTGCACGGCGTGTTTCAGATGGTGATAGTCCTCCTCGAGCGAGCGGAAAACCGTCGGCAGCAGCATGTGGTTGTAGACCGTGTAGGCGCTCACGCCCGCGGCCTCGACGCCGTCCGAGAAAGGCGTGCGGCGGAGGCGCCGGGAGGGCGAGATCAGCGCCATTCCGGGACCTCCTCGGGCATGAAGGGGAGATCGGTGTCATCGGGCCTTGCGCCTGCCGCGGTCAGCATCGCGTGGACCTGCCCGCGATGATGGGTCTGATGGTTGAAGAAATGCATCACGCAGAGCGCGTAGGGCTTGGCCATGTCGCGCCCGAGCGCGAAGGAGTGCCACCGCAATTCATCCGCGAGCTCGTCCGGCGACACCATCCACGCCCATGCCGCGATCCGCGCGTCGAGCTTGGGGCGCTCCGCCCAGAGCGCTGCCCAGTCGTAGCGCGCCGCTGAGTCGGCGATGCCGCCGCCGGGCCCCTCGCCCCCGTCGAAGCGCGAGATCCACATCAGATCGCCCCACATCAGGTGGCTGAGCGTGGCCCGGATCGATCCGAAGAACGCGCCGCGATCTGCTTCGCGCGCGGCCTCGTCCAGCGTCGCGGCTGCCATGTAGATCGACTGGTTCTGCCACGCGTTGTAGCGCGCCATGGTCTGGCAGAAGGCGGGCGTGATCATCGCCTCACTTCCCCGCCGATCCCGACCAGTCGATGGCGCAGATCTCGCCCGACTTGCCGGAAAGGTCCCAGACCCGCCCGAAATCGCGCACCTTGGACTTGAGCCCGCGCGCCGCGATCACGTTGGGGCCCATCCAGTACTTGGTGTTGGAAATCACCACCGGATGATCCGGCGAGGCGCCGTCGATCATCTCGATCTCGCCCTGGATCTTGCGCCCGACATAGAGGCCGCGCTTGCGGCCTTCACGCACGATCTCGACCTTCTCGCGCTCCGCGCCGATGATCTCGGAGACCAGCAGCGTGAAAAGCCCCGTGGTCCCGCCGGCCGCGCCCGAGAGGATCTGAAGAAGACCGTTATAGGCCTTGCCGCTCGCGCGGTCGTCGATATAAGCCGCGACCTTCCAGTCGCCTTCGGCCATCTTGCCGGGGATTTCGACCATTAACCCCACGTTCAGGCCCGACAGGCTCTCGCCCTCGTAATGGCCGTCATCGATGGCGATGGCCATCCATGCCTTGCAGGTGCCGTCGGTGGGCGGATGTTTCCCCAGGCTGACGACGCAGGGGCAGAAGACGGTGCAGGAGCAGTTCAGGAACAGCTCCCCCTTGATGGCCCAGTCGGTCGGGCGCATCTGGCGGCGCTTGGGGTTCTCCACCCGGCTGTCGATGCGCTGGCTGACGGGCAGTCGGTCGGCGTCGGGTCTCTGTTTCACGGCCATGTCTTTTCTCCCTCAGACGATCGCGGCAGCAAGCGTCACGATCCCGCCCGCGATCAGCAACCCGCCCAGCGGCCGCGTGATCACGGCGCCGATCCAGGTCAGTTTTTCCAGCGCCATAACCAGCGTCGCGATCCCCATGAAGGCGAGGTTCATGACGCCGCCCACAAAGGCCAGCAGCATCAAGGCCCAGCAGCAACCGAGGCACACCGCACCGAGGCGCAGGCCGTTGCGCAACGGCCCCTCGTCCCAGTGCTGAATGAAGAAGGCCAGCGGCGCGCGGCATTTGCTGAGGCAGGCCTCCTTCAGCGCGCTGAACTGGTAGAGCCCCGCGAGGATCAGGAGCGCGCCCGACAGCGCTGCCGACCGGCTGTCCCCGAAAACCGTGAGCGCGCCCGCCTGCGTCAGCATCATCTGTGCTGCGGCGGCCAGAACGGAGAATCCCGCCCAGACGGCAAGATATCCGCCGATCAGCGCACCGAACCGCGTTCCGGCGCGGGCGCCAATTTCGTCATAGGTGGCGAAGGCAGGAAGCGCCGTGGGCGCCATCATCGCGGCGCTCATCAGAAGCCACATCGCGACAAGGCCGAAAAATCCCGCGGCGTCCGGCGAGACCACGCAAAGGCTTTGCAGGAACTCCGCCCCGTAAACCGCCCCGGCAGACCGCAAATCCGCCGGCAGCGCCATGACATAGAGCGCGCCCCAGGCGATGACGATGCCGCCGTAAAGCGCCAGCCAGTGGCTGCGCGCCATGCCGCGAATACGTGCTGCAACCATGCCCCGCGATCCTCCCCGAACGCGAAATCCCTTGCTCAGACGAATGTCAGACTTTTAAATGTCTGACAAATGAAAATTGACCCGCACTCCGACGCCGATCTCTCGGCCCAGATCGCCAAGGCGATCCGCGACGCGATCATCTCGGGTGAGTTGATCTTCGACGAACGCCTGCCCTCCGAGGCCGAGCTTGCCGACCAGTTCGCGGTCTCGCGCCCCACCGTGCGCGAGGCGCTCAAACGGCTGGCCGCGCAATCGCTGATCCGCACGCAGCGCGGCGCATTCGGCGGGGCCTTCGTCAACCGGCTGAGCTACCGGGAGGCGTATAACCAGCAGATCACCACCTCGACCCTGCTTCTGTCGATGAACGGGATCAGTTTCGACGTGGCCTGCGAGGCGCGTTTCGCCATGGAGCGCGCTTGTGCGCCGCTGGCGGCCGCCCGCCGCAGCGCCGATCACCTCGCCACCATGCGCGCCGAGATCCACCGCCAGGCGCAGCCGGGCCTGACCGACGAGGCGTTCTGCGCCTCGGACGTGGCGTTTCACCGCGCGCTGGTGGACGCCGCCGGCAACCCGGTCCTGTCCTACCAGCTGGCCGGTGCGGTGGAGGCGATGCAGCCGCTGATGAACATGATCACCTTCACCGCCCGATCTCGCGAGCAGATCGTCGCGCTTCACGAGCGGATCGCCGACGGCGCCGACGCGCGGGACGCGGCCCGCGTGACCACAGCGCTGGAGGAGCTCGAGGCCTACACGATCGCGCTTGCACGGTCGATCCTGGCCGAGCGTGGGGCAATCCGGGGCGAGACGCCGCAAACGAACGGCGTGGCCTGATCAATCTTTGTCGAATGCCCTTGCGGCATTTCGGAACGGATCCTACGCTCTCGTGCAGAATTGACCGCAAACCAACAGGGAATTCCGCCATAATGATCCGTCACCTCACGATCGGCACCGCGATGTCCGCGGCCCTTGCCGTGCCCGCCTTTGCGCAGGATCTTCTTGTCTTCGACTATTCCGGTTTCGAGGATCCGTCCTACCACCAGCCCTTCATCGACGCCCATGGCGGCAGCCCCGAATTCGTCTTCTTCGGCGATGAGGACGAGGCGTTTCAGCGCCTGCTCGCGGGCTTCCGCTCGGACGTGACGCATATCTGCGCCGGCTCCGTGCCGCGCTGGCAGGACTCGGGCATCATCGAGCCGTGGGACACCTCGCGTATCGACGCCTTCGAGACGTTGAACGCGGACCTCGTCGGCGCGGACGTGGCCTCGGGCGAGTCGCTCTTCTTCCTGCCGACCGACTACGGGTCCACCGCCGTCGTCTACAATTCCGACGAGGTGCCCGCCGAAGACGTGGCCTCGCTCGAGATCTTCAACAACCCCGCCTATGCCGGCCGCCTCTCGATCCCCGACAATGTCGACGACGCCTATGCGCTGGCCTATCTCGCCACGGGCGTGACCGACTGGCGCGGTGTGACCGACGCGGAGTTCGAGGCCGCGACGGAATGGCTGCGCGGCATCCATCCCAACCTCCTGAACTACTGGGTCGACCCCGCCGAGCTCCAGCAGCTCATGGCCTCGGGCCAGATCCTGGCGGCCTGGGCGTGGAACGAGGTGCCCGTGGCCCTGGCCGACGAGGGCTTTCCCACGGGCTTCGAACGCAACACCGAGGAAGGCACCTCGGTCTGGCTTTGCGGCTACGTGAACATGGCCGAGGGCGAAGGCTCCGAGGATCTGGCCTACGACTACGCCAACGCGATGCTGTCGGAGGTTTCGGCCGGCCCGCTTCTGGAGAACGGTTTCGGTTCGGCCAATGCCGCGGCGCTCGAAGCGCTCGGCGCGGAGGCGATGGAGGCCGCGGGGCTCGGCGTGGTCGAGGTTCCGGTGCTGGCGCAGCTGCCGATCTCCAACGAACAGCGCGAGCGTCAGGCCGAGGCCTTCGAACGGATCAAGGCCGGGTTCTGATCCCGTCCCCCTGCCCCGGCGTCCGTCCTCCACAGGGCGCCGGGGTTTCGCGACCGACCCCCGGGCGCGCGGGAATCCCGCGATTTCCGGAGGGGAATAGGCGCGGTTTCCCTGCCGTTTTCCGCGAGGATTACCCCCCTTCAGACCTGCCGTTTTCCGCGAGGAAAACGCCCCTTCAAAACGTGTTTCGTGATAGACTGCCGAGAACGGCATCGAGCGCGACCATGGCAGCCCCCTCGACAACCCTCGCCCCCCGCAGCAGCACGCGCCCCGAACGCCCGCGCCTCTACAAGGTCATCCTGCTCAACGACGACTACACCCCGCGCGAATTCGTCGTGTCCGTGCTCAAGGCGGTCTTCCGGATGGACCGGGACGAAGCGTTCTCCGTCATGCTGACCGCCCATCGGCAGGGCGCCTGCGTCGTGGCCGTCTTCACCTTCGAGATCGCGGAGGAAAAGGCGCGCAAGGCCACCGACATGGGCGCCAAGGAGGGCTATCCGCTGCAGTTCACCACGGAACGCGAGCACTGAGCGGATCGCTCAGGCGTCTTGAATTGCGGCCCCTGCCGGCGTATCTATGCCGTGTCCCCTCGGGGACTATTGACATAAACGCGCGTGGAATAAGCGGATCGGACCCGGGGGCGGTACCCGGCGGCTCCACCATAAACCCTCGTTGGGGGATCATGGGGCCGAAACAGGATCGACGAACGTGTAAAGACGTGGCTTTGTCCCGGTGAGATACCACCGTTATCGGTTCACAAAGCATAATTGCCAACGACAATCGTGCTCCGGTCGCAGTTGCCGCTTAATGCGGTTCCAGTGATCGAAATTTAAGCCCAGTCCTCTAGCAAGGGCTGGCGGGGTTCGCAGGCACCTGGCAACAGAAGCCTGCACTTTCCCCGACCTTCAGATCCGCCTGCGCCTCACGGGTTCGTGAGTTTTTGTCAGCTGCAAGTGATCCAATCGCGCGTCCGGGCCGAATAACCAGCAAACCCCACGCAAGGAACGCGAAACATGCTGAGCGCGCTGACGCTAGTCGACATGATCAACATGGCCGTTGGCCTCCTGACCATCGGCCTCGGCCTGCTGGGCTGGCTCGCGCCCCGCTGGACGATGCAGCAGCTCGACATGGTCGCGGGGCCGTCCAACATGGCCTACACGGAAATCTCGGCCGTCTCCGGTTGCCTCTTCGTCGGTCTCGGTCTCGGCGCGATGATCCTGAACGAGCCGTTGGGATGGGTCGTGATGGGCATCGCCTACGCCGGCGCCGCCGTGGGACGGGTCACGGCGATCTTCCGCGACGACGCGGCGTCCCGACAGTCCTGGACCTTCTTCGGAAGCGAGGCGGCTCTGGCGTCGTGGCTCATCCTCGCCAATTTCTGAACTCCGTCCGCCGCGCGGCCCGACCGGTCTCGCGCTCCCTTTCATATCGTTGCGAATCTACTATGGTGGCAGCACCGCCAAACTGTAGAATGCAGCCATGCCCGACAGGTCCAACAGCACCGACACGATCGCCTATGGCCGACTGATGCATCATGCGATGCGCGGTCTGATCCAGACGGTGCTGACGGACGTGGCGCGCGACGGGTTGCCGGGAGAACATCATTTCTTCATCACCTTCGACACGCGCCATGCGGGCGTGGACCTCGCACCGTGGCTGCAGGAGCGTTACCCCGACGAGATGACCATCGTCATCCAGCACTGGTATGACGGGCTCGACGTGACGGATGACGGCTTCACCATCACGCTGAATTTCGGCGACAGCCCCGAACGGCTGCGCGTCCCCTTCGACGCCATCCTCACCTTCGTCGACCCCTCGGTCGAATTCGGCCTGCGCTTCGAGACAGCGCCGGCGCCCGACGGTCCCTCGGGCGATGACGATCCCATGCCGGAGGACGCGGAGGAGCCCGGTCAAGAGGATGACACCGCGCCCGTTCAGGACGCCGAAGTGGTCAGCCTCGACACGTTCCGCCGCAAGACGTGACATCCCGAGACGATCGCGGCGCAGACCGCCCCGTTTTTCGCGTCAGCGGTGGCGATGTCCGCCCGCGCCTTCGAGAGACCCCGACCATGTCGCAATCGGATTTCGCCCTGTTCATGGGCCAGTTGGCCCGCAAGCCCCATCAGGTGGTGGCGCTCGCGCCCTCCTCGCGCTTTCTCTGCGCCGAAATGGTGGCCGGGCTCGATCCCGCGGCCGGGCCGGTGATCGAACTGGGCGCGGGCACGGGCAACATCACGCGCGCCATCCTTGATCGGGGCATCGCGCCGGAGAACCTGCATTCCATCGAGATGAACGCCGAGTTCTGCGACAGGTTGCGCGCCCGCTTCCCGGGCCTGAACGTCTACCAGATGAGCGCGGGCGACCTGGGCGACCTGCCCGTGGAGGACGCGCAGGCCGTGGTCTCGGGGCTGCCGCTTCTGTCCATGCCGCTTCCGCTTCAGCACAGCATCCTGTCGGGCACGTTCCGGCGTGTGCGCACGGGCGGCACCTATGTGCAGTTCACCTATGGCCCCAAGCCACCGGTGGCCCGGTCCGTGCGTGACGATCTCGGCCTGACATGGCAGGTGTCGCGCAAGATCTGGTGGAACCTGCCGCCCGCCCGTGTCTACCGGTTTTCGCAAGCCGCATGAGCCTGCGCCAATTGATGCTGTTGCGCGGCGGCCCCGGCCTCGGCTAGACGGCATGCAACAGCATACCGGAGGGACGACCATGACAGCCACCAGAACCGAATCCGACAGCTTCGGCCCCCTCGAGGTGCCAGCCGACAAGTACTGGGGCGCGCAGACGCAACGGTCGATCCTGAACTTCCCCATCGGCTGGGAGAAACAGCCCCTGGCCATCGTCCGCGCGCTCGGCGTGATCAAGCGCGCCTGCGCCGAGGCCAACAAGGAAAGCGGCAAGCTGGACGTGCGGCTGGCCGACGCCATCATCGAGGCCGCGCAGGAGGTCATCGACGGCAAGCTCGACGACAACTTTCCGCTGGTGGTCTGGCAGACCGGGTCCGGCACCCAGTCGAACATGAACGCCAACGAGGTGATCGCCAACCGCGCCATCGAGATGCTCGGCGGCGAGATCGGATCGAAGGACCCGGTCCATCCCAATGACCATTGCAACATGGGCCAGTCCTCGAACGACACCTTCCCCACGGCGATGCATATCGCCGCCGCCGTCACGGCCCACGAGGTCCTGATCCCGGGGCTCGAGAAGCTCGCCGCGGGGCTCGAGGCCAAGGCCCACGCGTTCCGCGACATCATCAAGATCGGCCGCACCCATACGCAGGACGCCACACCGCTCACGCTGGGACAGGAGTTTTCGGGCTACGCCGCGCAGGTCAGAAACGGGATCGAGCGGATCAAGCTGGCGCTGCCGGGTATCTACGAGCTCGCGCAGGGCGGCACGGCGGTGGGCACCGGTCTCAACACCTCGCCCGGCTGGTCCGAGACGGTGGCGTCCAACATGGCGCGCATCACGGGTCTGCCCTTCGTCACCGCGCCCAACAAGTTCGAGGCGCTCGCGGCACATGACGCGATGGTCTTCATGTCCGGCGCGATCAAGACGGTGGCGATGGCCTGCTACAAGATCGCCAACGACATGCGGTTTCTGGGCAGTGGCCCCCGCTCGGGCCTGGGCGAGCTGATCCTGCCCGAGAACGAGCCGGGATCGTCCATCATGCCGGGCAAGGTGAACCCGACCCAGGCCGAAGCCATGACGCAGGTCTGCGCCCATATCCTCGGCAATGACGCCGCGATCGCCTTCGCGGGTTCGCAGGGGCATTTCGAGCTGAACGTCTACAACCCGATGATGGCCTACAACCTGTTGCAATCCATGACGCTTCTTGGCGACGTGGCGGACAGCTTCACCGAACGGATGCTGTTGGGCACCGAGGCCAACGTGGAACGGATCGAGAAGCTGATGACGGAAAGCCTGATGCTGGTCACGGCGCTGGCGCCCACCATCGGTTACGACAACGCCACAACGGTCGCCAAGACCGCGCACAAGAACGGCACGACGCTGCGGGAAGAGGCCGTGCGCCTGGGCTTCGTGGACGAGGAGACCTTCGACCGCGTGGTCCGGCCCCAAGACATGATCGGCCCGAAGTGACCGGCAAGCTCGTCAGCCTGTCGAAGGCCCGCAAGGCGCGCGCACGGGACGACCGCAAGCGGCAAGCCGACGGCAATGCCGCGAAATTCGGACGGTCCAAGGCGGAGCGGGTGGCCGAAACCGCGAGAACGGATGCGGAGACACGGCGCCTCGACGATCACCGGCGGGACGAAACGGGACGGGACGAGGAATGAACGCGCGGCCGCGCAAACGGTCGCTGACCCTGCGCGGCCATCGCACCAGCGTGTCTTTGGAGGACGCATTCTGGGACGAATTCCGTCGCATCGCCGCCCAGCGGGGACAGTCGGTCAACGACCTCGCCGCCGAGATCGACGCGGAGCGGATCATGACCTCTGGGCTTGCGTCGGCCATCCGCGTCTTCGTGCTGTCCGAGGTCAAGGCGGGCCGTTAAAGCGCGTCGGGCCGAATGAGATTCGCCAGGCACGCTCCAACCCTTTGATGACGCACGTCCGGGGAGCGCAAAACCGGTTCCCACTTTTGCGCGGCGTGCATTAGCTGGGCGTTAACCACGATGTGGTCCGATGGCTGCATGGAGAATTTGCCGCCCCACAGCTCGCCCGAGGCCTTTCTCATTCATGTTTTCAGTGCAAAGGCGGTGCGGGACGGCAAGATCGTGCGCCGGTCCCTGCGCGACATAGAACGATATATCGGCCGTGATCGCTTCGTGAAGGAATTGCATAGACGCGGTTTTCGGGCTGTCGAGAACGCGGGACAGATGGTCATCTTCTGCAATCGCGAGCCGGTCCGCATCGTGCGCGACACCGTTTTCGCCGACGAAAACGGGTCGGAAAAGCCGGCTTTTCCGGACCGGAATTGCCGGCAATTCCGGTAACCTCTCACCGCCGCGTCACGCGCAATCTGATCCCGTCGCGTGACCGCACCGTCAGGAACGCCACCGGCACCGGGTCCGCGCCTGCCACCCGCTCGAACCGGAACCTGCGCAGGAACAGCGCCAGCAGAAGCGGGCCTTCCATCATCGCGAAGCCCGCGCCGGGACAAACCCGCGCGCCCACCGAGAACGGGATATAGGCTTGCCGCTGACAAGCCTTGCCGTTTTCAGTCCTCCAACGCCCCGGATCGAACCCGTCGGGATTGTCCCAAAGCCGCTGATGCCGGTGCAGATGCCAAGGCGAGATCACCACCTGTGCGCCCGCGCGCACCGGCCTGCCCCGGAACGTCCCGGCGCACCGCGCTTCGCGCACCATCATCGGCACCGGCGGATAGAGGCGCAGCGCCTCGCGGAACACGTCGCGGGTGAGGGTGAGGCGCGCGATATCTCCCGGCCCCGGATCGTCAGACAGCGCGTCGAACTCCTCGGCGACACGATCCTGCCACTCGGGATAACGCGCCAACAGGTAGAGCGTCCAGGAGAGCGCGCTCGCACTGGTCTCGTGGCCGGCAAGAAAGAAGATCGCCACCTGGTCGACCATCTCGGCGGCTGATAGCCCCTCCCCGGTTTCCGGGTCGCGCGCGGTCAGGATCTTCGTGGCAAGATCGTCGGGCGCGGTGCCTGCCGCGATCTCGTCCACGCGGCGGCGCGTCAGATCGCCGATGAGGGTCCGGATCGCGCGGGCCGCCCGCAGCGTCCCGACCCGGTGCCCGCGCGGCACCCAGCGGGGCAATGGCAGGAAGGCCGCCGCGTTCAGGATCGGCTGACTGCGCTGATAGGCGCGGAACTGGCGATAGACCCCGGTTGCGATCTCGTCCTCGATCGGGATGGAAAAGAGCGTCCTGAAAATGACATCGGCGGCCGCGTGGCTCATCGCGGGCTCGATATCCTGCACGCCGGGGGACATGCGGTCCACCGCCGCCAGCCCCGCGGCCTGCATCTCCGGCAAGACCTCGCGCAGGCGCCCACCCTCGAAGGCCGGGTCGATGATGCGCCGCTGCCGCGCCCAGGTCTCGCCATTGGTCAGGAAAACCGATTGCCCCAGAAGCGGACGCAGCCCCTCGCCCACCCGGTCGGACTTCGGAAAATCCATCGGCCGCGTCTTGAGGATTTCCTCTATCAGATCGGGCTGGTTGATGAGAAACGACCGGAAGAACGGCGTCCGGAACTCCGCCATCCAGGCGCGATAGAGCCGCTCGGGCTGCGCTGACAGGATATCGCGGCGAAAGAGGCGCATGTAACGCCAGAGCGACACCCGGCCCGGGCGAGAGGCCGGTTTCGGCGGTAGGCCGCCCTTGGCGACCGTCATGCGGCGCGCTCCGCGTAAGGGTTGACGGCGCGCTCGATCCGGCTGGCCGACGGTCTGCGCGCGGCGAAGCGTGCGGCCAGTGTCTGCGGTCCCGCCGTGACGGCGAAGTAGTCATACGCGCCAGGATCATCGGGAAGATTGTCGAACGCGTTGAGGTACTGGAAATGCCGTTCGAAGAACCGCCAGCGCAGCGCCCTCCACGCCTCGGGCGACAAGGTCTTGCTGAAGGCCGCCGACAGGACCAGCGGCCAGCGCTTGTCCGGTGCCGTCATCCCCGACACCGCCACCGGATCGCAGAGCGCGAAGCAACAGCCATCGCCGGGCGCGGTGACATCGACCCAGGCCAGCCGGTCGGACCGCGACAGCTCCGCCAGATCGCCACGCAGACGCGCCGCCCCGGGCAGGAAACTGACCATCGGCACGACTTGGCCCAGCGTGAGCAGCGACAGCGCCGGCCGGTCCCCGGGGACGCGCCCGTCCCGGAGCAGGTCGGCCAGCACCGAGATCGCGATATGCGCCCCCGAGGAATGCCCCACGACCAGCACCTCGTCGAAATCGGAGGCGAGCGCGGCTGCGATCCGGTCGGCGAAGGCGGCCATGCGCGCCTCCTGCACCGGGGGATAGGCGCCGTCCCGCGAGGCCGTGAAGGCGTAGTCATGCATCAGATACCACGCCAGAAGGGGGTCGCGCTGGCGGAACAGCCGCAGGATCAGCGCCCCTGCACCCAGCCCCGCAATGACGGCCAGCCCGAGCCCCGCCGCGCCAGCCATGCCGAGCGCTTCGCCAGCCCGGAGCAACGCAAGGACCACCACGATCCCCGCCAGCGCCGCGGCAGCCAACTGCAGCAGCAGCATGACCACCGGGTAGAGCGCCGCGATCAGCGGGCCCTTCCGTAGCCGCATCAACCGGAAGAGCGCCCCCGATCCCAGGTAGACCCAGGCCGTGCGCAGAAGCTGGCCATAGGTCGCGAGCACACCGCCCTCCATGGAGGCCCGCACGATATCCGCCCAGTGCAGCACCTCGATATCGGTGGTGGCCTCTTCCCCCTCGATGCGCGCCGCCACGTGCCAGCCATAGGCGCCGGGCGTCTTCGCGGGTGTCACCGTGATGCTGTGGCCCGAATGCTCCGCCTGCCGCGCGGCCTCGCGGCGATAGCGTTCCCGGTAGGTGCGCGGCGGCACCGGATCGAAACCCGGGATATGAAACACCGCGCGGCGACGAACAGGATGCATCTGAGGGGCATGGCCGGTCATGGCCGCAGTCTACCGCCCCCGCGCCGCGCGCCCAGAGCGAAACTCACCCCAAAAGCGCGAGCGCGGGGAAGGTTTCCAGAAGCCAGAAGGCGAAGGCCGAGAAGGCGCCCGTGATCAGCGCGGTGCCCACCGCCACCAGCAAAAGGCCCATGGCGCGCTCGATCGTCTTCATGTGAGGCTTCAGCCGCGCCATGACGCCCATGGCCCGGTCTATGAAGGCCGCGGCCAGCAGAAACGGGATGCCAAGCCCGATGGCATAGACGGCCAGCAGCGTCGTGCCCCGCTCGACGCTCGTCTCGGTCGCGGCAATCGACAGGATCGCACCCAACTGCGGGCCGATGCAGGGCGTCCAGCCGAAGGCGAAGGCGAGCCCGAGGACATAGGCGCCAAGCGCCGAGCCGCCCCGGTCGCCCGCATCGAGCCGCGCCTCGCGGTTCAGGATCGGGATGTTTATGACACCGAGGAAATGCAGGCCGAAGACGATGATGACGGCCCCGGCGATCCGGCCCAGAAGGATCTGGTTCTGCAAGAAGAACTGCCCGAAGAACGAAGCCGTGAACCCCAGGAAGATGAACACGGTCGAAAGCCCCAGCACGAAGAAGGTCGCCGCCAGAAGCGCCTTGCGCCGCGCCGCGCGCGGGTCCTCGCACAGCTCGTCGAGCGTGATCCCCCCCATATAGGCCAGGTAGGGCGGCACGATGGGCAGCACGCAGGGGCTGAGAAAACTCAGCGCGCCCGCTGTCAGCGCCACCACAATCGCCGGAAGCAGCGATGCATCGAAAAGATCGATTCCGAACATGGAAGCAGAGCTACAGGCTTTTCGCAGCCGCGTCACGCGACAGAAGCGTCACATTCCCGTGGACCCGCGCGCCCGGCCCGGCTAGGGGGCGACATGGACTGGGATATCGAGATCGACGCCATCGGGCTGAAATGCCCCCTGCCCGTTCTGCGCCTGCAAAAAAGCCTCGCGCGGCTGGGCCCGGGCAAGGTCGCACGGCTTCTGGCCAGCGATCCCATGGCCGCAATCGACGTGCCGCATTTCTGTGCCGAGGCGGGCCACGACCTGATCCGCTGCGCCGAGGCCGCAGACCATCACGAATTCCTGATCAGAAAGCGCGCCTGATCCCCTTCATCTTTCCGGAAATACGCAGGCGCGCGCAGCGCGTCGGCGCCG
>LJSY01000022.1:0-38730 GCA_001314805.1 Rhodobacteraceae bacterium HLUCCO18 | reverse complement strand
CGGCGCCTGCCCCCTTCAGCAGAACAGCGACAGCGCCCGCGGGTCCCAGGCGAGCGCCGTCGTCTCGCCCCGCTCGAGCACGCGGCGGCCGGGCATGTTGCGCGCCGAGACCGAGACCGTGTCGGGCGCGCCGTCGAGCGCGATATCGTAATAGGTCATGTCGCCGTAATACGTGACTTCGGCCACGGTGCCCCGTACCTCCCGGTCATGGGCGACCCCGCTGTCGAAAAGGATGGTCAGGCTTTCCGGACGCAGTCCCACGGCCGCCGCTCCCGGACGCGCCTCGCCGGGGCATTGTCCCGCGTCGAGCGTCACGCGGCCAAGCCCCGCGACCTCGGCCTCGATCCGCTCCGGTCCGGTCCCCGTGACCTGGGCGGGCAGGAAATTCATCATTCCGATGAACTCCGCCACGCGGCGCGAGGCGGGGCGGCGATAGAGCGTTTCGGGATCGTCGAGCTGGGCGATACCGCCCTCGAACATCACCGCGATCCGGTCGGACATGACCAGCGCCTCTTCCTGGTCGTGGGTGACGAGGATGAAGGTGATGCCGACCTCGCGCTGCAGCTTGATCAACTCGACCTGCATGACCTGGCGCATCTTCTTGTCCAGCGCCGAAAGCGGCTCATCCAGAAGCAGCACCCGTGGCTTGAGGATCAGGGCGCGCGCCAGCGCCACGCGCTGCCGCTGCCCGCCCGAAAGCGCGTGCGCCGCCCGCGCGCCGAAATCGCCCAGACCCACCATCTCCAGCGCCTCGCCCACCGCGCGGCGCTTGTCCTCGGGGCTCATCTTGGCCTTGCGCAGGCCGAAGCCCACGTTCTGCGACACCGTGAGATGCGGGAAGATGGCATAGGACTGGAACACGAGGTTCGTCGGCCGCCTGTTGGGGGCCACGCCTTCCATGTCGCGCCCATCGAGACGGATCGTCCCCGAGGAGATATCCTCGAACCCCGCGATGGCGCGCAGGAGCGTGGTCTTGCCGCAGCCCGACGGCCCGAGCAGCGAGAAGAACTCGCCCTGCCGGATCTCGGCAGAGATGCCGCGCAGCGCGTGGTACTCGCCGTAGTATTTCTCCACGTCCTGCAGGGTGACGATGGCCTGCGGCCGGCCCGTGTCCGATGTGTCTCTCACAGGAACCCTCCAGAGTCCTTCAGCCCGGCGCGTCTCAGGCCACGGCGGCGGAAGGTTTCGGCAATGACGAGAAGCGCGATCGACAGCACCACGAGGATCGTGCCGAGCGCCATGACCATCGGCAGACGGGCCGGGAACCGCAGCTGGCCCCAGAGATAGACCGGCAGCGTCGGCGCGTTGCCCGACAGGAAGAAGGCGATGATGAACTCGTCGAGCGAGATCGTGAAACAGATCAGCAGCGACGCCACGATCCCCGGCGCGACCAGCGGCAGCGTCACCAGCCGGAAGGTCGAAAGCGGCGTCTCGCCGAGGTCGATCGCGGCCTCCTCGAGGCTTTGATCCATGTTCGAGAAACTGCCCTGAAGAATGGCGATCGAGAAAGGGATGCACAAAAGCGTGTGGCCTGCGATGATCGACCAGTTGCCGCTGTCGAGGCCGAGTTGCATCAGAACGACCAGAAGCGAGATCGCCACGATCACCTCGGGCAGCACGAGGGGCAGCATGATGAAGGCCAGGATCCCGGTCTTGGCCGGAAAACGGTAGCGCGTGGCGGCGCGCGCGGCGAACAGGCCCAGACAGGTGGCCAGCACCGCCACGCTCACCGCGATGACGAGGGAATTCCGGGTGGCCTGATGCAGCGCCGGCGTCTCCAGCAGCAGGCCGAACCATTCGGTCGTGAAGCCCCTGAGCGGAAAGGCGATGACGGTCCCGTCGTTGAAGGCGAAGATCGGCAGGAGCATGATCGGCGCGTAAAGCACCAGCAGGTAGAGGAGCGCGAAAAGCGTGAGCGGGCCGGCCTTCATATCCCCGCCCTCCCCTTCGGCACCCTCAGGAAGATGAGGACCGACCCCAGCGTCGCTATGGCCAGAAGCCCGAGCACCGTGCCCGGCGTGCCCAGGATCCCGGGGCCGAGCGTGAAGATCGCGCGGATGGCGAGGATCTCGGCAAGGCCGGCCGCCAGCGCAATCCAGACGCCCCGCCCCTCCGCCAGCCAGAGCCAGAAGCGGATGCGCGCGATCAGCCACAAAAGCGTCATGGCCACGATGGCCATGGCCAGAACCGCGAGCGTCGCGCCCATGGGCCGGTCGTTGAGGTCGAAGATCTGCGCATAGATCATGTTGGCGATCATCGTGCCGCCCGACCCGCCGACCAGACGCGGGGTGACGTAATCGCCCACCGTCGGGATCGACACGATCAGGACGGCGGCCAGCACCCCCGGCATCGCCAGAGGCAGGGTCACGCGCAGGAAGGTCATCGTCCGGCTTTCGCCGAGGTCGCGCGCGGCTTCCAGCAGCGAGCGGTCGATCTTCTCGAGGCTCACGAAGATCGGCAGGATCGCGAAGGGCGCGAAGGCATGCGCGAGCGTGATGATCACCGCGTTGGCGTTGTAGAGGATGAAGGTCAGCGGCTCGTCGATGATCCCCAGCCCCATGAGCGACCCGTTCACCGGCCCGTCGAAGGCCAGGATCACGCGCCACAGGAACACGCGGATCAGGTAGCTCGTCCAGAAGGGAATCGTGATCAGGAACAGCCAGAGCGACTTGCGCTCGGGGGCCACGTGGAACGAGATGAAATAGGCGACGGGAAAGGCGAGGATCACCGTCACGGCGGTGACGCTGGCCGAGATGCGCAAGGACCGCAGCATCAACTCGCGATAGAGCGGATCGCTCAACGCCTCGGCGTAGTTGGCGATGGTGAAGGTCCGGTCGATATCGAGGAAGTTCTGCGTCCAGAACGAGAAGAGGACGATGGTCGCCAGAGGTGCCGCCAGCAGCAGCAGCGCGTAGACCAGCGGCGGCGAGACCATGATCAGGCCCTTGCCGCCTTCGCTTCTGAGCGCGCGCGTGACTGCGTTCATCCCCGTTC
The DNA here is from genome assembly GCA_001314805.1 of Rhodobacteraceae bacterium HLUCCO18. Lineage (GTDB taxonomy): Bacteria > Pseudomonadota > Alphaproteobacteria > Rhodobacterales > Rhodobacteraceae > Roseibacterium. The sequence goes on along the minus strand of LJSY01000022.1, from coordinate 35,736 downwards.
CCTGTCCCCCGACGCCGGGCCCGGGCCGGAACCGCCCGCGCACCGAGGATTGCAGGCAATGCGCGCGCTTCGCAAGTGGCTCCGTCAAGATGGCGCGTCAGTCGGCCTCGATGGCCTGCACGCTGTCGAAACACTCCAGCACGGGCGGCCCGTCATACATCGCACCGGAGGATTTCGCCCCCTTGTGGGCGGCGCGGAACGCCTCGGATTTCGTCCAGGCCTCGAAGGACGCGCGGTCGGCCCAGAGCGTGTGGGACGCATAGAGCCGGGCGCCGTCCTCGATCTCGCCGCGCATCAGGTGGAAACTGACGAAGCCGGGCACGGATTTCAGATGGCTGTCGCGGGTCTTCCACATGGCCTCGAAGGCGTCCTCCTGGCCGGGGATGACGCGGAAACGGTTCATGGTCAGATGCATCTTGCCCTCCGGATCGTCGCGGCCCCAGAGGACAGCGGCCCAAGCCCGCCGTCAAGACCGCGCCGGCCGCCGGGACCTTGGGCTCCGGCCTCGTCTGATGTAAACCCGGTCGCAACGCAGCAGAGAGGTCACATGACACAGGCGCATGAAGTGTACGGACGGATCGACGGCCCCATCGTCATGATCGGGTTCGGCTCGATCGGCAAGGGCACCTGGCCCCTGATCGAGCGGCATTTCGAATACGACGCGAGCCGCTTCACGGTCATCGAACCGGACCCGGCACAGGCGAATTTCCTGCGCCAACACGATATCCGGCATCTGCAGGTCGCGCTGACGCCGGAGAACTACCGAGAGGTTCTGGGGCAGCTCTTTGCGGACGGCGCGGGGTTTTGCGTCAACCTCAGCGTCGATACGTCCTCGCTCGATCTGATGAAATTCTGCCGCGAGCTTGGTGTGCTTTACATCGACACCGTCGTCGAGCCCTGGGCCGGGTTCTACTTCGACACCACCGAAAACGCCGCGCGGACGAACTACGCGTTGAGACAGGCCGTGCGGGACGAAAAGGCGGCCAATCCCGGCGGACCCACCGCCGTCAGTTGCTGCGGCGCGAACCCCGGGATGGTGAGCTGGTTCGTGAAGGAGGCGCTCGAAACACTGGCGCGCGATATCGGCAAGGCCATCTCGCCGCCGCGCGACAGGGCCGGCTGGGCGGAGGTGATGCGGGGGCTGGGCGTCAAGGGCGTCCACATCGCCGAGCGCGACACGCAGGCGCGCCGCATGCCGCGACCGCGGGACGTCTTCGTGAACACATGGTCCGTCGAGGGTTTCATCGCGGAGGGCTTTCAGCCGGCCGAACTCGGTTGGGGCACGCACGAAACCTGGTTCCCGGAGAACGGCCATCGGCATGACACAGGCTGCCAGTCGGCGATCTGGCTGGAGCGCCCCGGGGCGATCACGCGTGTGCACACGTGGTGCCCGACGCCGGGGCCACAATTCGGCTACCTCGTCACCCACAACGAGGCCATCTCGATCGCGGATTACTACACGATCGGAACGGGGCAATCGCCCGAGTACCGGCCGACCTGCCACTACGCCTACCATCCCTGCGACGACGCCGTGCTTTCCCTGCACGAAATGTTCGGATCGGGCCGCCAGCAGACCCGGCATCACATTCTCGACGCGGACGAGATCGTCGAAGGCGCGGACGAACTGGGTGTCCTGCTCTATGGGCATGCGAAAAACGCCCTGTGGTACGGCTCGCGCCTGTCGAACGCGGAAGCCAGGGACCTCGCGCCCTACCAGAACGCGACCGGACTTCAGGTGTCGAGCGCCGTTCTGGCGGGCATGGTCTGGGCGCTGGAAAACCCCGAGGCGGGCATCGTGGAGACCGACGAGATGGATCACGCGCGATGCCTCGCGGTGCAGCGCCCCTATCTTGGACCGGTCGAGGCGCATTACACCGAATGGACGCCCCTTCAGGACCGGTGGGAGCATTTCCCCGAGGATATCGACGAAAGCGATCCGTGGCTGTTCCGCAACGTCCTTGCGACGTAGCTCCGACGGCGCGACACGCAAAAGGGCCGCCCGGAAGGACGGCCCCCTCGCAAATCCCTGAACGCCTCAGCGCTTGGAGAACTGGAAGCTCTTGCGCGCCTTGGCGCGGCCGTATTTCTTCCGTTCCACCACGCGGCTGTCGCGGGTGAGAAAGCCCGCGGCCTTCAGCGCGCCACGCAGGCTGGGTTCGTAAAGCTGCAACGCCTTGGAGATGCCGTGCTTGACCGCACCGGCCTGACCCGAAAGCCCGCCGCCCTTGACGGTGGCCATCACGTCGAACTCGCCGTCGACGCCTGCGACGGTGAAGGGCTGGCGCAGGATCATCTGCAGCACCGGGCGCGCGAAATACGCGTCCATGGCCTTGCCGTTCACGGTGACCTTGCCGGAGCCCGGCTTGATCCAGACGCGGGCGACCGCGTCCTTGCGCTTGCCGGTCGCGTAGGAACGGCCGAGCGCGTCGCGCACGGGTTCCCGCGGGGTGGCGTCGAAGGCGGCGGCCGCCGGGACGTCGGTGCCGTCCACGGCGCCTTTCAGCTCGTCGAGCGAAGAAAGTGTCTCGGCCATGTCTTACCCTTCCCGCGTGTTCTTGGGGTTCATCGAACGCACATCCAGCACCTTGGGCTGCTGCGCCTCGTGGGGATGCTCGGTGCCGGCATAGACGCGCAGGTTTGTCATCTGCTTGCGGCTCAGCCGGTTGCCGGGAAGCATGCGCTTGACGGCCTGCGTCACGACGCGCTCGGGGTGTGCGCCCTCGAGGATCTGGCCGGTGGTGCGCGACTTGATCCCGCCCGGATAGCCGGTATGCCAGTAGTTCGGCTTGTTGCGCTTGTCGCCGGTCACCTGCACCTTGTCGGCGTTGATGACGATGACGTTGTCGCCCATGTCCATGGACGGCGTGTAGGTGGCCTTGTGCTTGCCGCGCAGGCGCATGGCGATGATCGAGGCGAGACGGCCCAGAACGACGCCTTCCGCGTCGATCAGGATCCACTCCTTCTCGATATCCGCCGGGGTGGCAGAGAAGGTTTTCATGGCTTCGGTCCTTTCGGGGGCACGCCCTTGCGGCGCGGCCAAAATGACAGGAAGAGGCCGAGGCCCCTTCCGAGATGGCGCTGTTCTAAGCATTTCCCGGACCGCGTCAAGTGGCGCGATCCGGGAGATATGCCATGTTTTCAGCGTCTTGCGATTAAGGTATTATTTTACCCCAATGCCAGAGCCTGTCACTCCGCCGGCTGGCCCAGACCGTTGCGCGATTTCGCACCGTCCCGCTGATCTTCGGTGGTCCGGCCGAAGGCCAGCGCCTCCACCGTGTAGACGAGGATGGCGATACCCACCGCGCCCAGGGCCGCGATGCCCAGCAGCACGATCACGTCGACCGGCCCGCCGATGTCACTGAGCGCGCTGTCGGTCATCACCATGACGAACCAGACCGCAGCCACCGCGCCCAGCGGCATGAAGAGCTGCGCGATCAGGAACTTTCGCATGCCCACGCGCTTGTCGCGGATGAGAACGTAGACATAGGCCAGCGTGATGATCACGGCTGTCGCCACCATGGCCCAAAAGAGGCCCGCGCCGAACATCTCCTCGAAGACGGCGATCATGGTCTGAAGTGTCAGTTCTTCCATTTGAATATCTCCCGTTGTCGCCGGTTCAGGCCATGCCGCGCAGCATGGCGTTGTAGGTGGCCTTGAGCGCCACCTCCTTCATCAGCCAGCTGATCCACAGCTCTTCCAGCGGCGCGATCACGCCGGGGAAGCTGGGCACCAGGTCGTCGTTGTAATCGAACTCGATCAGCATCGCGCGGCCGATCCGCGTGATCATCGGGCAGGAGGTATAGCCATTGAACCTGGCCGTACCGTCCTGACCTTGCGTCGCGGCGACGAGGTGATCCTCGACAACCGGCACCTGCCACTTGACCGAGGCCGCCGTCTTGCCCTTGGGCACGCCGGCGATGTCGCCCGCCGCGAAGATGTTGGGATAGCGCAGGTGGCGGAGCGTGTACTGGTCCACCTCGGCCCAGCCCTGCCCGACCCAGCGATCCCCCCAGTGCAGGCCCGACTGGACCACGAAATCCGGCGCGCGCTGCGGCGGGACCACGTGGAGGTAGTCATAGCCCTCTTCGACCGGCCCGTCGGCGGTCTCGAAGGTCGCGATCTTGCGGCTCGCGTCGATCGAGGTCAGCGTGCGCTGCATCTGCGTCTCGACACCGCGTTCGTCGAAGAGCATGCGCACCTTCTCGGCCACGATGGGCACCCCGAAAAGCGCGCCCTGCGGAGCGGCGTAGACGATTTCCGCATTCTCGCGGTTGTTCGCGCGGCGCAGCCGGTCGTCGATAAGGAAGGTATGCTTGAGCGGCGCACCCGCGCATTTCATCTCGGTCGCGGGACGGGTGAAGATGCCCCGCCCACCGTCTTCCACGAATCGCGAGGCCGCGTCCCATGTCCGCTCGGCGTATTCCGGTCCCGCATAAAGCGCGCCGATGCCATTCTGCCCCACCATGTCGAGCGAGAAGCCCTCGATCGCGTCATGGTCCAGCACCAGGCCCGGCGAAAGGACGAGGAAATCGTAGTCGAGCGTGGTGCCCTCTTCGGTGGCGACGGTCTGCGCCTCGCCATCGACCATCGCGACGCGCTCGGGCAGGAGCCGGACACCGGCAGGAAGCCAGTCGGTGGTCTGGGAAATCACGTAATCGGCAGGCTTCAGACCCGCGGCGACCAGCGTCATGCCGGGCTGGTAGATATGGCGCACGCTGGGATCGACGATGGTGATCTCGGCCCCCTCGAGCCGGTTGCGCAGCCGGTTGCCCAGCGCGCTGCCCGCCGCGCCCGCGCCGATGATGACCACCTTGGCGTTGGTCTGCACCGTCGGCCCGCCGACAGCGGCCTTGGCATCGCTGGACGGCAAGGCGGCAAGCGCGCCACCAGCGGCGGCCATCGCCAGAAAGGCGCGGCGCGTGCTGTCGAAGTCCTGAGGCATTTCCTTTTCCTCCCGATGGAATGCTTCCGGGGGGCTTAATAAACATTGCCAACTTCCCACATTGATCTGGATCAATCCGCCAGATGCGGGCTCGGTGCCGGAACGATTTGCCGCATCCCCGCCCGGCGCCGCCCGGATCAGGGCGGTCTGGCCGTGATTTCCCCTGAAAAATCCCAATTCCTGCTGTGTTTCGGCATTAGCCTTCGGCACACCCGTTCTGTAGCGTGGACCTGTCATGACGCTTTCCGCCCCGATCCTTCTGTCCATCGCCGTCCTGTTCGGCGCGATGACGGTTGCCGGGATCTTTCCCGTTCTGCGGCTGATCCGCATTCACGAGGCGCATCATGAATTGAAGCAGGGTTCGGCCTCTTTCCTGAGGTCGCTGGCGGGCTGGTCGATCATCGCGGTCTGGATCGGGGGCGCGTGGTTCTGCGCCACCATCATCGGCGATTGGGCCGTCACGGACGACCTCGACGGGGCGATCGATCGCGCCATGGTGCGGCTTTACGTGCTGCTGGAAATCCTCGCCATGCTGGCGGCCTCGGACTGATGGAGGGTCTCCGCGCCGAACAGGACGAGATCCGCTGTCCCTCCTGCGGTGGGCAGGGGACCTACCGGCCCGAGGCCGCGGCTCTGGTCTGCCGAAGCTGCGGCAACGCGCGGGACCTCTCCTGCCCTGATCGGGACGAGGCCGCGCGGGCCGAGACGGCCCATGATCCCGCGCGGAACGATGACATCCCGAAGGCCGAGGCGCAGATCTTCGACGGCGCGCATCTGCATGCCTGCACCGCCTGCGGCGGCCAGATCGTCTTTGCCGGCCACGCCATGTCGGAGAACTGCCCCTATTGCGACGGCGCCGTCGTGCTGGGCCCCGAGGAAGCCGCCTACGCGACCATGGGCCTCGTGCCTTTCCGCATCGTCGAGACGGAGGCGCGGATGAAGGCGCGGGCGTGGATCGCCCGCCGTCTCGCCGCGCCCCGGGATCTCGCCCGCGCGGCTGCAGATGGACGGCTTGCGGGGCTATACGCGCCCTTCTGGACCTTCGACAGCGAGGAGGCGATCGAGTATTGGGCGCGCTACAAGGTGCGCTCGGGCAAACGCACGCGCATCCGCACGGTCAGGGGCCGGATGCGCACCCGCTTCAACGACCTGCTGGTGCCCGCCTCGCCCCATGTCACCGCGCTGATCCGCGACGGCATCCTGCACGATTTCAAACCCTCGGACCTGCGCGCCTTCCGCCCCGGCTATCTCGCGGGGTTCGCCGCCGAGCGGCATCACCAGACCGTCGCGGAGGGTCTGCGCGCCAACGAGGACGACAAGGCGCTCTTGATCCGAAACCGCATCAAGAAACATGAGGGGCGCCCGAACCTCTTCGATATCGGCTATCGCACCGACACCACGGGCATCCATTACCGGCGCATCCTGCTGCCGGTCTGGATCGTCCATTACCAGCATCGCGGCACGGCCTATCGCGTCGTCGTCTCGGGCATCGACGGGCGCACCTTCGGAGAGCGTCCTTTCTCAGCGATCAAGCTCGCGCTCTATTCCGGGGCCATCGCGGCGGCCGCCATCGCGGTCGGGCTGGCCTGGGGCGCGGCCGGTGTGCTGTGAGCGCAAGGAAAATCCCGCCCATGGGGCAATTGCCCCTTGATCAGACTCGGCACGGGAATTAGGTGCCCCTCTCACGACAGCGGGACCGATCCCAACCCTGCGGCACGCGGGGGGGCGCTAAGGACCCACCACATCAATCTGCTGGTAAGAAGGGGGATCGCCATGGACGGCGCCGACCTCTTCCAACTGGGGACTGGTCTGGAGACAGGCGCCCATGCGGAAGACCCAAGCAGCCTCTCGGCTGCCAAAGACATTTTCGACGACACGCGCGAGGACCATTTCATCCGCCGGGATGGGTCGGTCTTTGCCGGAACGCACCTGATCATCGAGGTCGAGAACGGCCATGGTCTGGATGACGAGGCGCGCATCCAGCAGGCGTTCCGCGATTGCGTGACCGAATGCGGGGCGACGCTTCTGCACATCCACACGCACAAGTTCAGCCCGCAGGGCGTGTCGGGTGTGGCCGTGCTGGCCGAAAGCCACATCTCGGTGCACACCTGGCCCGAGATCGGCTATGGCGCCTTCGACGTCTTCATGTGCGGCGACGCGGACCCGTGGCGGTCCGTGGACGTGCTCAAGCGCGCCTTCACGACCGAGAGCGTGCATGTGAAGGAGCTTCGCCGCGGCGAAGGGCTCGTGACCGACACGGCCGCCGCCTGAGGGCCGCGGCACGAGGAGGATCCGCCATGACCGACCTGACCGGCTGGAGCGTCGAGCGTCTGCACCAGGACCACGCGCAAGCATTGCGCGTGGAGGCGGAGCATTACGACAGCGCCACCGACCACCAGCGCATCCGCGTCTTCGAGAACCCGACCTTCGGGCGGATCATGACGCTCGACGGCGTGGTGCAGGTGACCGAGGCCGACAATTTCATCTACCACGAGATGCTGACCCATGTGCCGATCCTGGCCCACGGAGCGGCGCGGCGCGTGCTGATCGTGGGCGGCGGCGATGGCGGCATGGCGCGCGAAGTGCTCAAGCATGACGGCGTCGAGCAGGTGACGATGGTGGAAATCGACGGCGCGGTCGTGGATTTCTGCAAGACGTATCTGCCGGGTATCTCGGCGGGCGCCTTCGACGATCCGCGCCTAGATCTGGTCATCGCCGACGGGGCGGAGTTCATGCGGCAAAACCGCGACGACTACGACGTCATCATCGTCGATTCGACCGATCCCGTGGGGCCGGGCGAGGTGCTCTTCACCGATACGTTCTATGGCCACGCGAAGGCGCGGCTGGCCGAGGGCGGCATCCTCGTGACGCAAAACGGCGTGCCGTTTCTGCAGGGCGAGGAGCTGACGAACACGATGCGCGCGTTCCGGGCGCTGTTTTCGGATGCCACCTGCTATCTCGCAACGGTGCCGAGCTATGCCGGCGGGCCGATGGCCTTCGGCTGGGGCACGGACGGTGACGCGCGGGAGGTGACGCTCGAGACGCTGCGGCAGCGTTTCGCGACGGCGGGAATCCAAACCGACTACTACACGCCCGAGGTGCATCTGGGCGCCTTCGCCCTGCCCCCTTACGTCGCCCGCCTGATCCCCTGAGCCACCGTTTGCCGGCCGCTCACTCCGGCCGGCAGATCTCGTCCCGCGCGATCGCCAGCCCGGTGCGCCAGAGCAGCCCCGCCACCACCACAACAAGCAGCGCCAGAACGACCACGCCGATGCCGACATGGGCGGCACTTTCGGCCTCGCGGCCATAGACGAAACTCGCCACCGACAGGGCGGCGAGCGGAAAGCTCAGCGCCCACCAACTCAGCGCGAAGGGCAATTTCATCAGCTTGGGCACCTGCACCAGAACGAGCGCCGCGAAGACATAGGCGCTGTTGAGCAGAATGTGCCCGAAGGCGTCGACCCCGCCTGCCAGCCGCATGTAGCTGACGAAGGCGACCGCGGGCGGCGCGATGAGAATCACGAGCGTCGGGAAAAGCCGCGAGGGGATCGGCGCATGAAAGATCAGGCGGTTGAAGACCAGAACCAGCAGGATCAGCCAGAAGACCATACCGGCCGAGAAGAACAGCCAGCTGATCTCGATCCAGCCCATCTGCGCGCCAGCCAGCGGCACGATCACGTTGCCCACCGCCGGGATGAACCACGCGGGCGTCAGGTGCCCGACCTCGAAGGCGCGGTGGCTGATCCAGCCCGAGATCACCGCGACGGTCAGCACCCCCTGCCCAGCCACCCCGATCAGCCAGACAGGCTCGGCGAGGTCGGGCCGGTAGCCATGGATCGCCGTGGCCATCAGCAGAAGCGAGATGGTGATGGTCGGAAAGAAGGCGAGTTTCACCGGGTGGTGCCACTCGGCGGCCACGGCGCGGGGATAGCGTACCGCCTTGGCGACATAGACCGCCCCGATCACGGCGAACCCCGCAAGACCCAGCCACACCGCGGCGCGCGCAGGCCCCCCCGCCCAGGCGAAACTGCCGGCGGCCGCATAGAGCGCCAGCGCCAGCCCGAACAAACCCATCAGGACCGCGAAGAAGGTGACCGGAAGATGCTCCAGCCGGCTGAACTCTTCCGTTTCCTGCGTTGTCGCCTCGCCCATGCCTGCCGCTCCGTTTTTATTGCCGCCGTCAATCAACAGGCTAATCCCTGACCGGCCGGGTTGCAGCAACGCCGAGTGTCGCAGCCATCAGCGATCGGGCGGGATGGAATAGGTCATCGAGGCCCGCGCCACGGGCGCCTGCACGCCCTCCGAGTACAGCAGGCACTCGCCCACCGCCAGCACCCGGCCAAGCTTCAAGAGGCGGCACTCGCAGATCATGTCGACGCCGGCCGCGGGCCTGCGCATGAAATCGATCGAGCAATTCGTCGTCACCGCCAGCGCCTTGGGTCCGATCATGGCCAGCACCGCGAGGTAGACCGAGACGTCGGCCAGCGCGAACATCGACGGCCCCGAGACGGTGCCGCCAGGCCGCAGATGCCGCTCGGCCACCGGCATCCGCACCCGGATCGCCATCTCGGATACCTCCTCGATGACGAAATCGTCGGCCGTTTGCGGAAACTCCCGCGCCATAAATTCCGTCAGCGCGCCCTCATCCATCACGATGCCCATGGTCCTGCCCTGTTTCCCCCCGTGGCTTTTGGCGTTAAGTTGCCCCGACTGGGCTCGAGTGACAAGGGAGACACAAGGGTGAGCGACGACCTGCTGCTGCGCGAGGATGACGGCGCGGTAACCTATCTGACGATGAATTCACCGGGCAACCTCAATGCCTTGTCCGACGCCATGCTGGCCGATCTGGCATCGGCCTTCCGTTCGCTGCAACAGTCCCAGACCGCCCGCGTCGTGGTGCTGCGCGGCACCGGAAAGGCGTTCTGCGCGGGCCACGACCTCAAGGAAATGACCGCCAAGCGCCAGGCCAACGATGGCGGCGCGGCGGCCATGCGCGATCTCTTCGACCGCTGTTCGGCGATGATGCAGATGATCCAGCGCGTGCCGCAGCCGGTGATCGCCGAGGTGCATGGCATCGCCACCGCCGCCGGTTGCCAGCTCGTGGCGTCCTGCGATCTCGCCGTGGCGGCCGAGGGCACGCGCTTCGGCGTCAACGGCGTGAATATCGGCCTGTTCTGTTCCACGCCCATGGTGGCGCTGTCGCGCAACGTGCCGCGCAAGCAGGTCTTCGAGATGCTCACGACCGGAGAGTTCATCGACGCCACCCGCGCCCGCGAGATCGGGCTGGTCAACCGCGTCGTGCCCCATGACGATCTGGCCGCCGAAACCGACGCGCTCGCGCGCAAGATCGCGGGCAAGCTCGGCTCGGCGGTGCGCATCGGCAAGCGCGCCTTCTACGACCAGCTCGATCTGCCGCTCGACAAGGCCTATGAGCTGACAGGCGCAGTGATGGTCGAGAACATGCTCAACCGCGACACGGTCGAGGGGATCTCTGCCTTCCTCGACAAGCGCGAGCCCGAGTGGAACCAGCCAGACTGAGCCGCGCGCGTCTTAGATCCCGTAGATCGCGCCGAACTTGGCGTCGAGATAGTCGAGAAGCGCCGTCTCGCTGACCTTGCGCGCGGCGGCGTGCTCGATCGTTTTCGCGGGCTCCCTCAGACTGCCGAAACGCTGCAGCCGCTCGCTCAGCCAGGCAGTGGCAGGCGATGGGTCGCCCTTGGCCAGCGAGTCATCCAGATCGGGCAGGTCCGCGCGCAGCGCCTCGTGAAGAACGCCCGCATAGACGTTGCCGAGGCTGTAGGTCGGGAAATAGCCGAACAGCCCCGCAGACCAGTGCACGTCCTGCAGCATCCCGTTCCGTGGCCGGTCCACTGTGACGCCGAAATCCGCCGCGAACCGGTCGTTCCATGCGGCCTCCAGATCCTCGACCTCCAGATCGCCTGCGATCAGGGCGCGCTCGAGGTCAAAGCGCAGCATGATGTGCAGGTTGTAATGCACCTCGTCGGCCTCGGTCCGGATATGGCCCGAGGACACGTTGTTCACCGCGGCGTGGAAGGCCTCGGCGCTCTCGACCCCGATATCGCCGAAAAGCTCCCGCATTCGGCCATAGAGCCAGCCGGTGAAGGGGGCCGAACGCGCAAGCTGGTTCTCGTAGATCCGGCTCTGGCTTTCGTGCACGCCCATGGAGACGCCGCGCCCCAGAACGCTCAGCGCGTAATCGGGCGCGATGTTCTGCTCGTAGCCCGCATGCCCGACCTCGTGGATCGTGGAATAGAGGCAGCCCAGCGGATCGGTCTCGTCCACGCGCGTGGTGATCCGAACATCCGCCCCGGACCCGGATGAGAACGGATGCACCGCAAGGTCGATCCGGCCGGTGTTCAGGTCATAACCGAAGGCCAGCGCGATCTCGCGCGACAGCGCCAGTTGCACGTCGCGCGGGAAATGCCCCGAAAGCGCCAGCGGCGCCCGCCCCGCCTCGCGGATCCGGGCGCGCAGATCCACCAGCCGCGGCCGCATCCGGTCGAAAAGCGCGCCAAGCTCCGCCGCGGTCATCCCCGGCTCGTAATCGTCGATCAGCGCATCATAGAGATCGCCACCGTCAGCCAGCGCCTCCGCCTCCACCCGCTTGAGGCGCAGAACATGCGCCAGCGTCGGCAAAAAGGCATCGATGTCGTCATCTGCCCGCGCCAGCGCCCAGACCCCCTGCGCCATGGATGTCACCCGCGCCAGTTCTGTCGCCAGATCGGCCGGGATCCTGACGGTTCTTGCATGCTCCCGCGCGATCAGCCGAAGCTGCGCCGCCTCGGCCGCCGTCCCGGGTTCCGCCAGCGCCAGAAGCTCCGCGATCCGCGGATCGGACCGGCGCGCATGCAGCACGGCCTCGAGCGCGGCCATCTCCTCGCCCCGCTGCGCACCCGCGCCGGGGGGCATCACCGTCTCCTGGTCCCAGCCCAGCCGCCCCATCACCTGGGCCAGCGCCTCGGTCTGGCGCTGGTAGGCCAGAAGATCGCTCAGCGCGCTCATGGCGCGGCCCCCCGCACGCTCTGGCGCATCGGGTACATCGCGTAGAACCGCGCGCGCAGGATCAGCACGATCAGGACGACCGCCCCGAACTGGTGCAATATCGCGAAATACCACGGCGCGGAATACAGCACCGTGACGATGCCGAGCGCGACCTGCAGCACCATCATCAGCATCATCGCGTGAAACGCCCCGCGCGTGACGGTGCGCGCCGACCGCCGCCCGGCAAGCCACGCGGCCGCAGCCACCAGCAACAGCACGTAGCCCACCATCCGGTGAATGAACTGCACCGTGCCGTCATTCTCGAAGAGGTTCCGCCACCACGGCTCCAGCGCCCACATGCCCGGCGGTGTGAAGCCGCCCGCCATCAGCGGCCAGTCGGGATAGTTGCGGCCGGCGTCGATGCCGGCCACCAGCGCGCCGATCAGGATCTGTAGGACGCTCAGGTGCAGCACACCGGTGGCCATGCCCTTGAGCTTGCGGTCCCCCTCGCGCCGCGCGCCCATCAGCTCCGCCTCCTCGCGGCCGAGTTGCAGGACGTACCACGCGATCAGCGCAAGGATCAGGAAGGCGAGCCCCAGATGCACCGCAAGCCTGTAGGACGCCACGTCGAGCATCCCCGGCGCCAGCCCCGAGGACACCATCCACCAGCCGATCGCGCCCTGCAGCCCGCCAAGCCCCCCCAGAAGGGCCGCGCGCCCCGTCCAGCCGCGCGGCATGGCGCGGAACGCCAGGAACCCCACGAAGCCAAGCGCCCAGACCAGCCCGATGACCCGTCCCAGCTGCCGGTGGCCCCATTCCCACCAGTAGATGACCTTGAACTCGGCCAGCGTCATGCCCCGGTTCTGCAACTGGTACTCGGGGATCGCGCGATAGGCGGCGAACTCCGCCTCCCAGTCCTCAGCCGACAGCGGCGGGACCGCGCCCGAGATCGGCGCCCATTCGGTGATCGAAAGCCCCGAATCCGTCAGCCGCGTCAAACCGCCCACGGCGATCATGATCACCACCAGAACGAAAAGCGCCTGAAGCCAGATCCTCAGGGCCCGCCGTCCGCGCACCCGTCCGCCCGTGACCCCGCCCGGTGTCGCCGCCGGTTTCCGGGTCTCGCTCACCTCTTCGAAGATGCTGCGCTTCTCGGCCATGGACACTCCCCTTCGCGTCGCGTCTGACCTATCCCGACGCCCGCCCCCCTTCAAGCGCCTGCGACGCCGTGCACCCGCCCGCATGGGGCGCGCCTCGTCCCCCTTCATCTTTCCGAAAATACGCACATGCCCACGGCATGCGCGCCAGTCCTGGCTCGATGCCAGGGGTGGCGCGGCCCGCCTGGCGATCCGTCTAATCGTCGGGGCGCCCGGCCCATCGCACCATCTGGCGCATCATCCCGTGCAGCGTCTGCACATCGGCCCGCGTCAGCGGCAGGCGCGCCCAGAGGTTGCGCAGGTTGACCTTCATGCCCGCCGCCTTCGCCTCGGGAAAGAAGAACCCCGCCGTCTCCAGCCGTTCCTCGAAATGATCGCCGAGCGCGGCGATCTCGGCCCCCGTGGCGAAATCGGTGCGCGCCATCTCCATCACCGCCTGCGGCGTCTCGACCGTCGCCCGGCGCCACTCGTAGGCGCAAAGCAGCACGCATTGCGCGAGGTTCAGCGACGGGAATTCCGGGTTCACCGGGACCGAGACGATGGCGTTCGCGCGCGCGATATCTGGATTTTCCAGCCCCGCGCGTTCCGGCCCGAAGAGGACCGCCACCTTGCCGCCCGCCGCGATCATCTCGCGCGCCTCGATCATGGCGCGTTCGGGCGTGACCACGGGTTTCGTCAACCCACGCTCCCGCGCGGTTGTGGCGTAGACATAGGTGCAATCGGAAATCGCCGCCGGCACGTCGTCGAATATCCCCGCGTGGTCCAGAAGCCGCCCGGCCCCGCTTGCCAGCGCCACGGCGCGTTCGTTGGGCCAACCGTCGCGGGGGCCGACCACGCGCATCCGGTCGAGGCCGAAATTCCACATCGCCCGCGCCGAAGCGCCGATATTCTCGCCCATCTGCGGCCGGACGAGGACAAGGACGGGCTGGCCCGCGCCCTCGTTTGCGCTTTCTGTCGTGCTTTGTTCCATGGGGCCGCGCGATAGCCCCGGAACCGGGCCGGGGCAAGAGGGCCTGCTTGCGGGCTGCGGCCCGAGCGCGTAATCACCGCACCCAGAGGCGGCAGGACAGACCATGGCAGACACCGACACCCCCCAGATCTACCTCGTGACGCCGACCGCCTTCGTCCCGGAGGCGTTCGGCCCAGTGCTGGCCCGCCTGCTCGACAATGCCGAGATCGCCTGCCTGCGCCTCGCGCTGGCCGATCCGGACGCCGACGCGGTGGCGCGCGCCGCCGATGCCTGCCGCGAGATCGCGCATGCCCGCGACGTGCCGCTGGTCATCGAACGCCACGCGGGGCTGGTCGAACGCCTCGGCCTCGACGGGGTGCATCTGACCGATGCCGCGCGCTCGGTCCGCGCCACGCGCAAGGCGCTGGGGGCGGATGCCATCATCGGCGCGGCCTGCGGCGCGTCGCGCCATGACGGGATGGCGGCCGGCGAAGCCGGTGCCGATTACATCTCCTTCGGGCCCGTGGGCGACTTGGGGCTCGGCGAGGAGACGCGGGCCGAGCGTGATCTTTTCGCGTGGTGGAGCGAGATGATCGAACTGCCTGTCGTGGCCGAGGGTGGGCTCGACCGCGACCTGATCGAAAGCTTCGCGCCCGTGACCGATTTCTTCGCCATCGGCCCCGAGATCTGGCGCGCCGAGGATCCCGACGCGGCCCTTGCCGACCTTACCGCGCCGCTGCGCTGAAGCCGCCCCGCACCGCCGCCTCGGCCGCCGCCGCGAGCACCTTCCTGTCCGCGAAATCGGCCACCCTGAGCGGCGGGTGATAGGTCACAGTGACGCTGCCCTGTCGCGGGACGGCGAGGACCGCGAGCAGGCTCGGCCCGAATTCCATATCGGCCCACCAGCCATAGAACGACGCCGCCCGCCCGTCCGGCCCGGTGTAGACGAGGCTGACCGGCTGGATCTGCGCCACCTCGTGCAAGGGTTCCTTGAAGAACGGCGCGAAAAGCGTCGTGCGGAAGGGCAGAACGCGCAGCCCGTCGGTCGAAGTGCCCTCCGGGAAGAACAGGAGCCTGTGCCCCGCGCCCAGCCGCGCCCCGAGCATCTCGGCCTGCCGCTTCGCGTCGTTGCGGTCGCGGCGCACGAAGACCGTGCCCGTCCCGCGTGCCAGCCAGCCGATGCCGGCCCATCCCGCCACCTCGGCCTTGGCCACGAAGTAAAGCCTTTTGGACGCGTTCAGCACGAAGATGTCGAGCCAGCTGACATGGTTGGAGACATAGGCGCCCTGCCCGCGCATCGGCACACCCGTGACCTCGCGCCTGAGCCCGAGGCACCGGCAGGTCCAGATACAGACCCCTTGCGTGATCCATGGCGTCACCGGGCGCGCCTCGCCCCAGATCGCGCGCTCGGGCCAGCGCAGGATCAGCAGAAGCGGGAAACATACGAGCAACGCGCCAAGGATGCCGCCCCCCCGGCGAAGGACCCGGACCCAGTCGCGCAGACCCAGAACGGGCGACGGCGGCGGCGGGGCGCCGTTCCACGTGACGCTCACCGATCTCCTCCGGTGTCGGCGGCGCGGGTGTAGATGGCCTTGTGCCGTTCGGACATGCGCGCGACATCCATCACGAGGCACACGTCGATGCAATTGAAGGGCCAGTCGATATAGGCACCCCGCCCCACGAACCCGCCGAGCCTGAGATAGGCCTTGATCAGCGCGGGCGTGTCGCGGATCGCGGCCTTGCGGTCCAGATCGGCCTCCGCGATCAGGTCCATCGCCTGAAACCCCTCGGCCCGCGCCTTGGGCCGGATGTCGGGCGGTGCCAGATGCCGGTGATGCAGCAGCGACAGCGGCCCCCTGATACGGTCGGGATCCGTGCCGTGAAAGCTCGCCACACCGAACATCACCTCGATGCCGTGGGCAGCGATGTAATCGGCCAGACCGTTCCACATGTGCAGCATCGCGGTGCCGCCCCGATAGTCGCGGTGCAGGCAGGACCGCCCCAGTTCCAGCAGACGGCGACCCGAGGCGCGCAGGGGCCCGAGATCGTATTCGTCCTCGGAATAGAACTGGCCGGCCGCCTCTGCCTGATCGCCGCGCATCAGCCGGTAGACGCCCACCACGTCCGCACCCGGCGCGCGGCGGCGGTCGCGCAGAAGCAGATGGTCGAAATGGGGATCGAACCGGTCGGCCTCGATCCGTGCGTCGTGATCGACCAGCGTGCCGTCGCCGCCCAACTCCTCGATGAAGACGTCATAGCGCAGCCGCTGCGCCTCGCGGATCTCGGCGGCGGAGCTGGCCAGCGCAAGCTCGAAATGGCTGTCGTTCAGATCCATCGAAGCGGAAACTGCGCCATGGTGGGTGTCTGTGTCCGGTATCGGGGTGGCCCAACGGCCCGTCGCGCCGGGGGTAGCCGCCGGCGCGCCGCGATGCAAGCCGAGCGGCTCAACGGGGCGTGCCGCGTTAAGCGGGCCTTAACCAAAGGCCCCTATGTGAGGCGCATCAGGCAGCGGCGCGGGGCGCAGCCCACCCGCCCCTCAGGACAGGAATTCCATGATCAAGGCGATCCGGCGACCATCGATGACGACCTTGCCCGCGTTTTCGAAGTTGACGGTGACCTTGCCGTCGATGTTGGATTGTACCTGCCCCAGGCCCCACTCCGGCTCATGGGGGTGGCGCACGAACATACCGGGCTCCAGCATCGCGGTGATGTCTGCGGACATGGTCTTTTTCTCGCCCCCTCGCATGATCGGACCGCGCAATGGATGACATGATGCCCCGTGAACGACAAAGCCTTGCCGATCTGATCGGATCGCGGTTGTGCCACGATCTAAGTAACCCGCTGGGCGCGATCGGCAACGGGGTGGAGCTTCTGGACCTCACCGGCGCGGCGCAGGGGCCGGAGCTCGACCTCGTGCGCGACGCGGTGGCCGATGCGCTGGCGCGGGTCCGCTTCTTCCGGCTCGCCTTCGGCCATGCCGGGCCCGATCACATGACCAGCGCGCGGGAGGCGGAGACGACGCTCGAGGCGCTGTATCGCAACGCGCGCGTCACGGCGACGTGGAAACCACGGGACGACATGCCCCGCCGGCAGGTCAAGCTTGCCTACCTGATGATGCTCTGCGCCGAGACCGCGCTGCCCATGGGGGGCGCTGTGACCCTGTCGATGGAACCCGGCGGCCAGTGGTCGCTTTCGGCACGCGCCGATCGCATCGCCGTGGAGGAGGCGCTCTGGTCCGTGCTGCGCTTCGGCCCAGGCGCGGTGGGCCACCCGCTGCGCCCGTCCGAGGTGCAGTTCCTGGCTCTTCACGACAGTGCCGAAACCATGGCCCGGACGCTCAATTATGTCCATGACGACAACGGTCTGCGCCTGACCACCGCCTGAGCGGTCAGCCCACCGGCGCGAGGCTCTCGCGGAACAGCCGCATCCGCTCCCCGTAATGGGCGGCGGAGGCCAGAAGCCCGGCCGTGGCGCTTTCGTCGAGCTCGCGCACGACCTTGCCGGGCATCCCCATCACCAGCGAGCCATCGGGGATCTCGCGCCCCTCGGGGATGAGAGCGCCCGCCCCGATCAGGCAGCCCTCGCCGATCCGCGCGCCGTTCAGGACCGTCGCCCCCATGCCGATCAGGCTTCCATCGCCGATGGTGCAGCCGTGCAGCATCGCCTTGTGGCCGATCGTGCAATTCGCACCCACCGTCAGCGGAAAGCCCATGTCGGTGTGAAAGACGCAGTTCTCCTGCACGTTCGAGCCGGCGCCGATGCGGATCTCCTCGTTGTCGCCGCGCAGCGTGGCGCCGAACCAGACCGAGGCGCCTTCCTCCAGCACCACCTTGCCGATCAGGTTCGCGTCGGGCGCGACCCATGTGTCGGTGTGGATCTCGGGGGCCACCCCGTTGAGCGCGTAGATCATTTCACCGCCTCTTGCTCGAATTCGTCCTGAAGCCGGCGCACATGGTCCGCCAGTCCCGGCTGCTGCACGCGGCGCAGGCGTTCGGCGGTCACGATGGTCTTGAGCCCTTCGAAGGTCGCGTCCAGATCGTCATTCACCAGCACGTAATCATAGGCGTCCCAGCGGCTGATCTCGTCCCAGCTCTTGCGCATGCGCTTGGCGATCACCTCGTCGCTGTCCTGCCCGCGCTGGATCAGCCGGTTGCGCAGCTCAGGGATCGAGGGCGGCAGGATGAAGATCGACAGCGTGTGCCGGCCGAGGTCGGAGTTGCGGATCTGCTGGGCGCCCTGCCAGTCGATGTCGAAAAGCACGTCGCGCCCGGCATCGATCGCGGCTTTCACCGGCGCCATGGGCGATCCGTAGAAATGGCCGAAGACATGGGCATGCTCCAGCATCGCGCCCCGGGACACCAGCGCCTTGAATGCCGCCTCGTCAAGGAACTGGTAATCCTCGCCGTCGACCTCGCCCGGGCGCGGCGCGCGGGTGGTGGCCGAGACCGAGAAGCTGAGCGTCGGGTCCCAGTCCATCAGCCGCCGCGCAAGCGTCGACTTGCCAGCACCCGAGGGCGAGGACAGGATGATCAGGAGGCCGCGGCGGCCGGTGGATTGCGCGGGCATCGTCACTCCACGTTCTGGACCTGCTCGCGGGTCTGGTCGATGGCGAGTTTGAGGTCAAGGCCGATGGCGGTCAGGCCCGCGTCCTGCGACTTGGAGCAAAGCGTGTTCGCCTCGCGGTTGAACTCCTGCATCAGGAAGTCGAACTTGCGCCCCACCGCACCACCCTGCGTCAGAAGCTCCCGCGCGGCGGCCACATGGGCGTCGAGCCGGTCGAGCTCTTCCATGACATCGGATTTCACCGCCAGAAGCGCGAGTTCCTGCGCCAGCCGCGCCTCGTCGATATCGGTGGCCTCGATCAGCGTCTGAAGGTTCTCCCGGAACGCGTCGGCCTGCCGGTTGGACCGCTCCGCCGCCGCCGTGCGGGCGGCCCCGGTCAGATCCGCGACCCGGTCGATCTGGTCGGACAGGACCGCCTGAAGCGCCGCGCCCTCGGCTTGCCGCATCGCCACGAAGGCGTCCAGCAGCGCCTCCGCATCGGCGAGGAAAACCTCCATGCCGGGCAGTTCGTCCGGGGCGGTGGCCTCGGCCAGCGCGCGCAGGTTGAGGATCTCGGCGGGGCTGGGTGGCGCCATGGGCAAGCCGCGCGCCTCGGCCGCCGCCCGCACCTGCGTCAGCGCGTCGAGCGCCGCGGCGATCGCGGCGGGGTCCACACCCGAGGCCGCGCCATCCTGCACCCGGCTCAACCGCAGCGTCACGTTGACCGAACCGCGTGCGGCCCACGCCGCCACCCGTTTGCGCAAGTCCGCCTCGAGCGCGCCGAAACCCTCGGGCAGGCGCAGGCGGATGTCGAGCCCGCGCGCGTTGACGCTGCGGATCTCCCATGTCCAGGCGAAACCCGGGGCCGCCCCCTCCCGCGTGGCATAGCCGGTCATCGATGTGACGCGGCCTTTTCCTTGCCTGTCGTTAACCAATTGCAAACCTTCCCCCTGCACGTCGAATTGAAACGAAGCTAGTAAGGATTGGGAAAGCAAGTGCCACAAGCGGAATTGCCGCACGGCCCGCGGCGGCCGCGCCTGCAGGACAGAGGAGGCCATCCCCATGACCGGACACGTCCCGGAGCCCCGAACGCCGCGTCGTCTCGACGCCGCTCTGCACGATGCGGGCCTGCGCGCCGCCATCGGCTATTGGGACAGTCTGCGGGGCCCGCGCGCGCTGCCTGCGCGGATGGAGCTCGACCCCGCCGCGCTGCGCCCGCATCTGCAGGACGCCGCCATTCTCGAACTATCGCGCCCCGGAAGCCTGCGCATCCGGCTGGGCGGCGCGCGCATCAACGCGCTTCTGGGGATGGATGTGCGCGGGCTGCCGCTGCGCGCGCTCTTTGATCTGTCCGAGCGCGCCCGCGTGTCCTCGGAGGTGGAGGCGGCGATGCGGGCGCCCGCCGCGCTCCTGCTCGACGTGATCTCGCCCGCGCCGCGTTTCGGCCGGCCCGAGGCGGAACTGCTGCGCGCCCAGATCGCGATCCTGCCGATGACGGATGCCGATCTTGCGCCCACCCGCGCGCTCTACGTCATGGGGGCCGTCGAGGGTGAGGCGCGGCCCGCCGACACGCCGCACCGCTGGTGCACGACGCAGATGCACAAACTGCTGTTGAGGCCCGGCGAGCCGGTCTTGTCCGATGCCCCCGCCATGCGGCCGGCCAGACGCGGCGACACCGCTCACCGCGACGAAACCGCGTCCGAAACCCGCGGCCTGCTCGCCCGCGCCCGGTTCCGCGTGATCGAGGGCGGCCGGAGCTGACCTACACGGCCGCGAGCAGTGCCTCGCGGCTGGTGGAAAGCTCTTCCGCGACGAGGAATGCCAGTTCCAGCGATTGCGACGCGTTGAGCCGCGGATCGCAGGCGGTATGGTAGCGCGAGGACAGGTCCTCATCCGTCAAAGCCCGCATGCCCCCGGTGCATTCGGTCACGTCCTTGCCCGTCATCTCGAAATGCACGCCGCCGGGGATGGTGCCCGCCTCGCGGTGGCAGGCGAAGAACTCGCGCACCTCCGAAAGCACCCGCTCGAAGGGGCGCGTCTTGTAGCCTGTCGCCGACTTGATGGTGTTGCCGTGCATCGGATCGCACACCCAGACCACCTCGGCGCCCTCGGCGCGCACCGTCTCGATCAGGCGCGGCAGGTGCTCGGCCACCTTGCCCGCGCCGAAGCGCGAGATCAGCGTCAGCCGCCCCGCCTCGTTGCTCGGGTTGAGCGTGGCCATCAGGCGCTTGAGGTCGTCGGCCTCCATCGAGGGGCCGCATTTCAGGCCGATCGGGTTCAGCACGCCGCGCGCGAATTCCACATGCGCGCCGTCGGGCTGGCGCGTGCGATCGCCGATCCAGATCATGTGGCCCGAGCCCGCCAGCCACTTGCCCGAGGTCGAGTCGAGACGGCATAGCGCCTCTTCGTATTCCAGCAGCAACGCCTCGTGCGAGGTGTAGAAGTCCACCGTCGACAACTCGTGGTTCGTCTCGCTGGTCAGACCGGCGGCCGTCATGAAATCGAGGCTGTCCTGAATGCGGTTGGCGATGTCGCGGTAGCGTTCGGCATCGTCGTGATCGGTGAAGCCCAGCGTCCAGGAATGCACCCGGTGGATGTCGGCGAAACCGCCCGTCGAGAAGGCGCGCAGCAGGTTCAGCGAGGCCGCGGCCTGCGTGTAGGCCTGCAGCATGCGGGACGGATCGGGCATGCGCGCCTCCGGCGTGGGCGCGATGTCGTTGATGATGTCGCCCTTGTAGGACGGCATCTCGACGCCCTCCACCATCTCGGTGGCCGCGCTGCGCGGCTTGGCGAACTGGCCCGCCATGCGGCCGACCTTCACCACCGGCACCTTGGCCCCGTAGGTCAGCACCATGGCCATCTGCAGCATGACCTTGAACGTGTCGCGGATCGTGTCGGCGGAAAACTCCGCGAAGCTCTCGGCGCAATCGCCACCCTGCAGCAGGAACGCCTCGCCCCGGCTGGCCGCGGCAAGCTCGGCCTTCAGGCGCCGCGCCTCGCCGGCGAAGACCAGCGGCGGGTATTTCGACAGTTGCGCCTCGGCGGTGGCAAGCGCGCCTGCGTCCGGGTAGTCCGGCATCTGCACGCGCGGCTTGGCGCGCCAGTCGGTCTTGATCCAGCCTTTTGCGGTCGCGGCGGTCATGGCGGCCTCCATATCTCTCTTCGGGGCCGGTCTATACGCCAAGCGCTCCATGGGGCCAATCCCGCAAATGCGCCATTGTCGGGGATTGCCCTCGCTGCAAAATGGTGGTTTGCGTTTACCCCCAGTGAATGTGGCAGCGCGCCCCGGCGGGCGCGGGCCGAGGTGACGGACGAGGCGACGATGGCCGACCCGATGCGGCGAACCGATGGCGACACGCCCCCGCGACGCTTCGTCTTCGTCCTCCTGGACCAATTCACGATGCTCTGCTTTTCCAGCGCCGTCGAAGCGCTGCGCATCGCAAACCGCATGTCGGGCCGCGCGCTTTATGAATGGACGCTCGTCGGCGAAGGCGGCGCGGAGGCATGGTGCAGCGCCGGCATCGGCTTCAAGCTCGACGGCGATCTCGAAGAGGTCACGCGCGACGACACCGTGCTGGTCTGCGGGGGCATCGACGTGGGCGCGGCGACGACCAAGCGCGTGATCAGCTGGCTCAGGCGCGAGGCGCGCAAGGGCGCGACCATGGGCGGGCTGTGCACCGCGGGCTACACGCTGGCCAAGGCAGGGCTGCTGGACGGCAAGCGCGCGACGATCCACTGGGAGAACCAGGACAGTTTCGCCGAGGAATTCGAGGACGTGACGCTGACCAAGTCGGTCTTCGTCATCGACGGCAACCGGATCACGACGGCCGGCGGCACGGCATCCATCGACCTGATGCTCAAGATCATCGCCGACGATCATGGCGAGGACCTCGCCAATCTCGTCGCCGATCAGTTGATCTATACGTCGATCCGCACCGACCAGGACACGCAACGGCTATCGATCCCCACGCGGATCGGTGTGCGCCACCCCAAGCTCGGTCAGGTCATCCGGATGATGGAGCAGAACATCGAGGACCCGATCAGCCCCGCGCAGCTGGCCAAGGAAGTGTCGATGTCGACCCGCCAGCTGGAACGCCTGTTCCGGCGGTATCTCAACCGCAGCCCCAAGCGCTATTACATGGAGCTGCGGCTGGCCAAGGCGCGCAATCTCCTGATGCAGACCGACATGAGCGTGATCAACGTGGCGCTGGCCTGCGGTTTCGCGTCACCCTCGCATTTCTCGAAATGCTACCGGGCGCATTACGACACGACACCCTATCGCGAACGCGGCAGCCATGGATCGCGGGTCAAGACCTGACCCGGCAGAAACCGGACTCAGAACAGCGGGATAAGCACGTCGGGGTCGCTGTTGAAGGTCATGCTGATCGCCAGCACGTCACCCTCCGGACGCTGGTGCCACAAAATGCGCGCGTAGATATACGCCGTCCCTGTCCAGTAGGCCACGAGGTCCTGCGCAAAACCGTTCTCCATCTCTCGGCGCATCATCAGGGCGGAGTTCTCGAAATCATCAGGGAAGATATTGCGCACCTGCGTCTCCAGTCCGAACATGTCCTGCTGCGTCATCTCGTCGGCCCCGCCGAACGCGACCAGAAGATCGGTGATGCGGCGCTTGGACATCAGGTCATCAAGCGTGCCGCGCATCTCCTCGTAGTTGGCGAAGACGGGCGCGTCCTCGGTCTGCGCGGCAAGCGGACCGGCCACGGCGATGAAGACGAAAAGGATGGCCGCTGAGATAAATCGCATGTCTCTATCCTGTATAAGAACTGGTCAGCTTTCGGGAACCCGCGCAGCCCGGCCACCCCGGCGGCGTGTGCGCGGCGGCGCCTGAAGCCCCTCGGCAAGAACCGCCCGCATCGGGTGGTCGCCCGGCGCGTCGGAGTGGCGCTCCATCAGGCGCTCGATCAGCGCCCTTGGATCGTCGGCCTGCACGCTCAGCGCCCAGTCGACGAAGATCGAGCGGCATTCGGAGGCGGTGATCCCGTCTATGCGAAAGGCCTCCCGGATCAGGCCCTTCGGGTCCGCCATGTCCGGGTCGGGGCGTTGGTCAGGCATCTGTCACCTCCTCTGCCTCCGCATCGGGGGGCGGCGGGAGCATTTTGTCAATGACGGCGAGAGCCCCCCGGCGCGCATCGTCGAGTGCCTCGGCCAGTGTCGCGGCATCGGGCAAGCGCGCCTGATCGCTCAGGAACGCGCGTCCTCCGGCGCCCACCGTTTCGGGATCGAGCGCCTCGTCGCTCAGAAGGCGGCCCGACTGGTGCACCCGGGTAAAGAGCCGATGCGCCTCGATCAGCGCTTGCGCCTCCGCCTCGGTGATCCAGCCGCAGCGCGCCGCAGCCTTCAGCTGCGCCCCCGGCCAGTGATCCACGGCACCCGCGATCAGCGCGCCGGCCTGCGCCAACAGTTCGATATCCTGCATGCCGCCGGGTCCGTCCTTGACCGTCCATGTGCCGGCCGCGCGCCCGGCCTCGGCCAGACGGGCGCGCATCGTGGCGGCGTCCGTTGCGATCTTGTCGCGGTCGGTATTGTCCCGGATCACCGAGCAGCGCACATCCTCGATATCCGAGGCGAGGCTGGCCTCCCCGGCGATCACCCGCGCGCGCGTCAGGGCCATGTGTTCCCAGGTCCAGGCCTCTTCGCGCTGATACCGCTCGAAGGAGGCCAGCGCCGTGGCCACCGGCCCCTGCCGCCCCGACGGCCTGAGCCGCATGTCGACCTCGTAGAGCTTTCCGGCGGCAGTGGGTGCCGACAGCGCCGCCACCAGCGATTTGGTGGCCTTGGCGAACCACGCGCGCGGATCGAGGGGGCGCCGCCCATCGGTGAAATCCACGCCTTCCGCATCGTAGATCACGATCAGGTCGAGATCCGACACCGCCGTCATCTGCCGGCCGCCGAGGCTTCCCATGGCGATGACCGCCCCTCCCCGCCCCGGTGCCGCGCCATGGCGCCGCCCGACCTCGGCGCAGACCAGCGGCCAGAGCGCGATCACCACGGCATCGGCCAGATCGGTGTAATGCTGCCCCGCGGTCTCCGGCGTGATCAGCCCGCGCAGCTGATGCACGCCGATGCGGAAATGCCATTCATGCTGCCAGCGCCGCGCCGCATCGAGGCTTTGCTCGTAATCCTCCTCCGCCAGGACGCGACCGAGTTCCCGAGCCAGAGCGTCCCGCCCCGGCCATGGCTCGAAGAAACGACCGTCAAGCACGGCGTCCAGCACGGCGGAGTGGCGCGAGAGATACCGCGACAGCCGCGGCGCGGTCGCGCTGATGTCCACGATCAGCTCGACCAGCTGCGGATTGGCCTCGAACATCGAGAAAAGCTGCACGCCCGCCGGCAGTCCGCGCAGGAAACCGTCGAAATTCTGCAGCGCCTCGAGCGGCTTGGCGGCCTTGTCGAAGGACGCCAGGAAACCCGGCTTGAGCCGTTCGAAAATCTCCTGCCCGCGCGTCGAGCGCAGCGCCGGATAGCCGGGCCAGCGCGCGACGATGGCCGCGGCCTCCTCGCCGATATCGGGCACCTCGGTCTCGGCCTCCAGCGGCGAAAAGAAGGCGCCGGTGATCGTCTCGACGCGCATGATCCTGTCCGACAGCCGGGCGCGGAAGGCCGCCGTGTCGGCCTCGCCGCAGAACCGCGCGAGGCGGTCGAAGCCGTCTTGCGATTTCGGCAGGACATGGGTCTGCGCGTCATCGATCATCTGCAACCGATGCTCGATTTCCCGGTGATGGGCATAAAGCTCGGCCAGTTCGCTTGCCTCCTTGCGCGTGATCCAGTCGGCCCGCGCCAGGGCGGCCAGCGCCTTGACCGTGCGCCGGTCGCGCAAGGAAGGATCGCGGCCACCGGCCACGAGCTGCCTGGTCTGGGCGAAGAACTCGATCTCGCGGATGCCGCCCGCGCCGAGCTTTATGTTGTGCCCTTCCAGAGAGACCTCGCCGTCGCGCCGGATCAAACCGCCGTTCAGGCGCTTGTGCTCGCGGATGCGGCGGCGCATGTCCATCGTATCCTGCACCATCGCGAAATCGAGATGCCGCCGCCAGACGAAGGGCTGCAGAGTCTCGAGGAACCTTTCGCCCGCCGCGATGTCGCCCGCGGCCGCACGCGCCTTGATATAGGCCGAGCGTTCCCAGGACCGTCCCTCTGCCTCGTAATAGCGTTCCGCCGCCGCCATCGAGATGCAGACGGGCGTGGCCCCGGCATCGGGGCGCAGGCGCAGGTCGGTGCGAAAGACGTAGCCCTCGGCCCCGGTCTCGCCCAGCGTGGCGGCGATGCGGCGCGTGGCGCGGATGAAGCCCGCGCGGGCGTCCATCTCGTCGCCCGGGTCGAACCGGCTTTCGTCGAACAGGCAGATCAGGTCGATGTCGGAGGAATAGTTGAGCTCCCCCGCCCCCATCTTGCCCATGGCCAGCGCCACCATGCCCGCGCCGTCGCGAAGCGCGTCCTCCTCGGTCTGGCCGGGGATCTTCCCGCGCCGCGCCTCCCGCGCGACGTGGTGGCCAAGTGCGGCGGCGAGGCAGGCATCGGCGAAATCGGTCCAGGCCTGCGTAACCGTCTGAAGGCTCCAGACGCCCCCCAGGTCGGCCAGCGCCACCAGCAGCGCCGCGCGCCGCTTGAGCCGGCGCAGGCAGGAATCCAGATCGCCCTCGGTCAGATCGCCCGCCTCCCGCAGGAGCGTGACGATCGTATCCTCGGGTTCGTCGTCAAGCGCGTGCGACAGCCAATGCCCCTCGCGCCGGATCAGCCCGCCGAGATAGGGGGAACAGCCTGCCGTCCCCTCGACCAGCGGGCGCAGCTCGGGCGGAAGCTCATGGAGATGCTCCAGCGCCTCGGCCCCGCGCTCGGGATTGAACGGGATCGGGTGGCGGGTGACGCGCGCGGCGAAACTCATGGCGCGCCCGCCCCGACCCGGTCCACCGATCCCAATGCCGCTCTCTCTTCCACCGATGGCCCCTCTGCGCCCTTGTCTCCGGTCACGATCCTTGCAAGTCTCGCGGCCGGGGAACAAGGGCGGATTTCCGGAGCAGGCTTCCATGTCGAAAAGCGTCAACCGTGTTGCGCGGGCTCTCGCGGAGGCCGGGATCGACAGCGACATCGTCGAGATGCCCGACAGCACCCGCACCGCCGAGGAGGCCGCCGCCGCCGTGGGCTGCGCGCTGGACCAGATCGCGAAATCCATCGTCTTCCGTGCCGAGGATCATGGCACGGCCGTCCTGTTCATCACCGCCGGCGGCAACCGCGTCGACCCGGCGAAGGCCAGCGCGCTGGCGGGAGAGCCCCTGGGCAAGGCCGACGCCGCGCTGATCAGGACGCAGACGGGCTTCGTGATCGGGGGCGTGGCGCCGGTCGGCCATCTGAGCCCGGTCCGGGCCTGGTTCGACCCGCGCCTGATTGAGTTCGGCAGGATCTGGGCGGCGGCCGGCACACCAAGGCACGTCTTTGCCATCGCCCCGGGCGACCTTCTGCGCCTGTCCGGCGCGCAGAGCGCGGATTTCACCATCTGAGCGGCCGGATTTGCCGGCAAATCCGAAACGGAAAAGCCGGCTTTTCTGTCCCCTCAGATCACCCGCAGCACGGACCGGGCGGCCCTTGTCCCCGGCGGCTCCCCACCACGCCCGAGCCGAAGCATCGTCGCGTCCATCGCGTCGCGTTGCGCCCTGCGCGCCGCCTCGTCGGACAGAAGATCGCGCAAGGCCTTCGCGATCGGCTCCGGCCGGCAATCGGTGCCGAGGAATTCCGGCACCGCGCGCGTGTCGGAGACCAGGTTGACCAGTGTTACCGTGTCGACCTTGAGCAATGCGCCGATGATCTTCCGGCTCAGCCAGCTCATGTCGTAGGCCACCACCATCGGCGTCCCGGCCGCCGCAAGCTCGAGGCTGACGGTGCCCGAGGCCGCGAGCGCCACGTCCGCCGCGGCAAAGGCGGCGCGTTTCTCGGCCAGATGGGCCTCCGCCGCCTGTCCCCGCGGATCGAGGATGAGCGGCTTTACCGGCCAGTCCTTCAGCTTCTCGGCCAGCATGGGCGCGACGCTCTCGGTCGTGGGTAGGACCAGCCGCGCGTCGGGATGCGCGCGCAGGACCGGGCGCAGCGCCTCGCCGAAGACGGGCGCCAGACGGTCGACCTCGGACCGGCGCGAGCCCGGCAGCACGAGGATCAGCGGTGCATCCGCGCCCACGCCGTGCCGCGCCCGGAACGCGGCCGCCTCCTCGGCGCGGGCCACGGGTTCGGTCGTCACCGGATGGCCCACGAAATCGCAACCCATCCCCTCGGCCTCCATATAGGGCGGCTCGAAGGGGAATAGCGCGAGCACATGGTCGATGGATTTCGCCATCTTGCGCGCGCGTTTCGGCCGCCACGCCCAGACCGTGGGCGCGACGTAATGGATCGTCGGCACCTGCGCGGCGCGCGCCTTGACCTTCGCGGCCACGCGGAGCGAGAACTCCGGGCTGTCGATGGTGATAAGCGCGTCCGGCCTGATCTCCAGCACCGCCTCCGCCGTCTGCGATACGCGCCCCAGCAGGCTGCGCAATCGCGGCAGGATCTCGGTGAGGCCCATGACCGACAGCTCCTCCATCGGGAAAAGCGAGGTCAGCCCCTCGGCCTCCATCAGCGGGCCGCCGATACCGTGAAGTTCCAGCTCCCGGCCCGAAACCTCCCGCAAGCCCCGGATGAGCGCCGCCCCGAGCCGGTCGCCCGAGGCCTCGCCCGCCACGAGGAAAAGCCGCAGCGTCACGGGCTCGCCCAGAGCGCGACGCCGGTCTCTGAACAGGCGGTGACCACCGCGGCGCGGTCCAGAAGCAGCACACCGCCCGCGGCGATCTCGATCCCCTTGAGGCCGGTCGCGGCGGCGCCTCGCACGGTGTCCGGCCCGATGGCCGGCATGTCGAAGCGCAGATCCTGTCCCGGCTTGGGGCGCTTGACCAGCACCCCGCCACTGCCCGGCGCCGTGCGCGCGACGAAATCGAGCATCGCGTCCGTGCCCTGCAGCGTCTCGATGCCGAGGACCTGACCGCGCCCGGCAACCGCCGCCTGCCCGACATCGAGGGGCCCCAGCGCATCGAGCACGGCGCGGGCGCGGGCGACATCCGCCTCCGGCAGCGCCTCACCGGCCAGACACCCCTCTTCGGCCAGCAGGTCGGGGCGAAGCGCATGGGCGCCGATCACGGCCACGCCGCGCTCCTCGAAGAGCGCCGCGATGTCCCGCAGAAGCGCATCGTCCCCCTGCGCCATGGCCTGCATGAGCCGCGGCATCAACGCCATGGTCACATCGTCGAGCGCAGCGGGGTCGAGCGCGGGCCGCGTCATCGCGCCGGCGAAGCAGATCTCCGTCACCCCGACCGCAGCCAGATCGTCGAACAGCGCGCCGAGACGCTCGAACCGTGCGGGGATGATCCCCGTGCCCTCGGCCTCGATGGCGACACCCTCGAACGCCACGACAAACGCCGGCCCCGCTTCCAGCAGGAGCCCCGGCAAGACGCCCCTGCCCGCGATGATCGCCCGCGCGCCCACCCGGCTCAGCCCGGCGTCAGGTAGGAGCGGTCCGTGTCGCCAAGCACGAACTCGACGATCTCGCGGACGTAGTCCGACTGTCCTTCCTCGCTGTCGCCGAGGCGCTTGGCGCGGTCCTGAAAGGCGCCCTCGCCCTGGGCCAGCGCCTGGAAGGCCGCCCTGAGCGCGGTGATGTCGGACCGGTCGACGCCGCGACGCTTGAGCCCGACGAGGTTGAGCCCGTCGAGCACGCCGCGCGGCCCCTGCACGAGCCCGTAGGGAATGACGTCGTTCGTCACCATGGTCACCGCGCCGATGATCGCGCCGCGCCCCACGCGCACCCATTGATGCACGCCCGAAAGGCCGCCCACGATCACGTCGTCGGCGATCACGCAATGGCCCGCGATGGAGGCGTTGTTGACAAGGATCACGCGGTTGCCGATCTGCGCGTCATGGGCGACATGGGCGCCCGCCATGAACAGGCCGTCGTCGCCCACGCGGGTCACCCCGCCACCATGCTCGGTGCCGGTGTTCATGGTGACGCCCTCGCGGATACGGTTGCGCGCGCCGATGATCAGCCGAGTGCGTTCTCCGGCGTATTTCAGATCCTGCGGGATGTCGCCGATATTGGCGAAGGGAAAGATCACCGTGTCGTCGCCCACTTGCGTCCAGCCGGTGACGATCGCATGGGATTTCAGCGTCACGGCGCGACCGAGTTCCACATCCTTGCCGACCACGCAGAACGGGCCGATCCGGCAGTCCGGGCCGATCACGGCCCCGTCCTCGATCACCGCGCTGGGGTGGATCTGCGCGGAGGCGTCGATCGTCATTCCGGGGCCCCTTCTCCGGCCTCTGCCGGCATGTCCATCATTGCGGTGAAGGTGCATTCCGCGGCCAGTTCCCCCTCGACCGTGGCGCGCCCGGCGAATTTCCAGACCTTGCCGCCCCGCTTGCCGCGCGTCACCTCGATGGCCAGTTCCAGCACGTCGCCCGGCCCGACCTTGCGGCGGAACTTGGCGCTGTCGATGCCCATGAAATAGACCAGCAGGTCCTTGTCGGCATAGTCCGAGGACACGCCCACCATCACCGCCGCGGTCTGGGCCATCGCCTCGATGATCGTGACCCCGGGCATGATCGGCACGCCGGGGAAATGACCCTGAAAATGCGGCTCGTTATAGGTGACGTTCTTGATCCCGACCGCCGACTTGAACGGATCGATGTCACGCACCTTGTCGATCAGCAGGAACGGGTATCGATGCGGCAGGAGCCGCTGGATCATCTGAATGTCGGCGCTCAACAGGTCGGTCGGGGCATCAAGGCTCATCTTCGCGCTTCTTCTCCTGCGGTGTGGCGCATGCCTGTCCGGCCGGCGCATCGGATCGGTCAGACGCGGCTTAACAACAAGGCAGGCGGGCAGCAAGGCGCGCGGCCGCTCAGGGGGGCGTCGCGTCGTCCGGTGCGGACTGTTCCGCATCCACGTCGATCGTGATGATGGGCTCGGCGCCGCCTTCGCCGAGGGTCTCGTCGATCGCCGCGATCGCGGCTTCGGTGACGTCGACCCGGTCGGCCGACAACAGGACCGAGCGGCTGTCCACCAGCACGGCGGCGTTCCTGTCGCGCACGATTTCCAGAAGGATGGGCGCCACGTTTTCGAAGAATAGCGACTGCGCTGCGTCCGCCTGCCCGGTCAGGTTGCGGGCCTTGGCCTCCTGCTCGGCGCGGATGGCTTCGACGCGGGTATCGAAAGCGTCGGCGAGTGCGCGGAATTCATCGGCCTCGATCGTGCCGCGAAGCTCGGTCAGCTCCAGTTCTTCCTCGGTGAGCCGCGTCTCGATCCGGCGATTCTCGGCGGCCAGACGTGCCGAGGCGTCCTCCAGTTCGCGCTGGATGCGTTGGCCGAACAGGCTTCGGGCGAAAAGCCGCTCCTGGTTGAGGACGAGGATACCCGTGACCGGTGCGGGATCGGCCTCGGCGGCGTCCTGCGCCGGCGCCGGTCCGGACAGGGACACTACGAGCGCCAGCGCGAGGGCCACGACGACGTGCAGCGCCGCCACGCCCCGCCGGCGCATCCATGCCGCGGGATCAGGCCACATGCCTGTCAGAACCGGGTCTGGACCGTGAAGTCGAAGTCACGCGTGCGGTCATAAGGCTGCGTTTCCAGCGCGCGGCTGAAGTTGAACCGCAGTGGCCCAAGTGCGGTGTCCCAGAAGATGGAGAAACCGATGGCCGAGCGCCAGTGCAGGCTGTCGTCGACCACACCACCAGGCTGCGTAGGTCCAACTACGCCGGCCGTGTTGTCCAACCCCCAAACCGAACCAATATCGTAGAAAACACCACCAGAGATCCCGTACTCCTCCGGCAACCCGAGCGGGAACGCCGCCTCGAACCGCGCCACCGCAAAGTAATTTCCGCCAAGAGCATCTTGGTTTCCTGCTTCACGATCCCGCGGCCCGAGGCCGAACGTGTCGAACCCGCGCATCTGCCGCGAGTTCAGGAAGAAGCGGTCGTTGTAATGGCTGTTGCCGGTGGCGAAGAGCGCGCCGCCCTCGAACGTGGCGCGCAACGTCGCCTCTTCACGCAGGATGGCGCGTTCCGCGATCGCGGTGCCTTGCGTCTTCACATACTCGGCGTCGCCGCCAAGGCCCGCAAGTTCAGCGCGCAGGTCGAGCGCGATCCCGGCATTTGGGTTGAGCCCGGTGGTGCGGTTGTCGAAATTGTAGCGCAGGCCGACAGCCGACGTGATACGGGAGCCCTGATCGGCGGTCAGGATCCGGGAAGAATTTTCGAACTGGTTGCCGAAGCTGATCTCGCGCTGGTCGATGCTGTAGCTCAGCCCGAGGCGACCATTCTCGCTGGCGGGGAAGGAAAACGAGGTGCTGAACCCGTAATCCTCGGTGTCGAAGGACCGGTCCTGCGACTGCGTCTGTTCGTAGTAGAGGTTGAACCCCGCCGATACGTCCCGCGCGAGGAAGTTCGGCTCGGTGAAGGCGAAGGTGAAGCTCTGCCCGCCTTCGACCGTGCTCACGCCGAAGCGCAGGCTCTGCCCCCGCCCGAGGAAATTCTCTTCCGAGAAGTTGATCGCGATCCCCGCGCCGGAATCGGTGGAATAGTTGAGCGAGAAGCCCAGCGACCCGGTCGGCTGTTCCTCGACATCGACATCGACGACAACCTGCCCGGGCGTCGAGCCCTCGCGGCCCTCGACGGACACGTCCGCGAAATAGCCGGTGGCCCGGATCCGCTCGGCCGCCTGCCGGATCGCGCGCGGATCGAACGGGTCGCCTTCGACCGTGTCGAACTGGCGCCGGATCACGCGGTCCAGCGTGGTCTGGTTGCCCTGGATGTCGATCCGCTCGACGAAGACGCGCGGGCCGCGCGTGATGACGAATTCCACGTCAAGCGTCAGATCGGCATCGTTGCGGGTGACGCGTGGCTCGATCCGCACGAATCGCTGGCCCTGCTGCGTGGCGAGGTTCTCCATCCGGGTAATGGTCGTGTCCACGAGGCGCGGGCTGTAGGTCACGCCCTCGCGGATACGCAGCGTGTCGGCGTACTCGTCCGCATCGATCTCGGGGATCTCGGAGACGACCGAAAGGTCGCCGAAGCGGAAGCTCTGCCCCTCGCGAATGTTGAACGTCACGAAATAGGCGTCGCGCGCGCGCGTCAGTTCCGGCGTGACCGACAGGACCTGAAAGTCGATATAACCCCGGTCGAAGTAGAAATCCGTCAACAGCTGCCGGTCGAGCGCGATACGGTCCTCGATGAAGGTGTCCGACCGGATGATCAACGCGAACAGCCCGGCCTGCGTGCTTTCCAGCACCCGGCGCAGGCGGCGGTCCGAATACTCGCGGTTGCCGACGAAGGCGATGCGCTGGGTTTCCACCACGCTGCCCTCGGTCACCTCGAAGACGAGATCCACGCGGTTGTCGCCGCGCCGGATGATCGCCGGCGTCACCGTTGCGGTCAGGCGGCCCGACACGCGATAGGCCTCGGCGATGGCGGCTGCGTCCTGCTCGGCGGCGGTCGGAGAATAGACGCGCCGTGTCTGGGATTGCAGGATCGGCAGCAGATCGTCGTCGTCGATGCGGCGATTGCCCTCGATCGCGATGCGGTTGATCGTGGGATATTCCAGAACGCGGATCTCGAGCGTGCCGCCACGCGGGATGAGTTCCACCCGCTCGAAAAGACCGGAGTCCTGAAGGCTCTGGAGCGCATCGTTGACCTCGCCGGCCGACACGCCGGCGCCGGGCGTGATGCCGGTGTAGGAGATGATCGTCTCGTCCGTGATCCGCTGGTTGCCCTCGATCACGAAATTAGAGAAGCGGAACGCCTGGGCCTGGGCCTGCTGCGCGTTGACCGCGATGCCGACGGCAAAGGCAGAAACCGCCGCGAGGCCGACCGGAGACGAGACCACTGCGCCAATAAGGACAGCCGCCGCGATGCGCATATGCCGGACCATCGAATCCAACCCCTTGGTATTCTTGCAGACGCTTCGTGCCTATCGAAGGGATATGGGGTTGTCAAAACGATGATGCACAGGATGTGGACAGGGCAGCACGTTTCCCAGGCTCTGTGACGATTCCGATACGGACTCGGCAAGCGCGAAGCCCGCGCAATCGCGGCGCGGGCCTGTCATCACATCTCGGGGGGCAGCGGTTCGGCCGGCCATCGGGCCGCCTGCGTCACATCGTCGGGAAGACCGACACAAGCCATCCCGCCAATGTCAGCGCCGCCACGATCAACACCGGCACCAGAAGCCGATCGGTGTTCACGGTGACGAGCAACGACAATCCGCGGTAGCTCTCGGTGAGGAACTTCATCTCGCGCTCCTGTAATCCCAATCGGTGCCTCTCTGCACACGGGCCCAAACTCGCCCGAAAATGTGGCGCCTTTGGGACATCCAGACGGAGTTTTAGGGGTCACGAGGGCTGCGCGTCGGGATACGCCGGACCCCGAATGCCGACGGAACGGATTGCTCAGGGGCAGAAGATGTCATTGGTGAGCGCAAACAGCATCAGCGACAGCAACAGCGTCAGCCCAACGGTCATGAACACCCGCAGCGCCTTGTCCGAGGGTGGTTTGCCGGCCACCGCCTCGTAGGCGTGGAACAGCAGGTGACCGCCATCGAGCACGGGGATCGGAAACAGGTTCAGCAGACCGACCGCCGTCGACAGCACCGCGATGAACCAGATGAAATCGTCGATCCCCTGGCTCGCCATCGCGCCGCTGGTCTCGGCGATGCCGATGGGACCTTGCAGGTTGCAAGACGAGATGGCCCCGGTGATCATGTGCCACAGACCCGACAGCGACGAGCGGATGATGAAGCCCGTCTGCTCGACCCCGGACCAGACCGCGTCCACGGGGCCGACGCGCACCGTGTCGGGGTCGAAGATCAGCCCGCCGGTGATGCCGATCAGCCAGCGCGTCTCGAACCCGCCTTCCGGCAGCGGCAGGTCCGTCCGGCGCGGGCTGAGCGTGATGTCGAGCATTTCTCCGTCGCGCCACACGCTGAGGTCTAGAGGCGCGCCATCGCTGGCGTCCACGGTCTCGCGCAGTTGCGAAAAGGCGTGAATCGGCGTGCCGTCGACGGAGCGGATCACGTCGCCCTGCTCGAGACCCGCAGCCATGGCGGCGGATTGCGGCGAGACCGATTGCACGATCGGCAGAAGCGGGAAGGACGCCTCGACCGTCTGCGCCTGCCCGTCCCGCTCCAGCCCGTAGGTCACGGTTTCGGAGGGCGTCAGGTCGCGCGCCACGGTGAACACATCGCCCAGCGTGTCGACGGGCGTACCGCCGATGGACGTGATCAGGTCGCCCGACTGCAACGTCTGCATGTCCGCGGGAAGTGCTGCGGGCGTGCCGACGACGGGCGCTTCGGCCGGGCGGCCCGCGATCATGAGGACGGCGGCGAAGATCAGGATCGACAGGATGAAGTTGAAGATCGGACCCGCCGCCACGGTTGCAGACCGCGCCCAGAGCGGCGCCCCATGCATGGAACGGCGCCGCTCCTCCATGTCGAGCGCGTCGATGGCCGCGCCGTCCTTGCCGCTGGCGGCATCGGCGTCACCGAGAAACTTCACGTATCCGCCGAAGGGGAGCGCCGCGATCTGCCATTTCGTGCCATGCCGGTCCACGCGGGAAAACAGCACCGGGCCGAAGCCCACGGAAAACACCTCCGCATGGATGCCCGACCAGCGCCCGACGATGTAATGGCCGTATTCGTGGATCGCGACGATGATCGACAGGGCCGCGATGAAGGCCACAAGCGTAAAGGCCAGACCTCCGAAGTCCGGGATGAATTCCATGTCTCAGGCTGCTCCGCGTGTTTCGATGAGGCGCCGGGCCGTCAGACGTGACATGTGGTCCGTTTCCAGCACGTCCTCAAGGGTGCTTGGGTGATTTGTGAGGCCGAATTCCGACGACATCGCGTCAAGCGTTGCCTCCACGACACCGGACATGTCCATGAAACCGATGCGCCCCTCCAGGAACCCGTCGAGCGCGATTTCCTTGGCGGCGTTGAACACGCAGCCCGCGCAACCGCCGGTTTCCATCACCGCCCGGGCGATGTCGAGGGCCGGATACCGGCGCGGATCGGGGGCGTAGAATTCCAGCGTCGCGATCTGCGCAAGGTCGATGCGCGCCACCGGCAG
>LJSY01000015.1 GCA_001314805.1 Rhodobacteraceae bacterium HLUCCO18 | reverse complement strand
GGCCCGCCTGACGCCGGGCCGCGTCGCCCAGCCCGGTGTGGCCGGCGCGCTTTGCGGACAGGCGGGGCTTTCGGGCGAAAGGCTGCAGTCGATCACCGGCCGGGTCTCGGGCTGCGGCATCGCGGAGCCCGTGCGGCTGCGCTCAGTCGACGGCATCCCGCTGACCACGCCGGCCACGATCAATTGCGACGCGGCGCGGGCTTTGCAGACATGGGTGCGCGAGGGTCTCGCGCCCGCCATCGGACGCACGGGCGGCGGGGTCGCCAACCTCCGGGTCGTCGCCTCCTATGCTTGCCGGACGCGCAATTCGCAGAGCGGCGCGCGGCTGAGCGAGCATGCGCGCGGCAACGCCATCGACATCGCCGGGATCGGGCTGGCCAATGGCAGCGAGCTGACGGTGCTGGACCATTGGAACACGCAGCGCGAGGGCCGCATCCTGCGCGAGGCGCA
Organism: Rhodobacteraceae bacterium HLUCCO18; assembly: GCA_001314805.1. Taxonomy (GTDB): domain Bacteria; phylum Pseudomonadota; class Alphaproteobacteria; order Rhodobacterales; family Rhodobacteraceae; genus Roseibacterium. The sequence goes on along the minus strand of LJSY01000015.1, from coordinate 76,115 downwards.
CCGCACCGCCTGCGGCCCCTTCGGCACCGTGCTCGGCCCCAATTCCGACCGCTTCCACCGCGATCACTTCCATTTCGACGTGGCGTCCTACCGTTCGGGCACCTACTGCCGCTAACGCAGGGTCAGGCGCGGCGCTGGTCCCACGGGAAGCGGCCCGAGGAAGGTCCGCCCGTCCGAAAACGTCAGCTCCGCATCGATCACCTCCGGATCGCCGGAAAGACCGGCCACGACGCCGAGCAAGCCTTCGATCGTCCCGCGCATCTGCTCGGGCAGCAGGTCCGCGCGTACCGCCATCGCCACCATCTCGCGCCAGTTCTCGGCACGGACCGACAGCACGCCCTCGGGCAGACCGGCCGCATCCACCGTCAACTCGCCGGCCGCGCGCAGGATCAGGCCGCCCCAGACCGCGTTCATCTCGCGCAGGTCGAGCGCGGTGATCTGCGGACGCCGATCCTCGATGGCCCGCAAGTCCCATGGTCGATCGAATTCCATCGCCGCTGAATAGGCGAGCGTTTCGATCGTCTCGGGCAGGATGCCGCCCGGGTCCAGCTGTCTGCGTGTCGGCACCGGGGGGGCAAGATCGCGCGCGGTAAAGTCCACGTCGTAGCGCGCGTCCTGACCCTCCTGCCGGATCATGCTGAGCTGGCCCTCGGGCAGCGCCATCCGCCAGCCTGCGTCGCTGGTCACCATCACGTTGGCAAGCACCGTGTCCGACACATCGAGTGCGAAGCGCGAACCGGGTTGAAGGTCGAGCACGGAGGTCATCGACGCGGCCTCGATCGTCAGGCGTTCCACGGGCGAGGACAGGCTTTGCGCCTCGGGCCAGATCGCGCGGACATGGTCGGGACGGAACGCCTGCTGTTCGAGCGTCAACTCCGGCAACGTCCAGACGACATTGGTCGCAGGGTCGCCAAGCTCCACCGCCACCAGTTTCGTCCGGAAATCGAACGGGTAACCGGTGACGGACAGGTCCTCGTGATTCACCAGCCATCCCTCGGCGGCCCGGGCGTCCAGCCATTCGGTGACGGCCCGTTCGCTCATAAAGGCCCAGACGAACCAAGCGGCCGAGCCGAGGATCGCCACCGCCGCGGTCACCGAAACGATCCGGCTGATCGTCCTGTCGAGGAACTGGCCCAGCATGATGCACCCCGTTTCGTTTCGCCGCCCGCGCCGGTATAGCCCCGGGCAACGGGAAGGACCACGCGCATGAAGGACGAAACGGACGATCTGTGGGTGTTCGGCTACGGCTCGCTTCTGTGGAACCCGGGGTTTCCGGTGGCCGAGACGCGGGTGGCGCGGCTGCATGGCTGGCGCCGGAGCTTCTGCATGTCCTCCATTCACCACCGCGGCACGGTGGAGCGGCCTGGCCTTGTCCTTGCGCTCGACGCCGCAGAGGGCGCCCATTGCGACGGGCTTGGCTTCCGGGTGGAGGCGCGTCATGCGGCGCAGACCATCGACTACCTGCGCGAGCGGGAGCTGATTTCCTCGGCCTACGTGGAGACGCGCCAGTCCATCCTGTTCAGCGCCTGCGGCACCGAGCAGGCGGATGTCCTGACCTATGTCATCGACGCGCACCACACGCAGTATCGCGGCGATCTCGACCTCGAGGCACAGGCGCGGATCATTGCGCGGGCCACGGGCGGGCGCGGGCCGAATGACGAATATTTATACAATACTGCCGCGCATCTGGCCGAGTTGGGGCTGGCCGATGCCGATCTCGACTGGCTGGCCTCCCGGGTGCGGTCGCTGAAAGCCGGTAACTGACGGCTGACCCGCACAGGACCATTGGCTTCGACGTGGCGGGCAGCTAGGCTGCGCACGTCATAGAAACATGACCGAGTGGGGCCGTGGCGAGCAGGACAGAAGGCGCAGAGACAGTGCGCATCACCCGACCGACGCGTCAGATCGTTCTGATGCTGATCATTCTGGCCTGCGTCATCGCGGGCTCAGTGCTGGTCTGGCCGATGGTCCAGCCGGTATTCCTGTCATCGCCCTATCTCAACGGCACGATCGGCATCGTCTTCATCGTCGGCGTGCTGGCCTGTTTCTGGCAGGTGTTCCAGCTGTTTTCCTCGGTCGCTTGGATCGAGGTGGTGGCCTCGGGCGGTGGGCAGGCGGCGATGGACAAGCCGCCCTCGCTGCTGGCGGCGGCGACCGCGATCAGCCGGGTGCGTGGCGGGCGCATGCAGGTGACGCCGGCTTCCGCGAAATCCGTGCTCGACTCGGTCGGCGCGCGGATGGAGGAAAGCCGCGACATCACGCGGTATATCGCGAACCTGCTGATTTTCCTTGGCCTTCTGGGCACGTTCTTCGGGCTTGCGACCACGGTTCCGGCGGTGGTGGAGACGATCCGCTCGCTCCAGCCTACCGCGGGAGAGGAGGGGCTGGCAGTCTTCGGCCGGCTCATGGACGGGCTTGAGGATCAGCTGGGCGGCATGGGCACGGCCTTCGCCTCCTCGCTGCTGGGCCTTGCCGGGTCGCTGGTGGTCGGGCTGCTGGAGCTTTTCGCGGGTCACGGCCAGAACCGCTTCTATCGCGAGATGGAGGAATGGCTGGCCTCGATCACCCGGGTCAGCCTGTCCTCGGGCGACGGCGATGGCGGCGTCGACCGCAGCGCCATCGGAACCGTGCTCGACCACATGGTCGACCAGATCGAGACCTTGCAGAGCCTGTTTTCCCAGTCCGAGACACGCCGCGCGGAGACCGACTCGCGCCTTCAGGAACTCACGCAAGCCGTGGGCGGGCTGACCGACCGCATGGGGTTCGGGCAGGTCGAGGCGGTCGAGAAGCTCACCGCCGCGCAGGAACGCCTCGCGCAGGCGGTGGAGGAGGGCCACGCGAGCGGCGGGCTCGACGAGGAAAGCCGCGCGCGCCTGCGCTCGATGGATGTGCAGCTTTTCAAGATCGCGGAGGAACTGTCGCGTCCCGATGGCAGCGCCGGTCGCGACGAGGGCATCAGCGTGGGTGAGGCCCTTCGCGCCGATATCGGGCAGCTGACCGATGCGCTCAAGGCGCTGACGCGGGCGGCCGAGGCCCCGGTGCAGCGGCGCGCGACCGCGCAGCAGCCGATGCGACGCCCTCCATCGCCGGCCAGCCGGGACATCGGGGAGTAACCGCGCATGGCCTTTCAGCGCCGTGCAGGAAACCGCATTTCGGGCGCCATCTGGCCCGGGTTCGTGGACGCGATCACGGCGCTTCTGATGGTGATGATCTTCTTGCTGACGATCTTCATGGTCGTGCAGTACGTCCTGCGCGAAGAGATCACCAACCAGGATGACGAGCTGAACGCGCTTAACGCGCGGCTCAACAACCTGTCGGAGGCGCTGGGCCTCGAGACCTCGCGGGCCGACCGGCTGGAAAGCCGGGTTGCGACGCTGACCGGATCGCTGAACCGTGCGGAGGCGCGGGTCGCCGAACAGGATGCACTGATCGCCAATCTCAGGGAGGAGGGGGACCGCCGGGCCGCCGAGATCGCATCTTTCGAGGAACAGGTCGCAGCCCTTCTGGCCGAAAACCGGGAGCTGGGGGCAGCGCGGGACGCGGCCGAGGCCGAGGCGGCCGACGCGCTGAGCCAGGCCGAGGCGCTCGACCTCGCGCTGGCCACGGCCCGCAGCGAGATCGACGAGGCCGCCGAGGCCGCAAGGCTTGCCGCCGCCCGCCGCGAGGCGCTCGAGGCGCTGATCGCCGACCTCGAGATGCAGGCGGAGGCGCGCGATACCGCACTGGCCGAAGCGACCGAGGCGCTGGACGAGGCGGAGGCCGCGCGGCTGGTCGAGGCGGCCGCTGCGGAAGCGTTGCGCAACCGTCTTGAGAACGCCGACGCCGAGCTGACCTCGATGACGCTCGCGCTGGAAGAACAGCGGCGCGAGGCGGAGGAGACGCTGACGCTTCTGGCCGCCGCCGACGCGGCGCGCGAGGACCTCGCCACCCGGCTTGCCGCAGCGCTGGCGCAGGTCGAGGCGCGCGGCTCGCTGGAGGAGCAACTGGCGGCCGCACAGCTCGAGGCCGAACGGATGAGCGCGCAGCTCGACGACAGGGATACGGAGATGAGCGCGCTGGAGGAACAGCTGGCGCTGGCGCTGTCGCGCATCGAAAGCGCCGAGGCGAGCGCCGCGGCACGGCTGGCCGAGCTGGAGGCCCGGATCGCGCAGGCCGAGGCCGAGGCGGAGGCCGCCGGCGCCGAACTCGAAGCCCGCGACGGCGACATGACCGCGCTGGAGTCGGAACTGGCGGCGGCGCTCAGGGCCAGGCTCGCGGCAGAGGCGGCGCGCGAAGCGGCGCTCTCCGAGGCGGAGGAACGCGCGGCGCTTCTGGCTCAGGCCGACCGGGAACTTGACACCGTCGAGGCCGCCGCGGCGCAAAGCGAACGTCAGGTGGCGCTTCTGAACGAACAGGTCGCAGCACTTCGCACGCAGCTGTCGTCGCTTCAGTCGCTGCTCGACGACGCGGCCGCGCAGGATGTCGAGGCGGAGGTGCAGATCCAGGCGCTGGGCTCGCAGCTCAACACCGCGCTGGCGCGATTGGCGGCGCAGCGGAGCGCATTGGCCGAAAGCGAGACCGCGCGGGCCGAACTGGAAGCGGCGGAAGCGGCCCGGCTCGCGGCAGAGGCGCAGGAGCTCGAACGCTACCGTTCCGAGTTCTTCGGCCGGCTGCGCGAGCTGCTGGAAGGCCGAGAGGGGGTGCGCATCGACGGCGACCGCTTCGTCTTTTCCTCCGAGGTGCTGTTCGACGTGGGCTCCGCCGATCTGGCACCCGAGGGGCTGGCGCAGATCGAGAACGTGGCGACGCTTCTGTCGGAAGTGGCTGACGATATCCCCGAGACCATCGATTGGATCATCCGCGTCGACGGCCATACCGACGACCAGCAGATCGGCGCGGGTGGAGAATTCGACAGCAACTGGGAACTCAGCCAGGCGCGTGCGCTGTCGGTGGTGCTCTACATGTCCGAGGAACTGGGCATTCCGCCCTCACGGCTGGCGGCAACGGGATTCGGAGAATACCGGCCGGTTGCCACAAACGAAACGCCGGAGGGCCGTGCGCGGAACCGGCGGATCGAGTTGAAGCTGACGGAGCGGTAGGGGCACGTGTGATTATTCGTACGAATAATCGCAAGTGTGGCCGCTCAGGGCGCGTCCCCGGTGATGGCATCCAGTCCCCGGCGCGCCAGGCGCACCATCTGCGGGTTGCTGTCGATATAGTAGGGAAGCGCGAGCGCGCATTGCCACGCGACCCTCGCCCGCGCCCGTGCAACGGTCGCGTCATCAGGGGCGAGGTGGTCCAGGAACCGTCGCCGCGCCGGGCCGTCGAACACGAACCACGCGGGGATCAGGTCATAGGCCGGGTCGCCCACGGTCACGAAGGACCAGTCGATGACGGCCTGCAGGTGCCCGTCCCGGACGATCAGGTTTCCGGGTACGAGGTCGCCATGGAGCCAGACCGGTCTGTTTCTCCATGGCTGCGCGGCGAGACCTGCCTCCCATGCGGCGATGGCCGGTTCGAGCCCGGTGATGCCCTTTGCGCGCCCCTCGGCGATGGCGGCGCGAAAGGCGTCATCCTGCGGGGCAAGCGGTCCGCCGCGCGTGCTGGCGGGCGGCCCGTCGGGGGGTGAGATCTGTCTCAGGGCTACCAGGAATTCCGCCAGCCGGTCCGCGACATCGTCCTGATCGGCTGGCATCGCCTGTGCGGCGTCCGTGCCGTCGATCCAGTGCTGGATCGTCCATGGCAATGGCGGGTCGGTCGCGAACTGCCCGCGCGCGACGGCGCGCGGCACGTCCAGCGGCAGTTGTGGTGCGAGCCACGCGACCCAGCGCGTCTGCTTCACGAAGGCTTGCGCCGTGCTGGCCAGAAGCGGCGTGCGAAACTGGTGGTAATCGCCGAGCCGAAAGACGCGCGTCTCCGTGCCGCCATGGGCGAGGGGCGTGATCGGCAGCCCGGCGAACGCCGGGGCAGCGGCCGAAAGCGCGTCGCGGATCTGCGCCTCGGTGACGGGGATGGTCTGGGCGTGCATGGCCTGTCCGACGAAAAAAGGCGGGCCGCACTGGCCCGCCTTCCTTCTAGCAGATGACCGCGTGATCAGTCAGCGGTCAGCAGCGGTGGCTTCTTCGAGCCGAGGCGCGGATTGACCGGCTCCTCGAAGCGCAGGTCGATCTTGCCGTCCTTGACGCCGACCTTGACGTTGCCGCCCTTGGAGAGCTTGCCGAAGAGAAGTTCTTCGGCCAGCGGTTTCTTGATGTGCTCCTGGATGACGCGGCCCAGCGGACGCGCGCCCATCTTGTCGTCGTAACCTTTCTCCGCCAGCCATTCGGCGGCGGGCCGGGTCAGCTCGATCGTGACGTTGCGGTCCATCAACTGTGCCTCGAGCTGGAGGACGAACTTCTCGACCACCGACAGGATCGTCTCGCGGCCCAGCGGTGCGAAGCTGATCACGGCGTCCAGCCGGTTGCGGAATTCCGGCGTGAAGGTCCGTTCGATCGCGGCCGTATCCTCGCCCTCGCGACGGTCGCGACCGAAGCCGATGGCCGCCTTGGCCTGTTCCGCGGCGCCCGCGTTCGAGGTCATGATCAGGATCACGTTGCGGAAATCGACCTTGCGGCCGTTATGGTCGGTCAGCGTGCCGTGGTCCATCACCTGCAGCAGGATGTTGAACACGTCCGGATGCGCCTTCTCGATCTCGTCGAGCAGCAGCACGCAATGCGGGTGCTGGTCCACGCCGTCGGTCAGAAGGCCGCCCTGATCGAACCCGACATAGCCCGGAGGCGCGCCGATCAGTCGCGAAACCGCGTGTTTCTCCATGTATTCCGACATGTCGAAGCGCAGCAACTCCACCCCGAGCGAGTCGGCAAGCTGCTTGGCCACCTCGGTCTTGCCGACGCCGGTGGGTCCCGCGAAGAGGTAGTTGCCGATCGGCTTCTCCGGCTCCCGCAGGCCGGCACGCGCCAGCTTGATGGAGGCCGAAAGCGCCTCGATCGCGTTGTCCTGGCCGAAGACCACGCGCTTGAGCGTGGCTTCGAGGTCCTTGAGCACCTCCGCGTCGTCCTTGGACACGTTCTTGGGCGGAATGCGGGCGATCTTGGCGACGACGGCCTCGATCTCCTTGGCGCCGATCGTCTTGCGCCGCTTGCTTTCGGTCACGAGATGTTGCGCCGCGCCGGCCTCGTCAATGACGTCGATGGCCTTGTCGGGCAGCTTGCGGTCGTTGATGTAGCGCGCCGAAAGCTCCACCGCGGTCTTGATCGCATCGGCGGTGTAGCGCACGGAATGGTGATCCTCGAAATAGGGCTTCAGGCCCTTCAGGATCTTTATCGCGTCATCGGTGGACGGCTCGTTCACGTCGATCTTCTGGAACCGGCGCGACAGCGCGCGGTCCTTTTCGAAGTGCTGACGATATTCCTTGTAGGTGGTGGAGCCCATGCAGCGAAGCTTGCCGCCCTGAAGCGCGGGCTTCAGGAGGTTGGAGGCGTCCATCGCTCCGCCGGAGGTCGCGCCCGCGCCGATCACGGTGTGAATTTCGTCGATGAAGAGGATCGCGTCGGGGTGATCCTCCAACTCCTTCACGACGGCCTTCAGCCGCTCCTCGAAATCGCCGCGATAGCGGGTTCCGGCCAGAAGCGCGCCCATGTCGAGCGAGTAGATCGTTGCACCCTGAAGCACCTCGGGCGTTTCGCCTTCGACGATCTTCTTGGCGAGTCCCTCGGCGATGGCGGTCTTGCCGACGCCCGGATCGCCCACCAGCAGCGGGTTGTTCTTGCGCCGACGGCACAGGACCTGGATGCAGCGTTCCACTTCGTGGTCGCGGCCGATCAGGGGATCGATGTCGCCCTTCGAGGATTTGGCGTTCAGATCGACGCAATACTTGGCCAGCGCCGATTCCTTCTGGTCGGCGTCGGCGGTGTCCGCCTGGCTGGCCCGGGGTTCGTCATCGCCCTCTGTCGCGCCGGTCACGGGCCGCGTTTCGCCGTAGGATGGGTCCTTGGCAACACCATGGGCGATGAAGTTGACCGCATCGTAACGGGTCATGTCCTGCTCCTGCAGGAAATAGGCCGCGTTGCTCTCGCGTTCGGCGAAGATGGCGACGAGGACGTTGGCCCCGGTCACCTCGGTCCGGCCGGAAGACTGCACATGGATGGCGGCGCGCTGGATCACGCGCTGGAAGGCCGCCGTGGGCACCGCTTCGGAGCCTTCCACATCGGTCACGAGGGTCGACAGGTCATCCTCGATGAAATTGACGAGGGTGGTCCTGAGTTCCTCGAGATCGACGCTGCACGCCTTCATGACCTTCTGGGCGTCCGGCTCGTCGATGAGCGCAAGCAGAAGATGCTCGAGCGTCGCGAGTTCGTGGCGCCGGGCGTTGGCATTCGCCAGCGCCGCGTGAATTGCCTGCTCCAGGGTATTCGAAAAAGATGGCACGCGCGCGCTCCTTTCGGTGACGTCGAGGGGGTCTGAGCCGCGCCCCGATCATGGCCTCATGAGTTTAAGCTTTGGTTTTTGTCGTCGTCTTTCAAGCTATTTCTAAACAAATTCCGGTGGGCGAACGGTCGGCGGACACAAGCCGTTGGATTCGTTGAGGACTGCCCAAAAAACAGGCACCACCGGACCGGGCAGTGTTTTCCGGGATATGACGCAAGCCCCGCCATGCCCGCGATACGGCATCTCAGAACACATCCTTGCGTCGGCGTATCTCCGCGAAAACCATCGCATCCGTTTCGCCCATCATATCTAGGGCCGCCTTTACCTGCGGCAAGCCTGCGCGCAGGAACGGATTGGTGGCCAGCTCCTCGGCCAGCGTCGAGGGCACCGTGGGCTCACCCTGCGCGCGTGCATCGTCCACCGCCGCCGCCCGGCGGGCGAGTGCGGGATTGTCCGGCTCGACCGTCAGGGCGAAGCGCGCATTGGACTGGGTGTATTCGTGACCCGAACAGACGAGCGTATCCCCGGGCAGGGCCGCCAGTTTCGACAGGCTGTCCCACATCTGCTCGGCGGTGCCTTCGAAGAGCCTTCCGCACCCCAGCGCCATCAGGCTGTCTGCGGTGAAGACCGCGCCCGCGGCGGGGATGTAAAAGGCGATGTGTCCCACCGTGTGACCCGGGACATCCATGACCCGGACCTCGGTACCGAACAGGTCGAACACGTCGCGATCCCCGACGCTCAGATGCAGCGGCGGCAGGCGATGGGCATCCGCCGCCGCGCCGATCACGCGGGTGGCGGACGTGGCGAGGTCGCCTACGGCCCCGATATGGTCGTGGTGGTGATGGGTGATCAGGATATCGGTCAGGGTCAGCCCACGCCGGTCAAGCTCGGCCTGAACGGGTGCGGCCTCGGGCGCATCCACGAGCGCGGCCGACCTGCCGTCGGGCGACAGGATCAGGTAGGCATAGTTGTCCGACAGGCAGGGGATCGTGACAATTTCGAGGGTTTCGTCGCGCGATGGGGGCATGGCAATTCCGCTGGGCTTGGGTAAGGTTCGGACAGTCTCGCGCACGATCCTCGCGCAGTGAGCAGGCAAAAGGCAAGAAAGCCGATGCATCTGGACGTCATCGACCTGCGGCAGTTCTACTACCGGACCCGACTGGGCCGGATCGCGCAGAAGGCCATCCGCGAGCAGATGCTGGCCGTCTGGCCGGAAGCGAAGGGCCAGACGGTGGTTGGCTTCGGCTTTGCCGTTCCGCTTCTGCGGCCCTACCTCGCGGATGCGCGCCGCGTGGTGGGGCTGATGCCGGCGGAGCAGGGGGTGATGCCATGGCCCTCGGGGCTCGACAACGTCTCGGTGCTCTGCCGCGAGGGGCTATGGCCGCTGGAGACGGGGTATGCCGACAAGCTCGTTTGCCTGCATGGGCTTGAGACCTCCGATCATCCCGCCGCGGTGCTCGAGGAATGTTCGCGGGTCCTGGGCCCCGGCGGACGCGCCTTGTTCATCGTGCCAAACCGGGGCGGCATGTGGGCACGGCGCGACAAGACGCCTTTCGGCTTCGGACGGCCCTATACGCTCAGCCAGCTGGAGGCGCAGCTCAGGCACCATGACTTCGTGCCGGAACGGCACTGCACCGCGCTGTTCTCGCCGCCTTCGGAAAAGCGGTTCTGGCTCAAGTCGGCTGACATGATGGAGAAGCTGGGCAGCCATCTGCCCGGACAGCGCGGCGGTGGTGTTCTGATCGTGGAGGCGTCGAAACGTGTTTACGCGCCGTTGGGCCCGGGGCTGGCAGAGCGGGTCAAGCGGCCGCTGAAGGTTCTGGAAGGCGCGCCGCGCCCTGCCGGCGCGACCGGGCGCGGATCGCTCTGACGGCGGAACCGGACCTCAGCTGAAGAGGGCGGCGATCTCGGTCACGGCGCGATTGGACAGGATGTGGGGGGGCTGGACCTGCCGCGAATCGTCGGTGACGACGGTCTCGCCGCTCTTTTCGTCGAAATGCGCCTCGAAGCGGCCGAGGTCGATCTCGCCGAGCTTCTGCAGTCCATGGGCCTCCATGAACCCGGCCTCGCTACCGGTCACGTTGTCCTCGGTCAGCACCTGTCCCGGTGGCAGCATGTAGAAGGACAGCGCATAGCGCAGCCCGACCGAGCTTTCGTCATCGCCGTTCAGGTCGAAGACCGAATGCACCGCGAGAATGTCACCCGGCAGATCGGGCGCGATGTTCAGCGTCAGTTCGTCGTCCGGGCCGAGCTGGGTGCGGAAGCCCGCCTCTGTCGGGTTGGGCGTCACGGCACCCGGGCCACCCACCGCGACCGAGATCACCTCGGTCGGTTCTCCGTCATCGAACGACTCGGTCTGGGCGGCTGCCATGTCTCGGGACAACAGGTCGAATTCCTCCGGTGTAAGGTCGGCGACGACCGCGTCATCCACGTAGTCGAACACGTTGTCCTCCGCGATCTCCGCCGGTTCCTCGGCGGGCAGATAGGCTTCGCTGGTCGGCGTGACCGGCGCCGGCGTCATGCCGAGGGCCGCGTACATGTCGAGGCGTTCGATCAGATCCTCGTCACCACCGAGCCCGTCGACATGTAAATCGTCCTCCAACCCGTCGTCGTTCTCGTCGTCGTTCCGATCGGAGCGTTCCGTGACGTCCGTCAGGACGTTTGACGCGCCGAACGCGCCCATTACGGTCAAGGTGAAGATCGACAGCATTGTTCGCGCGTCTCGCAACCACGGTCAGTTAAGCCAATGTAAACCATTGGATTCGGGTCAAATCCGGGTCCGGATGCGTTGGGAATGTGGCACAGGTTGGGCATTTTGCGTCGCGCCGGCCGCCGCCGCAAGGGCGGCTCCAGAATCGTGTGCCAGGGGCGGCGCTTTTCGCAACTGCGGCAAGCTTCAAAGCGTCGCAGAGAGTGGGGATGTTCTCAACATGTTGAAAAAAAGCGATTTCGGCTTCTGCGCATCGCTGTCTCTGGCGGTTGCAGCATTACGAACCCTCTGCTAAATCCACGGCGATTTATCGGGGAACCGGCTGCCGACCGCCGCCGAGACGCGAATTGAAAGCCCGGAGGCGCTGTTTTGCGCCGACCGGGCCGATCATATGGACACTGTCCGGGTATGCCGGGCGAACATGTGAAAGGGTGGACGTGAGCGAACCTGCTTCGATCTCGACCGGCATAGCCGCGCGATATGCGACGGCAATGTTTGAACTGGCTCAGGAAGGCGGGGCGCTCGATGCGCTTGAGGCGGATGTCGCCGCACTCGAAGCCGCGATGTCCGAAAGCGCCGATCTCAGGGACATGATTTCCTCTCCGATCTACGGACGCGAGGAAACCCAAGGGGCAGTCGGCGGTATCGCGGATGCGATGGGCCTGGACGCGATCACCGGCAACACGCTTCGGCTGATGGCGCAGAAACGCCGCCTTTTCGTGCTGCCGGCGCTCCTGCGCGCACTGCGCGAGCGGATCGCGGATCACAAGGGCGAGGTCACGGCCGACGTGCTGTCCGCCAAGGCTCTCACGCAGGCGCAGTCCGACAAGCTGAAGAAGGCGCTGTCGGCATCCGTGGGCCGCGAGGTTCAACTGAATACGGCCGTCGATGAAAGCCTCATCGGCGGTCTTGTCGTCAAGGTGGGCTCGAAGATGGTCGACACGTCGATCCGCGCGAAGCTCAACGCACTCCAGAACACCATGAAAGAGGTCGGATAGATGGGCATCCAAGCAGCCGAGATTTCTGCGATCCTGAAGGAACAGATCAAGTCGTTCGGTCAGGATGCCGAAGTCGCCGAAGTGGGCCGCGTGCTCAGCGTCGGCGACGGTATCGCGCGCGTCTATGGTCTGGACAACGTCCAGGCCGGCGAGATGGTCGAGTTCCCGGGCGGCATTCAGGGCATGGCGCTGAACCTCGAAGCCGACAACGTCGGCATCGTGATCTTCGGCTCGGACCGGGACATCAAGGAAGGCGACACGGTCAAGCGCACCAACTCCATCGTGGACGTGCCCGCCGGTGACGCGCTGCTGGGCCGCGTCGTGGACGGTCTCGGCAACCCGCTGGACGGCAAGGGCGAGATCAAGGCCTCCGAGCGCCGCGTCGCGGACGTGAAGGCGCCGGGCATCATCCCGCGCAAATCGGTGCACGAGCCGATGGCCACCGGCCTCAAGGCCATCGACGCCATGATCCCGATCGGCCGCGGCCAGCGCGAGCTGATCATCGGCGACCGTCAGACCGGCAAGACCGCCGTGGCGCTTGATACGATCCTCAACCAGAAGGTCTATAACGACCGCGCCGGCGACGATGAATCGAAGAAACTCTACTGCGTCTATGTCGCCGTGGGACAGAAGCGCTCGACCGTCGCGCAGCTGGTGAAGAAGCTCGAGGAAACCGGCGCGATGGAATATTCCATCGTCGTGGCCGCCACCGCATCCGACCCCGCGCCGATGCAGTTCCTCGCCCCCTATGCCGCGACCGCGATGGCGGAGTATTTCCGCGACAACGGCCGTCACGCGCTGATCATCTACGACGACCTCTCCAAGCAGGCCGTGGCCTACCGCCAGATGTCGCTGCTGCTGCGCCGTCCGCCGGGCCGCGAGGCCTATCCAGGCGACGTGTTCTATCTGCACTCCCGCCTGCTGGAACGTTCCGCGAAGCTCAACGAGGACAACGGTTCGGGCTCGCTGACGGCGCTGCCGGTCATCGAGACCCAGGGCGGCGACGTGTCGGCCTTCATTCCGACCAACGTGATCTCGATCACCGACGGCCAGATCTTCCTCGAGACGGAACTTTTCTACCAAGGCGTCCGCCCGGCGGTGAACACCGGCCTCTCGGTGAGCCGCGTGGGATCGTCCGCGCAGACCAACGCGATGAAGTCTGTCGCGGGCTCGGTGAAGCTGGAACTGGCGCAGTATCGCGAGATGGCGGCCTTCGCGCAGTTCGGCTCGGACCTCGACGCGGCGACCCAGCGCCTTCTGAACCGTGGCGCGCGCCTGACCGAGCTGATGAAGCAGCCGCAGTATTCGCCGCTGACCAACGCCGAGATCGTCGTCGTCATCTTCGCGGGTATCTCGGGGTATCTCGACAAGCTTCCTGTCTCCGACGTGGGCCGCTTCGAGAAGGGTCTCGTGGCCTACATGCGCCAGAAGAAGCAGGACGTGCTCGACTGGATCACGAACGAGGACCCCAAGATCAAGGGCGACGCCGCCGACAGGCTGAAGGCCGCGATCGACGAATACGCCGCAGACTTCGCCTGATCCGGCCCCAGGCCAATTCGACCGAAGGCCCATTCGACCGAAGGAGGGTGAAGGCCCATGCCCAACCTCAAGGACCTGAAGAACCGGATCGCGTCGGTCAAGTCGACCCGCAAGATCACCAAGGCGATGCAGATGGTCGCCGCCGCGAAACTGCGCCGCGCGCAGGAAGCGGCGGAGATGGCGCGCCCCTATGCCGAGAAGATGGAGGCCGTCATGGGCGGCCTCGCCCAGTCCGTGGGCCAGTCCGAAACCGCGCCGCGCCTTCTGGCCGGCACCGGGGCGGATGATGTGCACATGCTGGTGGTGATGACCGCCGAGCGCGGTCTGTGCGGTGGCTTCAACTCGTCCATCGTGCGCCTTGCCCGCCAGCGGATCGACGGCCTCAAGGCATCCGGCAAGACGGTCAAGATCCTGACCGTCGGCAAGAAGGGCCGCGAGCAGCTCAAGCGCGATTACGCGGATCTTTTCGTGGGTCATGTCGACCTCGGCGAGGTCAAGCGCATCGGCTATGCCAACGCCGCCGAGATCGCGAAGGACATCCTCGACCGGTTCGACGGCGGCGAATTCGACGTCGCCACGATCTTTTTCGCCCGCTTCCAGTCGGTCATCAGCCAGGTTCCGACCGCGACGCAGGTCATCCCGGCCTCCTTCGACGCGCCCGAGGAGGGTGCGGAGGCCGCGTCGACGCTCTATGATTACGAACCGTCCGAAGAGGGCGTGCTGGCCGACCTGCTGCCGCGCGGGGTGGCGACCCAGATCTTCACCGCGCTACTGGAAAACGCCGCATCCGAGCAGGGCGCGCGGATGTCCGCAATGGACAACGCGACCCGCAATGCCGGCGAAATGATCGACCGCCTGACGATCGAATACAACCGCTCGCGCCAGGCCGTCATTACCAACGAGCTGATCGAAATCATCTCGGGCGCCGAAGCGCTCTAAGACACCGGAGACACGAAACATGGCTAACGCAACCGGGAAAATCACGCAGGTCATCGGCGCTGTGGTCGACGTCCAGTTCGACGATCATCTGCCCGAGATCCTCAACGCGCTGGAATGCGACAACAACGGCAAGCGCCTCGTTCTCGAGGTGGCGCAGCACCTGGGCGAGGGCACCGTGCGCACCATCGCGATGGACGCCACCGAAGGCCTCGTGCGCGGTCAGGTCGTCACGGATACCGACGCACCCATCACCGTACCCGTCGGCAACGCGACGCTTGGCCGGATCCTCAACGTCGTGGGCGAGCCCGTGGACGAAGGCGGCCCGGTCGAGGCGGACGAGTACCGCGCCATCCACCAGCCCGCGCCCGACTTCGTGGAACAGTCGACGGAATCGGAAATCCTCGTCACCGGCATCAAGGTGGTGGACCTGCTCGCCCCCTACTCCAAGGGCGGCAAGATCGGCCTCTTCGGCGGCGCCGGCGTGGGCAAGACGGTTCTGATCATGGAACTGATCAACAACATCGCCAAGGTGCACTCGGGCTATTCCGTGTTCGCCGGCGTGGGGGAACGGACCCGCGAGGGCAACGACCTCTACCACGAGATGATCGAGTCGAACGTGATCAAGCCCGACAACCTCAGCGAGTCCCAGGTGGCGCTGGTCTACGGTCAGATGAACGAGCCTCCGGGCGCCCGCGCCCGCGTGGCGCTGACCGGCCTGACGCTGGCCGAGCAGTTCCGCGACCAGTCGGGCACCGACGTTCTGTTCTTCGTCGACAACATCTTCCGCTTCACGCAGGCGGGCTCCGAGGTGTCGGCGCTTCTGGGCCGGATCCCCTCGGCCGTGGGCTACCAGCCGACGCTGGCCACCGACATGGGCCAGATGCAGGAGCGGATCACCTCGACCAAGTCGGGCTCGATCACCTCGATCCAGGCCGTCTACGTGCCTGCGGACGATCTCACCGACCCCGCGCCGGCCACGACCTTCGCCCACCTCGACGCCACGACCGTTCTGTCGCGTGCGATCTCCGAGCTTGGCATCTACCCGGCCGTGGACCCTCTCGACTCGTCCTCGCGCCTCATGGACCCGCAGATCCTCGGCGAGGAGCATTACCAGGTTGCGCGCGACGTGCAGGGTATCCTTCAGCGCTACAAGTCGCTGCAGGACATCATCGCCATCCTCGGGATGGACGAACTGTCCGAAGAGGACAAGCTGACCGTGTCGCGCGCCCGGAAGATCCAGCGCTTCCTGTCGCAGCCCTTCGACGTGGCCAAGGTCTTCACCGGCTCGGACGGCATCCAGGTGCCGCTCGACGTCACGATCGACAGCTTCAAGCGCGTCGTGGCCGGTGAATTCGACCACCTGCCCGAAGCGGCCTTCTACATGGTCGGCGGCATCGAGGATGTGGTTGCCAAGGCCGAGCGTCTGGCCGCCGAGGCGGCCTGACGGCGCGGCGGGACCAGTCCCGCCCGACACGTTGGCGTAGGGCGGGGTTCACCCCGCCACGATGCAAAGACAGAAACCGGAGGCCATGATGGCAACCCTGCAATTCGACCTGGTCAGCCCCGAACGCCGCCTTGCCTCGCTCGAAGCGACCGAGGTGCGTGTGCCGGGCGCCGATGGCGACATGACGGCCATGGCCGACCACGCACCCACCATCACGACGCTGCGCCCCGGTATCCTGTCGGTCACCCATACCGGCGGCACGGACGAGTATCTCGTGATCGGCGGCTTCGCCGACATCTCGAGTGCGGGCGTCACCGTTCTGGCCGAGCGCGCGATGCCCGTGGGCGAGGTCACGCAAGACGTGATGGACGAGCTGACCGCCGAGGCGCGCGCGGCGCAGGACAAGGCCGCGAGCGCAGAGGGCGCAGAGGGCGCAGTGGACGCCGCCGCCAAGTTCCTCGCCGATCTGGTGGCCGCGGGCGATCAGATCCGGATCCCCGCAACCAGTCGCGTCCCCGCACCCTGATCGCGGCGGACGCCCCCAATGCAGGACCGAGACCCCCGCGCGATCCCGTCGGCGGGGGTTTTTCGTGAGACTGCCAAGGCGCCACGGAGGCCCGTCGCATGAGACGGCTCCGCAGCTCCCTTGTCGGGATCGATCAGGGGAGCCAGACGCTTTTCAGCGATTTCCAGGATGACGGCCCGATGTGGTCAGGCTCCGGCCCTCGCGAGACTCGGCTGAAGGTCACGTTCTCCGAGCGGTTCCGCGACGTGCCTGCGGTGCATCTGGGCATGTCCATGTGGGATACCGACGGCAACACCAACCAGCGCGCCGACCTGCGTGGCGAGGCTGTGACGGCCGAGGGCTTCGAGATCGTCTTCCGCACCTGGGGCGACAGCCGGGTGGCCCGCATTCGCGCCGACTGGATCGCCATCGGCGAGGTCTCCGGCGAGGACGACTGGGACATTTACTGACGCCCGGTCCTCTGTCGCGGCTTGCTCTTGTGGCGCGGCCGGTCGATAGGGCTGGCATGCCCCAGGAACGCGGCCCCCTTCTGTTCATCCTCGCCACCCTGATGATCGACGCCATCGGGATCGGCATCGTGTTCCCGATCATGCCCGACCTGATGGCGCGCGTGGGCGCAGGCGACCTTGCGCAGGGGTCGATCTGGGCAGGCGTGCTGATGGCAGCCTATGCGGGGGCTCAGTTCCTCTTCGCACCTGTCGTGGGCTCGCTCTCGGACGCGTTCGGGCGGAGGCCGGTCCTGCTCCTTGCGCTGGCGCTCCTGGCGGTGGACTACGTCATCATGGCGCTGGCCGGGTCGCTCTGGCTGCTGATCGCGGGGCGGACGTTGGCGGGGCTGGCCGGGGCCACTTACATCACCGCGACAGCCTATATCGCCGACATATCGACACCGGGCGAACGGGCCGCGCGCTTCGGGCTGATCGGGGCCGCCTTCGGCATCGGCTTCGTCATCGGCCCGGCACTGGGCGGGATCGCGGCCACATGGCACATCACCGCGCCCTTCTGGCTGGCGGCGGGGCTTTCTGCGCTCAACTTCGTCTTCGGCGTCTTCGTGCTGCCGGAATCGCTCAAGCGCGAGAACCGACGCCCCTTCGGCGCGCGCGATCTCAACGCGTTCCGGACCATCGTGGCGGCCTTCCGGGTGCCCGGTCTCGCCATCCCGCTGATCTGCATCGCCGTGTTCGAGTTCGCCAACATGGTCTACCCGACGCTTTGGGCGTTCTGGGGCCGCGAGACCTTCGGCTGGTCCACGCTGGTCATCGGCCTGACCTTGTCGGCCTATGGCGTGCTGATCGCCATCGTGCAGGCCGGCGTGATGCCCTTCGCGGTGGCGCGACTGGGGGAGGCGCGGCTTGCCGTCTGGGGGCTCGTGCTCGGCGTGGTGTCCCTCGTCGGGTTCGGCTTCGCCGACGCGATCTGGATGGTGGCGCTGCTTCTGCCGCTCGCGGCACTCACCGACCTCGTGCCGCCGACCCTGACAGCGATGTCGGCCAATACGGTCGAGGAGAACCGGCAGGGCATGGTGCAGGGCGTCATCGCCTCCCTGTCATCGCTGGCCGCCGTCCTCGCGCCGCTGGTCTTCACGCCGCTTTTCGGTGTGTTCATATCGGACGAGGCCGGCCTCTACCTGCCGGGCGCGCCGTTCCTGTTCTCGGCGCTGCTGGTGGCGCTGATCCTGCCGCTGGCGATCCGGATCCGGCGGGCTCAGCGCCCCCACATGCCCTTGGGATAAAGTCCTTCGTAGATCGGTACCAGCGATGCGGTGTCGAAAAGCGACGACACGGAGGTCCCCGACCAGATATTCACGATGGACTGCGCGAACATCGGCGCGGTCGGCACGATGCGGATATTCGGACAGGCCTTGGCCGCCGCCGTCGCCTCGATCGTGTCGGTCACCACCAGCGACTTCAGCACCGAAGCGGTGATCCGCTCTACTGCCGGACCCGACAGGACCCCATGAGTGGTATAGGCGTGCACCTCCGTCGCGCCGGCCTCCATCAGGACATCGGCCGCCTTGCAGAGCGTGCCTGCCGTGTCGCACATGTCGTCGACGATGATGCACTTGTGGTCGGCCACGTCGCCGATCACCGTCATGCCCGAGACCTCGCCCGCCTTCTCGCGGCGCTTGTCGACGATGGCCAGCGGCACGCCGATGCGGGTGGCAAGCTCCCGCGCGCGGGCCACGCCGCCCACGTCGGGGCTCACGACCATCACGTCGGACATGTCGCCCTGGAACTGGTGCAGGATGTCGAGCGCGAAGATCGGACTGGCATAGAGGTTGTCCACGGGAATGTCGAAAAAGCCCTGGATTTGGGCCGCGTGCAGGTCCATGGTCAGGACCCGCTCGACCCCGCCATGGGTAATCATGTTCGACACGAGCTTGGCCGAGATCGGCGTGCGCGCCTTCGTGCGCCGGTCCTGGCGCGCGTAGCCGAAATAGGGGATGACCGCCGTGACCCGCGCCGCCGAGGACCGGCGCAGCGCGTCGGCCATGATCAGAAGCTCCATCAGGTTGTCGTTGGCGGGTTTCGAGGTCGGCTGGATGATGAACATGTCCTCGCCGCGGACATTCTCGAACACCTCGACGAAGATCTCGCCATCGTTGAAGCGTTCCACCCGGGCATCCACCAGTGACACCTGCATGCCGCGATGCATGGACATGCGCCGCGCGATGGCCTCGGCCAGCGTCCGGTTGGCATTGCCGGAAATGAGTTTCGGTTCGCTTGACGACATTGGCAGCTGTCCCCCTTGTCACGACCTTTTGGCAATGCCGGGAGCGCCCCCCGCCCTGGCATCGGTTGACACCCCCTAACACCAGCCTAGGGTCGGCGCAAAGCCAAATGGAGGGGGCGGAACATGGCCCATATCGAGTATTTCTTCGCGACGACATCTCCGTTCACCTACCTCGCCGGAACCCGGATGGAAGAGGTCGCCGCACGCCATGGCGCGACCGTGACTTACCGGCCGCTCGACGTGGTGGCGCTCTTCGCGCGCACGGGCGGCAAACCGCCGAAGGAACGGCATCCCGCGCGGCTCGCCTACCGCCTGCAGGAGCTCAGGCGCCTGTCGAAAAAGCTCGGTCTGCCGCTAAACCTCGAGCCGCCCTATCGTGCCGTGAACCCCGCGCCGTCCTCCTACGCGTTCATCGCGGCGGCCAGGGCCGGCGGGGGCGATCTGGGCAAGCTGGTACATGCGTTTACCGGCGCGGTGTGGCGCGACATGCGTGATATCGCCGAGGACGATGAGATCCGCGCCTGCCTCGAGGAGGCGGGCTTTGACCCCGGGCTGGCGGGGATGGACATGCTTGCGGGCGCCGAGGAATACACCCGCAACCTCGAGGATGCGGTCTCGGCCGGGGTGTTCGGCGCGCCCTTCTACATCGTCGACGGCGCCGAGAAGTTCTGGGGACAGGACCGGATCGAGGATCTGGAGCTGCACCTGTCCGGCGCGCTGTGAGCGAGGGTCTGCATCTCTGGGGCGCGGAGGGCGCGCGGCCGGTTCTTCTGCTGCATTGCACGCTCGCCCATGGCGGCGCGTGGAAGCGCGTGGCGCGGCATCTGTCGGACAGGTTTCGCCTGATCGCGCCCGACATGGTGGCGCATGGGCAGGGGCCGCCGGGCGACCGGGCCCGCGACTTCCATGACCAGACGACGGAGCACGCGGCAGGTTTCCTGCCCGAGGCGCCCACGCACCTCGTCGGCCACAGCTTCGGCGCGACCGTGGCCCTGCGGATGGCCATCGAGGCGCCGGACCGGGTGGCGTCCCTGACCCTGTTCGAGCCGGTGCTCTTCGCCGCCGCGCCGGACGGGTCAGAGAAGCGCGCGAATGCCGAAACGCTCGCCCGGATGGAGCCGATGATCGCGGCCGGCGACGAGAGGGACGCGGCGCGCCTGTTCCTGTCGGTCTGGGGCTCGGGAGAGGATTTCGACGCCCTGCCGAAGGGAGAGGCCGCGCGCATGGCGGCGCAGATGTGGATGATCCCGGCGCAGCGCACCGCGCTGCACGACGACAAGGCGCGGCTTTTGCCGAGGTTGGGGCAGGTCCGCTGCCCGGTTCTGCTGATGGAAGGCGCGGCGTCGCCGCCGGTGATCGGGCAGATCCTCGACACGCTCGAGGCCGGGCTTTCAGACGTGCGGCGCGAGAAGATCGAGGGCGCGGGGCACATGGCACCGATCACCCATGCCGAAGAGGTTGCCGCGGTGCTCGGTGATTTCCTGGATGCCGCCACCCAACAAGGGGCCGGAAAGCGCGCGTTGTCCGGCTGAAAAACGGGAGTTTGTCAGCCCGTTTTCCGCGCGGAAAACGGCGCCCTTCAACCGGCCCAGCTTGCGATCAGCGCATCGACCTCCGCCGAGGATTTCGACCAGTCGCAGACCAGCCGGCAGCGCACGGGCGTCTCCGGGTCACCATCGAGCGGCGTGTCCCCCGGGAAAAGGTAGTAGGAGGCACCGGCTGCAAAGGCGCGCGCATGGGCCGCTCGGGGGAGCTCGGCAAAGATCAGGTTGCCGGCCGCCTCGTGCAGGATCCGCGCGCCGGGCATGGCGCGCAGCCCCTTCGCCAGCCGCGCGGAAGCCGCGTTGGCGGAGCGCGCCATCTCGAGCCATCGACCGTCCTGCACATAGGCCAGCATCTGGGCGGAAAGGTAGCGTTGCTTGGACCACAAATGCCCCGCGCGCTTGCGTCTCAGCGCCAGTTCCCGGCGATGGGACGCATCGAACATCACCACGGCCTCGACGCCGAGGCAGCCGTTCTTGGTGCCGCCGAAACTGACCGCGTCGATGCCCGCCTTCCACGTCATTTCGGCCGGGCTGCAGCCGAGTGCGGCACAGGCATTGGCGAAGCGCGCGCCATCGAGATGGGTGGCAAGCCCTGCATCGCGGGCAATCCCCGTCAGTGTCGCGATCTCGTCGAGACTGTAGGTCGCGCCGCGTTCGGTGATCTGGGTCAGGCTGAGGGCCGCTGGCTGCGCGCCGTGCACACCGCGATCCATCGCGGCAGTGAGTTTCGCGGCGAAATCGCCCGCGTCGATCTTGCCGTCGGTCTCATCGACAAGCGTCAGCTTCGCGCCGCCCATGTAGAATTCCGGCGCGCCGCATTCATCCTCCTCGATATGCGCGACGCGGCTGCAGAAGACGCTTTCGAAGGGCCGCACAAGGCAGGACAGCGCCAGCGCGTTGGCGGCGGTTCCGGTGGCGACGAAGGCGACCTCCGCCTCGGGCGCTTCGAAGGCCGCGCGCACGGCGGCCACGGCGGCCTCGGTGACGGGATCGTTGCCATAGGGCATGGCCGCGTGGTCATTGGCGCGCAGGACGGCCTCCATCACCTTGGGATGGGCGGGCCCCGTGTTGTCCGATGCGAAGTTCAGGTTCATGTGCCGGGCTCCTCGATCACGTAATCCTCCCATTCCTCTTCGGGCACTTCCCATTCGGGAACGGTGATGCCGCGCACGCTGACGCCGGCGCTGTGCACCGTCTCGGGATCGCCCGACACCAGCGGATGCCACCAGTAAAGCGGCTTGCCCTCGTGCAGCAGCCGGTAGGCGCAGGTTTCAGGCATGAAATAGGCCACATCGGCCATGGTCTGCGGCGTCAGGCGGATGCATTCGGGAACCAGCGTCTTGCGGATCTCGTACTGGCCGCAGCGGCAGGTTTCGTCGTCCAGCAGACGGCAGGCGACGCGGGTCAGCGCGACCTCCTGCGTGTCCTCGTCCTCCAGCTTGTTGAGGCAGCACTTGCCGCAGCCGTCGCAGAGCGCCTCCCATTCCGCGGCCGTCATGCGGTCCATCGGCACGGTTTGCCAGAAACGGTCCCTCATGCGCGCGCGAGCGCCTTCCGGGCCGCGGCGCTGTCGGCGTCCATCTGCACGATCAGCGCGTCGAGACCGTCGAAGGCCATTTCGGGCCGCAGGTACTCCACCAATCCGACCGACAGGTGCTGTTCGTAGAGGTCGCCCGAGAAATCGAAAAGGAAGGTCTCGAGATTCGGGGAGGGGCGTTCGAACATCGGGCGAATCCCGAGATTCGCGACACCCCCGTAGCTGCCCGCATGGGGGCCGGTCAGAACGTCGACAAGCACCGCGTAAACGCCAAGCTTCGGGACGTGCAGGCCGGAAAGCTCCATGTTCGCGGTCGGATAGCCAAGTTGCCGTCCGCGCTTCTCGCCATGCAGCACGGGGCCCTCGATCCGGTGCCAGTGGCCAAGCATGTCGGCGGCCGCGCGCGGGTCGCCCTCGCTCAGCACGGTGCGGATCGCGGTGGAGGAGACGGCCCCGCTTTCGCCCGACAGAAGCGACGCGATGGTGACGTCGAAGCCCATCTCGCGCCCGAAATCCGCCAGCATGTCGGCGGTGCCGGCCCGTCCCTTGCCAAAGCAGAAATCCGCGCCGACGACCACGTGGCTCACGCCGAGCCCGTCGGCTAGCACGTGGCGGGCGAAGGTTTCGGCCGTGAGGCTCGACAAGGTCGTATCGAAAGGAAGCTCGGCCAGGACCTCGACGCCGAGTTTCTGCAGACGATGGGCGCGCGCCTCGGCGTTCATCAGGCGGAAGGGCGGCGCGTCGGGGGCGAAGAACTCGCGCGGATGCGGCTCGAACGTCACCACGCCCAAGGGGGCATCGGGACGCCGCGCGAGGTCGATCACATGGGCATGGCCCCGGTGCACGCCATCGAAATTGCCGATCGCCACGGAGGCGCCGCGGTCTTCGGGACGGGTGAACTGGTAGTCGCGCACGATCCGCATGCGGCGCACTTAACCGCCGTGCCGCGGGAGGGCAAGCCGCGCAACCGCACGCGGGCCGGAGACGTCAGTCGAACTTGCCCGACGGGGCCAGAACGACGGCCTCGCCCTTCAGCACGACGGTGTCGCCGACCCGGCAATGGGTCGCAAGCGTCACGCGGCGGCGGCCATAGTCGATATCCATGACCTCCACCTCGGCATGGACCATGTCGCCCGGGCGGACAGGGGCCATGAACTTCAGCGTCTGGCCCAGATAGACCGTCCCGTGGCCGGGCAGCTGTTCGCCGATGACGGCGGAAATCAGGCCGGCAGTCAGCATGCCATGGGCGATGCGCCCCTCGAAGATCGTGTCGCGGGCATAGTCGTCGTCGAGATGCACGGGATTCCGGTCGGTCGAGACCTGCGCGAAGAGTTCGATGTCATGATCGGTGACGAGCTTTTGCAGAGACCGTTTCATGCCGATCTCGAGATCCTCGATGACGATCGTTCCGGTGGTGATGTTGTCCAGCATGTCCGCATCTCCCTCGCGCATGGCAGGCTGATAGCGCGTTCGGATAGTTTCTGCAATGCGGAAAGTAACAAAATGCCGTTAATGGGGGCGCACGCCGCAATTTTCTTGCGCAAGGAATCTTGCTTGCGGACTATCCACAGCACTGCCCACAGCACTGCGACTATTATCGGCACGATTGACAACTTATCCACAGGCGCTATTGCTAGGTCGATGGCTAAGAATAGACAAAAGATCGACGCGGTTTTCCTGGCGTTGAGCGATCCGACGCGGCGCGCTGTCGTCGAACGGCTGCGCCTGGGGCCGGCGAGCGTCAGCGAACTGTCCCAGGCCCACGACATGGCGCTGCCGTCGTTCCTCGAGCATCTGCGCAAGCTGGAGGCGGCGGGCCTCATCACGTCGCAGAAGCTCGGGCGGGTGCGGACCTGCACGCTGGTATCGGGCGCGCTGCAATCCGTACGCAGCTGGGTCCTGTCCCAGCACGAGAACCGCCCGGGCCGCCTCGATCGCCTCGATTCCTTCGTGACCCGGATGAAGCAGAGCGGCTAGCCCGCCCTCGCTTCAGCGCAACGCGGCGATGGCGAATGTCGGCTCCAGTTCGGCCTTGTCCAGAAACGCCGCGAGTTTCTTCACATCCGGCCGGGCGGAGGTCCCGGAGCCCGTCCCGGTTTCCTCGCGCGCGAGGCCGCCGGTGATGAAGAGCGTGTCGATATTCTCGCCCATGCCGCCCTGGATATCGGTGAAGATCCCGTCGCCCACGGCAAGGATGCGCTCGTTCGGCACGAGGCGGTCGATACTGTCCATGCGCCGCCGCGCGAGGTCGTAGATCGGCGGATGCGGCTTGCCGAAATAGAGGCTCTCGCCGCCCATCTCGGTATAAAGCCCGGCCAGCGCGCCGGCGCACCATTCCCGGCTGTCGCCACGATCCACGACGATGTCGGGATTGGCGCAGAGAAGCGGCAGGCCCTTCGTCTTGGCCAGCAGGAACTGGGGCCGCATGACCGACGGATCGGCATGGGGGTCGAACGGACCGGTGCATACGATGCCCTCGGCCTCGTCCAGAGGAACCCTTTCGATCTTCACGGGGTTGTCGAGAATCGCGGGGGGCTCGAAGAACGGTTCGTCGTGAGGCTCCCCGATATGCCAGACCTTCGTTCCGACGGCGCCCTCGAACATCGCCAGCCGCGCCGCGTCGCCCGAGGTGGCGATCGCGTCCCAGCAATCGGCGGGCACGCCCAGACGCTCCAGCTGGCGCGCGACGCTCGATCTGGGGCGCGGCGCGTTGGTCACCATCACGACCGTGCCGCCGCCCGCCCGGTAGGCGCGCAACGCCGCCACGGCCTCGGGGAAGGCGCGGACGCCGTCATGCACGCAGCCCCAGAGATCGCAGAACAGCGCGTCGTATTGCAGGCCGATCTCCGCGAGGCTGTCGATAAGTTCGGTCATTTCCGCGCCGCGATCACAGCGCGAGATTCGGGATGATCTGCTTCTTGCGGCTGACCACGCCCGGCAGAACGACCATGTCCGCATCCCCGCATACCGTGGCGAAGCTTTTCTCGGCCACCTGTCTGGTCAGCTCGTTGGGGATCAGCATGGTCGATTGCTCGCGCAGGATATCGACGACGAAGAGCAGGACCTGATCGACGCCGTCCTGCTCGGCCACGGCGGGCATGGAGGCCATGAGGCTGTCCTTGCGGGAAAGAACCGTCTCGGGCGAGGTCGTTTCCAGCACGCTCACGCGGAAGGACACGCCGCCCACCTCGTATTCCTTGCTGTCCATGCGCAGAAGCTCCGCGTCCGAAAAGGCGGTTACGTCGGATTTCGCCGCGAACAGCTCGGCGGCGTATGCGGGAATATCGACACCCAGTTCGGCGGCCAGCGCCTCTGCCAGGTCGCGGTCGGTATCGGTGGTGGTCGGGCTGCGGAATTCCAGTGTGTCCGACAGGATGCAGGACAGCATCGCGCCCTTGATGGCCTCGGGCATCTTCGTGGCATCCGCGCCCATCAGGTCGTGCAATATGGTGGCGGTACAGGCCAAGGGGCGCAGGGTGATGTCGATGGGGCCCTTCGTCTCCAGCCCGCCGACCAGTCTGTGATGGTCGATGATCGCGCGGATATCGGCGGCGTTCACGTTCGCTGGCAGCTCGGCGGGGTTGTTGGTGTCCACGATGACGACCGGCTGGCCCTCGTCCACGGCGTCGATGATCGCGGGCTTCTCGAGGCCCCAGCGCGTCAGCATGAAGGCGGCCTCGGTGTTGGGCTCTCCCAAGAGGACGGGCTTGGCCTCGGTTCCGGCGATCTCGGTGAGGTACCAGGCCCAGATGATGGGCGATCCGGTCGAGTCCGTGTCAGGCGATTTGTGGCCGAAAACGAGCGTGGTCATGGGATGTCTCTCAGGTGGGAAATGCAACTCGCGGCCGTCTTAAACGCGGGGGGCGGGGATGTCACGGGGCAGGGCGTCGCGGCGGGCGCAGCAGGGCCCGTCGCGCTATCGGCAGGTGGGTTTGCGGACGGGCGCGGGGGACCGGGCCTGCGCCCGTTCTACCCGTTTGCGCCGCCGCGCGGCAGGGCGTGAGCCGAGACCACCCGGTTGCGTCCGGCGGCCTTGGCTGCGTAAAGCGCCTGATCGGCGGATTTCAGCATGTCCTCCACGTGGGAGATGCCATCGGAAAGGCTCACCACGCCGGCCGATATGCTGATCGCCGGCAACATGCCCTGCGCATAGGGAACCTCGAGCGCGGCGACGGCCTCGCGGAAGCTTTCGGCGCGGGCGAGTGTCTCATCGTGGGTGAGGCCGGGACAGAGGATCACGAATTCCTCGCCTCCCAGACGGCAGGGGGCCAGAGGATGGGGCATCAGCTGGCGCATGAGAGCGCCCACTTCGCGCAGCACGATATCGCCGGCATCGTGGCCATGGTGGTCGTTGAACCGCTTGAAGTGGTCGACGTCGAGCGAAACCAGCGACACGTCGGATCCCGTTCGGCCCGCCCGTTTCATTTCCTTGAGAGCGGCGTCGAGGAACCACCGGCGGTTCCACAGGCCGGTCAGCGGGTCGCGCACCGACTGGTCAAGCAGTTCCTGCCGCAGCTGGACATTGGCGACGGCAAGGCTGATCTGTTCGGCGCAGAGCAGCGCGAGTTCCCAGCGCCGGTCCAGCAACTCCTTGACGTGCCCTTTGCCCGTCGAGATCGGGTCAAGCCCCGTGAAGGCAAGGTGCAGAAGGCCGATGGTGTCGCCCTGCGCGATGACCGGCAGGCAGAAATACGGCGTGTCCTGGCAGGTGACGTGGGCGCAGGGAAACTCGATGGCGCGCCCTCCGAACGCGTAGGCCCGCCCACGCCGGAGCGACCAGCATTCATCGGCCTCGATGTGGTCTGGACCGCCCGCGCCGCCCCATTTCGCACGCAGATCCAGCATGTCGCGCGAATTGGCATAGATGAAAAGCTGGCCCTCCGCCTCTGGCAGAAGGGTCTCGAGCGACTTGCTCACGACCATCAGAAGCTCGCCCATCGATTTGGCGGAGTAGAGCCATTCGCTCACCTGGCTCAGCAGCTTGCGCTCGCCCTGGCGAAGCTCCTCATCCGCCATCAGCGATTGCGTGTGGTCCTCGAGCCGTCTTCGCCGAGAGATGTCGCGTGCGATGGACATGTTGCTGATGTGCCGACCCCCCTCGTCGAAGATCGGCGTCAGGGTCTTTTCCACCCATATGCGGGTGCCGTCGGCGCGATAATGCACGATCTCGACAGTGACGGTGGCCCGGTTTTCCATCGCCCGACGCAGTTCGGCGCGGGCGGCCGGGTCGGTCTCCGGTCCGTCGAGCAGGCCGGAGACCTCGCGGCCGAGGATGCCCTTTGGGGAATGACCGAACATGCGCTCGAACCCCGCATTGGCCCAGAGCACGCGGTTTTTCACGTCGGTGACCAGCACCGCCTCGAGGGAGTGCCGCAGGGCGAGTTCGGCGAAGCGTCCCTGCTCCGTCTCCGCATGGGATGGCGAGCGCGGCGGTTTGTCTGCCATCGGTTTCGTCCTGCTTGTCCGCATGGTTTCCGGCCTCTTTCACCGAGAACAGGCTAAGGAAAAGCTACCGTCTCGAAGAAAGCGGAGGGGTTTCGCGAAAAAGTTGGGACGCCGGCGGATATGTCCCCATTGACAGCCCTTCGGGCGCTGCCTATCTCCGCGTGGTTAGCACTCACCGCAAGCGAGTGCTAACTGGGAGACAACCGAACCTTACGAGGAGAGTTCGAGAAATGGCATTTACTCCGCTGCATGACCGCGTGCTCGTCGAGCGCGTGGAGAGCGACGACAAGACCGCCGGTGGCCTGATCATCCCCGACAGCGCCAAGGAAAAGCCGGCCGAAGGGCTGGTCGTGGCCGTTGGTGCCGGTGCGAAGGACGATGACGGCGACCGGATCGCCATGGACGTCAAGGCCGGCGACAAGATCCTGTTCGGCAAGTGGTCCGGCACCGAGGTCACCATCGACGGCAAAGAGATGCTGATCATGAAGGAGTCGGACATCCTGGGCATCGTCGCCTGATCGTCTTCGACCCTTCGACAGCAATCCCCGAATTCACAGGAGCATATCATGGCTGCTAAAGAAGTCCGTTTCGATACAGACGCCCGCAACAAGATGCTGAAAGGCGTCAACATCCTCGCCGACGCGGTGAAGGTCACCCTCGGCCCCAAGGGCCGCAACGTGGTGATCGAGAAGTCCTTCGGCTCCCCTCGCATCACCAAGGACGGTGTGTCGGTCGCCAAGGAAATCGAGCTGGAGGACCGGTTCGAGAACATGGGCGCGCAGATGGTCAAGGAAGTGGCCAGCCGCACCAATGACGAGGCCGGCGACGGCACCACGACCGCAACGGTCCTGGCACAGGCCATCGTCAAGGAAGGCATGAAGTCGGTCGCGGCCGGCATGAACCCGATGGACCTCAAGCGCGGCATCGATCTCGCCACCGCCAAGGTTGTCGAGCACATCAAGGCCGCTGCCCGTGACGTGACCGACAGCGACGAAGTCGCTCAGGTCGGCACCGTCTCCGCCAACGGCGAGACCGCCATCGGCCGCATGATCGCGGACGCGATGCAGAAGGTCGGCAATGACGGCGTGATCACCGTCGAGGAGAACAAGGGCCTCGAGACCGACACCGAAGTCGTCGAGGGCATGCAGTTCGACCGCGGCTATCTCAGCCCCTACTTCGTGACCAATCCCGAGAAGATGCAGGCCGAGCTCGAGGACTGCCTCATCCTCCTGCACGAGAAGAAGCTGTCGTCGCTGCAGCCGATGGTTCCGCTGCTGGAATCGGTGATCCAGTCGCAGAAGCCGCTCCTGATCATCGCCGAGGATGTCGAGGGCGAGGCTCTGGCCACGCTTGTCGTCAACAAGCTGCGCGGCGGCCTCAAGATCGCGGCCGTCAAGGCGCCGGGCTTCGGCGATCGCCGCAAGGCCATGCTGCAGGACATCGCGATCCTCACCGGTGGCCAGGTGATCTCGGAAGATCTCGGCATGAAGCTCGAGAACGTCACCATGGACATGCTCGGTTCGGCCAAGAAGGTCGTCATCAAGAAGGATGACACGACCATCGTGGACGGCGCCGGCGACAAGCCCGAGATCGAGGCCCGCGTCGCCCAGATCCGTCAGCAGATCGAGGACACGACCTCGGACTACGACCGCGAGAAGCTGCAGGAGCGTGTGGCCAAGCTTGCGGGCGGTGTCGCGGTCATCCGCGTCGGCGGCATGACCGAGACCGAGGTGAAGGAGCGCAAGGACCGCGTCGACGACGCGCTGAACGCGACCCGCGCGGCCGTTCAGGAAGGCGTTGTCGTGGGCGGCGGTGTCGCTCTCGTCCAGGGCGCCAAGTCGCTTGAGGGCCTGGCCGGCGAGAACTCCGATCAGAACGCGGGTATCGCCATCGTGCGCCGCGCGCTGGAGGCTCCGCTGCGTCAGATCGCAGAGAACGCAGGTGTCGACGGATCCGTCGTTGCCGGCAAGATCCGCGAGAGCTCGGACAACTCGTTCGGCTTCAACGCGCAGACCGAGGAATATGGCGACATGTTCAAGTTCGGCGTGATCGACCCCGCGAAGGTCGTCCGCACCGCGCTCGAGGACGCCGCATCCATCGCGGGTCTGCTGATCACCACCGAAGCGATGGTGGCCGACAAGCCCAAGAAGGACGACGGCCCGGCAATGCCCGACATGGGCGGCATGGGCGGCATGATGTAAGCCAAAGGCCGCATCATTCGACTGCGGGAAGGGCGCCTCTCGGGGCGCCCTTTTCTGTTGCGGCGCTGAATGCAACGGCGCGCCGCCTGCTTCCACAGCGCCGCGACCTGCCCTACGCTGCCCGCAAGAGGGAGGGTCGCGTCATGTCCTATTCGCCTGTTGCCATCGTCACCGGCGCCGCGCGCGGCATCGGGCTGGCGACCACGAAACGGTTTCTCGCGGCGGGGTGGCGCGTGGCCATGGTCGACCGCGACGCGCCGGAACTCGCGCTGGCCTCGGAGCCCCTGACCGGCATCTTGCCGTTGCCCTACGACGTCTCCGTCCCCCGGCAGGTCGATACGATGGTCGCCGACACGCTGGCCGAATGGGGCCAGATCGACGCGCTGATCAACAACGCGGGCGTGGCGGATTTCGGGCCGATCGAGGAAACCGGTTTCGCCCGCTGGCGAACGGTGATGGAAACCAATCTCGACGGCGTGTTCCTCTGTTCGCAAGCAGCCACGCCCGCGCTGAAGGACACGCGCGGTGCCATCGTCAACATCGCGTCGATCTCGGGTCTGCGCGCCTCGACGCTGCGCGTGGCCTACGGCACATCCAAGGCGGCCGTCATGCACCTGACCCGCCAGCAGGCGGCGGAACTGGGCGAACACGGCATCCGGGTGAACTGCGTCTGTCCGGGACCCGTGCGCACCAAGCTCGCCATGGCGGTGCATTCCCAGGCGATCATCGACGCCTACCATGATGCGATCCCGCTGAACCGCTACGGCTCGGAGGACGAGATCGCGGCCGTCATCGCGTTCCTCTGCTCGCCCGAGGCGTCCTATGTCACGGGGCAGATCATCGCCGCCGATGGCGGGTTCGAGGCGACGGCGATCGGCCTGCCGGCGCTGAGGGGCCTTGCAGAGAAGGCGGAGGGGTGATGCGAATGGAACGGATCGGCGTTCTGGGCCTCGGTCGGATGGGGAGTGCAATGGCGCGGAAGCTGGCCGCATCGGGCGCGACGGTGACCGGCTGGACGCGGTCTGGACGGACGGTCGACGGCGTGGCGGCGGCCCCGGATCTGGCGGCGCTGGTCCAGGCGTCCGACACGCTGATCCTGTCGCTCTACGACGACGCTGCCGTGACCGAGACGCTCGACGCGTTGCTGCCGCACGATCTTGCGGGCCGCCTGATCCTCGAGACCAGCACCGTCGTGCCGCAGATCCTGATCGACCGCGCGGGGGCCTTTGCCGCCAAGGGCGCGCAGGTCGCCGACGCGCCGGTTTCGGGCGGGCCCGAGATGGTCGCGGCGGGCACCTGCGGCTTTTTCCTGGGCGCGGACCCGGAGGTCGCGGAGCGCGCCATGCCCGTGCTGACCGCCATAAGCCCGCGCGTCCTGCACATGGGGTCGCTGGGCGTGGGGATGGCCATGAAGACGATCAACAACGCCATGCTGCAGATCTACATCGCCGGCCTTTGCGAGATGCTCCCTATAGCCAAGCGGGCCGGCATATCCATGGAAGATGCGCTGGGGGTGCTGATCAGCGGGCCCGCGGGAACACCCTTCTTGCGCGACAGGATGCCCAGGATCACGGGGGCCGATCAGACCGTCGGGTTCACCTTGAAAGGCATCCAGGGGGACAACGAGGTCTTTCGCCGGGTCGCCGAGAGCTATGGCTTCCCCTCCGCGACACTGGAGATCGCAGGGAAGGGCCATGCGCGCCAGATCGAGCGGGGCCTCGGCGCACAGGACCCTGCGGTCGCCATCGCCGCCGCCTATCGCGACGCCTGAGGCGCTTGCTGCACATCAACGCCCGACGCCCGGAATCACCGCACTATCCCGTCCGGATGTATCGAGTGAACGGGAGACCCCATCATGCCAAGACTGCTGCCTGCACTGGCCGCGGCGCTATTCGCCCTTGCCGCCTTGCCCGGCCCAGCCGGCGCGGAGACCTCCGAGCTC
The DNA here is from genome assembly GCA_001314805.1 of Rhodobacteraceae bacterium HLUCCO18. Lineage (GTDB taxonomy): Bacteria > Pseudomonadota > Alphaproteobacteria > Rhodobacterales > Rhodobacteraceae > Roseibacterium. The sequence continues at coordinate 44,151 of LJSY01000015.1, read as the reverse complement.
GATTTCGCCGCCGACCGGTACGTGGCCGGCAGCGATATCGAGGTCGACACGCCCACCGAGGGCGACCTTTTCGCCGCGAGCGAGGACCTGGCGCTCGAGGAACCCGTGACGGGTGCGACGCATCTGGCCGCGCGGCGGCTCACCATCGAAGCGGACACGGGGACGCTTTACGCCTTCGCCTACGAGATCGACCTCGACGCCATGGTCGCGGGGGCCGCCAGCCTCTTCGCCGCCGAGGTGGAGCTGGACGTCGAGATCGGCGGCAACCTGCGGCTTTTCGCGCGCGACGCCGAGGTGCGGGGCGCTCTGAACGGGTCCGCGCTGATCGCCGCGCGGGAGTTGTCGCTTGATGCGACTGTCGCGGGCGACCTGATGCTGGCCGTCGAAAGCGTCGAGTTCGGCGATGACGCGACCGTGGCGGGGCAGGTCATCGTCTATGTCGAGGAGGGCGAGGAGCCGGTGGACATCCCCGCCCGCGTGGCCGATCCCGACCGTGTCGAGCTGCGCAGCATGGACGCGCGCGAGGACCGACCGGGCGGGTTCGCCGACATGCGACGGACCGCGTTCCGCGCCGCGATCGCAAGCTTCTTCGTCAGCGTGCTGACCGTCGCGGCGGTGGCCGCCGCAGCGCTCGCCATCGCCCCGGCCCATGTCGCGCAGTGGCGCGAAAAGGCGCTGTCCGCGCCGGGGCAGAGCTTCGTCGCCGGCTTCCTCCTGATCTCGACAATCGCGGGGGCGGGTTTCGTTCTGGCGTTGACCGTCATCGGGATCCCGCTTCTCTTTGCGGCGCTCATGCTCGCGGGGGTGGTGGGCTACGCGGGTTATGTCATGGGGGCCTACATCTTCGGCGTGGGCCTCTGGCTGCGCCTCGGCAATGAGATCCCCACGGACATCCTGCCCAAGGCAGGCCTCGCGCTTCTGGGGGCCTTCCTCGTGGGGATCATCGCGCTGATCCCTCTTCTGGGCTGGCTGGTGGTACTGGCGCTTGCGCTGACGGGGGCGGGGGCCATTGCGATCGTGATCCGCGAACACCGCGCCAACGCCTCGGGGGTCTGAGGGGGCTTTCCCCGGCGCGTCCTTCGGTCCATGAGGGACGCGCCATGACTTTGCCCGACCTGACCCTGACCGGCGCGCGCGTGCTGACGCCGGGTGGCCTTGCCGACACGACGCTTTCGCTTGTCGGCGGGCGCATAGGGTGTGCGTCCGACGGTCCGCGCGTCGATCTTTCCGGGTACCTGCTTCTGCCGGGGGTCGTCGATATCCACGGCGACGGGTTCGAGCGGCATCTCGCCCCGCGACGCGGCGCCCTGGAGAGCCTGTCCGCGGGCCTTGACAGCTTCGACGCCGAGCTTGCCGCGAACGGGATAACCACCGCCGTCATCGCGCAGTTCTTTTCATGGGAAGGCGGCATGCGCGGGCCCGACTTCGCCGAGGCGCTTGTCGATGCGCTGGCCGAGACGCCCATGCGCGCGGACACCATGGTCCAGCTCAGGCTCGAGATCGGGATGATCGACGATTTCGACCGGGCGCACGCGCTCGTGGAGCGGGGCGGCGTGCGCTACGTGGTGCTGAACGATCACCTGCCACACAAGGAGCTCGCCGCGGGCAAGCGGCCGCCCAGCCTGACGGGGCAGGCGCTGAAGGCGCGGCGCTCGCCCGAGGCGCATCGCGCGATGTTGCAGGAGATGCACGACCGCTGGGACGCGGTGCCGGGGGCGCTCTCGCGGCTTTGCTCGGCGTTGACCGAACGCGGCGTCCTGATCGGCAGCCATGACGATCACAGCGCGGCCGACCGGATGCGCGGCCGCGCGCTGGGCGCCACGATCTGCGAGTTTCCCGAAACGCGGGAGGCGGCCGAGGCGGCCCATGTCGCGGGCGAGGGCGTGATCATGGGCGCGCCCAATCTCGTGCGCGGCCGGTCCCATGCCGGCAAGGTCGCTGCGGGCGATCTGGTGGCGGCGGGCCTCGTCGATGCGCTGGCCTCGGACTATCACTATCCGTCGCCCGCGCGCGCGGCGTTTCGGCTGGTGTCGGAAGGGATGGACCTGCGCGACGCATGGGCGCTGATCTCGGAGGGGCCGGCGCGCCTGCTGGGGTTCAGCGACCGGGGGCGGCTGGTCCCGGGCCTCCGCGCCGACATCGTGATCGTGGAGGAGAAGAGCCGCCGCATCGCGGGCACCATCGCGAACGGCACCGTCTCCTACCTGGCAGGCCCGCTGGCCGCGCGGTTCCTCGGGGTCGCGGCGTGAGGCTCGCGGCGCTCACCGCGCTGGTCATGACCGCCTTCGCGGCCAATTCGATCCTGAACCGCATGGCGGTGGGCCCCGGCCTGATCGGCGCGACCGATTTCGCGCTGATCCGGGCGGTGGCGGGGGCGGCGACGCTGGGCGCGCTGGTCCTGATGCAGCGTCGGGCGCTGCCGCTTCGGTCGCGCCGCCGCATTCCCGGCGCGCTGGGCCTTGCCGTCTACCTGCTGGGATTCTCGATGGCCTATCTGGCGATTGACGCCGGGATCGGCGCGCTGATCCTTTTCGGAGGCGTGCAGCTGACCATGTTCGCGGGTGCGGTCATCGCAGGCGAGGCGATGCCGTCACGCCGCTGGATCGGCGCGGCGCTGGCCATGGCCGGGCTAGCCTGGCTTGTCTGGCCGACGGGTGCCGTGGCCTTGCCGATTGCGGCCACGGCGGCGATGCTGGCGGCGGCACTCGGCTGGGGCGTCTATTCGCTGGTGGGGCGGCGGGCGACGGACCCGCTGGCCGAGACGGCGGCGAATTTCATCCTCGCGGCCCCGCTCTGCGCGCTTGCCCTCTTGGCGGTACAAGGCGCCGGACCCTCAGCGACGGCGCAGGGCATCGCGCTTGCCATCCTGTCGGGTGCGGTCACCTCGGGCCTCGGCTATGCGCTTTGGTACGCGGTTCTGCCCCGGCTCGAGGCGTCGGTCTCGGGCCTCGTGCAGCTGTCGGTGCCGGTGATCGCGATGGCGGGCGGTGTCTTGCTGCTGAACGAGGCGGTGACGCCGCGCATGGCGGGTGCCACGCTGGTGACGTTGGGGGGCATCGCTTACGGGCTGGGCGCGTTTCAGCGGACGAGAGGCTCCAGCGGGTCGTAGATCATATCCGTCCCCCAGGCGGCATCGGGCAGGCTGTCGGGCTTGTAGCGCAGCCCGCCCATCTCCGTCCGGCTCGCCAGCACACGCCGGTTCACCACGCCCTCGGGGTCTGTCCAAGGGCCGAAGGGATCGCCCGCGACAAGATCAACGCGGAAATAGATGTCAACCTGGTGAAAGCCGCGCCCGGGCGCGTGGAACTCGTTGACGAGGCAGGGCGCGCCCACGGCGATCTCCAGCCCGGTTTCCTCGTGAAACTCGCGGCGCAGGTTCTCGGGCAGGCTCGCATGCGGCTCCACCCCGCCGCCGGGTGCGCAGAGAAGGTCGCTCCGGCGTCCCGGGTAGGCATTCACCAGAAGCAGCCGATCCTCGATCAGCAGGATACCCCGCACGGCGAGGCGGGGCGTCGGGCGCGGTGGGACGGGAGGGTTATCCATGGCGTCAGCTTGACCTGACGCAGCGGCAGGGTGCAAGCGAGCCCTCGCGCCAGCGCGCCCGGTGACCTAAGTACGAGTCATGCGCCGTCTCGCGATCTCCTGTCTGGTCCTGCTGGCCACGGTCCTGCCCGCCCGGGCGGAGGATTGCGTGGTCCTGTTGCACGGGCTTGCGCGCAGCGAGACCTCGCTTTTCCTGATGGAAGAGGCGCTCAGGGCCGAAGGCTATCGCGTCGTCAACCAGGGTTACCCGTCGACCAACGGCTCCATCGCCGAGCTTGCGCCGGCCACGATCCTGCCCGCGATGGCGCGCTGCGGCGCGTCCCGGGTGCATTTCGTGACCCATTCGATGGGTGGCATTCTCGTGCGCTTCTGGCTCGCCAACCACCGGCCCGAACGGCTGGGCCGGGTCGTGATGCTCGCGCCGCCCAACGCGGGCACGGAACTGGTGGACGTGTTTGGAACGCTGGAGCCGTTCGAATGGGTCCACGGCGAGGCGGGGCAGGAGCTGGGCACCGGCGCCGACGATCTGCCCGGACGCCTGCCGCCGGTGGATTTCGAGCTCGGCGTGATCGCCGGCAACCGGTCTCTGAATCCGATCTATTCGTCGCTGATCCCCGGAGCGGATGACGGGAAGGTCGCCGTTGGCCGCACGATGGTCGAAGGAATGCATGACTTCATCATCCTGCCGGTGACGCACACCTTCATGATGAACAATCCCGTCGTGATCGCCGAGGTCGTCGAGTTCCTGAGAACCGGGGCCTTCGATCACGACATGGAGCTTCTGGACGCGGTGGAGACCTTCATCGAGTTGCCGGAATTCGAGTTGCCGGGAATTGACTTCCCGACGATCAACGGGCCGGGCCGGTGACCCGGTTCACGTGGCCCATCTTGCGGCCCGCGCGGGTCTCGGACTTTCCGTAGATATGCACCTGAACGCCGCGTTCGCTGGCCAGCGCCGGCGCGCGGTTCACATCGGCGCCGATCAGGTTCTCCATCACCACGTCCGCGTGCCGCGTCCCGTCGCCAAGCGGCCAGCCCGTGATGGCGCGGATGTGCTGCTCGAACTGGTCCACCGCGCAGCCCGCCTGCGTCCAGTGGCCGGAATTGTGCACACGGGGCGCGATCTCGTTCACGATCAGGCCGCCTGGCGTGACGAAAAGCTCGACCCCCAGAACGCCCACGTAATCGAGCGCGTTCAGGATTCGCGAGGCGATGAGTACCGCGTCCGTGCGAAGCGCAGCCGGGATCGCGGCGGGCACCGTCGTCGTCGCCAGAATGCCGTCCACATGCACGTTCTCGCCCGGGTCGTAGGCCGCCACCGATCCGTCGCGTCCGCGCGCGGCGATGACGCTGATCTCGCGGCTGAAGTCGACCAAGCCCTCGGCGATCGCGGGCGCGCCCTCGAGCATGGAGAGCGCCTCGGCCGCGCCGCCGGGGTCCGTGACCCGCGCCTGCCCCTTGCCGTCATAGCCGAAGCGGCGCGTCTTCAGGATGGCCGGCAGCCCCGTCGCGGCAAGCGCGGCCTCCAGATCGTCCGGCCCGTCGATGGCGGCGAAGGCGGCGGTTGCCAGCCCGAGCTCAGCCAGGAACCGCTTTTCGGTCAGCCTGTCCTGGCTCACCTCGAGCGCGCGGCGTCCGGGGTAAAGCGGCGTGGTCTCCGACAGGATGTCCAGCGCCTCGGCGGGAATGTTCTCGAATTCGTAGGTGATGACATCGCAGGCTTCGGCGAAGGCGCGCAACGCGTCGAGGTCGTCGTAACGGGCCTGCGTCAAGGCGACGGAGACATCCGCCGCCGGCGCCGCGCCGGGTTCATAGATATGGGTCCTGTAGCCGAGGCGGGAGGCGGCGACGGAGAGCATACGGCCGAGTTGCCCGCCGCCGAGGATGCCAATGACCGATCCGGAGCGGAGCGGTTCAGTCATCGCTCGGCGCCTCGGGGATCGAGGCCGAAAGCGCCTCGCGCCACGCGTCGAGGCGGGCAGCCAGCGCGTCATCCTGCGTGGCGAGGATCGCAGCCGCCATGAGCCCCGCATTGGCCGCGCCCGCAGCCCCGATGGCCATGGTCGCCACCGGGTAGCCGCGCGGCATCTGGACGATGGAATAGAGCGAGTCGACGCCCGAGAGCGCCTTGGTCTGAACGGGCACGCCGATGACCGGAACACGAGTCTTGGACGCCATCATGCCCGGCAGATGCGCCGCGCCGCCCGCGCCCGCGATGATGACCTTCAGCCCACGCTCCGCCGCCGTGCGCCCGTACTCCCACAGACGGTCGGGCGTCCGATGCGCCGAGACGATGCGCGCCTCGTAGGACAGCCCGAGCTCGTCGAGGATCACCGCCGCCTCGCGCAGGGTGGGCCAGTCCGACTGGCTTCCCATGATGATGCCGATTTGGATGTCCGACATGGGGGCATTCCCGATGAACCGTGGGCAGAGCGCGGCACTATAGCGACCGGCCCTGCCGACGCAATGGTGCGGGCCGGAAGCCTCAGGCGATGATGTCGGGCGTCAGTTCGTCCTCGATCGCGGCGATCCGGTCCTTCAGGGCCAGCTTCTGCTTTTTCAGACGCCTCAGCGTCAGCTGATCGGGGTTCACCGCATCCTGCAGGGCCATGATCGCGTCGTCGAGATCACGGTGTTCGCGGCGCAACACCTCGAGCTTCACGCGGAGCACGTCCTCGTGCGTCATCTCGCTCGGTGCGTTCATGAATTCCGTCCCCAGATCGCGCATCGCTCAACACCTTTTGGAGCAGGCGATCAGACTACACGCAAAGGTGCACGCCTCCAAGCCTCCTGCGCCGCGATCTTGCAAGACGGGCCGGGGTTTCCCATATCTTGATGGACTGGCCGACGCTGCCGCAACGGGGTGTCCGGCCTTATGCAGATCGCTTGTTCAAGGATGTGCCCGATGACGAAACTGACGCTGGGGTCGCACCCGTTCCTGCTGGGGTTCGACCAGCTTGAGCGGCTCGTCGAACGGACCGCGAAGTCCGGAAACGACGGCTACCCGCCCTACAATATCGAACAGCGGGGCGAAAACGCCTATCGCATCACGCTGGCCGTGGCCGGATTCGCCGAGACCGACCTGTCGATCACTGTCGAGGCGCGGCAACTCGTGGTGCGCGGCAAGCAGGCCGAGGACGGCAGCGACCGGGTGTTCCTGCATCGCGGGATCGCCGCGCGCCAGTTCCAGCGCAGCTTCGTGCTGGCCGATGGTGTCGAAGTCGCCGGCGCATCGATGGAGCACGGGCTGTTGCACGTCGATCTGCAGCGCGCGGTGCCCGACAGCATCGTGCAAACGATCAGGATCACGACCGAAGGGGGTACGTCATGAACGAACGCAATTCCGCAGCCGAGGTTTCGGGCCGGCCGATCGTCTATATCCGCGAGATCGCGGTGGCCGATCTGCCCCCGGAGGTTCGGGAACAGGCGCAGGGACGCGAAAAGCTCTATGCCATCGGGTCCGAGGATGGCCAGCAACTGGCCCTAGTCGACGACCGCAAGCTTGCCTTCGTGGTGGCGCGTCAGCACGACATGGAACCGGTGAGCGTCCACTGACGCCAAGGACATCTGAGTTACTGCGGGGGCGCCTTCGGGCGCCCTTTTCGCGCGCCCGGGCCGCCTTCTTGCGACAGGATCGACTCCGTTCGGTCGCCGCGTTCCGCTCGGCCACAGCAAAATCCGGTGCGGTTTCCGTCAGTTTCCCGTCTCGTCCCGCCAGCGGTTCACGATGGGATAGCGGCGGTCGAGCCAGAAGGCGCGCTCGGTCAGCCTTGTGCCGGGTGCCGACTGAAAGCGCTTGTATTCGCTGAGATAGATCAGCCGCTCGATCTTCTTGACCGTTTCCCGGTCATAGCCGAGCGCGACCACGTCGGCCACCGAGGCGTCCTTGTCGATCAGCATCTCGAGCATCACGTCGAGATCGGCATAAGGCGGCAGGCTGTCCTCGTCCTTCTGATCCTCGCGCAGCTCCGCCGTGGGCGGTTTGTCGATGACGCGGGGCGGGATGACCTCGCCCTCGGGCCCTTTCATCCACGCCCGGTGATTGGCGTTGCGCCAGCGGCAGGTCTGAAAGACGCGGGTCTTGTAGAGATCCTTGACTTGTAGCCGCCCGCCATGTCGCCGTAGATCGTGGAATAGCCCACCGCGACCTCGGACTTGTTGCCGGTGGTCAAAAGCATTTCGCCGAACTTGTTCGACAGCGCCATCAGCATGACGCCGCGCAGGCGGGACTGGATGTTTTCCTCGGCAAGATCGGGCTCCAGCCCAGCGAAAAGCTCCGACAGCGCGTCGGTCACGGCGACATGTGCGCCGCCAATGGATACGGTGTCGAGCCGGCATCCCAGCCGCTCCGCCACGGCGCGCGCGTCCGTCAACGATGCCTCGGAGGTGTAGCGCGAGGGCAGCATCACGCAGCGCACGTTCTCCGGCCCCAGCGCATCGCAGGCGATGGCGGCGACAAGGGCCGAGTCGACCCCGCCCGAAAGGCCCAGCACGGCCTTCCCGAAGCCCGCCTTGCGCATGTAATCGCCAAGCGACAGGACCATGGTGCGATAGTCGGCCTCCCACGTATCGGGGAGGTGCGCCTTTTCGCCCTCCAGCGCGTGCCAGCCCTCCTCGCCCCGCTCGAAGATCACCTCGAACAGCCCCTCCTCGAAGGCCGGCATCTGGTGGGTGAGCCGCCCATGGGGGTTCAGAACGAAGCTCGCCCCGTCGAAGACCTGGTCGTCCTGTCCGCCCAAGAGGTTCAGGTAAACCAGCGGCAGCCCCGTCTCGACCACGCGGGCCACCATCTGCGCCTGGCGGACATCCATTTTGCCGCGATGGTAGGGGGAGCCATTTGGGACCAGTAGGATCTCGGCCCCTGTCTCGGCCAGCGTTTCGGTCACGTCCTCGAACCACGCGTCCTCGCAGATCGGCACGCCGATACGAAGCGGACCGACGCGCACCGGGCCTGCCGGGTCGCCCGAATGGTAATAGCGCTTTTCGTCGAAGACGTTGTAGTTCGGCAGGTGGTGCTTGAGCACGGTCGCCGAGATTTCGCCGTCCTGAAGCACGTAATAGGCGTTGAACGGCTTGGCCCCGCCGGGCAGCGGGCCGCCGATCCCGATGGCCGGACCGTCGGTGCAGGTCGCGGCAAGCTCTCCCATGACCCGGTGCACATCCATCGCGAAGGCGGGTTTCTTCACCAGGTCCTGAAGCTGGTAGCCGGTCAGGAACATCTCGGGAAAGGCGATCATGTCGGCGCCGGCGTCGCGTGCCTTTTCCCACGCGGCGCGGGCGGTGTCGGCATTGGCCGCCAGATCGCCGACGGTGGGATTGAGTTGCGCCAGCCACATGCGGAACCGCTCGGACATGGGTTCAGACCTTTCCACTTCGCGCGCCCATCGCCGCGCCGTCCCTGACATAGCAGACCACCGCCCGGGGCCAAGCGGTCGCGGTAAAGCACCGCGCATGGGACCTCGACGCGCCCGGAAATGCATTGCAGAGACCCGGAGCCTCCCCTAGCTTTGGCGCGCGAGCGGCTCCGAGATGAAAACGACCGGCTCCGGGACGAGGAGGGGCAAGACCCGTGCGAAAGACGATATGGTGCGTCGCGGTTGCAGGCGGCATGGCGGTGATGGCACCGGGCGGGGTTCTTGCGCAGGACACCCGGGTGGACATTCAGCAATACGACAACGGCGGCATCTACGAGGGCGAGTTCCGCAACGGCGTGCAGCATGGCACGGGCACCTACCGGCTGCCCAACGGGTACGAATACACCGGCGATTGGGTCGATGGCGAAATCCGCGGTCAGGGCGTGGCCCGCTTCCCCGACGGGTCGGTCTACGAAGGCGAATTCGCCGCTGGGCGTCCGCAGGGCACGGGCTCGATCACCTTCGCCGACGGCTCCACCTATGACGGCGCGTGGAACGATGGCCGCATCGAGGGCAGCGGAACCGCCGTCTATGCCAATGGCGTGAGCTACACGGGCGAATTTCTGAACGCGCTGCATCATGGGCAGGGCGTGATGACCGGGCCCAACGGCTACCGCTACGAGGGCGAGTGGGAGAACGGGCTGAAGGAAGGGACCGGGACGATCACCTATCCCGACGGCGCGGTTTACACAGGCCAGTTCGCGGACGGGCAGCGGTCGGGGACCGGGCGGCTCGAGATGGCTAGTGGCGTCATCTACGAGGGCGAATGGGCCGATGGCCAGATCAACGGGCAAGGTGTCCTGACCCAGCCCAACGGCGATGTCTATACCGGGGTGCTGGTCGACGGCCAGCGACAGGGCGAGGGCCGCGTGGTCTATGACAACGGCGATGTCTACGAAGGCGATTTCCTCGACGATCGCCGCCACGGCAACGGCGTCTTCACCGGCGCGGACGGCTATGTCTATGTCGGCGAGTGGAGCGAGGGCCGGATCGAGGGGCAGGGACAAGTGACCTATCCCGACGGCTCTGTCTATGTCGGCTCATTCCGCGACGACCTCGCTCATGGGCGGGGCACGATCACCTATCCCGACGCCTCCTCCTACGAGGGCGACTGGGTCGACGGCGTGATCCAGGGCACGGGCGTGGCGCGCTACGCCAACGGACTGGTCTACGAGGGCCAGTTCCTCAACGCCCGCCAGCACGGGCAGGGCGTGATGAGCCATCCCGACGGCTACCGCTACGAGGGGCAGTGGGAGGACGGCCTGCGCCACGGGCAGGGCATCGCCACCTATTCCGACGGCACCGTCTACGAGGGCACCTTCGTCGCCGGGCAGCGCGAGGGCGAGGGCACGCTCACCATGCCCGACGGTTTCACCTATGCAGGCGCATGGGAAGACGGCGAGATCAACGGGATGGGTGTGGCCACCTATTCCAACGGCGACGTCTACGAGGGCATGTTCGTCAACGGCCGCCGACAGGGCGAGGGCACGATGCGCTACGCGAGCGGAGAGGTGCTGGAGACCGAATGGGACGGGGGCCTGCCGACCGACGAAAGCGCGCCCGAACCCGCCGCCGAGCCCGACACGGGCGAGGTCGGACCGGGCGACGGCGACTGATCCCGCCGCTACACCGGGTTCTGGGCGCCTGCAAAGAACATCAGCCTGCCATCCGCATCATAGATCGGCCGGATGCGCAGCCGGTTCACGAAGGCCGAGCCGTCCTTGCGGTAGTTCAGGATGTCGATCGTGAACCGTGTTTCCGCCCTGAGCGCCTGCCGGATCGCCTCCACCGCATGAGGGTCCGTGTCGGGCCCCTGCAGGAAACGGCAGTTCTGGCCGGTGGCCTCCTCGACGGAATACCCGGTCTGCGTCTCGAACTCGTCGCTGACATAGATCATCGGATTGTCGGGCAGCGACGGATCCGTGATCACGACGCTCATCGTCGCCTCGTCCTCTTCGAGGAGAGATCGCAGATGCGCGGTGTCTTTGGTCGAGTTTTCCACGTCAGCCCCCCGGCGATCCGCCCCCCAGCCTTGCCCGTGTCCGGGCAAGGTCCCTTGACGTATGTTAGGCGTGTTTCGCCCGAAGACCAGCCGGTCCGGCGCTTTCACGCCGGACCGGCGCATGACGTTCAGGCCGCGACCAGCCCCATGCTCTCGAGCTTCAGCAGCACCTGCTGCGCGCAGTAGTCGACCTCGGTCCCCTCGGTATTGACCACGAGTTCGGCGGTCGTCGGCTCTTCGTAGGGGTCGGAGATGCCGGTGAACTCCTTGATCTTGCCTTCGCGGGCAAGCTTGTAGAGCCCCTTGCGGTCGCGCCGTTCGCATTCCTCGATCGAAGTCGCCACATGCACCTCCACGAAGGCGCCGTAGGCTTCGACCATCTCGCGCACGGCCCGGCGCGTGGCGGTGTAGGGCGCGATCGGCGCGCAGATCGCGATACCGCCGTTCTTCGTGATCTCCGACGCGACATAACCGATGCGGCGGATGTTGATGTCCCGATGCTCCTTGGAGAAGCCGAGCTCGCTCGACAGGTGCTTGCGCACCACGTCACCGTCGAGCAGCGTCACGGGCCGGCCGCCCATCTCCATCAGCTTGACCATGATCGCGTTGGCGATGGTCGACTTGCCCGAGCCCGAAAGCCCCGTGAAGAACACCGTGAAGCCCTGCTTGGAGCGCGGCGGCGAGGTGCGGCGCAGTTCGTTCACCACCTCCGGGAACGAGAACCATTCCGGGATCTCCAGCCCCTCGCGCAGGCGGCGGCGCAGCTCGGTGCCCGAGATGTTGAGGATCGTGACGTCGTCCTTGTCGGCGATCTCGTCCGCCGGTTCGTATTGCGCGCGCTCCTGCACGTAGACCATGTGTTTGAAATCGACCATCTCGATGCCGATTTCCTCCTGGTGCTCGCGGAACAGGTCCTGCGCGTCATAGGGGCCGTAGAAATCCTCACCGGCGGAATTCTTGCCCGGACCTGCGTGGTCGCGCCCCACGATCATGTGCGTGCAGCCGTGGTTCTTGCGGATCAGCCCGTGCCAGACCGCCTCGCGCGGGCCGGCCATGCGCATGGCGAGGTTCAGAAGGCTCATGTGCGTGGTGGCCGACGGGTACTGGTCCAGGACTGCCTCGTAGCAGCGCACGCGGGTGAAGTGGTCCACGTCGCCCGGTTTGGTCATGCCGACGACCGGGTGGATCAGCAGGTTCGCCTGCGCCTCCTTGGCGGCACGGAAGGTCAGTTCCTGATGCGCACGGTGCAGAGGGTTGCGCGTCTGGAAGGCGACGACGCGGCGCCAGCCGAGCTTGCGGAAATAGGCGCGCAACTCGTTCGGCGTGTCGCGGCGGGCGCGGAAATCGTAATGCGTCGGCGGCTGGATGCCGGTGATCGCTCCGCCCAGATAGACCGGGCCCGCGTTGTGGTGGAGATAGTAGACCGCCGGATGCGCGATGTCGTCGGCGCCGTAGACCTTCTCGGCCTCCCGCGCCTTGTCGGCGCTCCACTTTTCGGAGATCGAGAGGATGGCGAGGATCACGCCCTCGGCGTCGCGCAGCGCGATGTCCTGTCCCGGCTCGATCGTGTCGGCGAAGGCCTGCGACACGTCCAGCGTGATCGGCATCGGCCAGAGCGTGCCGTCGGTCAGCCGCATCTTTTCGACCACGCTGTCGTAATCTGCCTTGCCCATGAAGCCCTTGAGCGGGTTGAAGCCGCCGTTCATCAGCAGCTCGAGGTCACAGACCTGGCGCGCGGTGAGGTCCCACGACGGCAGGTCGGCGGCCTCCATCTTCAGCTTCTGCGCACTGTCGTAGGAGACGTAGAGCTCGGGAACGGGTGTCAGATGGCTTTGCATGGTCAATGTCCTGGACTTCGGGGGGGCAAGGGGGCTGGCCGAGCCGGTCAGCTCGGCGTGAAGGGCGTTGTATTCGGCGAACTTTCGGGCAAGGAACCGATCCGCGAGGCGTGCCTTCTCGGCCGCTCCGCGCGGGGTCAGGAGGTAAGACGCGCGCTGCCTGCGGTCGTCTGACTTCTTCTCCGTGATCTGCACGAGGCCTGCCGATGTGCTGGCGCGCAACAGCGCGTTGAGCCGCCCGAGGCTGACGCCCATGGCCTCGGCCGTTTCGCGCTGGGACGCGTCGGGCGCCGTGTCGAGCTGGCGCAGGAGCCGGAAGAGGATGTCTTCGTCTGGCGGGGCGATGGTGGGGTCGGCCACGGTTTCATCCGGTCGAATCGGGTTTGTTCACGGGTGAACAAATGTCACGATCGCTTCCGGGAGGAAAGATGTTTGTTCACACGTGAACAGACTGTTGCCGAAGCTCTGCAGGCGCGGTGCCCGTGCGCCCGCCGCCGGTCTGCCTCAGTCGAGCGGCACCAGCTCGTGACCGGTCGTCTGATCTTCGAAGAGAACCACCTCGGTCACGCCCGGATAGCCAGCATCGTTCTGGTTGAACCCGCCGCGATTGGCCGCGACGCCGGAATTCGCGCCTGCGATGCTGCCCGGATTGCCGCCGGCCAGCAGCGACGTGTTGAAAGAGGATTGATCGACCACCTCGCCATTGATCATCAGCGCGAGGCCGCCATTGGCATCGAGCGAGCCCTCGATCGTGGCCGTACCCCCGGTGACTTGCCAGGATGCCTCGCCCCGCTCGGCCGTCTCGCCGTAGCCATTGCCGCGACCCGACTGCAGATAGAGCACGCCGTCATGCTGATAGAGAATCGTGCCCCAGACATTGGCGCCGGTTTCGAAAAGGATCCCTTCGGCATTCGGGTCGAGATCGACGACCGTGGAGAACGAGAACTGCTCCACGTTGAGCAAGTCGCGCATCGACACGGAGGGATCGTTCCACACGTCGGTCACCGTCAGCCCCGCGGTCGCGGCGACGAAGGCCGTTTCGAGCTGCTCCGACAACGTCGTGGCGATGCCGCCGGAGATGTCTTCCATTCCACCAGAAACCAGAGTGACGGTCGCGAGGCCCATGGCCGTCACCGCAGCGGTCGCGACGACCCAGTCCGTCGTGATGGCCGCCTCTTCGCTGGCCAGAAATGCACGCATCGCCATGGGTCGCTCCAAATCCACTAAAAAATACGGGTCTGGAATAAACGTGGAACACGGCATCAAGGTGACGCAACGCGGGACGAAACGGGGTGGTATCGTGACCCCCGACCGCGTCCCGCACAGGGTCGCAGGGCCCGAAACCCGCGGCGCGATGGGCAGGTCGGCGGCGTGTGCGGCTATTCCGCCGCCCCGATCTCGGCGGCATAGACGCCTGCGTCGGACGTTTCCTCGCCCTCCTGCTCGGCCAGCCATTTCTCGGCGTCGAGCGCGGCCATGCAGCCCATCCCGGCACTCGTCACGGCTTGCCGGTAGATGTGGTCCGTCAGGTCGCCCGCGGCGAAGACGCCGGGAATGGAGGTGCGCGTGCTGCCCGGTTCCACCTTCACGTAGCCGCCGTTGTGAAGCTCCAGCTGGTCCTTGACCAGCTCGGTGGCAGGCGCATGGCCGATGGCCACGAAAAACCCCGCGCAAGGGATCGTCTGCGTCTTGCCCGTCTCGACATGCCTGATCACGACGCCCTCGACGCCGCGCGGCTCCTCGCCGCCCACGACCTCCTCGATCGTGTGGTTCCAGACCACCTCGACCTTGGGGTTCTTGAACAGCCGGTCCTGCATGATCTTTTCCGCGCGCAGGCTGTCGCGGCGATGCACCAGCGTCACCTTGGAGGCGAAGTTGGTCAGGAAAAGCGCCTCCTCAACGGCGGTGTTGCCGCCGCCCACCACGACGATCTCCTTGCCCCGATAGAAGAAGCCGTCGCAGGTCGCGCAGGCCGAGACGCCGAAGCCCTTGAAATGCTCCTCCGACGGCAGGCCCAGCCATTTCGCCTGGGCGCCCGTGGCGAGGATCACGGCGTCGGCGGTGTAGGTCGTGCCGCTGTCGCCATGGGCCGTGAAGGGGCGCCTGAACAGGTCGAGCGAATAGATGTGGTCGCTGATGATCTCGGTGCCCATCTCGCGCGCGTGGTCTTCCATGCGCACCATAAGGTCGGGGCCCATGACGCTGGTGTCGCCGGGCCAGTTCTCGACATCCGTGGTGATGGTCAGCTGTCCGCCGGGCTGGATGCCCTGCACGAGGATCGGCTCCAGCATCGCGCGCGAGGCGTAGACGGCCGCGGTGTATCCGGCAGGGCCGGACCCGATGATCAGAGCGCGGGTGTGGCGGGTGTCGGACATGATCGGACCTCGGGGCTGTTTGCGGACGCAATCGATATAAGACGCGGAACGCCCCGGCGAAAGAGTGGATCGGCCGGTGGGGCCTGCGTCGAGATGCGGCGTGCTCCTGTTTCTTGTGCAGACCGCGCGCGCCGGGCATAGTGCGTAGGCAGCTTGCCCTCGCCCGGGACGTCGCCCCGGACCCGGCCACGTCGCCGCTTGCAAATCCCCGACCGCTATTCCATATGTTGCGCGACCTTGAAATAAAATTGCGCGTGGACGTGTTCATGCGCACGGAATGACCAGACGTACCATCCGGCGGAGGGGGCCGGACCAGATGCCCAGCACCAAGCTCGATCCCATAGATCGCAAGATTCTCGCCGAACTGCAGGACGACGGTCGAATGACCAACGTCGAACTTGCCCGCCGCGTCGGCATCTCCGCGCCGCCCTGCCTGCGCCGCGTGCGCACGCTGGAGGAGGCCGGGTATATCCGCGGCTACCACGCCGAGGTGGACCCCCGTCTGCTGGGTTTCGAGGTTCAGGTCTTTGCCATGGTCGGCCTCTCGAGCCAGGCCGAGGCGGACCTCGTCGCCTTCGAGGAGCTTTGTCGCGGCTGGCCGCTCGTGCGCGAGTGCCACATGCTCAACGGTGAGATCGACTTCATCCTGAAATGCGTGGCGCCGGATCTTTCGACCTTCCAGAGCTTTCTGACCGGGTCTTTGACGGCCGCGCCCAATGTCGCGAGCGTGCGCACGTCGCTGGTCATCCGGGGCGCGAAGGATGCTCCGGGCGTGCCCTTCGACGTGATGGAAAACAGGCTCAGCCAGTCGGCGTGACGTGATGCTCCCGCCATCGCAAGCGGAGATCCCGCGGCTCTACCAGCAGGCGCTCGATCTCCAGAAGGCCGGCGATGTCGAGGCGGCATTGGCCATCCATGACCGCATCCTTCGTGCCGTTCCGGGGCAGGCGGAAGTCCTGTTTCAAAAGGGCCGAATCCTTGCGGACAAGGGTGATCCGGCCGGGGCCGAGACATCGCTCCGGGCCGCGCTGAAGGCCAAGCCCGCCGAAGCCGCGATCTGGCAGGCTCTGCACGGGGTGCTCGTGGGTGCGCCCCGCAGCAAGCTGGAACGCGAGGCGGCGAGGGCCGGGATTGTCCTTGGCGTCGCGGCGGAGACGAAACCCATCCTCGACCGCATCGCGAAGGGAGAGCCGGGCGAGGCCCTGAAACAGGCGATGGCGCTTGCGCGCGCGGCGCCGATGGCCGCTGCGCCCGTGCATGCCGTCGGCGCGGCGCATGCGGCGCTGGGCCAGTGGGCGCAGGCCGTGACCGCCTTCGCGGAAGCGGCCCGGCGGGAACCGCAAAACGCCGTTTTCCTCGTCGATCTGGGCCGGGTCCTGACGCGGACGGGCCGTCCGGAGGCCGCGATCGCGACGCTGCGCGAGGCCGAGGCGCTGGGGGCGGATGTGGCCCTGCCGCTGGCCCGCGCGCTTTCCGACAGTTGCCGCGAGGAGGACGCCGCGGCGATCCTCGAGGCGGCTTCCGCGCGGAAAGCGACTTTTCCGCTTCTCGCGCAGCTTGCCATCGCGCGGGCTGCGCTGCGCGAGGTGGACGCGGCCCGCGACGCGTTCGTCGCCGCGCTGCGGTGCCGGCCGCGGGGCAACGGGACCGACCTGCGCCAGAGGCTTGCCACGGCGCTTGGAGATGCGGGCGAGATCGCGGCGGCCATTGCCTTGTTGACCGAAGGTCTGGCGACCGACACCGACAACGCCGGCCTGCTGACGGCGCGCGGGCAGCTTCGGCAAAGCGCCGGGGACCTCGCCGACGCGGAGGCGGACCTCACGCGCGCGATTGCGCTGGCCCCGCGGGAGCCCGAAGCCTACCGCGCCTACGCCAACGGTCGCAAAAGCGCTGCGGAGGATCCCGTGGCGGCCCGGCTCGCGACGCAGCTGGCCCGCCCCGACCTGCCGGCACGCACGCGGCGCGTCATGCGTTTCGCGGCGGCGAAATTCGCGGCGGACCGGGGCGATATTGGGGCCGAGATCGACCATCTCGACCGCGCCAACCGGCTGATGGCCGAGGCGTTTCCCTACTCCTTCGAGGCCGATCTGGCCATCGCGCGGGAGCTTGCGGGCGATTGGCCGCGACTGCGGGACCTGACGCCGAAGGGCCCGGAGGATCCGGTCGTCTTCGTGACCGGACTGCCGCGGTCGGGCACGACGCTGGTCGAGACGATCCTCGCCGCCCATCCAGATGTCACCGCGGGGGGTGAGATGCCCTATCTCTCCCGCGCGCTTGCCCCTGCGCTGGAGGCGCTGCGCGCGGACCATGCAGACCCGGTGCGCTTCGTCGAAGCCGGTCAGCGTTACCTGGCCGCCGCGCGCCGCAGGACGGATGCGCCAAGGATCATCGCCGACAAGGCCATTTCCACCTTCTCGCGGATCGGCCATGCCGCCACCGCGCTGCCTGGCGCGCGTTTCGTGGTGTTGCGCCGTGACCCGAGGGACACGGGCTTGTCGCTCTGGCGCAACATGTTTCCCGAGGGCCTTCACCGCTACGCCTATGACCAGACGGCCATGGCGCGCTACATCCGATTGCATGAGGCGCTCGTGGCGTTTTGGGCCGAGCGCTTTCCGGATCGCGTGCATATCGTCGAATACGAAGCGCTGACGGAAGACCCCGAGCCGGTGATCCGCAAGCTGATCGAATTCGCGGATGTGCCCTGGGACGATGCCTGCCTCGCACCGCAGTCGGCGCGGCGCAATGTCGCCACGCTCAGCTTCGCGCAGGTGCGCCAGCCCATCGGCCGCGGCTCGGTCGCCGGGTGGCGGCGGTTCGAGGCGGGGCTGGCCGACCTGATCGCCGCGCTCGACCGGGCCGAGCCGCCGGACCTGATGGCCGGGGACTGAGCCTGCCTCCAAGACAGACGAAAGGCGGCCCCGGGGGACCGCCTTTTCGCTTCGGGTGCCGGGTCTGCGCGGGTTATTCCGCCGCGCTGACCTTGACCTGCTTGGCCATGCAACGCTTGGGGCGGATGTCGCGCGCCCAGACCGGCTTTATCTCGTTTTCCGACTTCTTGGCTTCGGCCAGAAGCGTCTTCATCCAACGGCGGGTTTTCATGTGCCTGTCTCCTCGATCAATCTTGCGCGCCCGAGTGATCTCCGGGCTTGCAAGGAAGATGACGGAGCTTTTCGGCCGAGTTTGGGCCAAGGCCGTCAGGCGAGGTGGTTTTTCGGGCGCTTGGCAACGTCGCCGCGAGCCGCCCAAGATACTGTAATCATGATGTTTTCTTGCATTCGCGACCGGATTGTGGCAACGCCTTGTCGCGACCTGCCACCTTTGCGCCAGAATCGCGGCGGCCATCGGCCCGAATGGGGCGATGTCGCCCAGATTGGCCGTCAGAGGCGAATCGCCGAAATCAGTCGGCCATAGTCGGCCTCCTTGCGGTGCAGCGAGCGGCGGTAGGAATAGAAGCGCGTCGCATCGGCATAGGTGCAGTGCCGCGTCCATTCCGCCGCGCCGACCCCCGCATCGCGCAGCCGCTTTAGGCCGTAGCCCACCAGGTCGAACAGGTACTTGTCGTCCGAACCGTTGATGAAGAAGCGCCCGTTGCCGGGGTCGTCGTCCATGAACCGTTCGAGGAATTCCTGCCCGACCTCGTAGGCCGTCTGGCTGATCGAGGGACCGATGGCCGCGCGCACGTCCTGCCGTCTGGCGCCCGCGGCCTCCATCTCGTCGAGCGTGGCCTCGAGGATACCGTCCAGCGCGCCACGCCAGCCGGCATGGGCTGCGGCGACGACGCCGGCACTGTTGTCCGCCAACAGGACCGGCTGGCAATCGGCGGTCAGGATCGCAACGGCCAGACCGGGCGTCGCGGTCACGATGGCATCGGCCGTGACCGGCTGCGTCGCCGGGCCGGAAAGCGTCACCGCGCGGGCCGTATGGGCCTGATGCACGGTCACGAGCCTGTCGGGCGTGACGTCAAGCGCGCGCGCAACGCGTTCGCGGTTCATTGCCACGATGGCGGATTGGTCCGATGACCCGCCGCCGCAGTTCAGCCCCTCGAAAATGCCCGAGGACGCGCCACCGCGCCGGGTGAAGAAGCCATGCCGCACCTCGCCCAGAACGGGCGCGGTGATGATCTCGAGGCTGGCGGCAAGGGCGGTCATGGGCGGGGTTTTCGACCTCCTGAGGGTCAGGTGCGGGCGGAAAGCCCCGGCGGCGTTGCAGCGCCGGCCGGAAAAAGGGCGAGCGCCTTAAAGAGGTGTCCCATTTCCTCGGGGTGCGTCAACCGCCTGTGTGCAGCGATGTGTTGATCGATAGACGGGCCCTGCAGGTGACGCGCCAGCGCCTGCGCGCGCGCGGTGATGCCGAGATGTTCGAGAAAGACGCCCTGCGGCACCAGCGCAGTGGCATGGGCGGGACGCGCCGCGCGGGCCAGCGGGCCGAAGGCCACATGCGCCGTCAGGTCGGCCATGCCGGGAGCCGCGAAGGGGTCGACGGTCTTGTGCCCTGCGACCGCCTGGAACGTGTCGCCGAAGCTCTCATCCTCGCCGTAATCCACGATCAGCGCCGCGCCGCCATGCTCCGCGATCCGCCGGCCGAGCTCGGCCGCGATGGCTTCCGCCGGGGCGCAGGTCTCCACGACCATGCCCTGCTCGGTGTCGCCGAGACGGTGCTCCAGCCGCGCGAGCGGCGCGGGTGGCGTGAGGCCCATGGATAGTTCGCCCGCGTCGAGCCCCACGACGCGCTCATGCCAGAGCGCGCCGCCGGCCCGCTGGAACTGCCGGATCGGCAGGGCGTCGAAGAACTCGTTGGCGATGGCGAACACCGGACCATCCGGAACGGTGTCGAGCGTGTCGTGAAAGACCGGATCGTGACCGCAAATCGTGCGGCGCTGGACATCCCGCAGATAGGGCGAAGCCTCGACGAGGTGCAACCTCATCGCCGGGTGAAAACCGGGAACGCCGCGCGTCGCGCGAAGCGCGTCGGCCATCAGCGTGCCGCGCCCCGGCCCCAGCTCCAGCAGGATGGCGTCACCCGGCGCGCCCTGATCCATCCAGACCTGCGCGAGCCAGAGGCCGATCAGTTCCCCGAACATCTGCGATATCTCGGGTGCGGTGATGAAGTCGCCCGACCGGCCCAGCGGGTCCCGCCGCGTGTAGTAGCCGAGCGTGGGGTGCAGCAGGCACTCGGTCATGTATTCGGCCAGCGTCATCGGGCCGTGCCGCGATATCCTCTCGGTCAGTCGTGTCTTGAGGTCGGTCATTTGGTGGGTGTGCGCGCGCGTGCGATCAGCCACAGACCCAGCGCGATCATCGGGAGCGTCAGGATTTGTCCCATGGTCAGGCCGACAGAGGGCGAGAACTGGATGGAGTAGCCCACCGGGTTGCCGGGGCTCACGAACTGCGCGTCGGGCTGGCGCACGAACTCCACCGCGAAGCGCGAGAGGCCGTAGATCACGAAGAACATGCCCGTCAGCGCGCCGGGCCGCTTCAGCCAGCCGCGCCGCCACGCGAGCCAGAGAAGGATCGCACCCATCACGAGGCCCTCGAGAATGGCCTCGTAAAGCTGCGAGGGATGGCGCGCGCAGACCGCGTCCAGACCCTGCAGCAGCATCCCCTCGGGCCCCGGGCAGGCCTGCGCCGCCTCGCCGGGGAAGATCACGCCCCACGGCAGGTCGGTCGGTCGTCCCCAAAGCTCGGCGTTGATGAAGTTGGCGACCCGGCCCAGCCCGACCCCGATGGCGACGACCATGGCCATGGCGTCGGCCACCTGAAGCGGCGGGATCGCGTTGCGGCGGCAGAAGATGAACGCGGCCACCGCCACGCCCGCGAGACCGCCGTGAAACGACATGCCCCCTTCCCATATGCGCAGGATCGACAGCGGGTCCGACAGGTATCCCCCCGGCTGGTAGAACAGCGCGTAGCCCATGCGTCCGCCGATGATGACGCCGAGGATGACGGCGGTCAGCAACCCCTCCACCTGTTCGGGACGCATGGGTGGTGTGTCGGCGGGCCAGAGCCTCGGCGTGCGCATCGCGCGGACGATGATCCACCAGCCCGCGAGCAACCCGATGATGTAGGCCACCGCGTACCAGCGCAGCGCGAAACGGAAATCGCCGATGGAGATCGCGAAGATCTCGGGCGAGATGTCCGGGAACGGAATGGCCAGAAGCATCGATCGGGGGTCCTTCTTCTGTCGCGCCGAGTTCTCCGGGCGAGGGGATGCGGGGGGGCTGCGGCGAAGTCAACCTTGATCCCGGGCCTCTGGGCGGCCATATCACGAAGGTGTGCAATGGAGGCCGTCATGCAATCGCGCAACCGCATCATGGAAGATGTCAGCCAACTGATGACCAATGCCATGGGCGTGGCGCAAGGCGCCCGGGCCGAGGCGGAGACCGCGCTGAATTCGATGATCGACCGCTGGCTGGCGGATCGCGACTTCGTCGCGCGCGAGGAATTCGAGGCCGTGCGCGCCATGGCCCAGAAGGCCCGCGAGGAGAACGAGGCGCTGAAAGCCCGCATCGCGGCGCTCGAGGCAAAGGGCTCCGACTGACGCTTCGGGCCGGACGCCCGGATCGCGCCACCGCCCCGCAACTGCCCAAACCCCGCCAAGGGATCGACGAATTCTGCCCGTAGGGCCTTTGCAACTGTGTTTGTGAAGGCCTGACGCCATGGATGAAACGATCATGTCAATTCTGATGGCTCCTCTTGAGGTGATCATCGGGTTTGCCGCGCTGCTGCTGCTTCTCTTGGTTCTTTTCCGCGTGCGGTCGCGCAGGCGTCGTGAACGGCGGCGCAGGGAACGGAGGGCAACGCGCGTCGAGACCGCCGTCATCGCGACGGCGTCCGAGGGCGCCGGGGCCATGGCCGAAGAGTTGCCCAAGATCACCGCCTACCCGATGCCGGTCATCGGCCTGATCGAGGAGCGCGTGTTCGATGCGCTCGAGGACATCGCCTCCCAGAGCATCATGGGCCATCGCGTGCTGACACAGCTTTCGCTGAGCGCGTTCCTTTATGCAGGCTCTTCGGGCCTGTCCCGGGCCGACGAACAGAAGGTGACGACACATCTGGCCAGCCTTCAGGTGGATTTCCTGATCGTCGACGCGGATTGGCAGCCGGTGGTGGCCGTGAATATCGAGCGCGATGCGGGCTCTGCCTCGGACGCGCTGGAAGTGGAGGGCGAGATCTGCAGACGTGCCGGTGTGGCCTATCTCATCGTGAATGCCGCCGGTCTTTCGACGGAGCGCCAGAACGAGATAAGCCGGCTCCTGCAGCCCAGAGAAGGCATTGCGGCCCAGTAATCCCCAATACGCAATATATTGTGGGTAACGCCACAAATGGGCGACACCAGCCTTCTCGTCACAAAAATACTTCTTTACAGGACTCCCAAGTCGCCGCACCATATCTTGTAGGGGCCAGGCTTCGGTCTGGCGACCCCTAGCAAGGACACCCAGCCTGTCGTGGGAGTCTTGGAGAGATAACCAAGGCCCCGCAAGGCTGCCAAAAAACGAGGCCTGGGCAATGTCGCTTTCCGAGCAGTTTCTGGATTCCGGGGATATCCACCCCATCGATATCGTGGAGTCCCTGGCCACGCATCACGAATGGGATTTCGATCGCGTCGCCGACGACCAGATCGCCATGGCGATCGAGGGGCAGTGGCGCACCTATTCGGTGACGCTCGCCTGGTCGTCTTACGACGAGACCCTGCGGATGATCTGCACCTTCGACATGGATCCGCCCCGGGACGGTCGCGAAAAGCTTTTCGAGATGCTCAACCTCGTGAACGACCGCTGCTGGGCTGGCGCGTTCACATGGTGGGCGGCGCAGAAGCTGATGGTCTACCGCTACGGTCTGGTACTGGCCGGCGAACAGCTTGCCAGCCCCGACCAGATCGCCTGCATCGTTGAAACGGCAGTCCTGTCGGCCGAGCGCTACTATCCCGCGTTCCAGTTGGCGCTGTGGTCGGACCGCACCCCGGAAGAGGCGATGCAGGTCGCCATTGCGGAGGGCTACGGCCGCGCCTAGTCTCCGCCCCCGGAGAAACCAGGGGGGACCGAGATGGCGTTTTCCGAGATTGCGCGCCGCGGCCTTGTCATGCTGGGCTGCGGCAAGATGGGGTCGGCCATGCTGGAGGGCTGGCTGAACCGGGACTTGCCGCCGTCCTCGGTGCATGTGGTCGATCCGCATCCATCGGACTGGCTGAAGCGGCAGGGCGTCTGCCTGAACGCGACACTGCCCGAGAGCCCGGCGGTGGTGCTTCTGGCCGTGAAACCGCAGATGATGGCCGAGGGGCTGCCGACCGTGGCGCGCTTTGGCGGCGGCGAGACGCTGTTCCTGTCGGTGGCGGCGGGAACGCCGATCGCCACATTCGAGGCGGCGCTTGGCGCGGGCACGCGGATCGTGCGCGCCATGCCCAACACCCCGGCGGCCATCGGGCAGGGGATCACCGCCATTGTCGGCAATGACGCCGCAGGGGCCGAAGACCTCGCCATGGCCGAGGCGCTTCTGTCCGCCGTGGGGCAGGTCGTGCGGCTCGACGTCGAGGAGCAGATCGACGCGGTCACCGGCGTTTCAGGCTCGGGACCGGCCTATGTCTTCTACATGATCGACGCGCTGGCCGCCGCCGGAGAGGCGGAGGGACTTGCGCCCGATCTGGCCATGGCGCTGGCAAAGGCGACGGTCGCGGGGGCCGGCGCGCTCGCCATGTCGGCCGACGAGACACCCGAACGGTTGCGCATCAACGTCACCAGCCCGAACGGCACGACCCAGGCGGGCCTCGATGTTCTCATGGACGAGGGCTCGGGGCTCGCCCCGCTGATCAGGCGAACCGTCGGCGCGGCGGCCGATCGAAGCCGGGAGCTCAGGGGATGACCGAGATCTCCTTCGACGATTTCCTCAAGGTCGACATTCGCGTGGGCACCGTGACCCGCGCCGAGCCATTTCCCGAGGCGAGGAAACCGGCGATCAAGCTCTGGATCGATTTCGGTCCCGAGATCGGGGAGCGAAAGAGCTCTGCGCAGATCACCGCGCATTATACGCCCGAGACGCTGCCGGGCCGACAGGTCATGGCCGTGGTGAACTTCCCGCCGCGCCAGATCGGCCCGATGCGATCCGAGGTGCTGGTGCTGGGCGTGTCGGACGCGGAGGGCGGGATCGTCTTGCTGGCGCCAGACCAGCGCGTCGCGAACGGCGAAAGGATGCACTGATGAAACTCCTGATCTCGCGCCGTCTGCCCGAAAGTGTCATGGCGGAGGCCGAGGCGCGCTTCGACGTGACCTGCCGGAGCGTGACGACGCCGATGGACCATGAGGAATGCGTCGCGGCGCTGGGCGACCATGACATCGTGTTGCCGACGCTGGGCGATGCGTTCCGCGCCGAGGCCTTCGCCGCCGTGCCCAAGCCGCGCTGCGGGCTGCTGGCGAATTTCGGGGTGGGCTACAACCATATCGACGTGGCCGCTTCCCGCGCCGCCGGCATCGCTGTGACCAACACGCCGGGGGCCGTCACCGATGCGACGGCCGATATCGCCATGACGCTGATCCTGATGACAGCACGGCGCGCGGGCGAGGGCGAGCGGATGCTGCGCGCGGGCGACTGGACCGGCTGGCACCCCACGCAGATGCTGGGCCTCCACCTGACGGGCAAGACCGTATGCATTGTCGGCATGGGCCGGATCGGTCAGGCTATCGCGCATCGCTGCCATCACGGGTTCGGTTGCCGGATCGTCTATGTGAACCGCTCCGCCAAGGCGGTGGACATGCCGGCCGAGCAGATGGAGATGGCGGACGCGCTGGGCTGCGCCGACGTCGTGGTTCTGGCCACGCCCGGAGGGGCGGACACCCACCACCTGATGGGGGCGGAGGCCTTCGCGGCGATGCAGCCCCACGCGATCTTCGTCAACATCAGCCGCGGCGACGTGGTGGACGAGACCGCGCTGATCGCGGCGCTGGAGGCCGGTGCGATCGCGGGCGCGGGGCTCGACGTCTACGAGTTCGAGCCGGTGGTGCCGGAGGCGCTGATCGCCATGGAGAACGTGACGCTCCTGCCGCATCTGGGCACGGCGGCGCTGGAGGTTCGCGAGGCGATGGGGCGGATGGCTCTGGAAAATGCGATCGCCTTCGCGGAGGGCCGGGACCTGCCCAACCCGGTCTGAGCGAAGGCTGGCCGGGGAGGGGGCTGTCTGCCCCCGCTGCCTGCGGCAGCCCCCCGAGAGTTTTTCGCCAGGATGAAGCGGCACGCGCCCGGTCAGACGGGCCGGTCCCCGGTCGCCTCGCGAAAATGCCTGCGGCAAAGGGAGATGTAGCGGTCATTGCCGCCCACCTCGATCTGCGCGCCTTCGGTCAGCGCGTTTCCCTCGGCATCCACGCGGATGACCATGCTGGCCTTCTTGCCGCAATGGCAGATCGTGCGCACTTCGCGCATCTCGTCGGCAAGCGCGAGGAGCGCCGCCGAGCCGGGAAAAAGCTCGCCCCGGAAATCGACGCGCAGCCCGTAGCACATGACCGGAACGCCCAGGTCGTCGACGACGCGGGCCAGTTGCCACACCTGCGTGCGCGTCATCCATTGCGCCTCGTCCACGAGGACACAGGCGCATGGGCCGGTCCCGACCCGCGCCGCGATCCTTTCGAAAAGATCGTCCTGCTGCGTGTAGGTGTCCGCCTCCGCCGCGATGCCGATGCGGCTGGCGATGCGGCCCGGGCCCGCCCGGTCGTCGAAATTCGCGGTCAGCAGATAGGTCTGCATCCCCCGCTCATGGTAGTTGTAGGAGGCTTGCAGGAGCAGGGTCGATTTGCCCGCGTTCATCGTCGAGTAATGGAAGTAGAGCTTGGCCATGTCCGTGGTTCTGCCGCAGGCCCGCCGAAGGGGCAAGCGCCTGTTCGATTGACCGCGCGACGCGAAGCGG
Organism: Rhodobacteraceae bacterium HLUCCO18; assembly: GCA_001314805.1. Lineage (GTDB taxonomy): Bacteria > Pseudomonadota > Alphaproteobacteria > Rhodobacterales > Rhodobacteraceae > Roseibacterium. Next base: position 18,092 of record LJSY01000015.1, on the reverse strand, counting down.
CTTTGCTGCGTCAAAGCGGAGGGGCGGGCCGGAGGGGCGGGCATGACGGGGCGGGCATGACGGACGCGGCAAGGCTCTATCTCAAGCGGCATACCGAGCGGCTGGTCAAGGACGTGGGCTATGCCGCGGCCTGCGAGGTGACGGGACGATCCAAGGCCACGCTCGGCCGCTATTTCTCGGAGGCGCCGGAGCATGCCGACCGCTTCATGCCGGTGGATGCGGTGGCGGCGATCGAAGGCGCGTCGAGCTATCCGCATGTCACGGCGGCACTTGCCGAACTCAACGGCGGCATGCTTTCCTACGGGTCGGACCGGCGCAACGCGGAGCGCGGCGCGGGCGTCAATTCCGACGTGATCGTTCTGAGCCAGCGTTTCGCGATCCTCATGGCGGAGTATCACCAGTCGATCGGGGACGGAGTCATCTCGATCAACGAGGCGCGGCGGCTTCTGGCCGAGGTGCTGGAACTGCAGAAGGTGCTGGTGGAAATGAAGCTGAAGCTCGAGGCCGACAGCCGGGGGTGAGGTGCGCCCCGTTCCGGAGGGACTGCCCATGCTGACGTTGCATTTCGCGCCCGACAACGCTTCGCTCGTCCTGCGCCTCGCGCTGGAGGAGGCGCGGTTGCCCTACCGGGCCGTGCCCGTGGATCGCGCGACGCGGGCGCAGAAATCGCCGGCCTATCTCGCGCTCAATCCGGTGGGCCTGATCCCGACGCTGGAGACGCCGGACGGTCCCATCGCGGAGACCGGCGCATGTCTCCTGTGGCTTTGTGACACGTATCCCGGGGCGCGGCTGGGCCCGGCCGTGGGCGAGGCCCGTCGCGGTGCGTTCCTGCGCTGGCTCTTCTACCTGTCCAACACCGTCCATTCCGACCTGATCCGGGTCTTCCACCCCGAGCGGTACGGTCCGGAGGAGACGTTCGGTCTGCATCACCGGATCATGGCCGGGCACGTGTCGGAGCAACTCGCCATTCTAGACGCGGCCGCGCGGGCAGAGCCCGCGCTCTTCGCGCCGCCCTCCGCGCTTGCGCTCTATCTCGGGCCGCTTCTGCGCTGGGCGGCGCTATACCCCGTTGCCGCTGACCGGTGGCTGAGGCTCGGGGATTACCGCACGCTCCAAGCGCTGTGCAGGTCGCTGGAGGAGCGGGAGAGCACGAAGGCCGCGATCCTCGCCGAAGCTCTGGGCGACAGGCCGTTCACGGCGCCGCGCCTTCCGGGTCCGCTGGCGGGTTCGGCGACCTGAAGCCTCTCACCCCCTCCGCTCGAGGATGACGGAGCCCACGGAATAGCCCGCCCCGAAGGAGCAGATGAGCCCCAGATCGCCAGGGCCCAAGTCCTCGGAATACTTCGAAAACGCGATGATCGACCCGGCGGAGGACGTGTTGGCGTAGTCCTGCAGGATGTTGGGCTGCTCGCCCGGAGCCGGTTCGCGGCCGAGTACCTTCTTGCCGATGTAGTCGTTCATCGTCTTGTTGGCCTGGTGCAGCCAGAGGCGCTTGAGGTCGCTGGCCTCCACCCCGTCGGCCTCCATGTGGTCGGCGATGTGTTTCGAGACCAGCGGAAGCACCTCCTTGAAGACCTTGCGGCCGTTCTGCATGAACTGCATGTCGCGGCGGTCTTCCATGTGGCCTTTGCGCGTGCGCCGCAGAAAACCGTTGTTGTTGCGGATGTTGTTGGAGAACTGCGTCGCACAGCGGGTCGAGCGGATCAGGAAATGCGGACCCTTCGCCAGGTCGGCCCGTTCGATCAGCACGGCGGTGGCCACGTCGCCGAAGATGAAGTGGCAGTCCCGGTCGCGCCATTCCAGATGGGCGGAGCAGATCTCGGGGTTCACGACGAGGGCGCGGGAGATGGAGCCGGCGCGGATCATGTCGGTGGCGGCCTGGATGCCGAAGGTGGCCGAGGAGCAGGCGACGTTCATGTCGAAGCCGAAGCCGCCCGTGCCCAGAAGCTCCTGGATCTCGACGGCGATGGCGGGGTAGGCGCGTTCGTGGTTGGAGGCGGCGCAGAGGACGCAGTCGACGTCGGACGGGTCCACGCCGGCCATGTCGAGCGCGGCGCGGCAGGCGTCGAGCGCCATCTCCGCCATCTGCCCGGGTTCGTCGTCGGAGCGTTCGCGCAACCACGGGTGCATGACGTCGGGATCGAGAATGCCGGTCTTGTCTAGGACATGGCGCTGTTCGATGCCGGAGGCGGCGGTGATGAAGTCGGTGGAGGAATGCGCCTTGGCCTCTACCTCGCCCGCCGCGATGGCGTCGGCATTGGCCGCGTTCCAGCGGTCGGCATGGGCGTTGAAGGCGGCGACAAGCTCGTCGTTGGTGATGATCTGCGACGGTGTGAAGACCCCGTGCCCGGTGATGGCGGCTTTGTGCATGTCTTCCTCCCGGCGGTGTCCCGGCAGATGCGGGGCAAACCCCGGCGAGGTCAAGGCCGACGCGCTTGACCTGCGCCCTGTGGATCATGAGGGTAACGCGGATGCTGCGGCGCCGACCTGTCGCGGTCCCCGCTGAAAATGGCCCTGACCCGATGTTGATCCTCTCCAGACCCCCGGCCGAGCAGCATTCCCTGATCGAGGATGTGCTGGGCATTCTTGTCGGCGCGACGCTGGTGGCGCTTTCGGTCCAGTTCCTGAACGCCGCCGGGCTCTTCACGGGCCAGATCGCGGGGCTCGCGATCATCGGGGCGCAGGCCTCGGACTGGACCTTCGGCACGCTGTTCTTCGTGTTGAACCTGCCGTTCTATGCGCTGGCCATCGTGCAGCTGGGTTGGCGGTTCACGATCAGGAGCCTGATCGCGGTCACGATCATGTCGGCGCTTGCGGATGCGTTTCCGCTGTTTTTCACCATCGAGACGCTGCCGCCCGCGCTGGGTGCAGCGCTGTTTGGTGTGCTTGCCGGCGCGGGGTTTCTGGCGCTCTTCCGGCATGGCGCGACGCTGGGCGGGATCGGCGTCGTGGCGCTCTGGTTGCAGGATCGCAACGGCATTCCCGCCGGCCGGACGCAGCTGGGCTTCGATGTGTGCGTCTTCGCGGTCGCCTTGTTCCTGTTCGACTGGCAGATAGTGCTATGGTCGCTTCTGGGTGCGGCGATCCTCAATCAGCTCATCACCGTCAACCATCGGCGCGACCGCTACGTGGCGCGCTCCTGAGCTGTCTGGCCGCCCGGTCGGGGCGTGGGTTCACGGGGGCGCGAGGCGGCGCTGCGTCGGCGGGACCGCGCGCTTGACACTTGGCCGAAACTGACCACGTTGCGCCCACCGAGCATGAAGGAGCCAGCCCAATGGCCACCCCGCCGCCCTTTTCCCGCTACGAGTTCTTCATCGCCTGGCGCTATCTGCGCGCGCGCCGCGCCGAAGGCGGGGTGAGCGTGATGACATGGATCAGTTTCCTCGGCATCGCGCTGGCCGTCGCCGCGCTGATCGCCACGCTCGCCGTGCGTTCGGGCTTTCGCTACGAGTTCGTCGGCACGATCCTCGGCGCCAACCCCCATGTCAGCATCTACGACCAGGCGGAGGTGGACGAGGCGGGCCGCGTCGACCGGACGCTGGAGAACTACACCGAGATCGCCGAGGCCGTGCGGGTCCTGCCGGGCGTGGCCCATGCGGCGGCCGTCGTGCGCGGGCAGGTCATGGCCTCTCACCAGGGGCGGAACGCGGGCGTCGAGGTGATCGGGATCGCGCCCGAGGATCTGGCCCGCGTGCCGCTGGTGGCCGAACCGGAGGTCGCGCGTGGCGACATCGCGCGGTTTGACGAGGGTGTCGCCATCGGGTCGGGCGTCGCGCGGGAACTGGGGCTGGACATCGGCGACAGGGTGCGGCTGATCTCGCCCGACGGCGCGCGCACGGCCTTCGGCACGTCCCCGCGCGTGTCGGCCTACGAGGTCGTCTACATCTTCCAGGTCGGGCGCTGGGACATCGACCGGGTGCGCGTCTACATGCCGTTTTCCGAGGCGCAGACCTATTTCAACCGCGACGGCGTGGCCGACGAGATCGAGGTGATGCTCGACGATCCCGAGGAGGTGGGGGGCATGGTCCTTCCGATCCTGAGGGCGGCGGGGGACGAGGTCTCCCTCTGGACGTGGCGGGACAGTTCCGGGGCCTTCCTGCAGGCGTTGCAGATGGAGGACAACATCATGTTTGTCATCCTCTCGATCCTCGTGCTGATCGCCACGATGAACATCGTCTCGGGCCTCATCATGCTGGTGAAGAACAAGTCGCGGGATATCGGCGTGCTGCGCACCGTCGGCCTGACCGAGGGGGCGGTGCTGCGGGTCTTCTTCATCTGCGGATCGGCCATCGGGGTGGCGGGCACGCTGGCGGGCGTGGCGCTGGGCTGCGCCTTCGCGATCTGGATCGACCCGATCTTCGATTTCGTGAACTGGATCGCGGGTGGCGGGGTCTGGGATCCTTCGGTCCGGTTCCTGTCCTCGTTGCCCGCGCGGCTCGAATGGGGCGATGTTCTTTCGGCGGTATCGCTGTCGCTGGGGCTGTCCTTTCTGGTGACGATCTTCCCCGCACGGCGCGCGGCGCGGATGAACCCGGTCGAGGCCCTGCGCTATGAGTGAGGCGCCGGCGCTCGAACTCGAGGGGATCGAGAAGGTCTACAACCGCGGCAAGCCCAACGCGGTGGAGGTGCTGCGCGGCGCCTCGGCCGGGATCGCGGTGGGCGAGGTGGTGGGCCTCGTGGCACCGTCGGGCGCGGGCAAGTCGACGCTGCTGCATATCGCGGGGCTGCTCGACACCGCCGATGTGGGGCGCGTGGCGCTGGCCGGGCAGGACATGACGGGGGCGTCCGACAGGACGCGCACGGCCGCGCGCCGCGGGCTGGTGGGCTTCGTCTACCAGTTCCATCATCTGCTGCCGGAGTTCACCGCCGCGGAGAACATCGTGCTGCCGCAACTGGCTCACGGTGTGGCGCGCGACGCGGCCGATGAGCGGGCGGCGATGCTGCTCGACCGCGTGGGGCTATCGGCGCGCGCGGCGCACCGGCCCGCCGAGCTTTCGGGCGGCGAGCAGCAGCGCGTGGCCTTTTGCCGGGCGCTTGCCAACGCGCCACGGCTGTTGCTGGCGGACGAGCCCACGGGCAATCTCGACCCCGAGACCTCGGACCGGGTGTTCGACGTGCTGATGTCGCTTGTGCGCGAAACGGGGATGGCGGCTCTGATCGCGACCCACAATCCCGAGCTGGCGGCGCGTCTGGACCGGGTGCTGCGTCTGGAACAGGGCGTCCTGGTCTGAGCGGGGCTTCGATTATTCGTACGAATAATCGCATGGGGCTCTGCCCCCGCGCCCTGCGGGCGCTCCCCCGGAGTTTTCTGCCAGGATGAAGGGAAAGGCGTCGGCGCTTCAGGCGTGCGCGTCGAAATGGTCGATGATGGCGCCGAGCGCGGCTTCGCGCAGCCGAGGCGTTTCCATCATGACTTCGTGCAGTCCGCTCTCGATGGTGATGAGGCGACCCTTTGGCCAAGCCGCCATGCGGCGGTGGATCGTCGGAACCTCCACGATGCTTTCGCGGCTGCCGACCAGGGTGACGGTCGGCATGTCTGGTGCGGGCAGGGCCATGAGGCTGGCCGTCTCCCGAAGTGCGGCCTTGACCCAGAGGACGGAGGGGCCGCCGAGCGCCAGCTCGGGATGTCTGTCGATCTGCGCCGACATGTAGTCGAACTGGTCGCGGTCGGTGGTCAACTGATTGTCGTCGAAGGCCATCGGCTGCCAAGGGCCGGTGGTGGGCGCGAAGGTGGTGCCGAGCCCGAGCGGGCCGGCGAGGCCAAGGACGATCCCGGCGATGGATTTCAGGAAGGGCGTCATCTGGATGCCCCACATCGGACCGGTGAAGGCGGTCGCGCTGACCGGCAGCCCGTCATGCAGCGCCCTGAGCCCGATGGCGCCCCCCATGGAATGGGCGATGAGGAAAAATGGGCCGGGAACCCCCAAGTCCCCGAGCGCATGGCGAAAGGCGCTCACGTCCTGCCGGTATTCGTCGAAGCTGATGACATGGCCCATGTCGCGGCGGTGCTGCGGGCGGTCGGCCAACCCCTGTCCACGCCAGTCGAAGGCGGCGACGCTGTAGCCCGCGGCCACGAGGTCACGGGCGACGCGGCCGTATTTCTCGACATATTCCGTCCGCCCGGGGAAAAGCAGGACCGTGCCCCGCGGCGCTCCGGTCGCGGCCTCCCAGAGCCCCATGCGAAGCCGCGTGCCGTCAGCGCTGGTCACCCACCAGGCCTGCGCGTTGTCGGGCCCCCCGGCGATGTCCGACAGGAACGGCGCGGGTTCCGGCGCTGCTATGGCGGGCGCCGCGAGCATCAGGACAGCGCGGAGCCCAGCTTCATCGCCGTGCCCATGTCGCCGTCGAGCTTCAGCTTGCCCGACATGAAGGCAGATGTGGGGTTCAGATCGCCCGACAGGATCTCCTGGAAGGTGTCGGCATCCGCCGTCATGGTCACGTCGGCCGTGTCCTCTTCGGTGGCCGCGCGTACGCCCGCGCCGTCGACGATCACGGCGCCCTCGCCCTCGATCACGAACTTGGCCGAGCCGTCGAAATCGCCGCCGAGCTTTTGCGAGATGGCGCCGACGGCTGCCTCGATCATGTTTGACATCCATTTTCTCCGTTTGCCGTACTGCCGGTCTTTGCTTCTCCGGCGTCTTCACCGTGCTTTGATATGGATCGTGCGCGCGGGAATGCTACATTAGTCACCATGCCAATTCGCACGCGCCTTCTCAATCTTGTCGTCGCGGCAGTCTTGTGCGGGATTCCCGCCATTGCCGCGGCTCAACCCAGTTCCGACGAGCTGCTCGATCGGCTGTCGCAGCCGGACCTGCGCAACTGGGACGTGGTGGAACAACAGGTCTACCAGGCCTGGTCGCGATCCGGCTCACCCTCGGCCGACTATCTGCTGCGCCGGGGACGCGATGCGTTGGAGGACGAGGACCTTGATGCGGCCTATGACCATCTGACCGCGCTGACCGATCACGCGCCGGATTTCGCCGAGGGCTGGAACGCGCGCGCCACGCTGTTTTTCCAGATGGGCGCCTATGGCCCGTCCATGGCGGACATCCAGCGCGTGCTGGCGTTGGAGCCGCGGCATTTCGCGGCGCTCACGGGGCTGGGCATCATGCTCGAGGAAATGGGCGAGTTGGAGCGGGCGCTGGCCGCCTATCGCGCCGCCCACGCTATACATCCGCACCGGCCGGACATAGAAGAGGCCATCGGCAGGATCGAGCAGGAGCTGGAGGGCCGCACGCTCTGACGCGTGGCCCCCGGAGGAGGACGAGCCCATGAGGGACTTCAGTCCCGCGGCGCGCGGACGCGTGGTCGCCATCCTCGGGCCGACGAACACCGGCAAGACACATTACGCCATCGAACGGATGCTCGCGCATCGCACGGGCGTGATCGGCCTGCCGCTCCGGCTTCTGGCGCGGGAGGTCTATGACAAGATCGTCGCCCTTCGCGGTCCATCGGTCGTCGCGCTGGTGACCGGCGAGGAGCGGATCGTGCCGGAGCGGACGCAATACTGGGTCTGCACGGTCGAGGCGATGCCGGTCGGCAATGGCGCGGATTTCCTTGCCATCGACGAGATTCAGCTCTGCGCCGACCCCGAGCGCGGGCATGTCTTCACCGACCGGCTGCTGCACGCGCGTGGCCTGCACGAGACGCTTTTTCTGGGCTCGGACACGATGCGGGGGGCGATCGCGGCGCTGGTGCCCGATTGCCATTTCATGCGCCGCGAGCGGATGTCGGAGTTGACGCATATCGGGTCCAAGAAGGTCAGCCGCATGCCGCCGCGAAGCGCCATCGTCGGGTTCTCGGTCGAGAACCTCTATGCCATGGCCGAGCTTCTGCGGCGGCAGAAGGGGGGTGCGGCGGTGGTCATGGGGGCGCTCTCCCCGCGAACCCGTAACGCGCAGGTGGAGCTTTACCAGAACGGCGACGTGGACGTGCTGGTGGCGACGGATGCGATCGGGATGGGCCTCAACCTCGATATCAGGCACGTGGCGTTTTCGGGCCTGCGCAAGTTCGACGGCCGCAAGATGCGGGACCTGCTGCCGCATGAGCTGGCGCAGATCGCGGGGCGGGCGGGGCGGCATACCAATGCCGGCACCTTCGGCGTGACCGGAGAGGCGCCGCCGCTCGACGATGGCGTGGCCGAGGCGATCATGAGCCACCGTTTCGCGCCGGTGCGCAAGCTCTGGTGGCGCAACTCCGAGCTGGACTTCGGCTCGGTCGCGCGGCTGATCGCGTCGCTGGAGGAACGCACCGACGACGAATGGCTGACCCGCGGGAGGGAGGCCGATGACCTTATGGCGCTCAAGGCGCTGTCGGATCGGGAGGACGTTGCGGGGCGCATCGCCGACGCGCGCGATGTCAGGCTTCTCTGGGATGTCTGCCGGATCCCGGATTTCCGGGGCATCAGCCATGCCGAACATGCCGATCTGTTGGGCCGGATCTTCGGTTTTCTCCGCGACGGTGCGCGCGTGCCCGACGACTGGCTGGCGCGGCAGGTGCGGCGGATCGACCGGACGGAGGGCGACATAGACACGCTGTCCAAGCGGCTGGCATATATCCGCACATGGACCTACGTGGCGCAGCGCACCGGCTGGGTCGAGGACGAAAGCCATTGGCGCGGCGCCACCCGTGCCGTAGAAGACCGCCTGTCGGATGCGCTGCATGGCGCGCTGACCCAGCGATTTGTCGACCGGCGCACCAGTGTGCTTCTGCGCCGGTTGAAGCAGAAGGAGAGCCTTGTGGCCGAGGTGACAGAAAGCGGTGAGGTAACCGTCGAGGGTCAGGTTCTGGGCCGGATCGACGGGTTCCGGTTCCGGCAGGACGAGACGGCAAGCCCGGATGAGGCCAAGACGTTGCGGCAGGCTGCGATGGCGGCGCTCAGGCCGGAGTTCCACCTGCGGGCGGACCGGCTCTACAACGCGCCCGACACCGCCTTCGAGATGACCGAGGAGGGTGGCCTCCTCTGGGGCGCGCAGGCGGTCGGGCGGCTGGTGGCGGGCCCCGAGGCGATGAAACCCACGGCCGAGGCCTTCGTGGAAGAGGACGCGGGCACCGAGGTCATCCTCAAGGTCCAGCGCCGGCTGCAGCATTTCGTCGACCGCAGGATCGCCGCCCAGTTCGAGCCGCTTCTGGGTCTGGCCCGCGACGAGGCGATCACGGGACTTGCGCGCGGCGTCGCGTTCCGGCTGGTCGAGGGCTACGGCATCGTGCCGCGCGCCGAGATCGCCGATGACATCAAGGCATTGGATCAGGACGCTCGGGGGCTTCTGCGCAAGCACGGCGTGCGCTTCGGTCAGTTCACGATCTTCATGCCGCTTCTGCTGAAGCCCGCGCCGACGCGTCTGCGCCTTGCGCTCTGGGCGCTGGAGAAGGGTCTCGACCATGTTCCCGACAGCCCGCCGCCCGGGTTGGTGACGATTCCGCATGAAACCGATCGGCCCGATGGCTACTACACCATGTCGGGCTACCGTCCCGCTGCCAGCCGGGCCATCCGCATCGACATGCTGGAGCGTCTGGCGGACATGCTGCGCGGGAAGGACACGCGGGGCGGGTTCGAGGCGACGGCGGACATGCTGTCGATCACCGGGCTGACGCTGGAGCAATTCGCGGACCTGATGGGTGGCCTCGGCTACCGGGCCGATCGCGGCGAACGGCCCAAGGTGAAGGCAGCACCGGAGCCCGCGCCCGCAATCTCGCCCGAGAGCGCGCCCGAGACGGGGCCCGAGCGCGCGTCCGAGACGGGGCCCGAGACGGGAACGGAGCCTGCGGCCACGGACGCGCCCGAGACGATAGACGAAACACCGCTGGGCGAAGCGCCCTCGACCGGTCTGGAAGGGGCCGATACGCCCGATCCCACGCCGCAGGAGATCCCGGCCGACCCGCCGGGCGAGGCCCCGGACATGCCGTCCGAGGCGCCGGACGCGCCGCCCTCCGAGGTTCCGGGGGACGCGCCGTCTGAGGCGCCGGCCGAAACCCCCACCGAGGTTTCCGGCGATGCGCCGCCCGAAACCGGTGCGGCGACCGATGCCGAAACGGAGGTCTTCTATACCTTCACCTGGGCGCCGCGGCGTCGTGGCGGCGACCGGCCGCAACGCCGCCCCGAGGGGGCTTCCGCCAAGCCCCGCGGCGAGAAGCCGAAGGGCGGCGGAAAGCCTCGTGGCAAAGGCGGTAAGGGTCCAGGTGGCCCCGGTGGCAAAGGCGGGAAGGATCGCAAGGAGCGTCAGGACGGCCCGCGAACCTATTCGGCGCGCCCCGACAAACCGGCCAAGGTCGATCCGGACAATCCCTTCGCGGTTCTGGCCGCCCTCAAGGACAAGACCTGAGCGGGGGCGGCATGTCCCGCCCCACCGACCGGCTGGACCGCTGGCTCTGGCATGCGCGGTTCTTCAAGACCCGTTCGCTGGCCGCCCGGATCGTCAGCGGTGGGGGCGTTCGCGTCAACGGTGTTCGAACGGCCAAGCCCGCCGCCGCCGTCGGGCCGGGTGATGTTCTGACCTTCGCACAGGCCCGCGCGATCCGGGTCGTCCGGATCGCCGCGCTGGGAACGCGCCGGGGGCCAGCCGCCGAGGCGCAGGATCTCTATGACGATCTCGATCCCCCGGCGGACCGCGCCGATGAAAGCGCCGGGGCGCCAAGGGCCGGTTCGCGTCCGACGAAGAAGGCGCGGCGCAAGCTTGACGATCTGCGCGATCCCGGAGACTGACCTGCGGCAAAACGGGGCGGCGGGGGCTGGAAAATCGCCCTTGCAACATGTCAACCAAAGTTTACAGTTGAAATACAGACCGCCGGATCGCCGCGGGGCGCGCTGAACTTGCATCGGACAAGGGCGTCACGTAGCAAGCCGGTACGAACGACCATCCGAGGTTTATGCATGACATACGTCGTGACCGAGAACTGTATTGCCTGCAAATACACCGACTGCGTGGAGGTGTGCCCCGTCGACTGTTTCTACGAGGGGGAGAACATGCTGGTGATCCATCCCGACGAGTGCATCGATTGCGGCGTCTGCGAGCCGGAATGCCCCGCCGACGCGATCCGTCCCGATACCGAACCGGACATGGAGAAATGGGTCGAGTTCAATCGCAAGTATTCCGAGGCATGGCCGGTGATCGTCACCAAGAAGGATCCCCTGCCCGACGCCGATGAACTTGACGGCAAGCCCGGCAAGATGGAGATGTTTTCCGAAGCCGCCGGGGAGGGCGGTTGACCTGACATACCCCCGATCGGGACCGGCCAAGGCCGCCTGACGCGGCGCGTTGGACCAAAAACTCCTTGGATTCAGGGGGATGCCTTCGGTGCGTGCGCGAATCTTTGTAATTACCCGATTCCTGTGCTACATATTACGGACATAGTTGACTGTCCGAAGCATCACGCGGGCCTGTGAGCCCGCCTTCCGTTCAGCGCCAGACACAATGCTTGTGGGAAACCGCGGTTTCCCGTCGGCGTTTTGTCGCCTGAGAAACGCGATGCGACGGCATACCGGGAAAAGGGAAGTGCATATGTCGAAATCGCGGAAATCGCAGGACTTCAGCCCGAACGATTACGTCGTTTATCCGGCGCATGGCGTGGGCCAGATCGTTTCGATCGAGGAACAGGAGATCGCCGGCCTCAAGCTGGAGCTGTTCGTGATCTCGTTCGAGAAGGACAAGATGACCCTGCGTGTTCCCACCGCGAAAGCCACCGAAGTCGGTATGCGGTCGCTGTCGTCGCCCGACATCGTGTCCAAGGCGATGGACACGCTCAAGGGCAAGGCCAAGGTGAAGCGCGCCATGTGGTCGCGCCGTGCCCAGGAGTACGAGCAGAAGATCAACTCCGGCGATCTGATCTCGATCGCGGAGGTCGTGCGCGACCTGCACCGCGCCGACGACCAGCGCGAGCAGTCCTATTCGGAGCGTCAGCTTTACGAAGCGGCGCTCGAGCGGCTGACGCGTGAGTTGGCGGCGGTGAAGGGCATGGATGAGGCCGGCGCACAGAAGCAGGTCGACGAGGTGCTGACCGCGCGCGCCGCCTGACCCGCCATCGGCGATGGTCGGCCGACTGGCCAGATGACCCCGTCCGCATATCGCGGCGGGGTTTTCTCTTGCAAGTGTTTTGGTTGCCCGGCCAACACGTGCGCCCGGGCCACGGGTGTCATCGTGGCGGGAACTTTTTCGCGGTCTCGCGCGTTGACATAAGGTAGCATCAGGGAGACCTCCGACATGAATACCATCCGCGCCGCATTCCTCGGAATCGCATCGGTTCTCGCATTGGCCGCTTGCCAGCCCCTCACCCAGCAAGACCAATCCGACTTGGCAGGTACCGTCATCGGTGCCGGTGCCGGACTGCTTCTGGCCGACGCGTTCGACGCCAACCCTGCATGGACCGTCGGCACGGCGCTTGCTGGTGCCGCCATCGGCCAGCGGGTCGCCCGGAACACCTCGACTGGTGAATGCGCCTACTACGTGGGCCGCAATTCGGCCGGTCAGCCGGTCTACCGCACCGGTCCCTGCTAAGGCGACAGGAACGCTGCCAGCGCGAGCAGGGCGCCGAGGTCCGACAGTTGCTGGGCTGCGCCCAGCACGTCGCCTGTCTGCCCTCCGATTTTCGCCCGCGCGAGTCGCGTGACGGCCATGGCCGCGACGCCGGACGTCAAGATTGCCGCCACCCCGGCAATGCCGGTCCCCGCGGCGGCGAGGATGGCGGCGGCGACAAGAGCGACAGCGGCTGCGGCAATCGGCGGCTTGCCGACCTGCCGGGCCAGCCCGTCCTCGCGTGCAAAGGGCAGGCTTGCCATGACGCCTGCCATGGCCCCACGGCTGAGCGCTGCGGGCAGCAGCACGGCGACCCAGAGCGCGCCGGCCTCGATCAGCGCGGTCAGGGCAAGCCATTTCAGCCCGGTCACGAGGATCAGCGCGAGGACACCATAGGCCCCGATCCGGCTGTCCTTCATGATCTCGAGCCTGCGCTCCGGGGTGTGGCCGCCCCAGAACCCATCCGCGCAATCGGCCAGACCGTCCTCGTGAAGCGCGCCGGTCATCACGATGCCCGCGCCGAGCGCGAGGCCCGCCGCCATCGCTGGTGTCAGGCCGGCAAGCAGGGCCAGCCATGCGAGAAAACCGGCCAATCCGCCCACGAGCAGCCCCGCGATCGGCCAAGCCCAAACCGAGGCCGCCGCGCGCGCGCCATCGGCCCCCGGCACGGGAAGCCGCGTCAGCAGCACTAGGGCGCGCAGCGGATCGCGAAGGTGGAACAGCTGCGCTTCGGGGTCGCGGGACATCCTTGGGTGAGCCTTTCTGACGCAATGGCAAGCGGGCGGTCTGTGGCTACACATCCCGCAATCCGACCCCTTCGGCAATGGAGACCTCAACCGGATGTCCCTCTCCGCCCCCGGAAACGCGACCGAATTGCGGGATGCGCTGTCGCGCGCTCCCACCTCGGACGACGCCGCGCGCGGCGCGGCTCGGGCGCGCAACGCGCAGCTGACCAAGCCTCCGGGCGCGCTTGGGCGGCTGGAGGATCTCGCGGTCTGGTATTGCGCCTGGCGCGGCGACGCGAAGGCGCGGATCACCGCGCCCCAAGTCGCGGTGTTCGCCGGAAATCACGGCGTGACCGCCCGCGGCGTCAGCGCGTTTCCCGCCGACGTCACGGTGCAGATGGTGGCGAATTTCCAGGCGGGCGGCGCGGCGATCAACCAGCTGGCCGAGCTTGCCGGGGCGCGGCTCGACGTCGTCGCGATCGCGCTCGACAGGCCGACGGTGGATTTCACAACCGGCCCCGCGATGGACGCGGCCGGTTTCGCCGAGGCGCTCGCGGCAGGCTGGCAGGCGGTCGACGCGCAGGCGGACCTTCTGGTGACGGGCGAGATGGGCATCGGCAACACCACCGCGGCGGCGGCACTGGCCCACGCGCTTTACGGCGGCGCGGCGGAAGACTGGACCGGGCGCGGCACGGGCGTCGACGACGCGGGGCTCGCGGCCAAGTCGGCGGCGGTGGCGGCGGGCGTCGCGGCGAACGCGACGGCACTAGGCGACCCGCTGGAGGTCCTGCGCTGTCTCGGTGGGCGGGAACTTGTCGCCATGGCCGGTGCGATCGCCCATGCGCGGGTACGCGGCATACCGGTCATTCTCGACGGGTTCATCTGCTCGGCTGCGGCCGCCTGCCTGCACGAGGCCGTGCCGGGCGCGCTGGATCATGCCGTCGCCGGCCATCTGTCGGCCGAGCACGCCCACGGCCCTTTGTTGGAGCGGATCGGGAAGGCGCCGATCCTGTCGCTTGGCATGCGGCTGGGCGAGGGGACGGGTGCTGCGCTGGCCATCCAGGTCCTGAAAGGAGCGCTGGCCTGTCATTCGGGCATGGCGACCTTCGCCGAGGCGGGCGTGTCGGGCGGTTAGTCCAGATCGGGCGGTTTGCGACCGGACGCGCCGCTGCGCTGCAGCCCGCTCAGCGCGCCGCCATCGCCGCGCGGGCGCCAACCCTTTTGGGGCGTCTCCTCCTCGCCGCCTTGCGTCAGGAGCGCTGTTTCGAGATTGTTGTTCAACTCCCGCGCGCGCGCGACATAGGCGGCATTGTCGCTGAGGGCGACGCCCGGTTGCCAGAGTTCCGCGAGTTCCCTCAGCGTCTGTCGGTCGTGGCGGTAGAAGGCGGTTTCCATCTCGTGGGCCTCGTAATCCGTCAGTCCCATGTCCTCCAGCACGTAGCGCGCGGCCCTGAGGCTCGAGTCGAACATCTCGCGCACGATGTGATCGGCCCCGGCATCGTAAAGCTCGTAGACATGCAGCCGGTCATGGGCCCGCGCGGTGATCGCGATGTCGGGGCGCAGCCGGCGCGCATAGCGCACGAGGTCGACCGCCGCCTGCTTGTCATCGACGGCGACCACGAGAACCTTCGCCGTCTCCAGACCCGCCGCCGCCAGGAGCTCGGGGCGGGACGGGTCGCCGAAATAGCCCTTGAAGCCGAACTTGCGCATCAGCTGGATCGTGGCGAGGTCGTTGTCGAGAACCACGGTCCTGTAGCCCGAGGCCTGCACCATCCGGTTGACCACCTGCCCGAAGCGGCCGATGCCCGCGATGATGATTGGCGCCTTTTCCTCGATCTCGTCGGCCGCGTCCTCCTTGCCGGACTGCTCATGCGCGAGCCGCCGCCCGATCCAGTCCGAGGCGATGAAAGCCAGCGGCGTCAGTAGCATGGACAGCGCAATCACCAGGAGCAGGATTTCCCCGATCCGCACGGGAAAAACCGATTGCTGCAGCCCGAAGGCCACCAGCACGAAGCCGAATTCCCCCGCCTGCGCCAGCGCCAGCGTGAAGAGCCACTTGTCTCCTCCGCGCAGTCGGAACACGAGGGCGATGCCGAAGAGGATGACGCCCTTCAACGCCATCAGGCCCAGCGTGAGGCCGAGAATCATCAGCGGGTTGCCGAAGAGCGTGCCGAAATTGATCCCCGCGCCCACGGTGATGAAGAAGAGCCCGAGAAGCAGGCCCTTGAAGGGTTCGATATCGGCCTCGAGCTCGTGCCGGAACTCGGAATTGGCAAGGACCACGCCCGCGACGAAGGCGCCCAGCGCGGGCGAAAGCCCCACAAGGATCATCAGGAGGGCGATACCGACGACGATGACCAGCGCCACGGCGGTATACATCTCGCGCAGGCGGCTGAGGTGGATGTAGCGGAAGAGGATCGGCGACAGGTACCGGCCGGCGAGGATCACGGCGATGACGGCCCCCAGCGTGACCAGTGTCACGCCCCAGGCCGGAAGCCCCTCCACGAGCGACATGGAATAATGGCCATCATCGGCATGGCCGCGCTGGATCGAGCCGTCCTCGGCGCTCCAGACGCCGGGCTGAACCGCCAGCAGCGGCAGGATCGCCAGCGCGGGGATGACCGCGATGTCCTGTGTCAGCAGCACCGAGAAGGAGGACCGGCCGCCCTCGGTACGCATCAGGTCCTTTTCGGTCAGGGTCGTGAGCACGATGGCCGTCGAGGACAGCGCCAGCGTGATACCGACGGCCAGCGCGGTGGCCAAAGGCAGGCCGAACGCGTTGGCCACCGTCGCGATGGCGACGGTCGACAGCAGGATCTGCGCGCCGCCGACGCCGACCAGCTTGCGGCGCATGCTCCACAAAGTCTTGGGGTCGAGCTCCAGCCCGATGAGGAAGAGCATAAGGACCACGCCGAATTCGGCATAGTGCTGCAGGTCCTGCGTCTCGGAGCCGACAAGGCCAAGAACCGGGCCGATGGCGATCCCCGCGATGAGATAGCCCAGCACCGATCCGAGCCCGAGGCGCACCGACAGCGGTACCGCGATGACCATGGCCGTCAGGTAGATCGTGGCCTGTAGAAGCGCCCCTTCCATCGCGATGTCCTGCCGTCCTTGTCCAGTTCGGACCCTAGTCGCGCCGCGACTGCAAAGTCCACGCGCATCCCGCCGCGCCCCCGCATTTGCCTAAAGCGGGAGGGGGGCGTCGGGCTTGATCCGGTCCATCACGATGCGGCTTTGTACCCGGCTGACGGCGGGGTGGGGCAGAAGGACGTTCTGCACCAGCCGGTTGAGCGCGTCGAGATCGGTGCAATAGACCCGCAGGAGGTAGTCGGCCTCGCCCGTCAGGGTCCAGGCGCCGACGATCTCGGGCTGCGCCCGGGTCAGTGCGGCGAAGTCCCTTGCGTTGGCCTCGGTATGGGTGGCCATGACGACCTGGATGAACGCCTGCACGCCAAGGCCCACGCGTTGGGGGTCGAGCACGGCGCGCGTCGCGCGTACGATGCCGCGGGCTTCCAGCCGCTGACGCCGACGCGCGGCCTGGCTGGCCGAGAGGTTGAGCCGCTCGCCAAGCGCCTGCGCGGTGAGGGTCGCGTCCTGCTGGATCAGGGCGAGCAGGCGACGGTCAGTTTCCTCGATTTGCGTTGTTTGGTCAAGATTAGTGTCCTGCATGCGCAAAACTCGCATCCTTTTGCCGATGATTCAAGAAAAACGCGCACAACGCGCGCAGGAAAGGGCGTAATCTGACCCCGGAACAAGCGAACGGAAATTCAGGAGACGCCCATGGGACCCTTCCCGCATGACGCCCCGCGCGCGACGATCACCGCGGATAACCCCGCCGGTACCGACGGGTTCGAATTCGTGGAATTCGCCCATCCCGACCCGCAGGTGCTGCGCGATCTCTTCGCGCGCATGGGTTACACCCACACCGCCACCCACAAGACCAAGGCCGTCGAGCTCTGGCAGCAGGGTGACATCACCTATGTCCTGAACGCCGAACCCGGAAGCTTCGCGGCCCGCTTCGTCGAGGAGCACGGGCCCTGCGCGCCCTCGATGGCCTGGCGCGTGGTGGACGCGCAGCACGCCTTCGATCATGCCGTGGCGAAAGGGGCGGAGCCCTACGACGGCGACGACAAGACGCTCGACTGGCCGGCGATCAAGGGGATCGGCGGATCGCTCATCTACTTCACCGACCGGTACTGGGACAGCTCGCCCTATAACGAGGAATTCGACTGGGTCTCGGCCGCCCATCCCGAGGGTGTGGGGTTCTATTACCTCGACCACCTCACGCATAATGTCTTCAAGGGCAACATGGACGTCTGGTTCCGGTTCTACGGGGATCTGTTCAATTTCCGCGAGATCCGGTTCTTCGACATCGAGGGCAAGTTCACCGGGCTGCATTCCCGCGCGCTGACCTCGCCCTGCGGGCGTATCCGCATCCCGATCAACGAGGATCGCGGCGAGACGGGTCAGATCGTGAATTACCTGAAGAAATACAACGGCGAAGGCATCCAGCACATCGCCGTGGGCGCGCGCAACATCTACGACGCGGTCGACGCGATCGCCGAGCGGGGCGTGCGGTTCATGCCGGGGCCGCCCGAGGCTTACTACCGCCAGAGCTTCGAGCGTGTGACGGGCCATGAGGAGCCGGTGGACCGGATGAAGAAGCACGGCATCCTGATCGACGGCGAGGGCGTCGTGGATGGCGGCGAGACGCGGATCCTGTTGCAGATCTTCTCCAAGACGGTGATCGGGCCGATCTTCTTCGAGTTCATCGAGCGCAAGGGCGATGACGGCTTCGGGGAGGGCAATTTCAAGGCGCTCTTCGAATCGATCGAGGCCGAGGAAGCGGCGGCCGGGG
>LJSY01000025.1 GCA_001314805.1 Rhodobacteraceae bacterium HLUCCO18 | reverse complement strand
GCGTCGCTCAATGTTCGTCTGCTCAAGATCGCCTCCGTTTTCGATCTTGAATCAGAATTCACCTCACTTGGGAATCCCCCGAATGCAGACAGGGCCTAGTGGGTCCATGCCCCGCGCCGGTCGGTCGCGAAGTTCTCGCCGTAGCCTCGGGGGCGGATGTTGGGCTTGCGCTTCTTCGGCTGCACCACGACCGCGTCGATGCCGTGAACGGCGGCATAGTCCTTGGCGGCCTCGAGCGTGTCGAAGCGAAGCCGGACCTGGCTGTTCATATCCGAGGACGAGGTCCAGCCCATCAGGGGATCGATCTGGCGCGCACTGGCCGGAACGAATTCCAGCACCCATTCCTTGGTCTTCGCCGTCCCCGAGGACATGGCGGATTTGGCAGGTTTGAAGATACGTGCACGCATGTCGGAACCCTCGTGGTCGTTGCCATGCTTATCGGAAATGTCGTGTCGGCGTGCAATGCGCCAAATTCACCGCGCCCGCACGCTCTGCCGCGAGGCGGATGCGACAGGCGCAATTCAGGGCGGTGGGGGCAGTTGCGTCAGAGAGGGTTGCCGGCCGGACCCGAGGGAGCGAGGGGTGGGTGGGTGTTTCGGATCCGGCCGGCAACCGCTTCTGCTGCTTGCAGGTCGAGGTTAGGCAACGCAAACGCGCATTGCAATAAAAAAAATCACCTTAAGGTTGTGAAGATGCCGAGCGCCGCAATAACGATTTGTTAACGATTTGAAGGCGCAAGGCGAGGATCGCCGCTCCGGCGTGTGACAGGGCTTGAAGGCGGGCCGCAAGCCATCAACATAAGCCTGTCCGGGGGTAGTCCATGCACAACAATTCGCCAGAACAGATGCCTGAGACCGGCCGTCCGGTCGACGCGCTGCGGCAACACCTCAAGCTCGAGGGCGGCAAGCGCTTCGTCATGCATTCAGAATACGAGCCCGCGGGAGACCAGCCCACGGCCATCGCGGAACTGTCGCAGGGCATCCGCGATCACGACCGTAACCAGGTCCTGCTGGGGGCCACCGGCACCGGCAAGACCTTCACCATGGCCAAGGTGATCGAGGAAACCCAGCGCCCCGCCATCATCCTCGCGCCCAACAAGACGCTGGCCGCGCAGCTTTACGGCGAATTCAGGGGGTTCTTCCCGGAAAACGCGGTCGAGTATTTCGTCAGCTACTACGACTACTACCAGCCCGAGGCCTACGTTCCGCGGTCGGACACCTATATCGAGAAGGAATCCCAGATCAACGAACAGATCGACCGGATGCGCCACTCGGCGACCCGGGCGCTTCTGGAACGCGATGACGTGATCATCGTGGCCTCGGTCTCCTGCATCTACGGCATCGGGTCGGTCGAGACCTACGGCGCCATGACCCAGGACCTGTTCGTGGGCCGCGAGTATGACCAGCGCAAGGTCATGGCCGACCTCGTCGCCCAGCAATACCGCCGCAACGATCAGGCGTTCCAGCGCGGGTGCTTCCGCGTGCGCGGCGACAGCGTCGAGATCTGGCCCGCCCACCTCGAGGACCGCGCGTGGAAGCTGTCCTTCTTCGGCGAGGAACTGGAAAGCATCACCGAGTTCGATCCCCTGACCGGCCAGAAAACCGACAGTTTCGAGAAGATCCGCGTCTACGCGAATTCCCACTACGTCACGCCGCGCCCGACGATGCAGCAGGCGATGAAAGGCATCAAGGCGGAGCTGGCCCAGCGGCTGGAGCAGCTGGTGGGCGAGGGCAAGCTGCTGGAGGCGCAGCGGCTGGAGCAGCGCACCAATTTCGATCTCGAGATGCTGGAGGCCACGGGCGTCTGCAACGGGATCGAGAACTATTCGCGCTACCTCACGGGTCGCGCGCCGGGGGAACCGCCGCCGACGCTCTTCGAATACATTCCCGACAACGCCATCGTCTTCGCGGATGAATCCCACGTCTCCGTGCCCCAGATCGGCGGCATGTATCGCGGCGACTACCGGCGCAAGTTCACGCTGGCCGAACACGGGTTCCGCCTGCCGTCCTGCATGGACAACCGACCCCTGAAGTTCGAGGAATGGGACGCGATGCGCCCGCAATCGGTCTTCGTCAGCGCGACCCCGTCGAACTGGGAGCTCGACCAGGCCGGCGGCGTCTTCACCGAACAGGTCATCCGCCCCACCGGCCTCATCGACCCGCAGGTCGAAATCCGGCCCGTCGAGATGCAGGTCGACGACCTGCTCGACGAAATCCGCAAGACCGCCGCCAAGGGCTTTCGCGTGCTCGCCACCGTGCTGACCAAGCGCATGGCCGAGGACCTGACCGAATACCTCCACGAACAGGGCATTCGCGTCCGTTACATGCATTCCGACATCGACACGCTGGAACGCATCGAGATCCTGCGCGACCTGCGGCTGGGGGCCTTCGACGTGCTGGTGGGCATCAACCTGCTGCGCGAGGGGCTCGACATCCCCGAATGCGGGCTGGTGGCGATTCTCGACGCCGACAAGGAGGGGTTCCTGCGCTCGGAGACCTCGCTGATCCAGACCATCGGGCGCGCCGCGCGGAACGCCGAGGGCCGGGTCATCATGTATGCCGACCGCATCACCGGCTCGATGGAGCGCGCGATCCGCGAGACCGACCGCAGGCGGGCCAAGCAGGTGGCCTATAACGAGGAACACGGGATCACGCCCGCGACGGTGAAGAAGAACGTCGAGGACATCATGGCCGGCGTCTGGAAGGGCGACGTGGACATGAACCGCGTGACGGCGAAGATCGAGAAGCCTTTGGTCGGCGCGAACCTCCAGGCCCATCTGGAAGGGCTGCGCGACAAGATGCGCAAGGCCGCCGAGAACCTGGAGTTCGAGGAGGCCGCACGGATGCGCGACGAGATCAAGCGGCTGGAGACGGTGGAACTGGCCGTGGCGGACGATCCGCTGGCGCGGCAGTCGGCGGTGGAAGCGGCGGTGGAGGACAGCGCGCGGGCGTCGGGGCGGAGCACGGCAGGGCGGCCGGGGCAGCGTGGGGGCAAGGCGCGGAGGGGGAGGTAGGGGGTGATCGTCCAATTACAAGTTGTTTAGCACGCTTGCACGGGTCACCAAATGCATCATACGAAGTGCTATGGATGCGATCATCGAATACCTTGCCACCTTTGGTCTCCAAGGATTATTCGCCGCGTGCATTTTTGCGCTTGTTATTTGGCTCTTGGCACATTTGAGCGCCGCCCCAGAAACTCCGGTTTCCATTCTCTGGGGTTTGGTCGCGTATACCAAAAAGCGAGTCAGCTTCAAAACGCCGATATTAGGCAGAGAAGCGACATCCTTCAAGCCGCACAGGACTGTTGATGCGAGCCATCCTGACTATCAATCTGGTAGAGCATTAAAAGTGATCAAAGATGAACCGAAAAACGCGATCAAGGGACACACTTACGTCAAGATCAATAGCGAATGGCGAGAGGGGGTAATCGACGCGTTGGAAGGCTTAACAAAAACGCAGATCGAGGATGAAATCGAAAAACTGGTTGGCGGACACCCGGCGGTCATTAGTGGAGTCGTCTACGATGTCGAACCGCTATTCATAAGTGTCGATACCAATGAAGAACGAGTTTTTCTCCATAATTGGAGCATGCCAGACGAACTGAGGTCGCTTGCAATGAGGCTCCACAAGGGCGACTATATCGAGGCACATGCCGTTGTATCCAAAGACCCACTCGGCTTCAAAATTCCGTTATTTGAATCGACCCTTTTTCTTAAGCGTGTGGCCAAAAAAGACAAATAAAGCTGTATCGGAGATAATTAGCGGCATCACACAGCAGCGTAACCGCGCCAGCTCGGTTGCGCTGCGCCCCCCGAGGAATTGCTCTACTTGACTGAAGATCGTGTGTCTCGCCTAAAGGAACTCTCGCTTTCTGGGAGCATCGGCGCAGCACTCGCTGCAATCGGTAAGTCTACGCTGATCGATAAGCGCTAGAAGCTTGAATTACCTTTTCCTCGAGCTCCGACGCGCGCCACGGCGCTACCACCTCCAGGCCAAACGGCTTCACTCACGCCCACCTGCCGCCGCGCCTCCCCACGCCTTACTCCATCCCGGCCCGGTGGGCGGTCCCGCCCGCCGTCGTCGCTCGCTGACGCTCACCCGGCCGGGGCGGCCGCCGTCGACCGGTCCGCCACGACCTCGGAGCCGTGCGATGACGGCATCTCGGCCAGGTGCGGCCCCATCCGGCCCGCCGCACGCCCGTACGTCAGCCCCCTGCCCCGCCGGGCACAACCGTCAGGCCGAGGCCGTTCCAGTTCTGCATGCCGCCGCGGTAGTAGCTGATGTTTTCGGCCGGGAAGCCCGCCTCGATCATGGTGCGTGCGGCCGTCGGCGACTGTCCGCACCACGGGCCGTTGCAGAACAGGACCACCTGCGGCAGGTCGCCCTCGCAGATCCAGCCGTCGAAATCGATCTCGCAGCCCAGTTCGCCCAGCCGGTCGGCGGCCTCGAGATAGGGCATCGAGATCGCGCCGGGGATCGTGCCGGCCTCGAAATCCGAGCGGATGCGGCCGTCTACCACGATCGTGCCGGGATCCTGCAGCGCCGCGAGCACCTCCAGCTCACCCACCGGCGTCACGCCCGGCGCCGGCACCATCGGCTGGATGCAGAACATCGGACAGGGCCGCGAGGTCAGCGTCCATTCCTCGTCCACGCGCGCCGCGTTGTCCTGGTTGCGCATGATCTCGACCGGGCCGCTCGCCGTCTCGACCGTCACCGACATCATGTCGGGCGTCATGCCCACCGGATCGGCGAGCGCAGCGCCCGCGCTGCACAGGCCGGCCAGCAGCGCGGCGCGGGAAATCCATCGTGTCATCGTCATCTCCTCCCCCGTTCCTTCCATGGGCGCAGGTTCGGACGCCTGGGTGGCGCAGTCAATCGTTTCACCTTCGCAGGCTTGCCGGACGCGCCGATCGCCCCACTTTCTGCGCCATGGGTCGCATCTTCGCCATCGCCACGCTCTTTCTGATCGCCGGACCGGCTCAGGCCTGGCAGGCCGGGCTCGAGGACGGGCTCTGCACGCTCGATCATTCCGGCGCCGAGGCCGAGGTGCGGCTGACCTACGATCCGTCGCTGCCGGAATACACCATCGCCATTCGCCTTGCGGCGCCTTGGCCCGAGGCGGGCATCTTCGCCATGCGCTTCGAGGGGCCGCGGCCCAACACGATCTCGACCGCGCGGCATGTGCTGTCGTCGGACGGCAGAACGCTCAGCGTCAGCGACCGGGGGTTCGGCAACGTGCTGGACGGGCTGGAGTTCAATGCCATGGCGCTGGCCGCGAGCGGCGAACGCGCGGTCCCGATCGATCTGGAGGGGGCCGCGCCCGAGGTCGCCGCGTTCCGCGCCTGCATCACCGCGCCGACCGCCTGAGGCGGCGCTCAGGGATAGGGCACCAGGGCGTATCCGACACGACGAACAGTACGGATCGGATCGTGGCCGAGGGCCGCGGTCACGTGGCGCCGCGCCCGGCTGATCCGCGTGTCGATGGCGCGGATATCGTTGCGGGAGGTCGCGCCGAACACCAGACGGTGCAGCTCCGACCGGTCCCAGACGCGATCGGGGGCGTCCATCATCAGGCCCAGCACGCTGAAAACCTCGAGGCTCAGCGACACCGTGGCGCCCCGGATCGAGAAGGTCAGGCAGGCCTCGTCCAGTTCGAGCGCGCCCGAGACGGAGCGTCCGACCATGGCCTGCGGCCTCGAGCGGCGCATCAGGGCGCGCAGGACCAGCGCAAGCTCGGTGCCGTCCGCATCCGCCGCGACGGGCTCAAGCATCAGGCCGGTGGGCGTCCCGCCCTCCTCCGCCGCACCGCATCCTGCCAGAAGAACCGCCAGATGCGGGCTTCGGGAGGCCGTCTCGATCCTGTCGAGCAGATCCCCGGGCGCGTCCGTCGCCCCAAGCAGCAGGTAGTCGGGGCGCATGTCGGAGATACAGGCGATGAACGCCTCCACATCGGCGATCCGCGTGAGCCCGCCGAGCTGCGCGCGGTGACGGTCGAGAAACGCGTCGAGCAATGGATGGAACCCGGCCGCGAATCCGCGGAACCCCAGTTGCAGGTCAAGCGCCCGGTCCCCGCCGGACGCCGTATCGCCCTGCGTGTCAGCCAAGAGCGTAGCCGGCGCCCCGCACGGTCCGGATCGGGTCACCCGCATCGGCGGCCCGGAGCGCCTTGCGCAGGCGGCCCACATGGACATCCACCGTGCGGCTGTCGACATAGATGTCACGGCCCCAGACCCGGTCGAGCAGCTGCTCGCGGCTCCAGACCCGCCCCGGGCGCTCCATGAAGGCGGTCAGCAGGCGGAACTCGGTCGGCCCGAGGCTGAGGCTGACGCCGTCGCGAAAGACGCGGTGCTCGGCGAGGTCCACCACGATGTCCTCGAATTCCAGCCGCTCGCCCACCGCCGCCGGACGGATGCGACGCAACTGCGTGCGCAGCCGCGCCAGAAGCTCGGCCACGGAATAGGGTTTGATCACGTAGTCGTCCGCGCCCGTCTCGAGCCCACGGACCTTGTCCGTCTCCTCGGAACGGGCGGACAGCATGATGACCGGAATGCGCGCGGTGTCTCCGGACATCTTGAGCTGACGGCAGACCTCGATGCCCGAGACATTCGGCAGCATCCAGTCCAGGATGATCACGTCGGGCGGTGTCTCGCGGACGATGACGAGCGCCTCGTCGCCGGCCTCGGCGGTGACCACCTCGTAGCCTTCCGCGCGGATGTTGTAGGCCAGGACCTCGCGCTGCGCGGGTTCGTCCTCGACCACCAGGACCAGGGGTTCGCCAGCCATCTATCCGCCTCCGCCCCGATCAGCCCGCCGCGCCGTCCGATGGAAGGTGTTCCTGCTTCGGACGGTCCTCCTCGGGCATCTCGCCGGTGACGAGGTAGATCACCTGCTCGGCGATCGAGGTCGCGTGGTCGCCCATGCGCTCGATGTTCTTGGCCATGAAATGCAGATGCATGCAGGTGGTGATGTTCCGCGGATCTTCCATCATGAAGGTCAGGTATTCGCGAAACAACGCCGAATACATCTGGTCGACCTCGAGATCGCGCTCACGCACGTCAAGCGCCTTGTCGGCATCGCGCTGGATATAGGCGTCGAGCACATCCTTGAGCATCAGTTCCACCTGCCGCGCCATGCGCCGCAGCGAGGCGCCCGTGCCGTCGACCGGCGGGTGGTCCAGGATGACCTCGGACCGCTTGGCGATGTTCTTGGCGTAATCGCCGATCCGCTCGAGGTTGGAGGAGATGCGGAACACCGACAGCACCGTGCGCAGATCGGTGGCGATGGGCTGACGCTGAGCGATGATGCGCGCGGCCTCCTCGTTGATCTGTTCATCAAGCGCATCGATGGCGGCATCGCCCTCGCGCACGCTGCGCGCCAGGTCGGGATCGCGGGCATCCAGCGCCCTCGCGGATTTCGCGATTGCGTCCTCCACGAGGCCGCCCATGCGCATGATGGTCGCCTGGATCGCCTCGAGATCGCGGTCGAAAGAAGCGACGATATGTTCCGTCGAAACCATTTTATGTCCGTCCTGAATGAAGCGCTCAGCCGATCCGGCCGGTGATGTAGCTTTCGGTGCGCGGATCGTCGGGGTTGGTGAAAATCTTCGACGTGTCGTCGTATTCGACCAGTTCGCCGAGGTGGAAAAACGCGGTCTTCTGGCTGACGCGCGCGGCCTGCTGCATCGAGTGGGTCACGATCACCACCGAGAAGCGCGTGCGCAATTCGTCGATGAGTTCCTCGACCTGCGCCGTCGCGATGGGGTCGAGCGCTGAACAGGGCTCGTCCATTAGCAGAACCTCGGGGTTCGTGGCAACGGCACGCGCAATGCACAGGCGCTGCTGCTGACCGCCCGAAAGACCCGTGCCGGGCTGATCGAGACGATCCTTCGCTTCGTCCCAGAGCGCCGCACGCCGCAACGAGGTCTCGACGATCTCGTCGAGCTCGGCCTTGTTCCGGGCGAGACCATGGATCTTGGGCCCATAGGCGACATTTTCGTAGATCGACTTCGGGAACGGGTTGGGCTTCTGGAACACCATTCCGACCTTGGCGCGCAATTGCACCGGATCGACCCGCTTGTCGTAGATGTCCTCCCCGTCGAGCGTGATGTCGCCGGCCACGCGGGCCACGTCGATGGTGTCGTTCATACGGTTGAGGCAGCGCAGGAACGTCGACTTGCCACAACCGGACGGACCGATGAAGGCGGTGACGGTCTTGTCGAGGATGTCCACGTCGACCTTCTGGATCGCATGGGTGTCGCCGTAGAAGACGTCGACCTCGCGTGCTTTCATCTTGATCTGTAGATCGTCCACGTGCTGCTCCGTCACTTTCATGTCGTACATATCGGCATCCTCCATCGCGGTCACCACTGGCGCTCGAACTTGTTTCTCAGGTAGATGGCGATCGCGTTCATCGTGACGAGAAAGCCCAGCAGCACGAGGATGGCGGCCGATGTGCGGCTGACGAAGCCGCGCTCGGGGCTGTCGGCCCAGATGTAGATCTGCGTCGGCAAGGCGGTCGCCGGCTCGAAGGGCGAGGACGGCGCCGAGGTGATGAACGCATTCATCCCGATCAGCAGAAGCGGCGCGGTTTCGCCCAGCGCCTGCGCCAGCCCGATGATCGTGCCGGTCAGGATGCCGGGCATCGCCAGGGGCAGGACATGGCCGAAGACCACCTGCTGCTTGGACGCGCCCACGCCCAGCGCGGCCTCACGGATCGAAGGGGGCACGGCCTTCAGCGCCGCGCGCGTGGCGATGATGATCGTCGGCATCGTCATCAGCGCCAGCGTCAGACCGCCCACGAAGGGCGCGGACCGCGGCAGACCGAACCAGTTCAGGAACACCGCCAGAGCCAGCAAGCCGAAGACCACCGACGGCACGGCCGCCAGGTTGTTGATGTTGACCTCGATGAAGTCCGACACCCTGTTCTTGGGGGCGAATTCCTCGAGATAGATCGCGGCACCGATGCCGACCGGGAACGCGATCAGGAAGCAGGTCAGGAGCGCGTAGAACGACCCCACCAGCGCCCCGCGCAGGCCGGCCAGTTCCGGAAAACGCGAGTCGGCATTCGTGATCAGGCCGAAGTTCAACGGCGTGGTGATCATGCCGGCCTCGTCGAGCGTGTCGAACCATTCGATTTCCCGGTCATTCACACGCCGCTGCCCTTCCGGCGTGGCGCGGTCGACATTGCCCTTGTTGAGCTGGTCGAACGGGTCAGAGGCCGGCACCGTCATCGTGACCGTCTGGCCGATCAGGCTCGGGTCGTCTGCCACCATGTCGCGCAGGGCGAATTGCGCCCCGTTCGACAGGATCGCGCGCACCGCGCGGACGTCGTCCTCGGGGTCTGCGTTCGGCAGGTTGGCCAACATGGCATCGGTCAGCACATCCTGAAAGCCACCGCGCGGCAATTGCTCTTCGCTGATCTCGTCGGGATCGACATAGACGTCGAGCGTCACATGCGTCTGCACGAAGGCGCTGAACCCCGTGGTCACCAGCGAGGCGATCAGGATGAACAGCACGGTAAACGCCACGAGAATCGCGCCGAGGCCGAAACCCTGAAGGATCAGGTCGGCCCGCTTGCGCCGGGCGACGGCGGCCGAACTCTGCGTGAGCGAGGTCTTGCGCGGGGGGTCAACCCGGTCGGTGATGTCAGCCATGGCTGGGTGCCTCAGTCGTAGATTTCACGGTATTTGCGGACGATACGAAGCGCCAGCACGTTGATGCCGAGCGTGATGACGAAGAGCATCAGGCCAAGCGCGAAGGCCGCAAGGGTCTTGGGGTTGTCGAAGGCCGTGTCGCCGATCAGCAGGGTCACGATCTGCACGGTGACGGTCGTCACGCTGTCGAGCGGGTTGATCGTCATCCGCGCCATGAGACCCGCGGCCATCACCACGATCATGGTTTCACCAATGGCCCGGCTGACGGCCAGCAGAACGCCGCCCACGATGCCCGGAATGGCCGCAGGGAACAGCACCTTGCGCATCGTCTCGCCCCGCGTCGCACCCAGCGCGAGCGAGCCGTCCCGCAGACTGCGCGGCACCGCCGACAAGGCGTCATCGGCGAAGGAGGAGATGAACGGGATCAGCATGATCCCCATAACCCCGCCCGCCGCAAGCGCGGTGTTGGACGAGATGTCGATGCCGAGATCCGCCCCGGTGCCGCGCAACGCGGGCGCCACGACGAGAATGGCGAAAAATCCGTAAACCACGGTCGGCACGCCGGACAGGATCTCCAGCACCGGCTTGACCACCGCGCGCACGGTTTTCGGCGCGAATTCGTTGAGATAGATGGCCGACAGTAGGCCGACCGGTGTCGCGATGAACATCGCGACAAAGCTGATGACAAGCGTCCCGATGATGACCGGAAGCCAGCCGAACGCGCCTTCGGCCGCGATCTGGTCTTCCCGGATCGGGATCTGCGGCTCCCAGTTGGTGCCGAAGAGGAACTCTGTGAACGGCACGATCTGGAAGAAGCGATAGGCCTCGAAGACCAGTGCGAAGATGATGCCGACGGTCGTGAAGATCGCCACCACTGAACAGGCGATCATGAGACCCTTCACGATGGACTCAGAGGCTTGCCGGGCACGGAAGTCGGCGGTCACACGGCTGCGGCTAAACAGGAGGATGCCAAGCGACAGGATCACAACGACGACGACGAGAAGAATGTCGCTCCACGTCCGCAAGGCGATCAGCCGGTCCGCCGCATCCAGTTTCCAGTCTTCGGGCGTGCCGAAGATGCGGCCACCGGCGATCGACCGGATTTCGGCCGAGATCAGCTGTATCGCGCCGCTTCCCAACCCTTCCAGTTCCCCGGCCGGAAGCGAGGCTAGGATCATGCGATTGATCACAGGCCCTTCAAATCCAAGCCACAGCAGCAACACGGTCAGCACGGGCACGAGGATCATCAGGAGTGAAAACAGCCCGTGAAACCCCATGAGGGAATGAAGCCGCTGGCCGCCTTCGCGGATCGCGCGCGCCGCCCGCCAATTGACCAAGTAGCCAATGACTGCCGCCAGGAGCAGAAGTGCGAATGCAAGCAATGTCATGATGACCACTCAGCAAGGTGAAGAAAGCCGCCCGGTGAAGCACCGGGCGGCCAATGACGCTTTGGGCGCCTTACTCGATCGGATCCATGGTGACCGCGTTCGCCACGCGCTCGCGCAGTTCCGCACGGGCAGTGTCGGAGAGCGGAACCAGACCGCGCTCTTCGAGGTAGCCGCCGGGCGCCAGGGCTTCCTCGGACATGTATTCATCGAGGAACTCGTTGAAGCCCGGGATCACGCCGCGATGCGCGTTCTTGATGTAGAAGAACAACGGACGCGAGATCGGGTAGGACCCATCGGCGATGGTTTCCGACATCGGCTCGACGCCGTTGACCGTGACCGCCTTCAGCGTGTCCTGGTTCTCGAACAGGAAGGAGTAGCCGAAGATGCCCATCGCGTCGGAGTTGGCCTGCAGGCGCTGCACGATCAGGTTGTCGTTCTCGCCGGCTTCGATGAACGGGCCGTCAGTGCGCATGCGCGAGCAGTTCTCTTCGACCCAGTCCTCGTCATGGTTGTCCGCGACGTAGTCGAGCTCCATGCAGCCTTCCCACATAGCCAGCTCGACGAAGGCGTCGCGCGTGCCGGAGGTCGGCGGAGGGCCCAGAACCTCGATCTCGACTTCCGGGAAGTCCGGGTTGATCTCGTTCCAGGTGGTGTAGGGGTTGTCGGCCCACTCGCCGTCGACCGGCACCTGCGCGCCGAGCGCCAGGTAGATCTCTTCCAGCGTCAGGTCCCACGCGAAATCGTTGTCGCGCGAGATGGCGATCGACAGACCGTCCGAACCGATGCGGGCTTCGGTGATGTCGGTCACACCGCCCTCGACGCAGAGCTGGTATTCCGACGGCTTCATGCGGCGCGAGGCGCCGGTGATGTCAGCGAAATCCTCGCCGATACCGCCGCAGAAGATCTGCATGCCACCGCCCGTGCCGGTCGATTCGACGATCGGCGAGGGGAAACCGGTGTTGTTCGCGAACTGCTCCGCGACCGCCTGGGTGTAGGGGAACACGGTGGACGAACCGACGCGGCGAATTTCTTCGCGCGCTGCAGCAGCAGTAGCCGAGATCGCAACGACCGCGATCACTGCCGTGGAAAGCTTGAGATGAGACATGACTTCTCCATAGGTTTTTGTCCGGGACGCCAGGCGTCCTCGACGCACTGCCTATCCGCGCTCCGTGACGCTTCTTGAACAGTTTTGTAACAGACGTATGACACCTGCGTTGGTGGCCTCAATTGGCTTGGATTGCGGGGATTTTTTTGTCGGGACCGGCCCTGTTGCGAACACGCCCGTGCCAGAATCACGAGGCGAGGCAAGGTCGGTCAGGCCGTATCGGCACAGGGCGAGCCGACATGCGCCCGCGAATGCGACTCGGCCGTGGCAAACGGGCCCTCCGCCAGTGGGTCAGCCCACCACCGTTTCGCGCACCAATGGCCGCAGATGTCCGGCCGACCATGCCGAACAGAGCAGGAGCACCGCCGCCGTGCCCAGTGTCAGCGGCAAGCCGCCCAGCTGGTATGTCAGGCCGGACAGAACCGTCCCGATCAGCCGACCCGCCGCGTTCGCCATATAGTAGAAGCCCACATCCATCGTCACCCGCTCGGCCCGAGTGAAGGCCAGGATCAGGTAGGAGTGGAGCGAGGAATTCACCGCGAACAGCCCGCCGAAGACCAGCAGACCGCCGACGAGCGTCGCCGTCAGCCACGGGGCCGGAGCCGGCGTCACCGCCACCGCGATGGCCAGAAGCGCGGGCACCACCGCCAGCACCGCCGCCCAGCCGCGTGCCGCGCCGATCAGCTCCGCCTGCGGGCGGGACGCGGCCCTGAGCAGCCGGGGTGCCGCCGCCTGCACCGCGCCGTAAAGGATGATCCAGACGGCCATGAAGGTGCCGATCATGAAGAAGGCCGCGCGGTTCCCCTCGGTGCTTCCGTCCGACAGCACGGCGTAGAAATAGATCGGGATGCCGACCACGAACCACACGTCCCGCGCGCCGAAAAGCGTCACGCGCGCCGCACTCAGCCAGTTGACGTTGGACGACTTGGAAAACACCTCGGAAAACTTCGCGCCCTTGCGCCCTGTCGGCAGACCCGTGGGCATCGCCACGAGGATCACGGCAAGGATCACGGCCAGCACCGCCGCCATGGCCAGAACCGCGACCGTGAAGCCGGCGGTGGCCAGAAGCCCGGCACCCAGCAGAAAGCCGAGGCCCTTCACCGCGTTCTTCGATCCGGTCAGCAGCGCGACCCAGCGGAACAGCCCGTCGCCCTCGGTCGGCGCCAGCAGCTTGACCGCCGATTTCGACGACATCTTCGACAGGTCCTTGGCCACGCCCGAGGCGCCCTGCACCAGCATCACGAAGGCGACGGATGTCCCGATCGCCCATGCGGGGTCCAGCCGCGAGAGGGCCACAAGCGCCACGACCTGCAGACCAAGCCCCACGTAGAGCGTCCGGGTCAGCCCGAAGCGCGCCGCGATCCATCCGGCCGAAAGGTTCGTCACCACGCCCGCGATCTCGTAGAGCACGAACAGGTAAGCCAGTTGGACCGGCGTGAATCCCAGCGTGTGGAAATGCAGCAGGACCAGCATGCGCAATGCGCCGTCCGTCAACATGAAGGACCAGTAGGCCGCCGTGACGGCGATATAGGCCGAAATACCCTCGGGACGCGCCGCGGCACTCATGCCGAGGCACCGACCATGAACGCCACGTCGACCAGCCGATGGGCATAGCCCATTTCGTTGTCGTACCAGGCGTAGACCTTCAGCTGCGTGCCGTTGACGACCATGGTCGAGGGCGCGTCGACGATCGAGGACCGGGTGTCGTTGGTGTAGTCGGCCGACACCAGGGGCCGCTCCTCATAGCCGAGGATGCCCGCAAGCGGACCGTCCGCCGCGGCCTGAAAGAGCGCGTTGACCTCTTCCACCGTCGTCGCGCGCTCCAGTTCGAACACGCAATCGGTGAGCGACGCGTTCAGAAGCGGCACGCGCACAGCATGCCCGTTCAGGCGGCCCTTCAGCTCGGGATAGATCAGCGTGATCGCCGTGGCGCTGCCCGTCGTCGTGGGGATCAGCGAGTTCAGCGCCGATCGCGCGCGGCGCAAGTCCTTGGCGGGGCGGTCGACGATGGTCTGGGTGTTGGTCACGTCGTGGATCGTGGTGATCGACCCGTGGCGGATGCCGATGGCCTCGTGCACGACCTTCACAACCGGTGCGAGGCAGTTCGTCGTGCAGGAGGCCGCCGTGACGATCCGGTGCCGTGCGGGATCGTAGATCTCGTGGTTCACGCCGTAGACGATATTGGCGGCGTCCCCGTCCTTGACGGGCGCGCTGACCACGACCTTCTTCACGCCCGCCTCGAAATAGGGCGCGAGCTTCTCCTCGGTCTTGAACACGCCGGTGCAGTCGATGACCACGTCCACGCCCTCGAGCGGCAGATTGGACAGGTCTCGCGTACCGATGAAGGGCAGGCGTGTACCGTCGATGCTGATGCTCTCGTCGTCATGGGCGAAATCGGCATCCCAGCGGCCATGCACCGTGTCGAACTCCAGCAGATGCGCGTGCATCGCGGCATCGCCTACGGCGTCATTGATCCAGGCGATCTGCGCCCCGCGTTCGAGAAGCGGCTTCAGCGCAAGCTTCCCGATCCGTCCGAGGCCGTTGAGGGCATAGACGGTCATGCGCGCACCTCGTCGTCCATCTTGCCGATGTCATCGACCGCGCGCTGCAGCGACATGGCGTCGAGCGCGTCGAAGGGCAGCGCGACCAAGGCCAGGATGCGATTGCGGAGTGAACCATAGACCGCCTGGAAGGCCAGCGCGCGCTCGGCGTCGGTGCCCTCGACCTGCACCGGGTCGGGCAGGCCCCAGTGCCCGCTGACGGGCTGTCCCGGCCAGGGCGGGCATTCCTCGTTGGCGGCGCGGTCGCAGACGGTGAAGACGAAGTCGAAGGGGACGGCCTCCGGCCCCTGATACTCGGCCACGGTCTTGGACCTCAGCCCGGAAACGTCATGGCCCTTGGCCTCCAGAACCTTCACGGCGAAAGGGTTGAGTTCGGACCGCGGCTTCGTGCCGGCGGAATGGACATCGAACCGACCGCCGCCAAGCTCGCGCAGCAGCGTCTCGGCAAAGATCGATCGGGCGGAATTTCCAGTGCAGATGAACAGCACGCGAAACGGGTCTTGCGACATGGGGTCGGCTCCGGGTCTGGTAGCGGGCGCGATGGGCGGGCACAGGTCGGGCCGGCCGCGACAGCAATCGTTGAAGAGGTATCCGACCGTGCCGCGCAGCGCGTCCATGTCGGGGGCATAAAGGAGCGACGTGCCCGACCGCTCCTGCGTGACGAGCCCCACCTGCATGAGGTGAGACAGGTAGTTCGACAGCGTGCTCGCCTTCAGGTCGAGCGCGCGGGAGATGTCACCTGCGGGGAGTCGGTCGGGAAAACGCCGCATCAGCAGCCGCAGGATGGCGAGCCGTTGCGGATGCCCGAGGGCGGACAGGCGATTCGTGATTTCTAATTCCATAATTCATGGATAATAGAAATACGAAAATAGACAAGAGGCGTTACCGCCTCCTGCAGAAACGCCGCTCAGAAGTCGAAAATATCCTCGAGAAAGGACCCGCGCCGCTTTTTGCGATATCCGCCATGGTCGTCGTCATGGCCGCGCGGCTCTGCGGCCTGTGGCGGCGCGGCCGGGGCCTGCGGCGGGGCGGCTGGCGCCGACCGTTCGATGATCTTGTCCAGTTCGCCGCGATCGAGCCACACGCCGCGGCATTCCGGGCAGTAGTCGATCTCGACGCCCTGCCGGTCAGCCATGACAAGGGTCGTTCCATCCACAGGGCATTTCATCGCGCAATCTCCGTTCGCCGAATAGGTGTCGTGCAAGTAATCTGCCGCGACCACGGCACAATGGCGTTCAAAAAAACCTATGGTCTGGCGTCGTCGGTCTCGGACATCGCACGCGAGACCTGCGCCGCCCAGTCGCCGATAATGGGGATGAATTCGATCTGGCTGAGCGACCAGACGATGACCGACAAAAGAACGGTGGCTCCGATCACGGTCCCCAAACCCATGGCCATGCCACTCGCGAGGCGGAACAGCAGCACCTGCGGCACCGATTGATAGAGCAGGAACATCCGGTGTTTCCTCAGAAGCGTCAGCTCCTCGCGCAGCGCGCGGACCTCGGCGTCGAGGCCCGCCTCGCGCCCGTCAGCCCCATCCTTCGTCCGAGTCTCGTCCGTCATCGTGGCCCTCTCCTGTCGCCTCGACCGTGCCTGAGCATCTCGACCGTCCCTAAGCATGATGTGTCGCGAAGACCTCGTACATCACCGGCTCGAACCCACGGCACAGGGCGTTGATGCGTTGATGGCGCTCTCGCATTTCGTCGGTCTTGAGCATGTCCTTGAAATCGTCCCGGGTGCGCCACTGGCTGTAATTGGCCACGCGGGTTTGCGCATCGTTCACATGCAGAGCCGCGGACACAAAGCCCGGCTGGCGCGAGATGAAGTCGGAATAGGCCGCGCGCAGCTCCTCCATCAGGGCGGGGCAGTTCGCGGGCGATGTCTCGAATGTCGTCAGGACGGTCTGCAGGCTGGTGTCTTGCGTGATGCTTGGCATGGCTGGCTCCTCTTCCCCGCAAGAAGCCTAGCAAGCCCGCGTCACCACGGCCAGAGCGCGATCCGTCATCGTCCGGCGCGGCGGCAAGACCGGTTGTCGTCGCGATCCGCCCGGGCGGGCGGGCGCCTCGGCGAACGCCGCCATGCCCTAACGGGTGTCGAACTCGTCGTCGATCTCGTAGCCAGACAAGACGTCGGATGTCTGCAGGCTGGACTGGTTCGACCCACCAGCCACCAGCGTGATCACGGCCAATGCCATTCCGACCGCAGCTGCGGACAGGACGACCCAATCAACCGTAATCGCACCGGTTTCACCGGAGGAAAACACAAGCAGCGCTGATTTCATGACGACACCTGAAAATGATTCCAATTCAATATTTTAAAGAATCGACCGCGCCCGAGCCTGTCACGGGCCGAAATTGACCCCGCGCGGACGCGTCATGATGGTCGACAATAGGCGATGCCGGTGCCCCGGATATACGGGGCGTGTGGAAACGGTTCATTTCCGGGGTCGAGCGTGCGCTAGCGCAACCATGCCCGCATGGCCTGATAGGCCACCGCGGTGGCTGCGTTCGCAAGGTTGAGGGACCGGATGTGCGGGCTGACCATGGGCAGCCGGAACACCCGGTCCGGCATGGACCCCACGATCCCGGGCGGCAGGCCGGTCGTCTCGCGCCCGAAGACGAGGTAAGCGCCCGCCGGATAGACCGGGTCGAAGACCGTCCCGGCAGCGCCGTCATCCTCGAACAGGAAAAGCTGGTCCCGCGCGGGGCCGCGATCCTCGAGAAACGTAGTCCAATCGGGATATTCCAACAGGCGCACATGTTGCCAGTAATCGAGCCCCGCGCGCCGCACCGTCTTGTCCGACAGCTCGAAACCGAAGGGCCGGATCAGGATGAGCTCCATGTCGAGCGCGACGCAGGTGCGCCCGATCGTGCCGGTATTGCCCGGGATCTCGGGCGCGACGAGGACGATCTTCATGTCGGGCGTCGTCTCGGGGGTCCGGCCGGTCCCCATGGCGGCGTCAGGCATTCGGCCGCAACCCCGCCCCGAACCGGCGCACACCATGATCCGCGGCGATCCGTGGGCGCGGCCGCGCGAGACCGTCCAGCAGCGCCGCTTGGTCGGGCGGGGACAGGCTTTCAGTGGCGAAGGTTTCGGCCCAGCCGAGAATCGCCGCGCGATCCTGCGGCCGGTGTCCCATGACACCTTCGATGACGAGGCCGAGATTGCCGGCCAGCGAATACCAGGGATCCTGAATTTCCCGGACGCGTCCGGGCAGAAGCGCGCCGATACCCCGCATAAGGCCGGATTCCGAGAAGCGCAGCAGAAGGCGCCCCATCTCCTCGCGGCTGTAGCCGATCAGGGGCGGGAACGTGTCGAGGAAGACCACCCGCCCGGCCCCGTCCAGCGCAAAATTGTGGATCGAAGCATGAAGGCCGATCCGTTCCGGCCTCTGGGCCACGCCCGACCAGAAGCCGCAGATTCCCGCCGCGACCTGTTCGAGCGCCCGCAGCGCCGACGCCGTTTCCGAGGCAACCACCTTGCTGGACAGCAGGTCGGCCTGCGGCACGGCCTTCTGCACCACGATGGGGCGAAGAACGCCGTGCTCGTCCAGAAGCACGAGCACGGTATCCGGGACGACAAGGCCTGCGCGCCTGAGGCACTCGAGGTAGGTCACATGACGGCGCGACAGCGGCTCCAGAACCTCGAGGTCGCGGCCGCTGCGGTAGGGTTTGAGCACATGTCCGGCAAGCGGGCCGTCGTCCGGCCGGAACGGCATGCTGAACAGGCCCATGCGATCCGGCGTCCCCGCAGGCCTTGCGGAGCCATGCGCGGCCAGCGCCGCCCGAACCTGTCCGGCCAGTTCGCTCATCGGTGCTTGCCCACGCTCCAGCCTGTCGCCTCGGAGAGCCGCGCCTCGCCCTTCTCGATCGGCAAATCCTCCAGCGCCGAGCCCATCGAGTCGTTCCAGCGATTGAGATAGCCGAAGAGCGCCACCACCCCCATGATCTCGACGATGGCCTCGGGCGGCCAATGCGCCCTGAGCCTTTCACCGACCTCCGGCGTGACCGCGTTGGGCACCGCCGTGGCGGCTTGCGCGAAGGCCAGCGCGGCTTTTTCGGCTTCGGCGAAATGCGCGCTCCCCTCGAAGTCGAATACATCGTTCAGCCGCTCTTCCGAGGCGCCAAACCGTTCGGAGGCGAGGATCATGTGCGCCTGACAGTAGAGGCAGCCCGAGGCAAAGCTCGACACGTAGCCCAGCAGCCGTTTGAACTCGGGCGTCACGGCGCCGTAATCCGTCATCACCGCCACGTTGAGATCGGTGAAGGCACGCGCGATCGGCGCCCGGTGCGCCATGGTGCGCACCGAGTTGGGAATGACCCCGAGTGGGCCCTTGAAGAACTGCACATGTTCCCGAAGACCGGGATCCATCGCGTCTTCGGCCAGCGGATCGACCAGTGCCAAAGATTCATCCTCCCCAGGCGAATGGCCTCGGAAGGCTGCCTCACGCGCGCGCGGGGGGCAACGACCCTGCGTCCGCGTTAGCGATTCATTAACCATGTCACGGTCAGACTCTTTCAATGCGTTGCGCAGCGGCCACGATTCCGGGACGGCGGACCAGACTTGACAGGGTATCCCGGGCCAGGTGGACGCGGGGTATCGCCGTGGCCGCGATGGTGTCCGTCTGCACGCAGCCCGCAGCAGCAGGACCCTGGGCACGGGAGGACGGCGCGGTCTTCCTGTCCCTGATGCTGAGCGCGGAAGAGCCGCGCACGGCTTTCGCGACCGGGCAGTTCACGGCCGACCCGGCGGTCTCCCTCTATGGTGAACTGGGCCTCGGGCGGGACTTCACCGCGGGACTCGAGCTTGACTGGGGCACGTCGTCGCAAATGGGAACCGTGTTCGCGCGCTACACGCTGACGGAGCCCTCGGCCCCCCTGCAAGCCGCCGTCGATGCCGGTCTCGCCCGGCGGTCGGTCGATGGGCAGCCGACTGACGGATTGCTGCGCATCGGCGGTTCACTGGGCGGGAGCTTCAGCGAGGCGGACGCTTCGCCCCTTGGCATACCGATGCTCGGCAGCGGCTGGGCTTCGCTCGACGCGGCCGCCTTCCTTCACGACGACGGCACCCTTTCGATCTGGCGGGCCGAGGCGACCGTCGGCCTCCATGTCAGCGACCGTCTGCGTGCCATCTTCGCGCTGAAGGCCGAGGAATGGCCGCAAACTGCGGTCTCGGTGACGGCGCGCCCCTCGCTCGTTTTGCGCATGAACGAGGGGACCTCGCTGCAGGGCGGGCTGGTCGCGGGGCTGAGGGGCAGCGACACGGTCGGGGTCTCGCTGTCGATCTGGCAGGAATTCTGACGCGCGGAGGCCTCCCCCCGGCGCGCGGGCCATGCTAGCCTCGCGCCATGTCGGATCGCCCCAAGGACCCCATTCGCCCCACCGATGACGAGGCCCGTGCGCTGGCCCGGTCCCTGATCGCCGCGGCACGCTTCGGCGCGCTCGGCGTGACCGACCCCGAGACAGGCTCCCCCATGGTCACGCGCATCGCCGTTGTTCCGGGGCCTGACGGCGTGCCGCTCACGCTGATCTCCAGCCTGTCGAGCCATACCGACGCGCTCGACGCCAACCCGGCCTGCTCGCTTCTGCTGGGCGAACCGGGTCCCAGGGGCGATCCGCTCACCCATCCGAGGCTCACGCTTCAGGCCGTGGCGGAGGCGCAGGACAAGACCGCGCTCAAGGCGCATTACCTCGACCTCTATCCCAAGGCGCAGCTTTATTACGATTTCGGGGATTTCCGCCTTGTCCGGCTGAGCCCGGTCGCGGCGTTCCTCAATGGCGGCTTCGGCAAGGCCTATCGCCTCACCCCCGACGATCTCAGGCCCGCGTGACGCCTACCAGTGCAGGGTGCCAGTCGCGCCCTTGATCCGCCCGGTGAGGTTGGGCGTCACCCATCCCCCGTAGAAATCGCCCGGCTGCGGCGTGACCAGTATCTCGCCCACATAGGCCGCATCGACCGAGGTCGCGTAGAACGACAGATGGTCCTTCAGCGCCGCATAGCGCGCGACGGGCGCCGGATAGGCCCATGCCGCGTTCCGCGACCGCCGCGTGTCGAGAACGATATCGAAGTAGGCCGCCCTGCCCTTCCATTCGCAGAATGTCTCCCGCGTGGTGGGCACGAGGGCGGCCATCAGCACATCCTCGGGCGGGATGTAATAGCTTGGCGCATGGTGCGTCTCGAGGATGCGGTATCCGCGCGTGGTGTCCGCGATGGTGACGCCGCCGAACTCCACCCGCAGCCGATCGGCCACGGGCTCGAGCGCGGGCGGGCGCGGATAGTCCTGAACGTTTTCGACGGGAAGGGCGGTCATCCTTGCCTCGGGTCTGCACTGGCACGGGCTAGCGCAACTTCGCCCCGGGGCAAAGCTGCGGAAAGGGCTGTCAGGGCGCGCGGGTCGGACAGGCGCTCAACGGGACTGCCGCTGCGGGAGACAGGCCCATCACGCGCCCACCTGCGGCCCGCGCAGGATCTGCACGCCGTTGATCCGCCAGCCGTTTTCCGTCTGGACCATCTGGTAGCCCAAGTAATGCGCGGTCCCGGCCTGATCGATCACCTCGACCCGTTGCACGATGCGCCCGGACAGCGTCTGCAGGTCGATGAACTCGACCTGCCCGGGGCTCCAGACCATCGGATAGCCGCTTTCCACCATGCGCCCGAAATTTTCCGGTGTGCCGAACAGGCTCTGGATATTGGGGCTTGCGTATTGCCACGCCTCACCCACGTCGCGGTCGAGAAACGCGTCGAACTGGTTCTGGATGGTGGCCTCGATATCGGGGTCGGGCGCCAGAAGCTCCTGCGCGCTGGCCAGCGCCGCCCAGACCGAAAGGCCGAGTGCCGGGATGATCCGCTTCGCCATGCCGTCCTCCACGCGGTGATTGCGCGAAGAACGGTAGGCGCGAAGCGGCCCGCGTCAATCCGCCATCAGACGGCCCGCCAGCCCGTCGGCGATCAGGGCCTTCGTCTCCTCGATGCCGTAAACCGCGATGAACCCGCCGAAACGCGGCCCCTGGCTTGCGCCCATCAGCACCTCGTAGAGCGCCGAGAACCACGCGCGCAACGGCTCGAAGCCGTGAAGCTTGCCGACGGCGAAGACGATGGATTGCAGGAATTCCTCGTCCTGCCAGTCCACCGCCGGCAGATCGGCCTCGCGGCCCTCCTGCGCGTTCTTGCGCGCGATCACGTCCAGCGCCTTGTCCGCGTTCCCGAGGCAGGCGGCAAGCTCCTCCATCGCCGCGCGTTCCTGATCGGTGGGCGCGCGGAACACCTTGGTGGGCTTCACGAAATCGTTGTAGTAGCGCACCGCGAACCCCGCCGCCGCGTCGAGGTCGGGATGCGTCTCGGGGCTTGCCTCGGGCGCATAGCGGCGGATGAAGCCCCAAAGCGCTTCCTTGTCCTCGGCATGGGCCACGGAGGCGAGGTTCAGCAGCATCGCGAAGCTGACGATCATGGTGGAAGCCGGCACATCGTGGCCGTGGATGTGGTAGACCGGGTTCGCCAGTTTCTGCGCGATGTCCTGATCGGGATAGGCGCGCAACTGCTGGTGGTATTCGTCCACCGCCTTCGGGATCACGTCGAAATAGAGCCGCTTCGCCGTCTTGGGCTTCTGGTACATGAAATACGACAGGCTCTCGGTCGCGGCGTAGCTGAGCCATTCGTCGATCGAGATGCCGTTGCCGGAGGATTTCGAGATCTTCTGCCCGGTCTCGTCGAGGAAAAGCTCGTAGGTGAAATGCTCGGGCGCCGGGTGACCCAGGATCTCGCAGATCGCGTCGTAGATCGGCGTGTTGGTTGAGTGGTCCTTGCCGTACATCTCGAAGTCGACGCCAAGCGCGGCCCAGCGCGCGCCGAAGTCGGGCTTCCACTGAAGCTTGCACTGGCCACCCGTGACGGGGACCGTCCATTCGCGCCCCGTTTCGTCGTCGAAGGTCACGGTGCCGTCCTTCGCGTCGACATGCTTGATCGGGACGTAAAGGACGCGGCCGGTTTCGGGGTGCAGCGGCAGGAAGATCGAATAGGTCTGCTGCCGTTCCTCGCGGAGCGATTTCAGCATCACCTTCATCAGTGCGTCGTATCGTTCCGCCGCGCGCAGGAGGATCTCGTCGAACTGCCCCGAGGCGTAGAAGTCGGTGGCGGAATGGAACTCGTATTCGAACCCGAACGTGTCGAGAAACCGACGCAGCATCGCGTTGTTGTGGTGCCCGAAGCTCTCGTGCGTGCCGAATGGGTCGGGGACCCGCGTCAGCGGCTTCTGCAGGTGCGCGCGCAACATCTCCTGGTTGGGAACGTTGCCCGGCACCTTGCGCATCCCGTCCATGTCGTCGGAGAAGCAGATCAGCCGCGTGGGTATGTCCGAGATCACTTCGAAGGCGCGGCGGATCATCGTCGTGCGCAGGACCTCGCCGAAGGTGCCGATATGCGGCAGACCGCTGGGGCCATAGCCCGTCTCGAAAAGGACATGGCCCTTGTCCGGCGGCGCCGCCTCGTACCGTTTGAGCAGGCGGCGCGCCTCTTCGAAAGGCCAGGCTTTCGAGGTCATCGCGGCATCGCGCAACTCGGTCATCGGTCTTGTCCTTCGGCTGGCGCAGGCCCCCTTGGCCCGGCGCGCACCCGCACCTATTGCTCCGGCCCGTCGGCGTCAATAAATACCGGGAAAGCCATGCGCGGAAGGACCGACATCATGACCGACAACGCCATCAGCCCAGAGGACGCGCTTGTCGCGGTCATGGTCGCCGTTTCCGTCTCGGACGAGACGATCCGCACCGCGGAACTGGTCAAGATCGAACAGATCGTCAACAATCTGCCGGTCTTCGGCAACTACGATGCGGACCGGACCCGCGCCGTGGCACAGACCGTGTTCGAGCTCTTCGAGGAAGAGGACGGGCTGGATGCGCTTTTCGGGCTCGTGCACGAAGCCCTGCCAGAACGCCTGTGGGAAACCGCCTATGCCATCGCCTGCGACGTGGCCGCCGCCGACGGCTCGCTGCGGCAACAGGAATTGCGGTTCCTCGAGGAATTGCGCCACGCGCTCAATATCGACCGCCTGCATGCCGCCGCCATCGAGCGCGGGGCGCGCGCGCGGCACATGACGCTCTAGCCGTAGAGCGCCCCCCAGCGCCGCACCAGCGCCTGCTGCAACCGCTTGGCGCGTCCGTTGTAGGTGCGCCCGCCAGGCGGGCGTTCCATCTGGTCGTGCGTCAGGCGCGCGCGGCGCTCGAGATCGGCGCAGAACACCGAGAACGCGAGGCTGCGCCCGTTGGGCGTCCGGACATATCCCGCCAGCGTCGAGACGAAATTGAGCGTGCCCGTCTTGGCCACGACCTCCAGCGGGGAATAGGGCATCCGGTTGCCCGCGTCGTTCAGCACCGGGATATCGCGCATCAGCCCGCGCAGCATGCCGTTCGGCCCCGCCGCGACAAGCGCGCGGGTCATGTCATGCGGCCTGAGCTTGCTGTCCACGCCGAGGCCCGAATGGTCCACGAACCGAGCCTGCCGCGCGCCCAGCCGCTCGCGCATCCACATCGCCATCGCGTCCCCGCTTTCGGCAAGTGTTGTCGGACGGACCCCGCCCGCCTGCGTGGCCGACAGCCCCACGACCTCGGCGGTGAGGTTCGTCGACCAGCGCATCATGCCGCGCAGGATGTCCTCCAGCGGCGGGCTCGCGTATTCGACGACCACCCGCGCACCCGGCGGCGCGTTTTCCGAGATCACGGGCGTGCCCAGCGCGATGCCCCGGTCGCGGGCAAGCATCTGGAACACTTCGGCGAGGTAATCGGGCGGGCGGCGCACGGGCAGCCAGCGCCCCCCGCCATTGCCCAGCGCACTGCGCGCGACGGTCCATTCGTCCCACGCCGCGGACCGGTGGAACGTATAGACAGGGTAATCGCGCGCCTCGACCGTCATGCGCGAAACCGTGACACTCGGCGAGTGATTGTCGGACCGCGCATCCATGCGCACGGTGTAGTCCTCACCCGTACGTTCCCACTCGAAAAACACCCGGTTGAAGTTGAGGTTCAGCGCCGAGATCGAGGGGTTGTAGCCCACATGGGGCAATTGCCCGGGGTCGATCTGGTCGATGGCCGGCAGAGCATCCGCGGCCACGCGGAACGCACCGGTGACCTGACGGATGCCGCTGTCGACAAGGTCATGTGCCATGGCGTCCAGCGCATCCGTATCGAGTACAGGATCACCGCCGCCGACAAGCCAGAGGTCTCCCTCCAGTCGTCCATCGATAATCGTGCCGTCGGTGACAAGGCGCGTCGGGAACCGGTATCCCGGTCCCAGCCGATCAAGCCCGTAGGCCGTCGTGACCGCCTTGGCGACGCTTGCCGGCGGCAAGGGATAGAACGGGTTGAACAGCTCCAGCATCTCGCCGGTCTCGGCATCGGCAACAGCGCATCCGACCCTGCCCGGCAGCCCCGCAGCGGCGATGACGTCGGACAGGGGCGGAGCGGCGCGGCGGATCAGGTCGGAGGAACGCGGCTGCGGGAACAGCGAGGTCTCCGGGGCGCTGGCGAAAGCCGTACCGGCACCTGCCGAAAGCAAGGCGGACTGCGCGCCGATCAGAAACTGCCGTCTGGAAACCATCTCAACAAACCCGAAACTTCCGGGGACAATATGCAGACGCCTGTCGTCGTCTCAACCCCCGGTATGCCGCAGGCCAACTGTTGCGGGGATCACGCACCCTACCACTCGCCCCGCGCGCGGATCTCGGTC
Source organism: Rhodobacteraceae bacterium HLUCCO18 (assembly GCA_001314805.1). Classification (GTDB taxonomy): domain Bacteria; phylum Pseudomonadota; class Alphaproteobacteria; order Rhodobacterales; family Rhodobacteraceae; genus Roseibacterium. Next base: position 34,648 of record LJSY01000025.1, on the reverse strand, counting down.
GAAGAGGCCTCGACCATGGGAACGTTCAGGAACACCCATGCGGGGGCGGGCCGATTGGCGAGGACACGCGCGCCGGAGGCCGGTCTGCGCGCGGCACGAAATACCTGCGCCGCCCGCGCCGTGCGGGCCCCGATCCGGTGGCCCGGCCGCGCGAGAACGCAGACCGGCACCATGCGCATGATGTCCTGCCAGCGCTGCCAGCGATGGAACTGTGCGAGGTTGTCCGACCCCATGAGCCAGACGAAGCGCACACCCGGATAGCGCGCGATCAGCGCCTCCACCGTCTCGGCGGTATAGCGGGTGCCCAGACGGGCCTCGATATCCGTGACGATGATCCGGGGATGCGTCACCGCAGCCTTTGCGGCTGCCATGCGCCGTTCCAGTGGCGCCGGCCCGCGTTCCTTCAGCGGGTTGCCCGGGCTCACCAGCCACCAGACCCGGTCGAGCCCCAGACGCTTCAGCGCCTCGCGGCTGACATGCACATGCCCGGCATGCGGCGGGTCGAAAGAGCCGCCGAACAGCCCCACGGTCATCCCGGCCCGCGCCATGGGCCAATCGCTGCGTTGCACGCCCCGCGCCCTCCCTGTCGTCGCGCCGGTGAGCCGTAGCAGGACAAGGTGCGGGAAGGCAAAGCAAAAACCTGCGGCGGGCATAGCCGGACCGCCGGGCGGAACGCGTCCCGCCCCGCCATCGTCCACGCCCCGTTGAACCTCGCCACGCGCCGCCTTAAACCCGTGGTCGAACCTGCGCGGAGAGACCAATGGCCAGCTACCAGTATGTCTACCACATGGATGGCGTCTCCAAGACCTATCCCGGTGGCAAGAAATGTTTCGAGAACATCCGCCTGAGCTTTCTGCCCGGCGTGAAGATCGGCGTGGTCGGCGTGAACGGCGCGGGCAAGTCGACGCTGCTGCGCATCATCGCGGGCTGGGACACGGATTTCAACGGCGAGGCCTGGGCCGCGGAAGGCGCCAGGGTCGGCTACCTCCCACAGGAGCCGCAGCTCGACGAGGCCGTGAACGTGCGCGCCAACGTCATGCAGGGCGTGGCCGAAAAGAAGGCCAAGCTCGACCGGTTCAACGAACTGGCGATGAACTACTCCGACGAGACCGCCGACGAGATGGCGCGCCTGCAGGACGAGATCGACAGCGAGAACCTGTGGGATCTCGACAGCCAGATCGACGTGGCCATGGAGGCGCTGCGCTGCCCGCCCGACGACGCGATGCCCGAGAACCTGTCGGGCGGCGAACGGCGGCGCGTGGCGCTGTGCAAGCTTTTGCTGGAAGCGCCCGACATGCTGCTTCTGGACGAGCCCACCAACCACCTCGACGCCGAGACGATCGCCTGGCTTCAGCAACATCTGATCGACTACAAGGGCACCTGCCTGATCGTCACCCACGACCGCTATTTCCTCGACGACATCACCGGCTGGATTCTCGAGCTCGACCGCGGGCGGGGCATTCCCTACGAAGGCAACTATTCCGCCTGGCTGGAACAGAAGGCCAAGCGGCTGGAGCAGGAGGCGCGCGAGGACAAGTCCAAGCAGAAGACGCTCCAGCGCGAGCTTGAATGGATCCGCGCCGGCGCCAAGGCGCGTCAGGCCAAGCAGAAGGCCCGGATCAACGCCTATGAGGAACTGGCCGGCCAGTCCGAGCGCGAGAAGGTCGGCAAGGCTCAGATCATCATCCCCAACGGTCCCCGCCTCGGCCAGAAGGTGATCGAGGTCGATGGCCTCAAGAAGGGCTACGGCGACAGGCTGCTGATCGAGGACCTGACGTTTTCGCTCCCCCCCGGCGGGATCGTCGGCGTGATCGGGCCCAACGGCGCGGGCAAGTCCACGCTCTTCCGTATGCTGACCGGGCAGGAACAGCCGGACGCGGGCACGCTGGAATACGGCGACACGGTGAAACTCAGCTACGTCGACCAGTCGCGCGACGCGCTCGACCCGAACAAGACCGTCTGGGAAGAGATCTCGGGCGGGGCGGAGATCATCGAACTGGGCGACGCCTCCATGAACTCCCGCGCCTATTGCGGGGCGTTCAACTTCAAGGGCGGCGACCAGCAGAAGAAGGTGGGGCTCCTGTCGGGGGGCGAGCGAAACCGCGTCCACATGGCGAAACTGCTCAAGTCGGGCGGCAACGTGCTCCTGCTCGACGAGCCCACCAACGACCTCGATGTGGAGACGCTCAGGGCATTGGAAGACGCGCTCGAGGATTTCGCGGGCTGCGCCGTGATCATCTCCCACGACCGGTTCTTCCTAGACCGGCTCTGCACGCATATCCTCGCCTTCGAGGGCGAGGCGCATGTGGAATGGTTCGAGGGCAATTTCGAGGATTACGAGGAAGACAAGAAACGGCGGCTGGGACCGGACGCGCTGGAGCCGAAGCGGGTGAAGTACAAGAAGTTCATGAGGTAATGGGGAGTGCCTTTCGGCGGGTAAAAATGAATCATGCGCGCCTACAAGCCACCATCGCTTTCCTTGAGGAAGAACTCGGTCAAGACATTGGCTCTGCTATCGATGACGATATTGCGGACCTAATCATTGCCACGAAATCAATCGATCTTGGACGAGCAAGGGAAATTCTTCGCGATCAAGAAGCATGGGCCGCAACCATTGCCGCTCATCTCTTCGTAGACCACATACTGTCCGAAATGATCTCGGACTTCAGCGTTCGTGAGGCAAGTGATGCAATCGGTCGACGCCGCAGCACAATCGATAGACTTGAATTTCTTTATCAAGTTGGTGTCATCCAAAAAGACACGTTTGCATGCCTATCGAAGTTGAACGCTCTCCGAAACAGGTTCGCACACACACTGTCATTTGAGATAGACGATGCACGCAAGGCAGACTTTGCAACTTTGGCGAAGGCAAAAATACCTCCCGCATCGCGATGGGCGAAGAGCCTCGAATATTTTGGAGAATGCGCATTCCGCGCAGCACTCATGGTTTGCGTCCTAGCTACTGAAGAATGTAGAATGGCGTATGTGATCAGTTCGGTGCGCAATTATCGCGCCAAATTGGACCTCGAGCGGGAGTTAGAGGAAGCCCGTAAGTCGCTGGAACGGCACAATCGTCAGGGTCGCCCGGATTAGCTTCAATCTGCTTGCCTAACGCCGAGATCACGTACCCCCCTTGCAACGAATCCCCTTTTCCGGCATATGACGCAGCGCGACCGTTACCGCACTCGATACCCTGTCTCCTCTACCCGGACGTCAGCCTCGATCTGCTACACTGACGCCACCCCGCCGCACTTCCGCGGGCGGACCCAAGACAGGAGACCACGGATATGGCCACTGGCACCGTGAAATGGTTCAACGCCACCAAAGGCTACGGCTTCATCGCACCCGATGGCGGCGGCAAGGATGTGTTCGTCCACATCTCGGCTGTCGAGCGCTCGGGCCTCACCGGCCTCGCCGACAACCAGAAGGTCGACTATGACCTCGAGGCCGGCCGCGACGGCCGCGAGAGCGCGGTGAACATCCAGCCGCAGTAACGGCAGGACATCTCATCGGGAAAGGGCGCGCTCCGACGGGACCGCGCCCTTTTTCATGTCCCGGAAACGGGGCCCGGGCCGGGCAGCCGGCCATCGGGATACCGTCCGGTCGCCGCGCTCCGATGCCCGATGGCCCCGGGAAACCCGAATGTCCCAATTAACCTATTCCCGTCCCCATTGCCCTTGTTTCGCCAAAGATCGGCGGTCCCATTCCTGTCCGTTTCCCCGCCGAGGCACGCAATGATTGCGTCGCATCGGCGCGCCAATTCCGCAGCGCAGAAAGGATGTCGGACTTCACCGTCCAGCAAACCCTTGTGTTTTGGCAAAAATCCGCCATTGTTCACTAAATGGAAACAACCAGTTTTCTTCGCCCCAAATATACCACATTTTAACCGTAGGTCCGTAGACAACCAGGGGTGAACCGTTTGGAGGCACGTGTGGCGATAGGGTTGGTCTTGCTTGCAGGTGTGATCGCGCTACCGGTCGCTGTTTGCGCATGGCTTCTGGGCTTTGTTTCCTTCGGCAATGCGGTCCTGATCTACATGCTAACGGGCTGGGCCGTTGTCGCGGCCGGCTTTCTGTCGGCCCTGTTCGGATACCTCGTGGGCGGTGCCGGCTCCGGCGACAAGGCCGATAACCGCGCCGTTCCGATGAAGGTCAAACCCGCGAATCGGGGCTGACGGCGGCCGTCTCCGACCTTCGCGATGACCCGTCCGAGGACGAGGGAGCGATGGCGAAATCCTGCGCGCGACCTCGACCACACCCCGAAACTGCACCCCGAAACCGCAGCCAGCCCGAAAAAGAAAAGCGCCCATGCAGGCGCTTGTGGGTCTCGACTTTATATCTTGCCCCGAACCCCTCCGGCGCCGGAACCCTAGAAGCGGGATCCGGGCGGAGACGTGTCAGGTGCGGACACTCAGCGGACGGCGATGATGAGAAGCACGGGGATCGCCATCGCGCTCCAGATGCAGAAGAACATCGCGGCGCGGCCCATGCGGTTCCACAGCGCGATATCCGCGTCCTCTTCGACGTCGTCGCCGACGACAGTTCCGGTGTCGATGCTTTCCATGCGCGACATTGGCGGCGCCTCCTTGTTCTTGTCCTGCGCGATCCCGACCGCGCCCGGGTTAAGAACATAGGCGTTGCGCATCGAAGGTCCAGCGATAGGGAAAATGCGCAGGGTCTCCCGGCAGGACCCCGCCGGCGCGGTCCAGATTGGCCTGCCCGCGCCTTGCGGCTAGGATGACCCGGCGCGCCGTCGCACCTGTGGCGCGCGCCTCGCCAGCCGACCTTATCGGGATCGACGCATGAAATCGCTGACCGCCTTCGCCCTGGCCGCCCTTCTGTCCGTCGCCACGCCATCGCCAGCGACAGCGCAGAGCGCCGAGGAAACGGCCTTCGTCCTGGCCCTGCTGCGGGGGATGAACCAGCTGTCCGTCCGCTTCAACCGTGAGGTCTGCGGCTTCGTCCTGCGGGACGCGGACGGGAGCTATTCCTCGACCAAGGTCTCTTGGGGCGGCGCGGCAAGCTGCGCCTCGCTGCCGCTGCAGCCGGGCCTCACCACGGTGGCGTCCTGGCACACCCATGCCGCATGGGCCGAGGGCTACGATGGCGAGGTCCCCTCCATCCAGGATGTCGAGGGCGACATGTCCATGGGCGTCAACGGCTGGGTCTCGACCCCGGGCGGCCGCCTGTGGTTCGTCGACGGTCGCTCGGGCGCGCTGCGGCAGGTCTGCGGGCGCGGTTGCCTGCCGGTCGATCCGGGCTTCGTCCCGGAAGAGCACGGGCCGGTGCCCGATGCCCTGTCCCTGGACGGGCTCTACGCGCGGTTCGGACGCTCGCGCTGACAGCAGCTATTCAGCGGCGTCGAGATAGGAGTCGAGCGGCGGGCAGGTACAGACGAGGTTCCGGTCGCCATAGGCATTGTCCACCCGGTTGACCGGCGGCCAGTACTTGTCGACGCGGAACGCGCCCGGCGGGAAGCATCCCTGTTCGCGGCTGTAGCTGCGGTCCCAGTCGCGCACGAGATCCTCCATAGTGTGCGGCGCATGGCGCAACGGGCTGTCCTCCACGGCGATCCGTCCCGCCTCGACCTCGGCAATCTCGGCCCGGATGGCCAGCATCGCGGTCACGAAACGGTCGAGCTCGGCCTTGGGTTCGCTCTCGGTGGGTTCGATCATCAGCGTGCCTGCGACCGGCCAGCTCATGGTCGGCGCGTGGAAACCATGATCCATCAGCCGCTTGGCGATGTCGTCCACGGTCACGCCCGCCTCCGCGAAGGGTCGCGTGTCGATGATGCACTCATGGGCCACGCGCCCCTGCGATCCGGTGAACAGCACCTCGAACGCCCCGTCCAGACGCGCGGCGAGGTAGTTGGCGTTCAGGATCGCGACCTTGGTCGCCTGCGTCAGGCCCGCGCCGCCCATCAGGCGGATATAGGCGTAGGAGATCGGCAGGATCGAAGCGGAGCCGAACGGCGCGCCCGAGACCGGCCCGTTCCGTCCGCCCATCTCGGGATGGCCCGGAAGATGCGACGCCAGATGCGCCTTGACCCCGATGGGCCCCATGCCCGGCCCGCCCCCGCCATGGGGAATGCAGAAGGTCTTGTGCAGGTTCAGGTGGCTTACATCCGCACCAAGGTCGCCGGGGCGCGAGACCCCCACCATCGCGTTGAGGTTCGCCCCGTCGAGATAGACCTGTCCGCCGTGCTCATGGGTGATGCGACAGACCTCGCGCACGGTTTCCTCGAACACGCCATGGGTCGAAGGATAGGTGATCATGGCGGCGGCCAGCCTGTCGCCGGCCGCTTCGGCCTTGGCCGTGAAATCCGCAAGGTCGATATCGCCGTTCCCGGCGGCGGCGACCACGACCACCTCCATCCCCGCCATCTGCGCCGAAGCCGGGTTGGTGCCATGCGCCGAGACCGGGATAAGGCAGATATCGCGCTCACGATCCCCTCGCGCGCGGTGATAGGCGGCGATGGTCAGAAGGCCCGCATATTCGCCCTGCGCGCCGGAATTGGGCTGCATCGACATCGCGTCATAGCCCGTGATCTCGCACAGCCGCGCCGCGAGGTCCTCGATCATCGCGGCGTAACCCTCGGCCTGGTCGGCGGGCGCGAAGGGATGGATCGCGTTGAACTCGGGCCAGGTGATCGGCATCATCTCGACCGAGGCGTTGAGCTTCATCGTGCAGGACCCCAGCGGGATCATCGCCCGGTCCAGCGCCAGGTCACGGTCCGAAAGGCGCCGCATGTAACGCATCATCTCGCTTTCGGCGCGGTTCATGTGGAAGATCGGATGCGTCAGGTACTCCGATGTCCGGACAAGCGCGTCGGGGATCGCCGGCAGGACCTGCGCCGGCGGCTTGAGGATCCCGAAGGCGCGGCAGACCCCCTCCAGATCGGCCTCGGTCGTGGTCTCGTCCACCGAGATGCCGATGCGGTCGGCCCCCACGTCGCGCAGGTTGATGCCGCGCGCCACGGCCGCCGCCATGATGCGCGACTGACGCTCGCCCACGGGCACGGTCAGGGTGTCGAAATAGGCCTGCGCCTCGGGCTCGAACCCGCCGGCCTGAAGGGCCGCCCCCAGCCGCGCGGCCTTGCTGTGCACGCGTTCGGCGATGGCCCGCAGCCCGAGCGGCCCGTGGAACACCGCATAGAAACTGGCGATGACGGCCAGAAGCGCCTGCGCCGTGCACACGTTCGAGGTCGCCTTTTCGCGGCGTATATGCTGCTCCCGCGTCTGCAGCGACAGCCGGTAGGCCTTCTGCCCGAGGCTGTCCACCGACACGCCGACGATCCGACCGGGCAAGGCACGCTTCATCGAGTCGCGACAGGAAATAAAGGCGGCATGCGGCCCGCCATAGCCCAGCGGCACGCCGAAACGCTGCGCCGACCCCACGGCGATATCGGCATCCATCGCGCCCGGCTCCCGGATCAGCGTCAGCGCCAGAAGATCAGTGGCGACGATCGCCACCGCCTTTTCGGCATGGAGCGCCGCGATCTCGTTGGAAACATCGCGCAGATGCCCATAGGTGCCCGGATACTGGAAAATCGCGCCGAACACGGCCTCGGGGTCCAGATCCTCCGGCGCGCCCACGATGATCTCGATGCCCAGCGGTTCGGCCCGCGTCTGCATCACCGCGATATTCTGCGGATGGCAGGCTTCGTCCACGAAAAACCCGCGCGCCTTGGACTTCGCCACGCGCTCGGCCATCACCATCGCCTCGGCACAGGCCGTCGCCTCGTCCAGAAGCGAGGCGTTGGCCACCGGCAGCCCGGTCAGATCGGCCACCATCGTCTGGAAGTTCAGAAGCGCCTCGAGCCGCCCCTGCGCGATTTCCGGCTGGTACGGTGTGTAGGCGGTATACCAGGCCGGGTTTTCCAGCACGTTGCGCTGGATCGCGGGTGGCGTATGCGTGCCGTAATAGCCCTGCCCGATCATCTGCACCATCGGCCGGTTCCTGGCCGCGATCCCGCGCATATGGGCCAGAAGCTCCGCCTCGGACATGGGCGTCCAGTCAAGCCCGCGCTCCTGCCGGATCGACGCCGGCACGGTCTGGTCGATCAGCGCGTCGAGACTGTCGGCACCAACGGCGCGCAGCATCTCCTCCATCTCGGCGGGCGAGGGGCCGATGTGACGGCGATTGGCGAAATCGGTCGGGTCGTAATCCGTCGTGGTCCAGGGCAACTCGGCTTCCTTTCTGGCGCGCAACCCGCACCTTCATCCTGGCGGGAAAACTCCGGGGGAGACGCGCGAACCGCGCGTCGGGGGCAGAGCCCCCTAGTTGCCGGTGTGATCCTTGTACTCGTCCTCGGTCATGAAATCGTCGAGCGCACCGACATCCTCGACCCTGATCTTGAAGAACCAGCCCGCGCCCAGCGGGTCCTCGTTGACGAGTCCGGGGTTGTCGGTGAGCGCATCGTTGACCTCGACGATCTCTCCGTCGATCGGGGCCACGATATCGGAGGCGGCCTTCACGCTTTCGATGACGACGATCTCGTCACCCTTGGCGACCCGCGTCTCCACCTCGGGCAGTTCGACGAACACCACGTCGCCCAGTTGCGTCGCGGCGTATTCGGTGATGCCGACGACGATCACGTCACCGTCCTCGACATCGGGGTTGAGCCATTCATGATCTTCCGTGAACTTCATCTGACCCTCTTGGTTCTGGTGTCCTGTTCAGCGATGATAACGATGCGCGACGAAGGGCGGGCGCATCGAGGCGACAGGCAGGCGTCGTCCCCGCACCTCGCCCCAGAGCGCCGCGTCATCGGCAATGCCCGCCTCGATGAGCGCAAGCGCGACGGGCGCCCCGAGGCTCGGGGCGAACCCGCCCGAGGTCACGACGCCGACCCGTTTCCCGCCGATTTCGGCGGCGAAAACCTCGGTGCCCGCGCGCATCGGCGCGCGGCCTTCCGGCAGCAGGCCGATACGCTTGCGTGGCGCGCCGCCCTCGATCTGCGCCGCGATGACGTCCGCGCCCGGGTAACCTCCCGCGCGCGCCCCGCCCGGACGGCGGACTTTCTGGATCGCCCAGGTCAGGCCGGCCTCCACCGGCGTGATCTCCGGCCCGAGGTCCTGCCCGTAAAGCGGCAATCCGGCCTCGAGACGCAGCGTATCCCGCGCGCCCAGCCCGATCGGCGCCACATGTTCGTCGCGCAGAAGCGCCCGGGCGAAACCCTCCGCCCCCTCGACCGGCAGCGAAATCTCGAACCCGTCTTCGCCGGTATAGCCCGACCGCGATATCCACAGATCGACACCCTCCCAGCGCAGCCGCGCCACATCCATGAAACGCAGCTCCGCGACGCCGGACACAAGCCGCTCCAGCACCGTCGCCGCCATCGGCCCCTGCAGCGCCAGAAGCGCGCGATCGGACAGGACCCGCACATCGGGCACATGGCTTTCGAGATGGGCGATATCGGTCGCCGCACAGGCCGCGTTGACGACAAGGTGCAGCCCCTCGGCGTGGCGCGCGATCATCAGGTCGTCGAGCAGCCCGCCCTGGGCATTGGTGAAGAACGCATAGCGCTGCCGACCCTCCTGCAGGCCGATCACATCCATCGGCAAAAGCGCTTCCAGCGCCTCGCCCGCATCGGCCGGCAGCATCACCTGCCCCATGTGCGACACGTCGAAAAGACCCGCCTTCTCCCGGCACCACAGGTGCTCTGCCATCACGCCCGGGCCGTAGCGCACGGGCATCTCCCAGCCCGCGAACGGCACGAAACTGCCCCCGAGTTCCTCGTGGAGCGCGCGCAGCGGCAGGTGTTCGAGCACGTCGGTTTCGTCCATGTCACCCCGTCTTCCGGGGCCGTCATCCAAGACGTGACCCGGCATCGTGAGAGCGCCGAAACGGCGCCGCAAGATGCCCCCTCTGTCCTTTCGCCTGAGATCGTTATCCCTTCGGCGGATGCGGCGATGCGCACCTCTCTCCAGAGTCCTTCGCCCGGCGAGGTCCGTTTGCCTGAGAGTTTACCGGGGCGGTTGCTCCTTCGGCCCTGGCCGATCCTTGCGGGTTCGGTCAGCGTCTCCCCCATGCGGGCAGGTGCAAGATATCAAAGCGCGGCTGGCCCGCAAGAGGCTTGCGATGCCCGCGCGCATTCGTCATCCATTGGTGCGATGTCCGGGACCGACCCTTTCTTCTTCGGCTATGGCAGCCTCGTGAACCGTGGCACCCACGCCTTCCCGCAGGCGGCACGCGCACGGGTGCGCGGCTGGGCGCGGACGTGGAAGCGCACGCGACTGCGCAAGCTGGCCTTCCTGACCGCCGTGGAAGCGCCGGGAGCGGAGATCGAGGGCCTGATCGCCGCCGTTCCCGGCGCGGACTGGGCGGCGCTGGACAAACGCGAATACGCCTATGACCGGCATGCCGGGATCGAGATCGACCATGACCACGGGCCGGAGCGGCGCCTCGACGTGCATATCTATCGGACCAAACCCGAACATGACAGCGACGGCTCGGACGAGCACCCGATCCTGCTGAGCTATCTCGACACGGTGATCCAGGGCTACCTGACCGAGTTCGGCGAAGCGGGCGCGCGGCGCTTCTTCGACACGACCGCGGGATGGGAGGCGCCGGTCTTCGACGATCGGGAAGAGCCCGTCTATTCCCGCGTCACGCGGATGACGAGCGACGAGCGCAGCTTCGTCGATGACGAGTTGCGCCTGCGCGGCGTGCGCCGGATCACCAGCCTCTGATCCCGGCGTGGCCGCCGCCTCAGAGTGTCGGTTTCTTCTGCAGAAGACGCATCACGTCGGCCATCTCGGGCCCGCGTTCGCGCCCGGTCACGGCCTTGCGGAGCGGCATGAACAGCGCCTTGCCCTTGCGGCCGGTGGCCTCCTTCACCGCGTTGGTCCACGCGCCCCACGTGTCGGGCCCGTAGGGTGGTTCGGGCAGGAGGGCGAAGGCCTGTTCGACAAACTCCCGGTCCTCGGGATCGACCAGTGGCGCGGCGCCATCGCGGAAAAGCTGCCACCAGCCGGCCAGCTCGGACCGCCGCGACATGTTCGCGCGCGCGACCTCCCACACGTCGCTTGCCAACGCCTCGGGCACGCCGAGCGCTGCCATCTCATCGGCCATTTCCGAGACATCCATGTCCTGCAGCACATTGGCCGTCAGCGGCCAGAGATCGGCCTCGTCGAATTTCGTCGGCGCCGCGCCGAAATGGGACAGCTCGAACCCCTCGGCCAACTCGTCGAGGGACCGCGCCAGAACCACCGGCTGCGAGGAGCCGAGGCGCGCCATGAGGCTCAGCAGCGCCATGGGTTCCACCCCCGCCGCGCGCAGATCGCGCAGGGACAGCGTCCCCAGACGCTTGGACAGCGCCTCGCCCTGCGGGCCGGTCAGAAGCGAATGATGCGCGAAGGCGGGCGGGGTGCCGCCCAGCGCCTCGATGATCTGGATCTGCGTCGCCGTGTTCGTCACGTGGTCCGAGCCGCGCACCACATGGGTGATCCCCATGTCCATGTCGTCCACGACGGAGGCGAGCGTGTAGAGCACCTGCCCGTCCGCGCGGATCAGCACCGGGTCGGACACGCTGGCCGCATCGATGGACAGATCGCCAAGGATGCCGTCGTGCCACTCGATCCTCTCGCGCCTCAGCTTGAAACGCCAGACGCCGGGGCCACGCTCGGCGCGCAGCTTCTCGCGTTCGGCGTCCGACAGGCCCAGCGCGGCGCGGTCATAGACCGGCGGCAGCCCCATGTTCAGCTGCTTCTTGCGCTTGAGGTCCAGTTCCGTCGGCGTCTCGAACGCCTCGTAGAACCGGTCCTTTTCGCGCAGCTCGTCGGCAGCTTCGGCATAGCGGTCGAGCCGCTCGGACTGACGCTCCAGCCGGTCCCATGTGATGCCGAGCCATTCCAGGTCCTCCTGGATCGCGTCGGCATATTCGGGTTTCGACCGCTCGGGGTCGGTGTCGTCGAGGCGCAGGACGAACGTGCCCCCCGCCTTGCGTGCGATCAGGAAGTTGAACAGGGCCGTGCGCAGGTTTCCGACATGCAGATAGCCGGTCGGCGAAGGCGCGAAACGGGTGACGGTCATCGGTATGCTCCGGGCGATGCGACGCGTGCTCTTTCACAGTCGCGGGCCAAAGTCCATAAGGGGGCATGGAGCGGCGCATGGACTGCACGGACTGGACGGCCCCGGGCTTGGGCGAGATCGAGGCGCTGGCCGACGCCGCGCTTCTGCTCCTTCCGCAGCCCTACCAGGCGGCCGCGCGCGAGCTGGTCATCCGGATCGAGGATTTCGCGCCGCGCCGTATCCTGATGGACATGGGCGTGGACGACCCGTTCGAGATCACCGGGCTTTATGACGGGATCCCCCTGACCGAGAAATCGGTGGCGGATCAACCCGGACAGCCTGACACGATCTGGCTTTTCCGGCGACCGATCCTCGACGAATGGTCCGACCGCGGAAATGTCAGCCTGGGCGAGCTGGTCACCCATGTGCTGGTCCACGAACTGGCCCACCACTTCGGCTGGAGCGACGACGACATCGCGCAGATCGACCCTTGGTGGGAGTGACCGGCGCGTCTCCTCGAGAGGGCATGTCACGAAATCCGCGCGGCGTCAGACACGCTCACCCGCATCGAGCCGTGCGAGGAAGGCCTCCGCGCTATTCACGGCGGCCTCGCGCCGCTCGTCCGACATCCTGGCCCAGGTCCGATACATCTGCGCCATGCGGGGATTGCGGCCGAAGCGGTCGCGGTGCCGGTGCAGGAAGTCCCAGTAGAGGTAGTTGAACGGACACGCGTCGCGGCCGGTCTTCTCGCCAACATCATAGGCGCATTTGGTGCAATAATCCGACATCTTGCGGATGTAGTTGCCACCGGAGACGTAGGGCTTGGACCCCACGATGCCGCCATCCGCGAACTGGCTCATGCCGATCACGTTCGGCGCCTCGACCCATTCATAGGCATCGGCATAAACGGCGAGATACCATTCGTGCACCTCATGCGGGTCGATGCCCGCCAGCAGCGCGAAATTGCCCGTCACCATGAGCCGCTGGATGTGGTGGGCATAGGCCTCGTCGCGTGTCTGCTCCACCGCGCGGGAGACGCAGCGCATCTTGGTGTCGGCAGTCCAGTAGAAGTCGGGAAGCTTCCGGTCATGGCCCAGCGCGTTGCGGCGGACATAGTCAGGTCCCTCGCGAAAGTAGATTCCACGCATGTATTCGCGCCAGCCGATGATCTGGCGGATGAAGCCCTCCACCGCGTTGAGCGGCGCGTCGCCGGCCCTGTATGCCTCCTCGGCCGCGTCGCAGACCTCGCGCCAGCCCAGCAGCCCGGCGTTGAGATACATCGAGATGACGGAGTGGTAGAGGAACCGCTCATCGTCGAGCATGGCGTCCTGGTAGTCACCGAACCTCGGCAGCGCGCCGGTGACGAAATGCGCCAGCGCACGCCGCGCCTGCCCCTGGTCGGTGGCGAACCAGAAGGGGCGCAGGGTGCCGAAACTGTCGGCAAAGCGCGCCTCGACCAGTTCCAGCACCTCTTCGACCGTCTCGCCGGGCGTAAACCGCATGGGGCCGCCGAAACTCACCTCGCCCGGGGCGGGCTTGCGGTTGTCGTGGTCGTAGTTCCACTTGCCGCCCTCGGGCTTGTCGCCCGCCATCAGGAGGCCCGTCTTGCGCCGCATCTCGCGATAGAACCACTCCATCCGCAACTCCTTGCGCCCCTCGGCCCAGGCCTCGAACTCGGCGTGGGAGCACAGGAACCGGTCGTCGGGGAACTGGTTGACCGGGAGGGGGCAATCCTCCAGCGCGGCGATCAGGCGAAACTCCCCCGGTTCGGTCGCAAGCACCTCGGTCGCGCCAGTGGCCTCGGCCGCGCGGAGAAGCTCACCGGGGATGGATCCCGCGTTGTCGGGATCGTCGAGGCGGGTGTAACGGACGGTCCAACCGTCATCCGTCAGCCGCGCCGCGAATTTGCGCATGGCGGCGAAAAGAAACGCGATCTTCTTTGGGTGATGCGGGACATAACTTGCCTCGTCCATCACCTCGGCCATGACCACCACGTCGCTATCGCGATCCGCCTCGCGAAGGGCGGCGATATCCTCGCTCAGCTGATCGCCGAGGATCAGGACAAGCCGCGTCGTCATGGTCGGCTCACCACGGGATCTCGCGGCCCGCGTAGTCGAAGAACCCGCCCGACTGGTCGCGCGTCAGCCGCTCCATCACGTCGCAGAGCTTCGTCGCCGCCTCCTCCGGCGTGACCTTGCCGTGCTTGGGCTCGTAGCCCTCGGTGAAGGGCGTGGCCACGGTGCCGGGGTGAAGAGCGGCGAGAACGGCATCGCGATGGGTGCGCCCGATCTCGATGCTCAGCCCATGCACGATCTGGTTCAGCGCGGCCTTGGAGGCGCGGTAGGAATACCAACCGCCGATCCGGTTGTCGCCGATCGATCCCACCCGCGCGGTCAGGACGCCGGTGACCGACCGGCCCGTCTTCGGCAGAAGGCGCGGCAGGTGCGACAGGACATGGGCGACGCCCACCGTGTTCACCGCGAAGACCCGCGCCATGGCCGCCGGGTCGAGTGCCGCGATCTGCTTTTCCGGCGTGTGTCCCTCGGGCGCGAGGATTCCGACGGAGACGAAGATGGTCTGAAACGGTCCCTCCAGCGCGCCGAGGACACGGTCGACCGAGGCCGGATCGGTGACGTCGAGCCCGTCCTGCGTGCGCGAAAGCGCGGTGACAGTCCCGCCGCGCGCGGTCATTTCCGCAACCATGGCGTCGCCGATCCCGCCCGACGCGCCGATTACCAATGCATCTATCATGGTCGGGTCACCTAAGCCGGCGGGCGCACTGGTCAATCCGGATCCCACATTGCAGACTCCGACCGGCAGAGGAGGCCACCATGAGCAAACCGATCATCTACCACATCCCCGTCTGCCCGTTCTCGCAGCGGGTCGAGATCCTGCTGGAGCTGAAGGGGCTTCGCGATGCGGTCGAATTCCGCGTGGTCGACATCACGAAACCGCGCGATCCCCATATCCTCGAGCTGTCGCGCGGAACCACGGCCTTGCCGATCATGGACCTCGGCGGCGGGCGCGTCCTGAAAGAAAGCCTCGTGATCCTGCGCTATGTCGAGGAGGCCTTTCCCGAGCCGCAGGTCGCGCGCAGCGATCCCTACGAGCGCGGGGTCGAGCGGTTGATGATCGAACGGGCGGGCGATTTCACCATGGCCGGCTACCTCATGGTGATGAACCGCGACCGCGCGAAGGCGGAGGAAAAACGCCAGACGCTTCTGGGTCATTACGCGTGGCTCGACAATTTTCTGCGCCATCACAATCCCGACGGCACTTTCCTGTTCGACACCTTCGGGCTTGCCGATCTGGCCTATACGCCGATGTTCATGCGGTTCTGGTTCCTCGAATATTACGAGGGCTTCGACCTCCCCGATGACCCGGCCTATGATCGGGTCCGCCGGTGGCGCGATGCCTGCATGGCCCACCCGGCGGCCCAACAGGTCAGCCACGACGAGATCGTCAAGCTCTACTACGACTACGCCGTGGGCTTCGGGAACGGGGCGCTGCCCGAGGGGCGGGAGAGGTCGTCCTTCGTCTTCGAGCCGCACTGGCGCGATCGTCCGATGCCCCCCCGCGACAAGTATGACCGGATCGCGACCGATGCCGAACTCGGGCTGGTCTGAGCCTCAGTCGACATAGATCATCTTCTTTCTCATGCCCCCGTCTACGACAAGCGTCTGTCCGGTGACGAAACCGGCTTTGGCCAGATAGAACACGGCATCGGCCACGTCCTCGGGCGTGCCAGCCCGGCCCGCGGGATGCTGGGCGTGATCCTCCGGCCTCAGGTCTCCATGCTTGTCGGTCACGATCCAGCCCGGCAGGATCGCGTTGGCGCGCACTTCGGGCCCATGACTGATGGCGAGCGCATGGGTCAGCGCGACGAGCCCCCCTTTCGCGGCGGCGTAGGGCTCGGAATTCGGCTCGGACATGAGTGCGCGGGTCGAGGAGATGTTGACGATGGCGCCCCTCGCGGCGCGCAGTGCGGGAAGTGCGGCGCGGGTCATCAGGAAAGCGCCGGTCAGATGGCTGTCGATATAGGCGCGGAAGGTGTCGAGGCTCTGCCGGTCCAGCGGGCCGCCGACATCCGGATGCGCGATCCCGGCATTGTTCACCAGCAGGTCCAGCCGGTCGAGGCCGAGCACGTCGAAACAGGCGGCGACGGCGGCCTCGTCGGAGATATCGACCTCCCGCCGCTCGACGCCGTCGGGCAGCGCGGCGAGCGCCCCGGCGTCGCGATCCACGGCGATGACGCGCCAGCCCTCTGCGGCGAGCCGCGCACACAGCACGCGCCCGATACCCCCGGCGCCGCCGGTGACGATCGCGGTTCTGCGGCCTGCATCGGACATGCCGCAAGGCTAGGCCCGGTGACGCGTCGCGGCAAGCACGCCGATCGAACCAAAAGTCGCTTCCTTGCGTTGTCCTGCAAACACACGAGGACCGACCATGCCCCGCGACACCGCGAAGACCGCCACGCTCTACCGGATGATGATGGAGGACCACCTCTGCCCCTTTGGCCTCAAGGCCAAGCACCGGCTGGAGGCCGAGGGCTACGAGGTGGACGATCACGGCCTGAAGACGCGGGAGGAGACCGAAGCCTTCATGGAGAAGCACGGCGTTCCGACCACGCCGCAGATCTGGATCGGTGACGAGCGGATCGGCGGCTACGACGCCCTTCGCGAATGGCTGGGCGACGACGTGAAGGGCGAGGACGACACGAGTTACCAGCCTGTCATCGCCATCTTCGCTGTCGCGGTGGGACTGGCGCTGGCGATCGCCTGGGGGATGACGGGTGATCTGGTCGGCATCCGCACGCTGGAGCTTTTCGTGGCGCTCTCCATGGCGATCCTCGCGATCCAGAAGCTGCAGGATGTCGAAAGCTTCTCGACGATGTTCCTTAATTACGACCTGCTCGCCCGGCGCTGGGTGCCATACGGCCGCGTCTATCCCTTCGGCGAAGCGCTGGCGGGCGTGCTGATGGCGGGCGCCGTGCTGCCGTGGATATCCGCTCCGGTCGCGTTGTTCATCGGGACGGTGGGCGCGGTTTCCGTCTTCAAGGCCGTCTACATCGAGAAACGCGAACTCAAATGCGCCTGCGTCGGCGGCGACTCGAACGTGCCGCTGGGCTTCGTGTCGCTGACCGAAAACCTGTTCATGATGGGCATGGGTGTCTGGACCTTCGCAAAGCTTGCCCTCTGACGGGTCAGACGCACTGACCCGATTGGGGCTTTTCTTCCGCGACGCGTCCGGTATTTTCCGGGTCCATGATCAGGCATGCCCATATCCCGACCCTGCCGGCGCTTCGCGTGCGGACGGGTCTGCCTGCTCTTCTGCTCCTTAGCCGCCTCTGAGCGTGCCATTCGGCGCGACCGCTCAGGGGAGGATCAGCGCCGAGGACACACCACCAAGCAGCTAAGGACAGACCGACATGACCACCGAAAACCGAGTGTTGATCTTCGACACCACCCTGCGCGACGGCGAGCAGAGCCCCGGCGCCACCATGAGCCATGACGAGAAACTCGAGATTGCGGCACTCCTCGACGAGATGGGCGTCGATATCATCGAGGCGGGCTTTCCCATCGCCTCGGACGGGGATTTCGCCGCCGTCTCGGAAATCGCGCAACTGGCGAAAAACGCCACGATCTGCGGTCTGGCGCGCGCCAACCTCAAGGATATCGACCGCTGCTGGGAGGCGGTGCGCCACGCGAAATCGCCCCGCATCCACACCTTCATCGGAACCTCGCCGCAGCACCGGGCCATCCCGAACCTGACCATGGACGAGATGGCCGACCGCATCCACGAAACCGTGACCCACGCCCGCAACCTCTGCGACAACGTCCAATGGTCGCCGATGGATGCCACGCGGACGGAATGGGACTACCTCAAGCGCGTGGTCGAGATCGCGATCCGCGCGGGTGCCACGACGATCAACATCCCCGACACGGTGGGCTACACGGCGCCAGTGGAAAGCGCCGATTTGATCCGCCGCCTGATCGCGGACTGCGAGGGCGGCGAGGACGTGGTCTTCGCCACGCACTGCCACAACGATCTCGGAATGGCGACGGCGAACGCGCTGGCGGCTGTGGCGGGCGGCGCGCGGCAGATCGAGTGCACGATCAACGGGCTGGGCGAACGCGCGGGCAACACGGCGCTGGAAGAAGTCGTGATGGCCATGCGGGTGCGCCATGACATCATGCCGTTCACAACGGGCATCGACACGACCAAGATCATGCATATCTCGCGCCGGGTGGCGACGGTCTCGGGCTTCGGCGTGCAGCCCAACAAGGCCATCGTCGGCAAGAACGCGTTTGCCCATGAAAGCGGCATCCACCAGGACGGTATGCTGAAAAGCGCCGACACGTTCGAGATCATGCGGCCCGAGGATGTGGGCCTCGCCGGGACGTCCCTGCCGCTGGGCAAGCATTCGGGCCGCGCGGCGCTGCGTGCGAAGCTCAAGGACCTTGGCTTCGACATGGTCGACAACCAGCTCAACGACCTCTTCGTGCGTTTCAAGTCGCTGGCCGACCGCAAGAAGGAGGTCTTCGACGACGATCTGATCGCGCTGGTGACCGATGCCGCCGCCGCCGACCAGGACGACCACCTCGAGCTGAAGTTCCTGCGCGTGATCTGCGGCACCGAGGCGCCGCAGTCGGCCGACATCACGCTGCGCGTCGGGACCGAGGACAAGCAGGCCACCGCACAGGGTGACGGGCCGGTGGACGCGGCCTTCAACGCGGTCAAGGCGCTTTACCCCAACGAGGCGGTTCTCAACCTCTATCAGGTGAGTGCAGTGACCGAAGGCATGGACGCGCAGGCCACGGTGACCGTGCGGATCGAGGAGGACGGGCGCATCGCCACGGGCCAGTCGGCGGATACCGACACCGTCGTGGCCAGCGTGAAGGCCTACGTGAACGCGCTCAACCGCATGATCGTGCGCAAGGAAAAGCTCGGCTCGGACCAGCGGGAGGTCAGCTACAAGGACGTCGGTTGAACGTCACGCGCTCCGGTTCGCTGCTCGGTGGCCGGATTTCGCGAGAAATCCGGGTGGGAAAACTGGAGTTTTCCCATCCGTTTTCCGCACGGAAAACGGCGGCGCCGGGGCCTTCTTGACGGTCCCCATCGGCGCGCCCGCCGGGACCTCCTGAGCTTGATCGAGGGCGCGCCCGTGATGGATGTGGTCGGACATGAAGCGACAGCCGACCGCATCATTGGCCCCCTTTCGCGACCTCCCGAGGGCCAGGTGAAGTGACGGCGGGCTCCCGCTTGTCGGCCATGGCGGTGCCCCTTTACGCCCAAGGCCTCGCGCGCCTATAAGCATTCGGATTCACGCGCGCGCTCGATCCCCGGGCGCGTTACATTTAATGGGCGGCATGACGCGCATGGTCTTCGGTAACCTCTTTTCCTCCGACATGGCGATCGACCTCGGGACGGCGAACACGCTTGTCTATGTCCGGGGCAAGGGCGTCGTCCTGAACGAGCCTTCGGTCGTGGCCTATCAGGTCAAGGACGGCGTGAAGAAGGCGCTCGCGTTCGGCGAGGACGCCAAGCTGATGCTGGGCCGCACGCCCGGCTCGATTCAGGCCATCCGGCCGATGCGCGACGGGGTCATCGCGGATTTCGACGTGGCCGAGGAGATGATCAAGCACTTCATCCGCAAGGTCCACAAGCGCACCACCTTCACCAAGCCAAAGATCATCGTCTGCGTGCCGCACGGCGCCACGCCCGTGGAAAAGCGCGCCATTCGCCAGTCGGTTCTCTCGGCCGGCGCGCGCAAGGCCGGCCTCATCGCCGAACCGATCGCGGCGGCCATCGGCGCGGGCATGCCGATCACCGATCCCACCGGCTCCATGGTCGTGGACATCGGCGGCGGGACGACCGAGGTCGCAGTGCTCAGCCTTGCCGACATCGTCTACGCACGTTCGGTCCGTGTCGGCGGCGACCGCATGGACGAGGCGATCATCTCCTACCTGCGGCGTCAGCATAACCTCCTGATCGGGGAATCGACGGCCGAGCGGATCAAGACCTCCATCGGCACGGCGCGCATGCCCGACGACGGGCGCGGCGCGTCCATGCGCATCCGGGGCCGCGATCTTCTGAACGGCGTGCCGAAAGAAACCGAGATCAGCCAGGCGCAGGTGGCCGAGGCTCTGGCCGAACCGGTGCAGCAGATCTGCGAGGCCGTGATGGGCGCGCTGGAAGCCACGCCGCCCGACCTCGCAGCCGATATCGTGGACCGGGGCGTCATGCTGACCGGAGGCGGCGCGCTTCTGGGCGAGCTCGACCTGGCCTTGCGGGAGCAGACCGGGCTCGCCATCTCTGTCGCGGACGAAAGCCTCAACTGCGTGGCGCTCGGCACCGGCAAGGCGCTGGAATACGAAAGCCTCCTGCGCCACGCGATCGACTACGAAAGCTGACCCTCCGTTCGCGGGGCACACGCCTCTGACATTGGAGCGCCATGGCACGGGACAGTTACGACGACGCCTATGCGCGACCCGTCCGGCGATTGCTGGTGGCGGTCCTGGTCATTTGCCTGATCGCGCTGGTCATCCTGTGGCGGATCGACAACCCGCGGGTGGAGCGCATGCGCGCGGCCATCGTCGACCGGGTCGTGCCGAACATGGAATGGGCCATGGCACCGGTCACGGGCGTGGCGCGCATCTTCGACGATTTCCAGAGCTACGCGCGGCTCTTCGAACAGAACCAGGAACTCCGGCGAGAGTTGCAGCAGATGCGCGCCTGGCGCGAGGCGGCGCTGCAACTGGAACAGGAAAACGCGCGGCTTCTCGACCTGAACCGGGTGCAGCTCGACCCCGAACTGACCTTCGTCACCGGCCTTGTCCTTGCCGACAGCGGCTCGCCCTTCCGGCGGTCGGTCCTGATCAATGTGGGCGCCCGCGACGGCATCCTCGACGGCTGGGCCACCATGGACGGTCTGGGCGTCGTGGGGCGCGTCTCGGGCGTGGGCGAGAGGACGTCGCGCGTGCTGCTTCTGACCGACAGCAACAGCCGCATCCCGGTGACGATCCAGCCCTCGGGGCAACAGGCGCTCCTGATGGGGGACAATTCGCAGGCGCCGATGCTCGACTTCATCGACGCGCGCGAGGACGTGAATCCGGGCGACCGCATCATCACCTCGGGTGACGGCGGACTGTTCCCCCCCGGCCTGCTGGTGGGGCAGGTGATCGCCACGACGGACGGACGGCTGCGCGCGCGGCTGGCGGCCGATCTCGTCCGCCTGCAGTTCCTGCGGGTCATGCGCAGCCATCCGGGCACGGCGCTCGGCGACAGCGGCGACCTGATCGGCCCGCCCTGGCCGCTGCCCGACGAGACCGAAGACCGGACCGCCCCGGACAGCGCCCTGCCGGACGAAGCCCGTCTCGACAACAGCAGCGCGGCGCAGCCATGAGTTCGGCCACCTCCTCCAGCCATATCTGGACCTACAGGGTGATCTTCCTCGCCCTCTGCGGGATCATCATAGTCGGTCGGCTGTTGCCGTTGGGGCTTGGCGAAAGCGGCCTGCCCGGTCCCGATCTCCTGCTTGCGCTGACCTTCGCGTGGCTCCTGCGGCAACCGGCCGTGGTTCCGATCCTGTCGATCGTGATCGTGTTCCTGCTGGCCGATTTCCTGCTCCAGCGGCCGCCCGGGCTCTGGACCGCGCTTGCGGTCCTCGCCTCCGAAAGCCTGCGCCGCCGGCGCCTTCAGATGACGGAGTTCCCCTTTCTGGTGGAATGGGGCGCCATCGCCGGTGCCGTGGCCGGCATGGTTCTGGCCGAGCGGGTCATCCTGTGGCTGCTGATGGCCGACCTGCCGTCCCTCGGGCTGAGCCTGACACAAGGGATCGTGACAGTCGCGATCTATCCGGTCGTCGTCGCGGTCTCGAAATTCCTGTTCGGCTTGCGTAAGCTCGGCCCGGCCGACCTTGAGCCCCTCTGACCCATGACCGAGGCGCAGACCCCGTGAAACGCAGCCCCAAGGATCTGGAAGAAAGCAACCGCGTGATCGGGCGCCGGGCCCTTGTCATGGGCGGTCTATTCCTGGGCACCTCCGCGGTGCTGGCGGCGCGGATGCGCTACCTTCAGGTGGAGCGCGCCGACGACTTCCGCCTGCTGGCCGAGGAGAATCGCATCAACATCCGGCTCCTGCCCCCCGAACGCGGCCTGATCTTCGACCGCAACGGCGTACTTCTGGCGGGCAACGAACAGAACTACCGGATCACGCTGGTGCGCGAGGATACCGACGATGTTGACGCCGTCCTCGCCGAGCTGGCACGGATCGTGAACCTCGACATCGCGAGGCTGGAACGCGCCCGCGCCGAGATCATGCGCCGCCCGCCCTTCGTTCCGGTCACGGTCGCCGACCGTCTCAGCTGGGCGGAGCTGTCCTCGGTGGCGGTGAACGCGCCCGCTCTGCCCGGCGTGAACCCCGAGGTGGGCCTGAGCCGGGTCTATCCCCTCGGCGCGGATTTCTCGCATGTGGTGGGCTATGTCGGCCCGGTGTCCGACTACTATATCGAACAGACCGGCGACACCGACCCGGTCCTGCAGATCCCGGATTTCCAGGTCGGCCGCTACAATGTCGAGGCCCGCATGGAAAGCGAATTGCGCGGCCGCGCCGGCACCAAGCGCGTCGAGGTCAACGCCGCCGGCCGCGAGATGCGCGAGCTCGACCGAGACGCGGCCGTGGCGGGATCGGACGTGCAGCTGACCATCGACGCGGGGCTGCAAAACTACGTCGAGGCACGGCTGACCGGGGAAAGCGCCGGTGCCGTGGTGATGGATTGCGCCGATGGCGAGATCCTGGCGCTGGCCTCTGCGCCCACCTTCGACCCCAACCACTTCGTGCGCGGGATCAGCCAGACCCAGTGGACGGCCCTGAACGAGGACCCCTACCGCCCGCTCGCCAACAAGGCGACGCAGGGCCTCTATCCGCCGGGTTCCACCTACAAGATGATCGTGGCGCTGGCAGCCCTCGAGGCCGGTGTCTTCAGCCCCGAAGACGAGATCAACTGCATCGGCCATACCGAGCTCGGCGACCGACGCTTCCATTGCTGGCAGCGGCAGGGGCACGGACGCGTGGACCTGATCGAGGCCATCTCCCAGAGCTGCGACGTCTATTTCTACGATCTCGCCCAACGCGTCGGGATCGAGGCGATCTCGGCCATGGCGCTGCGCCTAGGATGCGGGTTGCGCCATGACCTGCCGCTCTCGGGCATCGCGCAGGGCCTCGCGCCCACCATGCAGTGGAAGCGGCGCAATCGCGGCGAGGACTGGGTCGTGGGCGACACGCTCAACGCCTCGATCGGGCAGGGTTTCGTGCTTGCGTCGCCCCTGCAATTGGCGGTGATGACCGCGCGACTGGCCACCGGTCGCATCATCGAGCCGCGCGTGGTCCGCTCCGTGGACGGCGTGCCCCGCAGTACCGGCACGCCTGCCGATCTGGGCATTCCGGCCGAGCATCTCGACCTGATCCACCGGGCCATGTGGCGGGTGAACAATGATCGGCGCGGGACCGCCTTCGGGAGCCGCGTGATGAACGAGGCCTATCTGGTCGCAGGCAAGACCGGCACCAGCCAGGTGCGCAACATCACCACGGCCGAGCGCGAGGCCGGCGTGATCGCCAACGAAGACCTGCCATGGGAACGGCGCGACCATGCGCTCTACGTGGGCTACGCCCCGTTCGAGGCGCCTCGCTATGCGGTTTCCGTGGTCGTGGAGCATGGCGGCGGCGGCGCGGCTGTGGCCGCCCCCATCGCGCGCGACATCCTTCTCAGGGCGCAGATCGGGGACGTGCCGCCGCTCGAGCTTTACCCGGTCTCGCAGCGCCGCGACATCGAGGAGATGCACCGCCGCCTGCCGATCCTTGCCGAACCGCCGATGCCCTCGGGACGCGCCAGCGGTCCACGCCAAGCGGGATCGGATCGCACATGAGCTTTCTCGAATACAACGTGGCCTCGACGCCTGCGGGCTGGCGCAAGATCCTGCACCTCAACTGGGCGCTGGTCCTGTTGCTGGTGGCGGTGGCCGGCCTCGGCTTCCTTATGCTGTTCTCGGTCGCCGGCGGGTCGATGACCCCGTGGGTCCAGCCGCAGATGCAGCGTTTCGGACTCGGTCTCGTGCTGATGTTCGTGGTTGCCATGGTGCCGATCTGGTTCTGGCGCAATCTCTCGGCGCTGGCCTATGCGGTCTCCGTCATCCTCCTGCTTGTCGTCGAGTTCTTCGGCATTGTCGGCATGGGCGCCCAGCGCTGGATCGACCTCGGCTTCATGCGCCTGCAACCGTCGGAGATGACGAAGATCACGCTGGTGATGGTGCTGGCCGCCTATTACGACTGGCTCGATCTGGACAAGACCTCGCGCCCGATCTTCGTGATCCTGCCGCTTGTGCTGATCGCAGTGCCGGTGTTGCTGACGCTGCGCCAGCCCGACCTCGGCACGGCGCTTCTGCTCTTGATGGGCGGGGGCGCGGTGATGTTCCTCGCCGGCGTGCACTGGGCCTATTTCGTCGGCGTCATCGCCGCAGGCGTCGGCGCGGTCGCCGCGGTCCTGACCTCGCGCGGGACGCCCTGGCAGCTTCTGCAGGACTACCAGTACCGGCGCATCGACACCTTTCTCGATCCGTCCTCCGACCCGCTCGGCGCGGGCTATCACATCACGCAAAGCCAGATCGCGCTGGGGTCCGGGGGATGGACCGGGCGGGGCTTCATGGAAGGCACGCAGAGCCGGCTGAACTTCCTGCCCGAAAAACATACCGATTTCATCTTCACCACGCTGGCCGAGGAATTCGGCTTCGTCGGCGCCGTGTCGCTTCTGGCGCTCTACATTCTGATCCTCGCCTTCTGCATCTACACCGCGATGGCCGCGCGCGACCGGTTCGCGTCGCTTCTGGTGCTGGGGATCGCGGCGGCCTTCTTCCTCTACTTCGCGGTGAACATGGCGATGGTGATGGGGCTGGCGCCCGTGGTGGGCGTGCCGCTGCCGCTGGTCAGCTACGGGGGCTCGGCCATGCTGGTCCTGATGGTGGCCTTCGGACTGGTGCAATCGGCCCATGTGCATCGTCCCCGCTGAGCCTCTGGACGCGCCCGGTGCGCTTTGCTAGCCCGACGCGCCCAAACCAATCCGGACGAGCCCATGACCGACAGATCCCCCGTTGTCCTCTTCGCCGCGAAAACCGAACGCTGGGAGCAATACGAAGGCCCTTTGCGGACAGCCTTCGACGCCGCCGGACTGGGGGACGCGACCCTGACGACGGAGGCCGACCCGGCCGAGGTCGACTACATCATCTACGCCCCCAACAGCGGGCTGACAGATTTCACACCCTTCACGCGGCTCAAGGCGGTTCTGAATCTCTGGGCCGGGGTCGAGGACGTGACGGGCAATCCAACGCTGAACGTGCCGCTGGCGCGCATGGTCGATGACGGGCTGACCGAAGGCATGGTGGAATGGGTGACGGGCCACGTGCTGCGTCACCACCTCGGCATGGACACCCATATCCACGGCCAGGACGGTGTCTGGCGCGCAGGGAGCGCCCCGCCGCTTGCCCGCGACCGGACCGTGGCGGTTCTGGGCCTCGGTGTGCTGGGCGCGGCCTGCGCGCGGGCGCTTTCGGCGCTGAACTTCCGGGTGCTCGGCTGGTCCCGCTCGGCCAAGTCCATCGACGGCATCGAGACGGCGCATGGGGAAGACGGCCTCGACGCCACGCTGCGTCGGGCCGAGATCGTCGTCCTGCTCCTGCCCGACACCCCGGCCACGGAAAATACGCTGAACGCGCGCACCCTGGCGCTTGTGCCCCGCGGCGCGGTGATCGTGAACCCCGGGCGCGGGCCCCTGATCGACGATGATGCATTGCTTCAAGCGCTCGACAGCGGGCAGGTGGGCCATGCCACGCTCGATGTTTTCCGAACCGAGCCACTGCCCCCCGAACACCCATACTGGGCCCATCCGCGGGTCACCGTGACCCCGCATATCGCCTCGGAAACGCGGCCGATTTCCGCCGCGCGCGTGATCGCCGAAAACATCCGGCGAGGCGAGGCCGGCGAGCCGTTCCTGCATCTCGTGGACCGTGGCGCAGGCTACTGACCCCTCCTTCCTCTGGTCGGAAATATCCCGGGGTGCGCCCCCTGAAGATCGGCGGGCTGGCCCCTCGCTCCACTACATCACCGCAGGCGCGGCGGCCGGTCGGGGTCCATGCCGGGCGCCGCAGGGCCACGTGCCTGCGGGTCCTGCAGATCCGGCAGGTCGAACATCAGCCCCGCGCGCACCAGCCGGGGTGCGACCGGATCGTCACCGCGGAAGAACCCGACATCGAGCGTGCCGGCCTCCAGCCCCGAAAAGCTCAGCGCCTCGCCCACCAGCCGCGCCAGCGACGGCTCCGCGCCCGGCAGCGCATCGATGAAGGCCAGCAGGTGCCCTTGACCCCCACCGGCGTAACCAACGGCGACCAGCGCGGCGCGACGGGCCAGCCCCGCCGCCGAGGCCAGCCGCGCGTCGAGCGCCGTCAGCAGCGCCTCCGGCAGCGCGCCGGGTGCCGCGATCTCCGAGGGTGCCTCCTCCACCTCGTCGGGCCGCGTCGCCAGCAGCTGCGCCAGCCACGCCACCGCCGCCTCGTCCAGCAGCATCTCGGCCCCGGAGCCAAGATTGACGGCCAGCCCGAGCCCCTGCCCCGTCAGCATGCCCGCCAGCGCCCTGCCCGACAGCGACGCATAGGGCGCGGCCTCCCCCGCGAAGCCCGACAGCCGCTCCTCCCGGTCGAACACGCAGACGAAGGCCCCGTCCTCGACCTCGAAGACGCGCGGACGGATGCGGTCGCCCTCGGCCTCGGCCTCCAGCAAAAGGAACAGCTCGGAGGCCGCCAGCCGGTCGAACCAGCGCAGTCGCGCGGCCTCCGTGCCATCCGCCTCCATGGCCGCGAATGCCTCGTCGAGCGGTGTCGTCACGCCAGAACCTCCCTCACGCGGGCGCGCAGGACCGGCAGAAGCTCGGCCTCGAACCACGGGTTGCGCTTGAGCCACGCGGTATTGCGCCAAGACGGATGCGGCAAGGGGAAGACGGCGGGCGCATGGTCGCGCCAGCCCGCGACGCGCGCCGTGACGCTCTCGCGGCCACCCAGATGCCAGCCCTGCGCATAGGCCCCGATCAGCAGCGTCAGGCGCAGGTCCGGCAGCTGCGCCAGCGCGCGGTCCCGCCATGTCGCGGCGCAGATACGCGGCGGCGGCAGGTCCGATCCGGCCGCGTCATAGCCCGGAAAGCAGAAAGCCATGGGCAGGATCGCCACCCTTTCGCGGTCGTAGAACGTGGCCTCGTCCACGCCCATCCACTCGCGCAGCCGCTTGCCCGAGGCATCCCAGAAGGGCCTGTTGGCCTTGTGCACGCGCATCCCCGGCGCCTGGCTGGCGATAAGCACCCGCGCACCCGGGCGGAACCAAACCACCGGGTTGGGCGCATGGCCCGTGGCGGTGCCGGCGAAGCGGTCGGCGCAGAGGCGGCAGGCGGCGATGTCCGTGGCGAGCGTGTCGTATGTCATGGTCCCCTTCCTAGCGCCCCGCGCGGCGGAAGAAACGGTCTGGACACCAATTCTATATTTCTATAAACATAGAAACATGGAACCGTCACCTCTCCCGATTCCCCAAGTCACCCGTGCCGCGACGGCCTTTGCCGCGTTGGGCTCCGAGGCGCGACTGTCGATCCTCCACCGCCTCGTGCGCGCAGGCCCGTCGGGCCTGCCGATCGGCGCGCTGGGCGAGGACGTGGGCATCACCGGATCGGTCCTGACGCACCATGTCAAACACCTCGTCTCGGCCGGGCTGGTCGAGCAACGCCGCGACGGACGGCACATCCTCTGCTCGGTCGTGATCGCCGAGGTCGAGGCGCTTTCCGACTTCCTGATTTCCGAATGCTGCGCCGATCTTGGCGCGGCGCCACATCCAAGGGACACCGCCGATGGCTGACCTGACACAGAACCCCCGCCCCCTTGCCACGGCATGGGGCCGCATCGACAAGGTCGCGCTGACCGGCGTGCTGATCCTGCTGACGGTCGCGGTCTTCGACACGCCCGCCGTGGTGCCCACCATCGAGGAGATGCTCGAGAGCTTCTGGGGCACCCTGCCCTATATCCTCTTCGCCGTCGTGGCCATCGCCGGCATGAAGGCCAGCGGGTCCGAACGTCTGCTGGACGGCGCCTTCCAGGGCCGCGAGACGCGGATGATCCTGATCGGGGCGCTGGTGGGCGGGCTTTCGCCCTTCTGCTCGTGTCAGGTGATCCCCTTCGTCGCCGCCCTTCTGGCCGCCGGCGCGCCGCTATCGGCTGTCATGGCCTTCTGGCTGTCCTCGCCGCTGATGGACCCCGCGATGTTCGCGATCACCGCCGGCGGGCTGGGCTTCGACTTCGCTGTGGCCAAGACGGTGGCCGCGGTCATGCTCGGCGTGGCGGGGGGCTACGCGGTCAAGCTGATGGCGGCCACCCCCGTCTTCGCCAATCCGCTCAAGGCGCAGATCCGCACCGGCGGCTGCTGCGGCGCCAAGAAGCTGAGCCTCGACTGGCAGTTCTGGAAAGAGACCGAGCGCCTTCGCATCTTCCGCGACAGCGGCTGGTCGAACCTTGTGTTCCTCGGCAAGTGGCTGATGCTGGCCTACCTGCTGCAGGCGCTCCTGATCGCCTATGTCCCGGCCGAGTTCGTCGCGACCGTCATCGGCGGTGACGGCGTGGGCCCGGTCCTGCTGGCGACGCTGGTGGGCGCTCCGGCCTACCTGAACGGCTACGCGGCGGTCCCGCTGCTGGAAGGGCTGATCGGACAGGGCATGAACCCCGGCGCCGCGATGGCCTTCGTGATCGCCGGCGGCATCAGCTCCATCCCCGCGGCGGTGGCGGTCTGGGCGCTGGTCAAGCCGCGGGTCTTCGGGGCCTATATCGCCTTCGCGCTGATCGGCGCCTTCGCGGCGGGCCTTGCCTGGTCGGCGATGGCTTGAACCCTCGGGGTGAGCAACGGGGGGCCGCGCGGATCGGCGCGGCCCGGCAGACCGGTTCGACCGATCCCCCCGATCAGCCGATCCGCACGGCCCCGTATGGCGGAGTTCCGCACGTGCGGGGCCGCGCGCGTCCGGAGAGGCAAAATAATCATACCCATTTAACCCTTCAGACCATAAAACAGCCCCAATGGGGATGTAGCGCGACCGCGGCCGAATCCGGCGTCAGACCGGAGACATGGCACGCCCCCTGGTCTTGCCAGGCGTGGCGTCGCGAAAACCGAAGGGCAGAAGGCGGGCATGCTGGAATTCGCCGAGGTATCGAAATCGTTCTGGACCGGAGAGCGCCGGAAGGTGATTCTGGACAAGGAATCCTTTACGGTCGAGCTTGGCTATTCGCTGGGCATCCTCGCACCCAACGGCACCGGCAAGACCACGCTGATCCGCATGATGGCCGGCCTCGAACTGCCGGATGAAGGGCGCATCTACCGCAATTGCCGCATATCGTTTCCGCTGGGCTTCATGGGCGGCGTGATCGGCAAGCTCACCGGCACCGAGAACGCCCGCTACATCGCGCAACTCTACGGCCTCGATCCCGATTACGTGGAGGCGTTCTGCCGCTGGGTCTGCGGGATCGAGGAATATTTCGACATGCCCATCGGCACCTATTCCTCGGGGATGCGGGCAAGGTTCAACTTTTCCCTCCTGCTCGCGCTGGAATTCGACATCTACCTGATCGACGAGGGCATGCCGGCCTCGACGGATGCCGAGTTCAACCGCCGCGCCGGCAGCATCCTGGCCGACCGCATCCGCAACGCGACGGTTGTCATCGTGTCCCACCAGATGCAGACATTGGAAAAATTCGCGCGACGGGCCGCCGTTCTGAGGGATGGACGGCTTTACGAATTCGATACGCTCGAAGAGGCAAAGCAACTTTATGACTATGAAACCCAAGGCTAGGAAGTTCCGCATCCGCAAGACGGGCGGTGCGTCGACGACCGGGCCTGCGGAGGCCGGCGCAGCGCAGGCGGCGGATATGGCGCGGTCCGATACGCCCGGGCCAAGCCCCCGGTCCGAGGTCGCGGCCGCCGGGCAGGTGGCCATGAAGCACCCCGGACCGGCAGCCACCGAAGACGGTTTCGGCACGACGCCTTTCCCGGGGTCGGCCGCCCATGACCGGCTGGAGGCCGAAAGCGCCGGACGCGAATCCGCCCAACAAGCCGAGGATGCCGGCGCCGCGCAAGCCCCGCCGCCCGCTTCGCCGCCCTCCGGCGGCACGCCCACCGCCGAACAGGAGCTTGCAGCGATCCGCGCCGAGGGCCTGACCGGGCGGCAGTTGCGCATGGCCCGGCGCATCGCGCAGAAACACGGGCTTGCGCCAAGCTCGGATTTCGACGCGGTCCGGCTCCTGCGGCACCGCGGCATCGATCCCTTCGCCCGCGGCGGCAAGCTGGAACTCGTGGTCGACACCGGGACGCAACCGTCCGCCGCGCCCGCCGGCACGCAGTCGCAATCCACCGGTCAGGCGCTTGCGCCCATGAGCCGGCAGACGACACCGGCCGTGCCGCAACCGGTCGGGGTGCCGCAACCCCTCGGCGCCGATGAACGTGCCGCCGAGATCATGAAGGTGCAGCGAGACATCGCGCGCCGCCGCCGCAAGAGGCTCATCCTGCTGGCCACACGGCTCAGCTTCTTCGTTCTGCTGCCCACCCTGCTGGTCGCATTCTATTTCTACCGCGTCGCGACGCCCATGTACGCGACCCATACCGAGTTCATCATCCAGAAGGCCGAAAGCGGCGCCAGCAGCGGGGGCGGCGGGCTTGGCGGTCTGCTGGGCGGATCGGGCTTCGCCACCGTTCAGGAAAGCATCACGGTTCAGGCCTTCCTCGAAAGCCGCGAGGCGATGCTCCGCCTGGAGGATGAACTGGGCTTCAGGGAACATTTCTCGCAGGAGGCGATCGACCCGCTGAACCGGATCGGCCCCGATGCGACGGACGAGGACGTGTATGACACCTATCTGCGACACCTTCGGATCGGCTACGACCCGACCGAGGGACTGATCCGGATGGAAGTGATCGCGGCGGACCCTGAGGTCAGCCAGTCCTATTCCCAGGCGCTCATCGGCTTCGCCGAGGAGCGCGTCGACCGGATGAGCCAGAGGCTGCGCGCGGACCAGATGTCCGGCGCGCGCGAAAACTTCGAGGACGCAGAGGCACGGGCGCTGGAAGCGCAACAACGCGTCCTCAACCTGCAGGAACAGCGTGGCGTTCTGTCGACCGAGGCTGAAGTCTCGACCGTGTTCGGGCAGATCCAGAACTTCGAGCTGCAACTGCAGGAAGAACGGCTACGCCTCGCCGAACTGCTGTCGGTGCCGCAGCCCAATGCATCCCGTGTGGAGGTGGCCGAACGCAACATCGCCCGGCTGGAGGCGCTGATCACCGATTTGCGATCCAGCCTGACCAACACGGGCACGGGTGAGATCTCGCTGGCGCGTATCCAGTCGGAACTCATCATCGCCCAGGCGGACCTCGAGACACGGCAGATGATCCTGGCCCAGGCGCTGCAACAGATGGAAAGCGCCCGGATCGAGGCCAACCGCCAGACGCTTTACCTCTCGGTCGGCGTCTTCCCCATCGCGCCCGACGCCCCCGCCTATCCGCGCGCCTTCGAGAACACGCTTCTGGCCTTCCTCGTCTTTTCGGGCATTTACCTCCTGATCTCGATGACGGTATCGATCCTGCGCGAACAGGTCAGTTCGTGAGGCGGGCCGAGGACCGGATTGGACCATGAACACCAGATGAAAAACGTCTCGATCGGGCCCATCACGGTCGGCAATGACAGTCCGCTGACCGTGATCGCGGGTCCCTGCCAGCTGGAGTCGCTCGACCACGCGCTGATGATCGCCCGGCGCATGGCCGACGCCTGCGCCGCGGCCGGCGCTGCCTACGTCTTCAAGGCAAGCTACGACAAGGCGAACCGCACGAGCCTGTCGGGCCGACGCGGCGTCGGAATGGACGCCGGGCTCGATATCCTCGCCGAGGTCCGCGCGCGCATCGGCTGCCCGGTGCTGACCGATGTGCACGCGTCCGACCACTGCGCGCCCGCGGCCGAGGCCTGCGACATCCTCCAGATCCCCGCCTTCCTGTGCCGCCAGACCGACCTGCTGCTGGCCGCCGGCGAAACCGGCGCAGCGATCAACGTCAAGAAGGGCCAGTTCCTCGCGCCCTGGGACATGGCCAATGTCGCCGCCAAGGTCGCCTCTACCGGCAACGACAGGATTCTCCTGACCGAGCGCGGCGTCAGCTTCGGCTACAACACGCTCGTTACCGACATGCGCGCCCTTCCCGAGATGATGAAGACCGGCTACCCGGTCGTCATGGACGCCACCCATTCGGTGCAGCAACCGGGGGGTCAGGGCGGCTCCTCCGGCGGGCAGCGCGAATTCGCCCCGGTCATGGCGCGCGCCGCAGTCTCGCTGGGGATCGCCGCGGTCTTCATCGAAACCCACGAGGCGCCGGACACCGCGCCCTCGGACGGGCCCAACATGATCCCCCTCGATCAGATGCCGTCGCTCATCGAAAGCCTCATGGCCTTCGACGCGCTGGCGAAGGACAACCCGATCCGGGTCTGAGCGCTCCCCCCTTTCGAGTTAGGACAAAGCGGCCTAGGCTTGCCCCAAGGTTCCCCACGGGCAACGGCCGCCGTCATGCGTCTTCTTCTTACCCTGCTTTTGTGCTTCGCCTGTCTCGGCACACCGGCCGCGGCGCAATCCGGGAACGGGCAACCGGGCGGCACCATCGCCGTGGAGTCCGATGCAAACCAGGACGCCGCGATCGCGGTCCGCATCCGCGAAATCATCCGCCAGCTCGACGGATACAGGGATGTCACCGTTTCCGTGGCCGACGGGATCGTGACCCTGCGCGGCACAGTGCTGGACCCCGCCCAGATCACCGCGCTCGCCGAACTCGTGGCCCGTGTCGAGGGCGTGGTGGCCATCGAGAACGAGGTCGTCGAAAGCACGGATCTGCGCGAACGGCTCGACCCCGCCGTCGCGCGGATCGAGGGGCGTATCGCGCAGATCGCTGCGGTCCTGCCCCTGATCCTCGTGGCTGCAGGCGCGGGCGCGATCGTCGCCGTCGCCGGGTTCTTCATCGCCAGCCGGAAATGGCCTTGGGAGAGCATCGCGCCCAACGCGTTCATCGCCGACATCTACCGCCAGATCGTGCGCCTGGGCTTCAGCATCCTCGGCGTCGTTCTGGCGCTCGACCTGCTGAACCTGACGGCGCTCCTGGGCACGATCCTGGGTGCGGCCGGGATCATCGGCCTCGCGATCGGCTTCGCCGTCCGTGACACGGTGGAAAACTTCATCGCCTCGATCATGCTGTCGATCCGCCAGCCGTTCCGCCCCAAGGACCTCGTCGAGATCGAGGGCGAATTGGGCCACGTGATCCGCCTGACCAGCCGCGCCACGATCCTGCTCAGCCTCGACGGCAACCACGTCCGGCTTCCAAACGCGACGGTCTTCAAGGCCAAGATCATCAACTACACCCGCAACGACGAACGCCGCTTCACCTTCGGGCTCGGCATCGACCCGTCGGCAGATATCGGGAGGGCGCAGGAAATCGTCCTGGGCGCGCTGACGGAGCTGCCATTCGTGCTGGAGACACCGGCGCCGGCGGTGTGGGTCGAGGGCCTCGGCGCGTCAACCATCGACCTGACCGCGGCGGCCTGGATCATGCAGCACCAGACCTCGATCGGGATGGCCAAGGGCGAGGCGATCCGCGTCGTGAAGGCGCGGCTGGAGGCGGCAGGCATCGGCCTGCCGGAACCGACATACCGGCTTGTCGGGCCGGAGACACCGACGAGAGCCCCGGCCGCGGCCCCCACCCGCCCCGCGGCACCGACCCCGCCCGGGACGCGTGTCGAAGCGCAGGACATCGGCGCGGAAGAACAGGCCGCGCTCGAGACGATGATCGAGGTCGAACGCCAGGCGCTTCCCGACAACGATCTGCTGCGCCGCGAGGCCCCGCAGGAATAGCGCGCGCCCTTGCGAAAAACGCTTGCCAGGGCTTGATCCCCGGTGACGGATTGAGTAGCTAGCGCGGCACGGTTGGGGTGTAGCCAAGCGGTAAGGCAGCGGTTTTTGGTACCGTGTA
This sequence comes from Rhodobacteraceae bacterium HLUCCO18, assembly GCA_001314805.1. Taxonomy (GTDB): domain Bacteria; phylum Pseudomonadota; class Alphaproteobacteria; order Rhodobacterales; family Rhodobacteraceae; genus Roseibacterium. The sequence continues at coordinate 521 of LJSY01000025.1, read as the reverse complement.
CCGTAGGTTCGAATCCTACCACCCCAGCCAGTCCACCCGTCCTCATGAGCGTTATCGACCGGGCGTCTCCAAGGGCCTCCGGAGTGCCCCCGGGAATGCCCCATGCTCGGGGGTGTCCTCTCTACATCCTACAGCAACACACAGGACCTCAGAGGGCTCCATCAGCGGAGGTCTGAGGGGGTGTCGGCGGGGTATCCCGGAGAGGGTGGGTCAGAGGGGAATTGGTATGAGTAATGGAGAGGGGGTAGGAGATAGGGTGGAGGTAGTGGGAGGGTCTGTATGTATCTGATGTTCCATGGTAGTGTCCCACCGGATGGTTTAAGAGCGCCGTCCCTCGAAAAGGTCCGCTTTGATCAGGACGCCACTGCGGGCAGCCTGACGGTGGGATTGTCGGTGACGCGGGCGAGGGTTTCAAGGCTCATGGGGACTATCCTAAATTTTGTGCGCTGACGTGGTAACTGCTCTGAGAGGAGACCCACGTATGAGCATCGACAAAGACCTTCTGGACCGCTTGATGGAAG
>LJSY01000013.1:60448-80512 GCA_001314805.1 Rhodobacteraceae bacterium HLUCCO18 | reverse complement strand
GCGTCGCTCAATGTTCGTCTGCTCAAGATCGCCTCCGTTTTCGATCTTGAATCAGAATTCACCTCACTTGGGAATCCCCCGAATGCAGACAGGGCCTAGGGCACGGCAGGACCCGGTCCGAAAAGGATCGGCCACGTCAATCAAACGCGCCGTCCGGATTGCCGTTCCGGCGATTTCAGCTGTCCGGCGGATTTCGCAAGGTAGACGCGGATCACCTGGGCCGATGCATCAGGAGCCTTCGGCGCGTGAAGGATGCGGCAAGCCGCGCTCGCTACAGGTCTTGGACGTCCGCCAGCAGCGCCAGCCGCACCAGTTCCGGCAGCGATGACGCTCCGGTCTTGCGCATCACGGCGGCGCGGTGGTTTTCGACGGTGCGCTGATTGATCCCGAGATCGGCGGCGATGATCTTGTTGGGCGCACCTTCGAGGACCATCGCCATCACCTCGCGTTCGCGCCTGGTCAGATCACAGAACCTGAGGCGCGCGGCCTCGCGCGCTTCGCCTCGCGCGCCATCTTCCTTGCCGTACTTGGCCGATGCGATCGCGTTCCGCACACTGGCCAGCAGCTCGGCGGCACTTGCCGGCTTCTCGATCAGGTCCGCGGCGCCGGCCTTCATGGCGGCCACGGCAATGGCCGCATCCCCGTGCCCGGTCAGCATCACGGTCGGCAATCGCGTCTTCTCGGCCCGCAACCGGTCGATCAAGGACACGCCGTCCATGTCCGGCAACAGGTTGTCGATCAGCAGACAGGCGGCGCCCTCGGGTCGTGGCGCGTCGAGGAAATCCTCGGCCGAGGGGTAGGTGATGACCCTGTAATTCTCGGCTTCGAACAAGCGGCGCATGGCCTCGCGGATGACCGGGTCGTCGTCGATGACGTGAATGGTCGTTCCCGACAGGCGCGGGGTCTGTTCGGACCTGGCCTTTTCGGCGCGGGCCTTGCTGATGAGATCCGAGATCGTCGCCAGCAGGACCTCGGGCATCACCGGCTTGGTGACCTGGTGGCAGGGCGAGGCCGCGATGGCTTCGAGGGTTTCGGTCGTGATGTCGCCGGTCAGAATGACGGTCGGCAAGGCTGTGCCCAGAACGTTCGGCAGATCCTGCGCCAGTTTCAGCCCGTCGGTCCCCCCGTGCAGATCGAAATCCGTCAGCAAGAGATCGGGCACGGCGGCATCGCCGCTGGCCCATGCCAGCGCGCTCTTCGCATCGGACATGGCGATGACCTCATGTCCCTCTTTTTCGAGGACTTCGGCCAGCAGCCCGCGCAGCGGCTCTTCATCCTCGACCATCAGGATCCTTCCCTTCTCCCGAACGGCCTCGGCAAGGGCGGCTGCGTTTTTCAGCGTATCGGTGGCCTTGGGGGCCGGGTCGACGATCGGCACAGTGATCATGAAGGACGAGCCCTTGCCAGGGGTCGACAGCACAGAGATCGGATGCTCCATCAACTCGGCTAGTCGCTTGACGATCGACAGCCCCAGACCAAGCCCCGGCCCGGCCATGGCGTTGGCCTTCTTGCCTTGATGGTAGGCGTCGAAGATCTGAGCGGTTTCCGAGGCGGCCACACCGATGCCGGTGTCGCATACGACGACCGAAATATTGCCATCGCGCCGCCGACACCCGACCAGGATACCGCCCTTCGGCGTGTATTTCAGCGCGTTGGACAACAGGTTGCGCAGCATCTGCGTCAGAAGCTGCGGGTCCGTCCTGACCCAGGCCGTGCATGGCACGATCCGCAGTTTCAGGCCCTTGACGTCGCAGGCCGTGCGAAATTCCTCGGCTACTTTCTGTATCACCGGGGCGAGTTCAACGGCCCGCATGTCCGGCCGGACGATCCCGGTTTCGATGCGGTTCACGTCGAGCATCGAGTCGAGCATCGCCGTCATGGACGTGAGCGTCAGATCCATCAGCGCCGCCAGCCGCGCCCCCTCGGTCGATCGCTTGCTGCGCGACAACAGATTTTGGAGGAGCGCCATGGATTGCAGAGGCTGGCGCAGATCATGGCTTGCGGCGGCCAGAAAGCGCGACTTGGCGCGCGTGGCGCGGTCCGCCTCGGTCATGGCGGTGACCAGATCGGCGTTGATGCGCTTTCGTTCCGTAATGTCGACATAGGTGATGACCACACCCTCCACCCGCGCGCCTTCTGCGCGGTACGGCTGGACACGACGCAGGAACCATCGTGCTTCCTTGCCCTCGATCTCGCGCTCGACTGGCTCTGACGAGGCAAGCACCGCCCGGCAATCCGCTTCGATGTCGTCGTCTTTCGAGACGGATGCCAAGTCGGACAGCGGACGGCCGACATCGGTCTGGATCACGCGAAAGATCTGGCGCGCCGCGGGGGTGAAAAATCGGATATTGAGGTCGAGATCGAGAAACAGCGTGGCAACGTCGGTGCTGTAAAGCACGTTCTGCAGGTCATTGGCGGTGGTGCGGTGCCGTTCGAGGGTTTCCTGCAACTGGCTGTTGAGCGCCGTCAGCTCTTCGTTGAGCGACTGCAGTTCCTCCTTCGAGGCCAGCAGTTCTTCGTTGGTGGACTGGAATTCCTCGTTGAGCGACAACGCTTCGGCGGCATCGGCGCTATGGGCCTCCACTTCCTGTTCTAGATCGCGAAGGGCATCCGACAGATCGCTGCGCGTGGCCTCCAGATCGGCCTCCAGGTCGCCGGTGTGCCGGGCCTGATCGGCGGCGGCCTCGGACTCACCGGCTTTGGGCGCCGGACGCGGGCTGTCTATGAAGCATGCAAGCAACAAGGGCTCCGTCCCGGCGCTGACGGCGTGCAAGGCGATGTCGAACCCCTTCGATCCAAGGATGCGTCCGCCCGAGACGGTCACGAGGGGGTTTTCCGGTGTGCATGCCGCAGCCGCGGCACGAACCCGTGCGCGCAGGACCTTTGGAAGCATCCCGATCAGGCCGGGGTCGGGGTGACCCTGGGTGATCGTCAGATATTTCTCGGTCGGACCAAGAAGATAGAGGACGTCCAGCCGGGTGTTCAGCAAGGCCGCAGCGGGGGCATAGTGCTCCAGCAAGATGCGTCGGCACAAGTCGGCAAGTGCGCCGCGCCGCGCCGGGGCGAACTCGGTCGGTGCTGCCGTCTTTTCACGAATTCCGGTGGCGAAATGCAGGTCTGCGGGCATGCTTTTTCCGACACGGCGCCAGAGCCGCGCGGCCTTGTCCTCGACGGTAAAACAATCGTCGTTAGCCCCCGGCATCTCTGCCGCGCCCAGCAACAGCAACCCGCCCGGACGCAAAGCGAAGCAGCAGCGCGCAATGACGCGCTTCTGCGCCTCCGGCCCGAGGTAGATCAAAACATTGCGGCACGACACCAGGTCGATCCTGGAAAACGGCGGGTCCGACAGAAGGTCGGCGACGGTGAAGACGATGACATCGCGCAAGGCCGAGGCGACCCGCCAGCCGCCATCCTCCTCCACGAAGAACCGTGCCAGGCGTTCCGGAGAAATCGCGGCCGCGATGTCCTTGGGGTAGAACCCCGCGCGCGCCGTCGCGATCGCCTCGGGATCGACGTCGGAGGCAAGGATTTGCAACCGGCCGCCCGCCGCATCCTTCCCCATGGCTTCAAGGCAGAGCATGCCGAGGCTGTACGCCTCTTCGCCCGTGCTGCAGCCCGCCACCCAGATGCGCAACGGACGATCTGAGGGAAGCGCCTTGAGGAGTTCGGGAATCGCCTTGGCGGACAGGTGGTCGAACACCGCCGGATCACGGAAAAAGCTGGTGACGTGGATCAGCAGGTCAGCCGCCAGCAGATCGCGCTCCGCCGGATCGGCCGTCAACAGATCAAGGTAGCGCCCGACATCATCGGACCCCATGCCAACCAGAGCCATGCGCCGCGCGATGCGACGCTCGAGCGTCCCGCGCTTGTAGAGCGTCAGATCCTGTTCGGCATGACGTCCGAGGAACGACAACAGGTCATCATAGCCCTGCGCGGCACGCGCGGCTGGCTTCGGGCTGGTCGCGGGGTCGTCTGTCGGCACGGCACCATCGACCGCCGCCGTGGCGAAGGTCCTGATCGCGCCGACCATCTGGCTCGTCCCCAGCACATCGGAGACGAGACCGGTCGCGATGGCGCTGTCGGGCATGCCGGAATACCCCGCTTCGTTCGGGTCTTGCGCGAGGACGAGGCCGCCGGCGGCACGGATGTCGGCGATGCCCAAGGTCCCGTCGGTACCGGTCCCCGACAAAACGATGCAGGCGGATGACGCGGCGGCATCCTTCGCCACGGACCGCAGCAGCACATCAAACGGAAGCCGCACGCCCTTGCCGCCTTCCGGTTCGGACAGATGGATGGTCCGGTCAGCGACGGTGAGAAAGACACCGGGCGGGATGACATGCAGACATCCGGGTTTCAGTGTCTGACCCTCGGCGGCCTGCACCACCTTCAGCTGCGTGTGCGCCGCAAGCAGATCGACCATCATGCTGTCATGAGTCGGGTCGAGATGAAGAATCAGGACAAACGCTGCAGGCACGTCGCAGGGCATTTCACGGAGCAAGGCGCGACATGCCTCCAGCCCGCCGGCAGAGGCCCCGATGGCAACGACCGGCAGATATGTCCTTGAGTTGCCCTTCACCACTGGCTGTTCCTTCGAGGGAAATCGCAAGTCCCAAAACCCGAACCGGAACAAGATGATGGACAGCGGTTCGGCCATGCTGCGGGATATTGCATAGGATTGAATAGCATATCCGCAGACAACTGCACATGGATCTTTGTCCGTGCAAACAATCGAGGCGTGAGCGAGCCTTTTGCAAGAAGTGAGTAGATTCCGGTTCTACCGGCCCCGAGATCACAACCGTATTGTGAGATTGCGATGTGAGGAAAGGACCTTCGCATCGTGACGTAAAGAGTAGACCGTTATCCATTTTGTCCCTCGTGAAAGGCTGGGTGGCCAATTCGATGCCTGATGCGATGTCGAACGACTGCCGTCCCCAACGCTTGTTCTGACGCAAGTCAGCGTCAGGTCACCCAGCCAATTCGCGCGTGAGACGGGTGCCAATATGCAACGCGAGAATTGCGCATCAGTTCCTTAATCATCGAAACGCTCAACGCTTCGCATGGCAAAGCGACGGCATTGCTGCGTCCAAACGGAAGAGAGACCCATGAACCAGATCATCTACATCGTCGGCGCCGTTGTCATCGTCTTGGCATTGCTCAGCTTTGTCGGCCTCAGCTGAAAACGTTTCCCAGCCAAAGGAGAATTCCAATGATTTCCGATGACATGCCTCCTCGCCAGACCCCCCCGGCACGGACGGTTGAACCGCACTTGGTTGAAGGGTCTTATCTCGATTGGCCTGCGGTTCTTGCCGGTGCCGTCTTCGCGCTTGCGATCTCGTTGCTGCTGATCAGTTTCGGTGCCGGCCTCGGGCTGTCGCTGACGTCACCCTACCGGGGTGAAGGCGTGTCTGTCGCCTGGTTGGCCATTGCCTCCGGCATCTGGTTCGTTTGGGTCATGGTCACGGGTTTCGGTGCAGGTGGCTACCTGGCTGGCCGCATGCGCCGTCGGGTCGGCGATGCAACCGAAGATGAGGTCGGGGTGCGCGACGGCGCTCATGGGCTGATGGTCTGGGCCATCGGCGCACTGGTCGGTATCGTGCTTGGCACGGCCGGCGTAGGCGGCATGTTGAGCGCGGGCGCATCTGCCGTCGGCTCGGCCGCGGGTACCGTAACGGACGTCGCCTCCGAGGCCGTATCTTCTGACTACTTTGCAAATCTCATGCTGCGGAGCGGCGAAGAATCGCCTCAAGCCGATACGACAACCGATGCGACACCCCCTGCCGATGACACCGCAGACGGCGCGGTGGTGGGGGACGTGACCGGCGACACCGGCACGACCGGCACCGCTGCGACACCGTCCCTCACGGAACCGAGCACGGATTTCAGCAACATCGACCCCGCGGTGCAGCAGCAGGTTGCCACCATTATTGCCCGCAGTGCGACCAGCGGCGAAATGGAAGACCGCGACCGCACCTATCTGGCGCAGCTCGTGGCGGCAAAAACCGACCTCGAACCGGAGGCGGCGCGCGCCCGTGTCGACGAGATCAACAGCGAGATCGCCGATGCCCGCGCGGCCGCCCTTGAGGCTGTGGAAGACGCCCGGGTCGCCGGTGTCGTGTTCGGCTTCATTGCTGCGGCCACCCTGCTCATCGGTGCGATCGCGGCATTCTTCTCCGCGACCGCCGGTGGACATCATCGGGATGAAGGCCTCGGACTCGACGTGCTGATCGCACGGAATTGATGCGATGCCATCTTCACTTGCTCGAAAGGATAAAACCATGCCTGCAATTATCGCCTGGCTTCTCGGAGCGCCCCTTCTTGTCGTCATCATCATTGCTTTGCTGCTTTGAAAACGAAGTCCCCTTCAAGACATGCAGCCATGACTAAATCGATAAAGGAAAGCCAAATGCCAAACGAAAACCAAGCTGAAGTCTTCATTCGAGTTCTGGTGGAAGATTTCGAAAATAACCGTGTGATCAGAAAGTCCGATCTATCACGCCGGTTCAAGGCCCAGACCAAGAGGTTCAAGCAGCTTTTTAAATCGGACCGCAAGCCAACAATTGATGCGATGGAACCACTGGACTGCCTGCAAATGATGTCGAAATCCCAAGAGTCCCATATCCGATAACCTCTGGAAAACCCCACCAAACCCAATGCTGCCCTTATCTTCCTGTTTTCACCATCTGCCTTGTCGCCGCTATCGCGGCGAGAATGCGGATCCACCCTTCACAGGAGCTGCCCAATGACAATCGAAAACCTTAAAGACCTCTTTCTTCATACCCTGAAGGACGTGCTCTACGCCGAACGCCAGATCCTCAAGGCGCTGCCGAAAATGGAGCGCAAGGCGACCGATCCCAAGCTCAAGGCGGCCCTGTCGTCGCACAAGGACGAGACCGAGGATCATGTCGCGCGACTGGAAGAGGTATTCGAGCTTCTCGACAAGCCAGCCCGTGGCGCGAAATGCGATGCGATGGTGGGCCTCGTCGAGGAAGCCGAAAGCCTGATGGCCGAAATCGACGACAAGGAAACCATGGACGCGGCCCTCATCTCGCTTGCGCAAGCCGTCGAGCACTATGAGATCGCCCGCTACGGCACGCTTGTGGCCTGGGCCAAGCAGCTTGGCCATACCAAGGCCGCCAAACTTCTGAAAGAGACCCTCGACCAGGAATACAGTGCCGACAAGGCGCTGTCGAAGCTGGCCGAGACGCGTCTGAATACCGAAGCCGCCGCCTGAAAGGCGACGAGTCCAGCCACGCCCCCACATGATGGTTCCACCATGTGGGGGCACCCGGCCCGGTTCGACCCCGATGGCGTGCCGGCTGCGCACAGTCCGTCGCTCGGGCCGGTCCAAACCAAAACCGTCTCAGACCTTCCACGGCCCCGCTGCGTCACAGCGGAGGACCGGCTGGTCTGCGCTCAACCGAAGGCGAGGTTTCCATGATCGATGACCATCCATTCCACGAACTTCTGCCGCTGCAGGCCGCCCCCCTTCGGTGGCGTGCCTTGAAGCTGACATCCAATGAACATCGGGCGCAGGATCTGGTTCAGGCGACCCTGCTGAAGGCCTGGGCCAATCGCGACAGGTACCGCCCTGACACGAATCTGCGCGCCTGGCTTTTCACAATCATGCGCAACACATTCTTCTCGGACCTGCGCAAGCTGCGCCGCGAGGTGGAGGACATTGACGGGTCTTGCGCGCGGGCGCTCGCCGAAGCTCCGCGCCAAGAGGATGCGCTCGCCCTGAAGGAGTTGATCGCCGCCATCGAGAAGCTTCCAAACACCCAGCGTCGACCTCTGGTCCTGATGGGAGCCTATGGGTTTTCTCAGTTGGAAGCGGCCGTGGCCTGCGGCTGTACCACTGGAACGATCAAAAGCCGCGTCAGCCGTAGCAGGGCCACGTTGAGCTCGATTTTTGCGCATGACGAGATTGATTCTGGCAACAGAACACTGCGTACCAACAGCGTGGAACGTGCATCGCTAAAGCGCTCGCCGGAAAAGCGTCCTCGAAGCGACAAACGCCCGGAAGATGACGTCCCGCCGCATGATGTAGCTGTCGGCGATCATCGGGTTTCTGGGTAGGGTCGCGTTTCCGAAAAACCGGGTTGCGAAAGTCCAAGGTCGCGCTGGCCCCGACGTTGGCGGTCGCGACGTGAACGGCGACGCAGTTCGGTCGCGATGGACCGGATGCAGATGATTGAGCCACGCGTCGATGATCCGCACAAGATGATAGGGAACGAAATCGGATCGAACGCGCTTTTCAACAAAGTGAAATTTTTTCGGGAGTTTATCGTGCATGCTCTTCTGCTTCTCGGCGGCGCGTGAGGACATCCTCGGTGTCGCCAAGGGCATCACCTCTGAAAGCACCAGGCAGATGCCGGAAACGTGGGCCACCGGACGGAATTGGATCTGCGTCTGGTGACCTTGCCCCGGATCCGCTGTCACTGATGGACGGGAAAAGCAAGAACTCAGCCCCGTGGCGTCTGGAACGCAGATCCGCCCGTCATCTTCCGGCAGTATTCCGCGTTCGCCGGGCGCACGCCAGCAGCACTTCCCAAGGATGGGTAATCGCTGGGCTTCAAACCAAGGAGACAACGCAATGTTTGGATTTATCGTAGCCTTCCTAGTCTTTGGACTGATGGTTCTGGTGGTGGCGGCCGGCTTCCGCGCCTCCGAAAGGGCTGTCAACACCTTCGACCAGACCCGGCGTGAGCGAAAAACAGTGCGCGTCCAAGCCAACGAAATCCGCAGGAGCTGACGCCATTGAGAGATCGGCGCAGGTGACCTTGGCCCTTGTTGAAGAACTTGCATGATTTCAAGGCGGCATAGGCCAAGGTTGCTCTCTACTCTGAATCGTAGCAACAACCATTTCAAAGCGCGCAATCCGGCATCTTGCGGATTGGCGAGAGCCGTCGACCGTAACGGATTACGCTGGCAACACGTCCGGATTCCCGCGCTTCCGGTTCCTGAAGATCGCTGGTGAAGTTGGATCGAGGATCCTGATCGAGACCCGATTTGCGCGGCGCCTCGCTAGAACGCAAGGCGATGCCACAGCTCCACGTCGTGGTATCGGGTCGGATGCTCCGCTGGCGTGGGCTTGCAGAAAGTTTGGTGCGTGCATGACGGATCATAGGCTTCATCCTGTATCGGTCCCCGTTCAGAAGCGGGCGACTGACCAGAACGCCGCACGTTGGGGCCGAAACGCGCTGCTGACCGTTTTGCTCAGCATTATCGCAGGCGTATTGGTGATCGCCGCACTCGACGCTGCAAGCTTCATCGCGGTTCCAGCCGTCCTTGCCCTGCTTTGCGCCATTGCCCTCACTCCGGCCGTTCGATGGCTGGAACGGAGCGGGGCCCCGCCATCCTCGTGTGCGGCCTTTGTGGTGGGTGGGCTGCTGGGGGCGGTCGCAATTTCCACGTATCTGCTCATGCCCTCAGCGGAAGCGATGAACGAGCGTGCCCCGCAAGTCCTGCGCGAGTTCGAGTCCCACCTTCGTCGAATGGTGTCAGAACTATCGCCATCGCCGCACGTTGGGGCCGGTGAGCTTCCCGGGACCGGTCAGGTGGAGACCCTGACAAACACCACGGGTGACCCACCGGCGACCGAGACGGAAAACGAAGCCGTCGGCAGGCTGGTGGAAGGAGGACAGAACCTGATGGCCGGATGGGCGATCGGCGCTCCGGGCGTTGTCGCAGGCGCTGTTTTCTGGGCCATGCTGACGTTTTACATGTTGCGCGATCGAGCCATGCTGGCGAGGGCTGGTATGGCGATGTTCGCTGACGGCTCGACACGGCGCGCCATCGCAAGAGCCATGCGCGACGTTCAGAGCAATGTTGCCCGTTATCTGCTGGCAATTTCGCTCGTCAACTTGGGTCTCGGCGTCTGTATTGCGGTTGCATTTCAGATCCTTGGCGTCGCGAATGCCCCGCTGTGGGGCGTTGCGGCGGGTCTTTTGAACTTCATGCCCTTCATCGGTATCGCCATGTTCGCTTTGGTCACACTGGGTCTTGGGATTGCGTCTGACGAAGCTCCGATCATCGCGTTCGCTCCTTTAGTTGCCGTGGTCGTGCTGAACGTCATCGAAGGCCACATCGTAACGCCCATGGTGGTCGGAGCGCGCATTCGGATTGCGTCGATTGCCGTCTTTGCCGCGATCTTCTTCGGTGCCTGGCTTTGGGGCGCGGCCGGTGCGTTGGTCGCCACGCCCACACTCATTGTGGTTGCAGCCTTTGCCCAACGGCTGAACAGCGGGCTTCGTAGGGCGCCTGGGTAGGTGAAATCAGTCGCACGCCGAGGCTGGTGCGAGCATGCGCTTGATCCAGAACTTTCCCAGAGGTCGTGTCAGAAGGAGTCTGGTTGAGGCGGGTAGGGCGTTTTGGTAGCCTCTGGCCATGACGTGCTCTGTCAGAAAAACTCGGCTTTTCAGCGGGGCAGGGGGTTTTCCCAAGTAACAGCTTACCATGCTCCAACGTCCGCCAAGGGTGATTGGCGCACTAAGCTGGCTCTTTCTGCGCCTTCAGCTCCGAGAGGACGTCTGACGCGATATCGAACGACTTGATCCTCGCGGAATGGTCGTGGATCATGCCGGTCAGCATGAGTTCGTCGGGCTGATAGGTCGTCAGAAGGGTCCGAAGCTGCTCCATGACCGTGGATGGCGACCCGACGGCCGAGCAGGACAGCGCGGCCTCCACTTGCGCGTACATGTCCCTGCCGATTTCCGCCTCGACATCGCGGGTCGGGTAGGGCAGTTTTCCCGGCGTCCCGCTGCGCAGACGCGCGAAGGCGAGGACTTGGGAACTCCTTAGATACGTGGCCTCTTCATCCGTATCCGCGGCGCAGATACCCGCGGCCATCATGAAGTAGGGCCTCGCCAAGTACCTGGATGGCCGGAACGTACCGCGGTAGGTGGCGATAGCGTCCTTCAGCATGGCTGGAGCGAAATGCGATGCAAAGGCGTAGGGAAGGCCGAGATGGGCGGCCAGCTGGGCACCATAGAGGCTCGAGCCGAGGATCCAGATCGGGACGTGCGTGCCTGTTCCGGGAATGGCCCGCACCCGCGTGTCATCGGACGCATTATCGAAGTAGTGGAGGAGATCGACCACGTCATGTGGAAACGTGTCCTCCTGTGCCATGTGCCGGCGCAAGGCGCGGGCCGTTGCCATGTCCGTGCCCGGCGCGCGACCGAGGCCAAGGTCGATCCGGCCCGGATACAGGGTTTCCAGCGTTCCGAACTGCTCGGCAATCACCAGCGGCGAGTGATTGGGCAGCATGATGCCGCCTGCGCCGACACGGATAGTCCTGGTGGCCCCGGCGACATGCCCGATCACGACGGAGGTCGCTGCGCTGGCGATCCCCGGCATGTTGTGGTGCTCGGCGAGCCAGTAGCGATGATAGCCGAGCCGCTCGGCGGCACGGGCGAGCTTTACCGTATTCGCCAGCGCGTCGGCAGCGGTCTGACCCTCGGGAATTGGCGACAGGTCGAGTAGCGAGAAATGATGCATGGAGCCTCCTTGCCGCCCAAGTATACACGACCAGCAGTCCGTCCAAGCACAAAACCGGGGCTACGGTCGGTCCTGTTTCATGCCTTGGTGAGCCGTGCGCACATTTCCTCGCATCAAGGTCTTGCTTGACCCTTGAGCACCCATCACTTAGGCAGTGTGGCGCTGAGCGGGCGTTGTGTAATGGTAAGACCCCTGCCTTCCAAGCAGGAGATGCGGGTTCGATTCCCGCCGCCCGCTCCATGAATTCGCTTCCGACAATTAGCCTGCAAAATTCGAGTTGTTCTGTAGGTAAGTGTCTGTATGAAAAAAACTAATCTGCATTATAGCAACTGCCTTCCAAGCAAGAGATACGGGTTCGATTCCCGTCGCCCGCTCCAATCCTTCCCCCTTTTGCCGTGACAACCCGTCCGTCTTGTGCCCCGGGGCCCCGGGCGCTAACGCTACGGTTGCAGGAGACGATACGCGGAACACCATGGCAGCAACCGAGCAATCGACGGACTCCCTGAAACCGGCGCCGGGAAGCGCTGCGTCCGAGGAGCGCGCGAAATCGCGCCGCATCGGGAGCCTGCGCGCGCTCGGACCGTTCCTTGCGCCCTACAAGCTGATGTTGGCGGCGGCCTTCGGCGCGCTGGTGCTGACGGCGGTCGTGTCGCTCACCATTCCGCTGGCGGTCCGGCGTGTCGTCGACGGGTTCGAGACCTCGAGCGTCGAGCTTCTGGACCAGTATTTCCTCGCGCTTCTGGTCGTGGCGATCATCTTCGCCGCCGGCGCCGCGCTGCGGTTCTACCTCGTCACGCGGCTGGGCGAGCGGGTGGTGGCCGATATCCGCAAGGCCGTCTTCGATCGCATGATCGGGATGAGCCCCTCGTTTTTCGAGCGCATCATGACCGGCGAGGTGCTGAGCCGGATCACCACCGACACGACGCTTCTGCTGAGCGTCATTTCCTCCAGCGTGTCGATCGCGCTCAGGAACCTGCTGATCCTGCTGGGCGGCCTCGCCCTGATGATGATCACCTCGCCCAAGCTGTCTGGCGCGGTGCTGCTGATCGTGCCCGTCGTGATCATCCCGATCGTGGTGCTCGGCCGCCGGTTGCGCAAGCTCAGCCGCGAAAGCCAGGACTGGATCGCGGAAAGCTCGGGCAACGCGTCCGAGGCGCTGTCCTCTGTGCAGACGGTGCAGGCCTTCACCCATGAGCGCCCCTCGGCGGCCCAGTTCGACGCGGTCACCGAGAAAAGCTTCGAAAGCGCCAAGAAACGGATCGCCACGCGGGCGGTGATGACGATCATCGTCATTTCGCTCGTCTTCGCTGGCATCGTTGTCGTGCTGTGGATCGGCGCGCGCGACGTCCGGGCCGAGGCGATGACGGTGGGCGAGCTGATCCAGTTCCTGATCTACGCGATCATGGTGGGCGGCTCCGTCGGTGCGCTTTCCGAGATCTGGGGCGAGCTTCAGCGCGCCTCGGGCGCGACGGAGCGTCTGGTGGAACTCATGCACACCGAGGACACGGTCGAGGACCCGGCAAAGGGCCGGCCGCTGCCGCAGGGCGGGCGCGGCGCGATCAGCTTCGAGAACGTGGTCTTCCACTATCCGACGCGGCCTGAAAGCCATGCGCTCGACGGCATCAGCTTCACGATACGTCCGGGCGAGACCGTGGCGCTGGTCGGGCCATCGGGGGCGGGCAAGACCACCGTCTTTCAGCTTCTCCTGCGGTTTTACGACCCCGGCTCGGGCCGGATCACGCTTGACGGCGTGCCGCTGACCGAGATGCGCCGCGAGACGTTCCGCGCGGCCATGGCGCTGGTGCCGCAGGACCCGGTGATCTTCGGCGCCTCGGCGCGCGAGAACATCCGCTTCGGCCGCCCCGACGCCACCGATGCCGAGGTCGAGGCCGCCGCCCGCGCCGCGGCCGCGCACGAGTTCCTCGTGGACCTCCCGCGTGGCTACGACACCTTCGTGGGCGAGCGGGGCCTGATGCTGTCCGGCGGGCAGAAACAGCGCATCGCCATCGCGCGCGCCATCCTGCGCGACGCGCCGATCCTGCTGCTCGACGAGGCCACGAGCGCGCTGGACGCGGAATCCGAGCGCCTCGTGCAGGACGCCGTGGCGCGGCTTTCCGAGGAGCGCACGACGCTGATCGTCGCTCACAGGCTCGCCACCGTGAAACAGGCCGACCGCATCCTCGTCTTCGAGGGCGGGCGCATCGTCGCCGACGGCAGCCATGACAGCCTCGTGGCCGAGGGCGGTCTCTATGCCCGTCTCGCCCGGCTTCAGTTCACCGAAGGCCTCGCCGCCGAATAGACCGCGAGGCTTGCGCGGCGCGCCGCTTCTGCCCATGCTGTGACGACCGCGCGACCCGGAAAACCGGGCGCCGGTCACCACCAAGGGAGGACGGCATGGTGAGATTTGCCAATGCCGGCGACATTGCCGAGATCGAGGCGGACATGCCTTGGCCCGCGAGCCTGCCGGCGACGACGCTTTACGAGCTGCTGAGCCATACGGCCGGCAAGCACGGGGCCCGCAACGCGCTGACGTTCCAGATGTTTTCCGGGCCGAAGGACAAGGCCGAAACGCTCAGCTGGACCGAGCTGCACGCCCGTGTCACGCAGGCGGCCAACATGTTCCGCGCACTCGGCGTGCAGGAGACCGACACCGTCGCCTTCGTCCTGCCGAACTGCACCGAGACGGCCGTGACGATCCTGGGCGGGGCGACGGCCGGGATCGTGAACCCGATCAACCCGCTGCTGGAGCCCGAGCAGATCGCCGCCATCCTGCGCGAGACCAAGGCCAAGGTCGTGGTCACGCTCAAGGAATTCCCCAAGACCGACGTGGCCCAGAAAATGGCCGAGGCGGTGCGCAACGCGCCGAACGTGCAGGTCGTGCTGGAGGTGGACCTCTTGCGCTACCTGACCGGTATCAAGAAGCTCATCGTCCCCTTCATCCGACCGAAGAACCCCACCGGACACCGTGCGCGCGTCGTGGACTGGGACGCGGAGATGGCCAGGCACCCAAGCGACCGCCTGACCTTCGCGGATTCCACGGCCGACCGCGTCGCCGCCTATTTCCACACCGGCGGCACCACCGGCATGCCCAAGGTCGCGCAGCACAGCTATTCGGGGATGATCTACAACGGCTGGGTCGGGCACACGCTTCTCTTCACCGAAGAGGACAACGTGATCTGTCCCCTTCCGCTCTTCCACGTCTTCGCCTGTCACGTCATCCTGATGGCGATGCTGGCCTCGGGCGGGCACATCATCCTGCCCACACCGCAGGGCTACCGGGGCGAGGGGGTCTTCGACAATTTCTGGAAGCTGGTAGAGCGCTGGAAAGTCACCTTCATCATCACGGTGCCGACCGCCATCGCGGCGATGATGCAGCGGCCGGTGAACGCCGATGTCTCGACCGTGAAGACCGCCTTCTCGGGATCGGCGCCCCTGCCGGTGGAGCTGTTCCACCGTTTCGAGAAGGCCGCCGGCATCACACTGGTGGAGGGCTACGGCCTGACCGAGGCGACCTGCCTCGTGTCCTGCAACCCGGTCGACGGCGAAAAGAAGATCGGCTCGGTCGGCATCGCCTTTCCCCATTGTGACGTCCGCATCCTCAAGCAGACGCCGGAGGGCCCCATTGACTGCGAGGTGGACGAGGTCGGCGAGATCTGCGTCGACAACCCCGGTGTCCTGGAGGGGGCGACCTATACCGAGGGCGCCAAGAACCAGGAGCTCTACCATTTCGGCCAGTATCTCAGGACCGGCGACCTGGGCCGCATCGACGCGGATGGCTACATCTGGATCACCGGCCGCGCGAAGGACCTGATCATCCGGGGCGGCCACAATATCGACCCCGCCGAGATCGAGGAGGCTCTGGCGGGCCACGCTGCCGTGGCATTCGCCGGCGCGATCGGTCAGCCTGACGCCTTCGCGGGCGAATTGCCATGCGTTTACGTGGAGTTGGTGGACGGTGCTCATGCAGAGGTCGAAGAGCTTATGGATTGGTGCAAGGAGCATGTTCACGAACGCGCCGCGATCCCGAAGCACCTGGAAATCCTGCCCGAATTGCCCAAGACGGCGGTGGGCAAGATCTTCAAGCCCGAGCTGAGGAAGCGCGCCATCACGCGGGTCTACGATGCCGTTCTGGAGGCGGCGGATCTGCCTGTCCGCGTGGTCGAGGTGCGCGAGGACAAGAAGCTCGGCCTCGTCGCGGGCCTGGAACGCATGGGTGACGTGGAGGAGGAGGCGGTCCGCAAGGTGTTGGGCGAATACACGCGCCCCTGGGAGTGGCGGCATCCGTAGCGCGATGCGATTATTCGTACGAATAATCGCACTTGTCCGATTTCCGGATGAAAATCGGGCGTGGCGATGAGCCGTTCCGTCCTGCCCAACACGCTGGCCCGAAGGCTCTTTCTTGATCGTCACACACTGCTCGAGTCTCCGGCGGGCCCCGCGAAGGGCGCGGCACTGGAAGCGCTGATCGACCGGCTGGGCTTCGTGCAGGTCGATAGCGTGAACACGCTCGCACGCGCCCATGACCTGATCCTCTGGTCGCGGCGCCCGTCCTACCGGCCCGCCTCGCTGCGCTGGCTGAACGACCGGGCGCGGGCCACCTTCGAGCACTGGACCCACGATGCCGCGATCGTGCCGATGACGTTCTACCCCCATTGGCGGCTGCGGTTCGCCCGGGACCGCGCGCGGCTTCATGGTCGATGGAAGAACTGGCACGGCGACAGGTTCCACGGTGAGCTTGATCGCGTTCTCGTCCATGTCTCGGACAACGGCCCTGTCTCCAGCGCGGATTTCCAGGGCGAGCGGGCGGAGAAATCCACCGGCTGGTGGGATTGGCACCCCTCCAAGACCGCGCTCGAATACCTGTGGCGGTCGGGCGATCTGGCAGTGACGCGGCGCGAGGGGTTTCGCAAGTTCTACGACCTGGCCGAGCGGGTCGTGCCTCTGGAGGTTCTGAACGCCCCGCATCCCGATCTGTCCGAAACGGTCGACTGGGCCTGTGCGGCGGCGCTCGACCGGCTGGGCTTCGCGACCAGCGGCGAGCTCGCGGCCTTCTGGGACCTTGTGACCCCGGCCGAGGCGCGGGCCTGGGTCGAGGACGCGCGCCGCGCGGGGCGGGGGGTCGAGGTGGATGTGGGCTGCGCCGACGGGAGCGTCCGGCGTTCGGTCGCATGGCCGGGTGCGGTCGAGGCAGCTTCATCCCTGCCGGAGCCCGGGCCGCGTCTGCGCGTGCTCAGTCCGTTCGATCCGGCGCTGCGCGACCGCAAGCGCGCGGAGCGGCTTTTAGGCTTTCACTACCGGATCGAGATCTTCGTGCCCGAGGCGCAGCGTCGCCATGGCTACTACGTCTTTCCGGTGCTCGAGGGCACGCGTCTTGCGGGGCGGATCGACATGGCGGCGGGGCGGGGCAGGACGTGCCTGAAGGTGCGCGCCTTCTGGCCCGAGCCGGGCGTCCGGATGGGCAGCGGACGGCGCCAGCGCCTGGTCGACGAGATCGAACGGGTCGCCGTGCTGGCCGAATGCGGCGATGTGGCGTTCGAACCGGGCTGGCTCCGCGAGAACCACTGACTTGCGCACAGCTTATCCACATGTGGATAAGCGGGTTTTTGCGTTCGGTGTCAGAGCTTTGTGTTCCAGGCTGGGTGTGAGCTGACAACTGCAGCAACGGCCACGTTTTCCGCCGTGCGGCGGCTTATGTGAATACTCTTGCAGGTCGCATGTAACCCTCTGACATAGCGACATTTTCGGAAAGCCGCCCAGGACCGGCTATCCGCTCTGTCTGACCGTCTCCGCGCCACTGGCGCACGTTGGTGAGCGCGTCTAGGCTGCCTCCCGCGACAGGGAGGGCCGGGCATGGGCGACGCACCGTTTCTGATGGGGATCGATATCGGAACGACCGCGGTCAAGGTGGTCGTCTACGACACTGACGGGCGGGAACGGCACCGTTACGCGCGAGCCTATCCCACCACCCGCAACGGCGCGTTTTCCGAACAGGACCCCGCCGACTGGATGCGCTGCCTGTCCGAGGCTTTCGACGAGATCGCCAGGGCCGGGCACGCCCCAGCAATCGCGGCGATCGGCGTGACCAGCCAGGTCAACACCCATGTCTTCTGCGCCGCCGACGGCACGCCGGTCCATCCGGCGATCACCTGGGCCGACACGCGCGCCCGCGTCGCGGCGTCGTCCCTCGATGCCGGCATCACCGAGGCCGAGCGCGCGACATGGTGGGGCGCGGCCATGGGCATTGATGCCAGCCACATGGCCGCGCGCATGGAATGGATGGCGGAGGCGAAACCGGACCTCTGGGCGGCCACGGCCCAGGTGCTTCTGCCCAAGGACTGGGTGATCGGACAGCTTACGGGCGCATACGTTTCCGACCCCGTCAGCCAGATCGGAGCGGTGGGGCGGGATGGCGCCTTCATCGCCGATCTATTCGCCCGGATCGGCGGTGCGCGGAACCGCCTGCCGGAGTTGCGCGACCCCGTCACCGTCGCGGGCCATGCCAGGGTGCCCGGTGCCGACCGTCCGGTCCCCGTTGCCACGGGGCTTATGGATGCATGGGCGTCGATGTTCGGCGTGGGCGTCCGGGCCGAGGGCGACGCGATGTATATCTCCGGCACCAGCGAGATCCCCGGTGTCATCTCGGCAATTGTGAACCCCGCTGAGGGCGCGCTGGTCTTTCCGCCCCATATGGGCCTGACGCTGCACGCCGCGCCGACGCAATCGGGCGGTGCGTCGCTGACGTGGCTCTGCGGCCTGTTCGACACGCGGCCCGAGGTCCTGATGGCGGAGGTGGCGGCGCTGCCGGCCAGGGGCGCGAACGCGTTGTTCCTGCCCCATCTTTCGGGGGAACGCGCGCCGCTCTGGGATGCCTCGGCGCGGGGCACCTTCCTCGGTCTCGACAACTCCATGGGAAGAGCCGAGATCGCGCGCGCGGTGCTGGAGGGCGTGGCCATGTCCGTGCGGCTGGCCTTCGCCGCGCTCGATACCTCCGCCGGCATGCGGGCGGAGGTGCTCAATTGCGGCGGGGGCGGATTTACCTCGGACAGGTGGAACCAGATCCGTGCCGACGTGCTGGGCCGCGAGTTGCGCCGTCTGGCGGTGCGCGACCCCGGTGCGCTGGGCGCGGCGGCCTTGGCGGCGGTGGCGGCGGGTCTGCAGCCCGACCTCGATACCGCGCTGGCCTCGGCCGTCCGCTTCGACAAGACCTACACGCCCGACCCCGAGGGGCAGGACCGCGCCGAGGCGCTTTATGCGCTCTACCGTCCCGCATACGAGGCGGCGCGCGCCACCAATCATGCGCTCGCGGCGATGGGTTAGGCGCTTGCCCCTTCGCAAGGCTCGGGGCAATGTCGCTCAATCGGTCCAGCAACGGGGAAGAGACATGGGGTTCAAACACATACTGATCGGCATGGGCGCGGCGCTGCTCGCCACCACGGCGGCGGCGCAGGACCGCGTGGCGGTCATCACGCCGTATCTCGCGCAGCCGGGAACCCAGTTCTACATCGACGGGTTCGAGGCCGCGGCGGAAGGCAATGGCTGGGATGTCAATGTCATCGATACGGCGGGTGACATCGCCGCCGTGATCAGCCGGATCGAGGACGCGGTGACGCAAGGCGTGGACGCCATCGTCCTCAACGTCGATCCCGCGCAGGTGGAGGCGGGCCTCGCGATGGCCGAGGCCGCGGGCATTCCCGTCGTCGGCATGGATGCGGGCATGTCGCCCTATCTTGCCACCAATGTCACGTCGAACGGCTACGCCATGGCCGCCGAGACCGCAGCTTATGTCGTCAACCGCCTGAATGGGCAGGGAAATGTGGTGATGTTCGTCTTCGACCCCTTCCCGCCGGTGCAGATCCGGGGCGTGATCGCCGACGCGATCTTCGCCAACACGCCGGATATCGAGGTGCTCGCGCGCGTGACCCCTGACGTGCAGGACGGCGGCATTGCCGATTCACGCGCGCAGATGGAGGCGCTTCTGGCCGCAAACCCTGAACCGGGCTCCATCGCCGCGGTCTGGGCCGCCTGGGATCAGCCCGCGCTGGGTGCGCTTCAGGCCATCGAGGATGCGGGCCGTGGCGATGAGGGCATCGTGATCGTCGGCATGGACGCCAACCCGCAGGCGCGTGACGCCATCGCGGCGGGCGGCAGTTTCGAAGCCTCCATGGCGCAGGATTTCGAGGGGATCGGCGCGGCGGCGGCCGAGGCCGTGGCGCGCCTCGTCTCGGGCGAGACGATCACCGCACCCGTCACCTACGTGCCCACGGTGCTCATCACTGCGGCCAACGTCGCCGAGTAGGCGCGGCGTCGTCGCGTTCCATGGGGCGGCCCGGGCGGGCTGCCCCTTTCTTCTGAGGTTCCAAGAGGTTCCATGCGGACGCTCACGATTTCCGGTCTCGACAAGAGCTACGGTCCCGCGCGCGTGCTCCGCGACGTGGACTTGACGTTGCGCGCGGGCGAAGTGCATGCGCTGATGGGCGAGAACGGAGCTGGAAAATCCACGCTGATCAAGGTTCTGGCGGGTATCGTTGATGCGGACCGGATGACGCTGTCGGTGGACGGCAACGCGCG